>CALXBN010000017.1 GCA_944386555.1 uncultured Ruthenibacterium sp. | reverse complement strand
GCAGCAGCGCAAAGCCGCACGAGCACCCTTTCAGGGTGCGAAGGAGGCGACACGCTGCAACCGGGGCAGGGGGACCTTAAGCGGAAGTCCCCCTGCGCCTTTTGGTTCTTTTCGGCACGAAAAGAACACCCAGACGCAGAACACACTCCCGGCAAAAAAAGCAAACCCAAAGCGCGCAGACCCAAAGGTTCACCCCAAACAGCCGCGCGTCAGCAGATCCAGCGCCTGGGGCAAAATCACCCATTCGGCCTGCTCCATCACCCGCCGCTGCAGGGTCTGGGGGGTATCGCCGGGGGCCACTTCCACGGCCTTCTGCAGCAGGATGGGCCCGGCGTCGTATTCGCCGTTCACCAGGTGCACCGTGGCCCCCGTCACCTTCACGCCCCGGGCCAGGGCCGCCTGGTGCACCCGCAGGCCGTAGTACCCCGCCCCGCAGAAGGCGGGGATCAGGCTGGGGTGGACGTTCAAAATCCGGTTTGGATAGGCCGCCAGCACCCGGGGCCCGATCATGGACAGATACCCTGCCAGCACCACGCACTGGGCCCCGAAGGCCGCCAGCCGGGCCGCCAGGGCCTCGTCGAAGGCGTCGGCGCCGTCATAGTCTTTCCGGCACACCACCGCCGTGGGCACACCGGCCTTTTGGGCCCGCTGCAGGGCGTAGGCCCCCGGGCGGGAGGAGATCACCCCGCAGAATTCGGCCGCGGGCAGCCCGCCCGCCGCCTTGGCGTCCAGCAGGGCCTGCAGGTTCGTGCCCCCGCCGCTCACCAGCACGGCCACCTTCATACCAGCGCCACCCCGTTTTCACCCTTCACCACTTCGCCCAGCACATAGGCCGCCTGGCCGTTTTCCGCCAGCACGGCCACGGCTTGGTCGGCCTGGTCTGCCGGCACAATTACCGCCATGCCCACACCCATGTTGAAGGTGTTGAACATATCCCGCTGGGGGATATCCCCCGCCCGGGCAATCAGGTCGAACAGCGGCGGCGTGCGCACATCCCCTTTGGCAATGCGCGCCGTGCAGCCCGGGCCCAGGGCCCGGGGGATGTTCTCGTAGAAGCCGCCGCCGGTAATGTGGCTCACCCCATGCACTTCCACGGCCTCCATCAGGGCCAGCACGGGCTTTACATAGATTTTCGTGGGCGCCAGCAGCGCTTCGCCCAGGGTGCAGCCCAGCTCGCCGGAATAGGCCTCCAGGGCCTTGGCGCCCCCGGGGCCGTCCAGGGCGAACACCTTGCGGATCAGGGAAAAGCCGTTGGAGTGCACGCCTGTGGAGGGCAGGGCCAGGATCACATCGCCGGGGCGCATTTTGCCGGTATCCAGGATTTTTTCTTTGTCCACCGCGCCCACGGTAAAGCCCGCCAGGTCGTATTCATCGGGGGGCATCATGCCCGGGTGCTCGGCCGTCTCGCCGCCCACCAGGGCCGCGCCGGCCTGCACGCAGCCTTCGGCCACGCCTGCCACGATCTGCTCGATGCGCTCGGGGCAGTTGCGCCCGCAGGCAATGTAGTCCAGGAACACAAGGGGCCTGGCCCCGCAGGTGATGATATCGTTGACGCACATGGCCACGCAGTCGATGCCCACGGTGTCGTGCTTGTCCATCAGGAAGGCCAGCTTCAGCTTGGTGCCCACGCCGTCGGTGCCGCTCACCAGCACCGGGCGGGCCATGCCGGCCACATCCAGCTCAAACAGGCCGCCGAAGCCCCCCAGCCCGCCGATGGCGCCGGGGGTCAGCGTGCGGGCCACATGGCGCTTCATCAGCTCCACGGCCCGGTAACCGGCGGTGATATCCACGCCCGCATCGGCGTAACTTTTGGAAAAACTGTCGCTCATAGATGCAGTCCTTTCTGTAGATGGCGGCGTCAGTCGCCGGCCTTGGCGGAAAGCGGTTTTTCGAATTTGGATTTCTGGGGTTTTGCGGGGGGCGGCACGGGATAATCGCCCCCAAAGCAGCCGGTGCACAGGCCCAGCCTGCACCCCTGGGCGATCTTCTGCACGCCGTCCACGCTCAAAAAGCCCAGGCTGTCCACATTGAGGATGGCGCGCATCTCCTCCACGGTGTGGTTGGCGGCAATGAGGTTTTCCCGGCTGTCCACGTCGACGCCGAAATAACACGGATACAGGAACCGCGGCGCACTGGACAGGAAATGCACCTGGGTGGCCCCGGCCTCCCGCAGCAGCTGCACGATCTGCCGGGAGGTGGTGCCCCGCACGATGGAATCGTCGATGAGCACCACCCGTTTGCCGGCCACGGTGTCGGCAATGGGGTTCAGCTTGATGCGCACGGTATTTTCCCGCAGCTTCTGGCTGGGCTGGATGAAGGTGCGGCCGATGTACTTGTTTTTCAAAAAGCCGATGCCGTAGGGGATGCCGCTCTGCTGGGCATAGCCCAGGGCGGCGTCCAGGCCGGAGTCGGGCACGCCGATCACCACATCCGCCTGCACCGGATGCTCCAGCGCCAGCAGGGCGCCGGCGCGCCGGCGTGCCTTGTGCACCGAAGCGCCGTCCACCACCGAATCGGGGCGGGCAATGTACACGTATTCAAACACGCACAGGCTGGTGGGCCCGCCGGTGTACGGGCGCAGGCTGCGCAGGCCGTTTTCGTCGAACACCACCACCTCGCCCGGCTCCACATCCCGCACGAACTCGCCCCCGGCGGCAGTGATGGCGCAGCTCTCGCTGGCGATCACGTCGTTTTTGCCGATTTTGCCGATGCACAGCGGCCGGAAGCCATGGGGGTCCCGGGCGGCGATGAGCTTGCGCGGGCTCATCACCACCAGGCTGTAGGCGCCGGCCAGCTGGGGCATGGCGTTCACCACGGCCTGCTCGATGCTGTCGGTGCGCAGGCGCTCGCGGGTGATGGCGTAGGCGATCACCTCGGTGTCCGAGGTGGAGTGGAAAATGCCGCCGGACAACTCGAACTGCTCGCGCAGCTCGGCGGCGTTGGTCAGGTTCCCGTTATGGGCCAGGGCCATGGGGCCCTTGGTATGGCGGATGACAAAGGGCTGGGCATTGGCCCGCACCGGCGTGCCGGTGGTGGCGTAGCGGCAGTGGCCGATGCACATATTGCCCCGGGGCATGCCCTCCAGCACTTCTTTGGTGAACACCTCGTTCACCAGGCCCAGCTCCCGGCGCTTGTAAAACACGCCGTCGGCGTTCACCGCCATACCGCAGCTCTCCTGGCCGCGGTGCTGCAGGGCATACAGCCCGTAATAGGCCGTGCCCACCACGTCCAGCTCGCCGTCCCGGCGGAACACGCCGAACACACCGCACTCCTCGTGCAGCTTTTCACCGAAGATCTCATTCATGGTCTGCATTTACACACGCTCCTCCCACGGCAATGGCCTTACAGCGCGGCGCACTGGGCCTGCAGGGCGGCATCTTTTTGCCCGATCTGCCGGGCCATGTCCTGCCGCCCGGCATCCAGCAGCGCGGCCAGGCGCCCGTCCGTCACCGCCAAAATCTGGGCGGCCAGCACCGCGGCGTTTTTCGCACCGTTCAGCGCCACGGTGGCCACGGGGATGCCGCCGGGCATCTGCACCGTGGCCAGCAGGGCGTCCAGCCCGCCGGCTGCGCCGCCGGCACAGGGGATGCCAATGACCGGCAGCGTGGTGTTGGCGGCCAGGGCGCCCGCCAGGTGGGCGGCCATGCCCGCCGCGGCAATTATCACGCCGAAACCCCTGTCCCGGGCGGTTTTTGCAAATTCCGCCGCGGCGGCGGGGGTGCGGTGGGCGCTCATCACATGGGCTTCGAAGGGGATGTCCCAGGCCTTCAGCTGGGCGCAGGCGGCTTTTACCACGGGCCAGTCAGAATCGGAGCCCATGATGACCGCAACCTTTTTTGTATCCATTGCCATCGTTCCTTTCCTGGTGAAGCGTTTATGGCGGCCTCGGCGCGGGCGCTGCGCCAAAAAAATCAAAAAGGCCCGGCGTATGGTTACACGCGGGCCTTTATTTCCCTGTTGTTTTGCACTTGCCCCTGCAAATGGCTGCACGACGCCCCCGGCCGGGCAGAGCGATGGGAACGTACACGGCAGACACCCTCCTTTGCAGCGCGCACTGAAAACGGGAATTCCACTATTATACTACCGCGTTTTGCCTGCAAAAGCAATTCTTTTCGGCCTGCCCGCCGTTTTTTTGGCACAACCTACAAACCGCAGGCGCAGAACCGGGCGCTTTTTGTGGAAAACAGGCCCGCCGGCGCCGGCGCGTTTACGCGGCAGGCCATTTGTGTTATAATGGCGCCGGGCACCCAAAACGGCCCCGGCGCCCGCCGGGCGCCGCCGTGCCCAGGAACCGGAAGGAGAAGGATCGTGAAAAAATTTGTTCAGGAATTCAAGACATTCGCTTTGCGCGGCAACGTGATGGACATGGCCGTAGGCGTGCTGATCGGCGGCGCGTTCTCCGGCATCGTCACTTCACTCACCGACAATTTTATCCAGCCGCTGCTGAACCTTGTCACCGGCGCGCAGCAGTACACCCTGCAGCAGGCGGCGGGCTTCGCCTCCGCCTTTATCAGCGCCGTGGTGAACTTTTTCATCACCGCGCTGGTGCTGTTCTGCCTGCTGAAGGGCATCAACCACCTGATGGCCCTGGGCCGGAAAAAGGACGCCGACGCCGAGGCGGCCGCCCCTACGGTGAAAACCTGCCCCTACTGCTGCAGCGAGATCCCCCTGGCCGCCACCCGCTGCCCCCACTGCACCAGCCTGCTGGACGGGGCGGCGGACGGCGGACAGGCCTGAGGCGCAGCCGTGGAGCTGGCAGCCAAGCCCTTTGATGCGCTGAGCGCCCAAGAGCTGTACGAGATCCTGCAGGCGCGGGTGGACGTATTCGTGGTGGAACAGCGCTGCCCCTATCCGGAGCTGGACGGCGCGGACCGGGCGGCCACCCACTTTTTCTTCCGCCGGAACGGCCGGGTGCTGGCCTATCTGCGGGCCCTGCCGCAGCCCGGCGAACCGGGCTGCGTGCAGCTGGGCCGGGTGCTGACGGTGCAGCGCGGCCTGGGCCTGGGCAGGGCGCTGATGGAGGGCGTGCTGGCGCGCCTGGCCGCCGGCGGCGTGCGCACCGTGCGCCTGAACGCCCAGTGCCAGGCCCGGGGCTTTTATGAAAAGTTCGGCTTTGCGGTGTGCGGCGCGCCCTTCACCGAGGACGGCATCCCGCACGTGCCCATGGTGCTGGCGCCGGTACAGCCCGGGCCCGGCGGCGCAGGCGCGCGGGGCCCCGCACGCACGCTGTACCTGATCGGCGGGGCCATGGGCGTGGGCAAAAGCACCGCAGCCCGGGCCCTGGCAGGGCGCCTGCCCGCCTGCGCCCTGCTGGACGGGGACTGGTGCTGGCAGATGCACCCCTTCCGCCCCACGCCGGCGGCACGGGAGATGGTGCTGGACAATATCCAGCACGTTCTGGGCAACTTCCTGCGCTGCCCGGACTATGAAAACGCCGTGTTCTGCTGGGTGATGCATCTGCGGGAGATCTGGGCGGCCCTGGCCCGGGGCCTGGGGCCCGCGGCGGCCGCCCACGGCTGGCAGGTGAAGGCTGTGTGCCTGGTGTGCAGCCCGCAGGCCCTGCGCAGCCGCGCACAGGCCGACGGCCGGGACGAGGCCGCCGCCGCCCGGGGCGTCTCTTATCTGCCGCTGTACCGGGCACTGGGCGTGCCCGTGCTGGATACCACGGCCCTGACGGCGGCCGCCGCCGCCCGGGCCATACAGGAACTGGAGGTGACGGGATGGCCCGTTTGACCCATCTGCAGGACGGCGCCTGGACGGCGGCGGACCGGCAGGCCGCCCTGGACAAGCTGGCCGCCTATGAGGACCTGGCCCAGGAGCTGGCCGGCCGCCAGGCCCGGCTGGCCGCCCAACTGGCGGACCTGCGGGCCCGGGGGCAAAGCCGCTCGGCCCATTTCCGGGAGCTGCTGGCCGAAAAGCTGACCAACGGCCAGCTGCTGGCCCTGCTGCAGGCCCGCGGCCTGGACGCTTGACCCGCCGGGCGCGCAGCGCAAATTGCAGGACTTTGCAGGATCAGCGGGGGCTTTCCGAAAAGCCCCCGTTCGCATTTTGCCAAACCGTCAAGCCTCTCCGTTCAGGCGCGGCGCATCTGCACGGCCGCGGCACAAGCGGACGCCCGCGGCGCGGCAATGCGGCTGCCCGGCGGCGCCTTTGCCCGGTTTTCTTCCGGGAAAGCCCTGCCCGGTTGAAAAAGCCTTGACAAACTTGTTTGGCAGGGTGTATACTTTCCTCATCACTTTTGTGAGGTAAAGCATCATGTTCACTGCGTCCGCCCGCTATTACGCGTACGCCGGCTATTTCTATTTTGAAATGGCCCGGTTTGCCGCGCCCGGACGCAGCAAGGCCCACGCCTGCTGAACTTGTCCACCCAGGGGCCCCGGCGAACCGTTCGCCGGGGCCCTTTTTGTACGCCCCGGCCGCCGGCCCCGCAGCCGCTTTGTGAAAGGAGTTTTCCCCCATGATCGTCATTCTGAAACCCGGCGCGCCCGAGCAGGATGTCCGCGCCCTGTGCGGCCAGTTCCAGGCCCAGGGCCTGTCCATCCACGAATCCACCGGCGAGCACACCCGCCTTTTGGGCCTCATCGGCGACACCAGCCGCGTGGACGTGGACAGCGTGCTGGCCAGCCCCATTGTGGAGGCCGTGCGCCGTGTGAGCGAGCCCTATAAGAAAGCCAACCGCAAGTTCCACCCCGCCGACACCGTGGTGGAAGTGGCCGGGCGCAAAATCGGCGGCGGGCACTTCGCCGTGATGGCCGGCCCCTGCAGCGTGGAGAGCGAGGCGCAGATTGTGGAGGTGGCCCGGGGCGTGCAGGCCGCCGGGGCCGCCTTCCTGCGGGGCGGCGCCTTCAAGCCCCGCACCTCCCCCTACTCGTTCCAGGGCATGCGGGCCGAAGGGCTGGCACTGCTGCGCCGCGCCCGGGCCGCCACGGGCCTGCCCATCGTCACCGAGATCATGAACACCGAGCACATCCCCCTGTTTTCCGACGTGGACATGATCCAGGTGGGCGCGCGGAACATGCAGAACTTCGAGCTGCTGAAGGAATTGGGCCGGCTGAAAACGCCCATCCTGCTCAAGCGGGGCCTGTCCAGCACCATTGAGGAGTTTTTGATGAGCGCCGAGTACATCATGAGCGAGGGCAACGAGAACGTGATCCTGTGCGAGCGGGGCATCCGCACCTTCGAACCCTCCACCCGCAACACACTGGACATCAGCGCCGTGCCCATGCTGAAAAGCAAAACCCACCTGCCGGTGATCGTGGACCCCAGCCACGCCGCGGGCATCGCCTGGATGGTGGAGCCCCTGGCCCTGGCCGCCGTGGCCGCCGGCGCCGACGGGCTGATGATCGAGGTGCACAACGACCCCGCCCACGCCAAAAGCGACGGCGCCCAGAGCCTGACCCCCGCCCAGTTCGCCGGGGTGATGGACAAGGTGCGCAAGAGCGTGGAATTCTTCCGGGGGCTGTAAAAGAAAAGCGCCCCCCGGCGGGGGCGGTAAAGAGGGGCGTTCTCCATGTCAAAAAAAGAGGAAAAAACCAATGTGATGCGCATGCTGGACAAGGCGGGCGTGGCCTACACCGCCCACAGCTACGCCCACGGCGACGGCGCCATTGACGGCGCCGCCGTGGCCGCCAAACTGGGACAGGACCCGGCCCGGGTATTCAAAACGCTGGTCACCCAGGGGGCCAGCCGCAATTTTTATGTATTCGTCATCCCCGTGCTGGCGGAGCTGGACCTGAAAAAGGCCGCCCGGGCCGTGGGGGAAAAAAGCGTGGCCATGCTGCATGTGGCGGACCTGCTGAAAACTACGGGTTATGTGCGGGGCGGCTGCAGCCCGCTGGGCATGAAAAAGCCTTTCCGGACGGTGATCGACGACAGCGCCCTGGCCTGCCCCACCCTGTGCGTCAGCGCCGGGAAGATCGGCTTCCAGGTGGAGCTGGCCCCAAAGGACCTGATCGCCCAGGCCCGGGCCGCCGCCGCGCCGCTGACGGTCTGACCGCTTTGCCGGGTTTTGCGCGGGCGCCTGGCACAAATACAGACGGGCGGGTGCATCCTTGCAGGGTGCACCCGCCCGTTTGCATGGCCAGGCTGTCAGTCCTCTTGTTCTTCCTCGGCCAGCAGGCTGGCCTTGCATTCCTTCAAATGGGCCTTCTCCCCGGCGGAAAGCGCCGGATAGGCGGGGGCCATTTCTTCCAGGGTATCCGCCAGGATCTGGCTGATCAGGTACCGGGCGTACCATTTCTGGTCTGCCGGCACCACGTACCAGGGGGCCTGGCGGCTGGCGGTGGCGCTGATGGCGTCCTGGTAGGCCTGCTGGTACTCGTCCCAGTGGGCGCGCTCGGCCAGGTCCGAGGCGGAGAACTTCCAGTTCTTGGCCGCATCGTCGATGCGCTCCAGAAAGCGCTTCTTCTGCTCGTCCTTGGACAGGTGCAGGAAGATCTTCACCACCCGGTAGCTGTTGTCGTACAGATATTCCTCGAACCGGCGGATGTGGCGGTAGCGCTTTTTGAAAAAGTCCTCGTCCTCCAGCACCCGGTCGGCCATTTGGTAGGTGCGCTGCAGCTGGTGCACCTTCACCACCAGCACGTCTTCGTAGTAGCTGCGGTTGAAGATGGCAATGCCGCCCCGGGCGGGCAGGGCCCGGGCCGCACGCCACAAAAAGTCGTGGGCCAGCTCCTCCTTGCCGGGCTGCTTGAAGCTGGTGACCCGCACGCCCTGGGGGTTCACCGCCCCCACCACGTGCTTCACGGTGCTGTCCTTGCCGGCGGCGTCCATGGCCTGCAGCACCACCACCAGGCCCTCCCTGCCCTCGGCGTACAGGGCGTCCTGCAGCGCGGCGATGCGGGCCAGGTTCTTCTGGGTGCGGGCGATGTATTCCGCCTTCATGTTCTTTTCAACGCCCGCCTTCCGGGCGCTGGTGGGCAGGCGGGAGAGGTTGGGCTCCCGCTCGCCGTCAAAGGCAAAGCGGTCGTACTCGGCCATGGAATGTCCCTCCTTTTTTATCAGCGGGCCCGGCCTCAGGTGCCGAGGACGGTGCCCGGGTAGTAGTGGGCCAGGATCTGGCTGTAGCTCCAACCCTCCCGGGCGGCGTAGCCGTAGGCGCCGTACTGGCTCATGCCCACGCCGTGGCCCCGGCCGTAGCAGGTGAAGGTCCAGGTGCCGTTGCCGTTGTACACCATGGTGAAGTTGGGGCTGGGCAGCAGATAGCCCAGGGTGGGGTTCACCATGGTGAAGGCGAAGTACTCGCCCCGGGGCTTGGGGTTTGTCACCACCGCGCCGGTGGAATCGTTCCGATAGGTCAGGCCGATCTGGATGCGCTTCACCAGATGGTTGCCGCCCTCGTCGATCACCTGCAGCCAGGAGGCCATGTCCGCGTTCAGCACGGCGGCCTGGGCGCCGTCGTACACCCGGTGGAACACGGTGCGCAATTGGTCGGCGGTGAGGGTGACGGTGGTCTGGTAGTTGGGGTCCAGGGTGTCGTAGGGGCTGGCCACGCTGACCAGGTACGGGAAACTGCTGCCCCACACGTCCACAGAGGCGTTGGTGGACGAAGCCGCCGAGGCCATGTAAGGGGTATAGGCCGGCTGGCCGTTATAGGTCAGCCGCAGGCCGGCCACGGCGTTCACCGCGTCCCGCACCGCCTGGGTGGGCTCGGCCCAGGCCACCTCGGGCGCCTGGACGTTCTGGCTGTACTGGTACAGGATCCAGCTGTAGGCGGCCACGCACTGGGCCTTGAACACCTCGGCGTTGCCGAAGCCGCCCACCTCGCCCATCACGATGTGGGCCAGCACGTCGGCGGCGTCGGCCGTGCGCACCTGGCCGCCGGCGGTGACGGTAAGCGTGCCCGACAGGCCCGGGGCGTCCGGGTCGGTTCCCGTGCCCGTGCCGCCGGCGCCCACCTGGCTGGCCCGGCAGTAGGCGTCGAACTCGTCGCCGGCCATCACCTGGGCCACGGCGGCGGCGCGCCCGCTGGCGTTGATCACCGCCGCCAGGGTCTCTTTTTCATAGGTGCTCACGTCCCCGTCCCGGCCCAGCAGGCCGTTGTACAGGGCTTCGGCCTGCTCCAGCGGGTTCAGGTTCGAGAAGGTGGTGTCAAACTCCGTGCTGTTCAGCACCGAGGCGTTGATCAGCTGCACGCCGCTGTGGCCGCCGTTGAGGTAGGCGGCGAAGGTGTTCAGCAGGGCGGTGTTGCCGCCGGAATAGCCCATCAGGTACCGGATGAGGTTGTTGGCGAAAGCGGTGCGCAGGGGGTTCTGGTCCCGTGCCTCGGTGGCGGCCACGGTGCCCGGGGCGATGCCGTAGCGCCCGCACAGGCCGGCGAACTCGGTGCCCTCGGCAAAGCCCTTCAGCACCCAGGTGCGGCTCAGCCCGTCGGAAAGGTATCCCAGCCAGGCGGCCTTGCCGGAGGCATCGGGCGCGCGGTCGAACATGGCCTGGTACAGATCGGCCACGTACTGTTCGTCGGAGACGGCGGGGTACTCGGTGCTGAAGAAAAAGCCGTGGGCCACCTGTGCGCCGGTGTAGGCGCCGGTATTCAAAAGGCCCGTCCACATGTTCAGGCCGCTCTCGTCGCCGTTGCGGCCCATCACCACATTGTACAGGCGGTTCAC
>CALXBN010000016.1 GCA_944386555.1 uncultured Ruthenibacterium sp. | reverse complement strand
CTGAAGCTCATCCGGGACATGCGGAGGAGGAATCCCACACTGGGAGTGGTAGAACTCTGGCACCGGCTCCGCAAACGTGGGTATACCCGCTGTCCGGAAAGTCTGTTCCGGGTCATGCGCAAGCTGGAGATGTTCCCGCAGCCAAAGGTCAAAGCAGCCTACAAGGCAAAGCCATACGAACAGATGCAGTATCCCGGCCAGCGCGTTCAGGTAGATGTGAAGGTGGTGCCGCTGAAATGCCTGACAAACCCGGAAGAACGGCTATACCAGTATACGGCGATCGATGAATATACACGCCTTCGCTATCTGGGCGCATATCCAGAACAAAGCACTTACTCTTCCGCTGATTTCCTGGAGAAAATGGCGGCATGGTTCAAACGCCGTGGTGTGCGGGTAGAGTGCGTGCAGACAGACAATGGTATTGAGTTTACCAATCGTTTTTCGACCAACAAGAAGGGCCGGCTCACACGCTTTGAGCTGACCGCCGCACGTCTTGGGATCCAGCACAAGCTGATCCGCCCATACACACCCCGCCACAACGGCAAGCCAGCCGCACGTTGGGGTTTGTCCGGCCGGTGTACAGCCAGTGGCCGCGGGCGGGGGCCGCAGCCGTTTCGGGAACGTCGTCGGCCTTTTTCAGATAATCGGCCGCTGCGGGGTTCCCGCATACCCAGGCCGCCGCCGGCTGGCCCAAGGCGTCGGCGGGCAGGGCGTAGCCGCCGGGGAAGGGGCCGATCATCATGGCCGGCATGTTCAGCGGGCGCAGGGCGGCCATGGTCATCAGCATGGCCGACGCCGACGGGCTGGCGGCGATGTAGAAGGTCATGCCGTTGAAGCCGTTGACCCCCAGGGGGGATTTGCGCAGGCACCCAAAGCAGCGGATGAGATAAGAGATGTCGTCCTCTCCGCCGGGATCGGCCGTGTAATTCCAGCCCGCGGGCCGGGGATTGGGAAACAGCAGCACGAAGTGCTTTTCCTCCGCCAGGGCATCCAGGGCGAACTGCTCCATCACCGTCCGGGCCGAGGCCTCGTCGGAACTGTCCCGCAGCACCATCACTACCTGGCACTGCTTCATGTCCGGGCAGCCGGAAACCGGCGCGTAGGCATACATGGTGCGGGCCATCCCCGCTGCGGCCCGGGCCTCATTTTCGGCCTCCGTCCGCGCCATGGCCGAAAGATCTCCGGGCACCTCCAGCAGCGTCAGCTGCCCGGCATACGGGGAAAACTGCGTCAGTTCGTTCATGGTGTCGATCATGTGCATCCCTCCGTTTGCATTGCGATCCGGTGTTCTGCGGGCCCGCAGGGCCCTTCTCTTTTCCCTTTCATTATAGGCCCGCCGGCGCACCGGCCCAAGGCGCGGCATGCACCCGGTTGTTTCAAAGCAAAACAGAGCATAAAAAAAGCGGGGTACCCTTTGTGGAAACCCCACAGAGCGCCCCGCACCTGTTGCAAAACAAAACTAAAAGCGGGCTTCCCCGCCAAAGGAAGCCCGCCGGATGAACCGGTTACAGCAATTCCGGATCGTCCAGGAACTGGATGGCAGCGCCCAGCACGCCGCTGCCGATGTAGGTGCTGAGGGTGGCGTCCAGCTGGCTGTCCCACAGCTGCTCATACTCCGGGAACGCCTCTTTCATCCGCTTGGCCAGTTCTGCCATCTCGGCGGGGGCGCCGCCGTTGGCCACGGCCAGGTTATACCGCCGGCCGTCCTGTACCCGGGCCTGCAGCAGCTCCAGCAGCTTGGGCTGCACGGCCTTCCGCCCGCGCACCTTGGCCACACTGGTCAGCTGGCCGTCCTCGGCAAAGGTCAGCAGGGGCTTGATGTTCAGCAGTGTACCCGCTACCGCCGTCACCTTGCCGATGCGCCCGCCCTTCTGCAGATACTCCAAAGTGTCCACGGTAAAAAAGGCGTGGGTGTCTCGGATGAGGGCAGGCACCCGGCGCTGGGTAAGGGTGTCCCAGTCCATACCGGCGCGGATATCCTCCCACAACTGCAGCAGCATCATGCCGATGCCCAGGCTGCCGCTGCGGGAATCGTATACACGCACATCCATATCCTGATGTTCAGCCGCATGCAGGCGCACCAGGTTGTACGTACCCGACAGCCCACCGGACAGGTGAATGGCGATCACCTTTTCGTAGCCGAGCGCGGCGATCTCCTCCAGCACGGCCTCTACGCGCCCGCCGTCGGGCAGCGAAGTGCGGGGCAGCTCCCCCGCTTCCAGACGGCGGTAAATATCCGGGGCAAAGATATCTTCGCCGTCGGAGAATTCGCCGTCGGTGCAGCGGATGACGAGCGGCAGCACAAAGATGGGTTTGTGCCGGCGCTGGGCCGCGTTCAAATCGGCGCAGGAATCCGTCAGCAGGGCAATTTTCTGGGGATTGCGGGAAAAGTTCGCGGTTTTGGTTGACAAACAGACCACCTTACTTTACGATAATGTGCAAAGAGGGGCACGCCCTCATGAACTCTCGCATAACAATGTTATGTGACCATTATAGAGGGTTTGCCCTCTGCTGTCAATCGGGAAGGAGCAATCGGAATGGAGGACTATCAGGCCCGGCGCCGGCGGCAGTCGGCCGACACCGAACAGGCCATTTTGCGCGCCGCGCTGGACCTGTGCCGTGCATGCAGCTATGATAAAGTTACCGTGCGGGATATCTGCCGGCGGGCCGGTATTACCACCGGCGCCTTTTATCACCACTTTGCCTCCAAAGACGCGCTGCTGCACCAGGGTTTCGCCTCGCTGGACGCCTTCATGGAGCAAGCCCTGGCCGGCCACGAGGACGACCCGCCGGCCCAGCGCCTGGTGCTGATCCTGCAGGGCTATGCCGGCTTTATGGAGGATTTGGGCTGGGAGCTGGCCGCCCGTTACTACCAGCAGCGGCTGGGCGCGCCGGATTTCCGCAGCATGGACAGCCGCCGCTATACCCTGCGGGCCGTGCGCATCTGCCTGGAGCAGGCCCGCGGCCAGGGCCTGCTGCCCGCTGGCGTAGCTCCGGACTGGGCGGCCAATTTCCTGCTGCGCCACTTCCGGGGCGTGGTGATCGACTGGATCATCAACCGCGGTACATATTCCCTGCCGGGAAAGCTGGAACAGGACTACCAGTTTTTCTGGCAAATCTTTCAGGCCGGCCAGGACAGTGCCGCCCAGAACACAGGCAAAAACGCCGCCCCGCCGCAGATACCCTGACCGCCATGGCCGGCATTCCCGCACAGAGAAAAGGCCCCGATAACCGGGGCCTTTTCTGTCTTCCTTCCCGCGGCTCTCAGCGGGCGCCGTTCGCGGTCACAGCACTTCCAGCCCCAGCAGCCTGCCCAGGGCGCGGGCGTCCCCGGCTACATCTTCAAAGGCAAACACCTGATGGCAGCCCAGGGCCGTGGCCAGATAGCGGGACGGGTCATCGAAACACACATAGGCCTGGGTGCGGCAGGCGGGCAAATACGGCCCTGCCCGCAGCACACCGCGGTGCACCGTCATCTGGCCGGTGGCCGCGCCGATGCGGCAAGCCGTTACCGGCCGGCCGTCGGGCAGGGCCACCTGCAGGCTGACGCCGATGCCGCTCTCGTGGTGGCTGCGCAGTGTGCAGGGCAGCGGTGCGCCGGCCGGGCACACCGGCGCGGTGCAGTGTGAAAAATGCACCGTGCCGTCGGGCTGCAGGGCAGGGTTGGCCATCCAGGGTTTTGTGTGCGTCAGCTGTTTGAGGGCCAGCATGGTCACCGCGCTGTCCAAATCCCCCTCGCAGGCAGCCACCCGGCAAGTGCAGCCGTTTACATAGCTGACCCCCAGGCAGGCGGTGGTGCCCAGGGCCAGCAGCGCAAAGCAGGCGATGGCGGCCCCATCGGCCCCATACCGGTCCAGCAGTGCCTCCAGCGCCCAGGCCATGCGGGCAGCGTTCCACAGATCCTCCTCCCCCGGCTCCTGCCGGGCGGCAGCCCGCTCGGCAAACCAGTGCCGGTACGGTGCGGCCTGGGCCCTGCCAGCGCTTTGGTACAGGCCGGCCAGTTCCGCCTGGGGCACCGACGTCACCTGTACCCCCAACAGCTGCCGGTAGACTTCCGCATCCGCCGGCGTGCTGATCACCCAGGGTTCGGTGGCGCCGATCTGCACCAGCCGTGCGCCATGCACCTTCTCGGCGGCCCGGGCCAGCCGCAGGCAAGCGTCCAGCCGGACCCTGTTCTCCGCCAGCATGGCCCGGGGGCCGGTGCGCCGCAGCACCGCCCAAGTATCCATCAGCGTGGGGGCCGCATTGGCACACAGCATGGCACCGCTGGCTTCTTCCGGGGCATTGCCCTTCACGTAGGCAGCGTACAGCACCACCGTCCGGTACCGGGCCGCGGCGGCCAGAATGTCCCGCTGCACCGCACCGCTGAGGGGTACCGCCACCAGGCAGCTGCCGGCAGGCAGGGCGTCCAGCCCCGCACCGTCCGCCACCAGCCTGCAGGCCGCCGGCGCGCCGGTATCCTCGGCCAGCCGGGCAAACACCGCCTGCAGTGCCTCCTCCCGGGGCCAGTAGCGCCGGGCCGCAAAAAATGCATACACAGGTTCCATAGGGCGTTCTCTCCTTTGTATCCGTCGGTTGTACCGGGCCCCGAAGGGCCCTGTTCCGCCTTAATTGTAGCGCGCCGCCGGCCTTGCGTGCAATACGGATTTGCAGTATAATCATTCCAAACCGGAATACTTCACTGACTGGAGGCACGCATCGTGGAACTGGAGTGGGTGGATACATTTTTGGCCGTGGCCGACGCCGGCAGCTTCACCCGTGCTGCCGAGGCGCTGTTCATATCCCAATCGGTGGTGTCCAAGCACATTCAAAAGCTGGAACAGGCCCTGGGCACGCCGCTGTTTGACCGCACCCGCCGCCGGATATGCCTTACCGAGGCCGGCAGCCGGGTATATCCCCTGGCCCGGGCGCTGGCGCAGCAGTACCGACGGATGGCGCGGGCTGCCGCGGAGGGCAGCCGGCTGCGCCTGGCCCTGCTGCCGGTGGCTGATTGCTACGGCCTGCCCCAGCTGCTGGCGGATTTTGCCCGTTCCAGCGGCCTGCAGCCCCTGCTGGAGGAGGAGGAAAATGCCGCCATGCCCTCTTTGCTGGCACGCGGCGGCTGTGACGGCGCATTCTTCCGTGTGCCGGCGGACGAACCCCTGCCGCCGGGCGGCATTCCCCTGTACCGCGACCGCCTGGTGCTTGTGCTGCCCGCCGGCCATCCGCTGGCCGGCGCGGACAGGCCGCTGCCGCTGGCCCGCTTTGCCCAAACGCCCTTTTTACTGCTGAACGCAGGCACCGGCCTGCTGGCTGCCAGCGCCGCTCTGTGCCGCCGGGCAGGCTTTCGCCCCCAGGTGGCCTAGACCGGTGCCTCCGGCGGGAACATCGTCCGGATGGTACGCAGCGGTGCCGGCGTGGCCCTGCTGGCAGAGGGGGTGGCGCGGCAGTACCGGGGAAACGGCCTGGCAGTGGCCGATGTGACGCCTACCTGCGAGAGCCTGTTGGTGTTCTGCCCTGCCCCCGGCTCCGCCCAAACTCCGGGCATCCGCGCCCTGACAGCCTTCCTGCACCGGCGCGCATCACAAGCCCCGGCAGAACTTTCCTGACCCAGTCGAAAGGCGGCGGCCGCCGTGCCCCAAAGGCACAGCGGCCGCCGCTTTGCTTATGGAATTCACATCCCCAGCGCCGCCCACAGGGGCGTCAGGGGAACAACCAGCGCCAGGGCCGGCAGCATGTCCACCAGCGGGTACATGCGGATCTTGGCCATGCGCAGGCCGGCGGCCACGGTCATCACGCCGCCGCAGGCGATGAAGTTCTGCACCATGTCCTCGCTCATGGCGGGCATCACTGCCCGCCCCAGCAGAAAGAAGGCGGCGAACACCGCCGCCTGGGGCAGGGCGATCAGGCTGACACTGACGCCCAGGGTGCTGCCAAACAGGATGGCCGTGAAAAAATCCAAAAACGCCTTGGTAAGGATCTGAGTAGAGTCGCCGCTGAAACTCTCCACCATGACGCCGTACAGTCCGAAACCGCTGAAGCAGAAAATGGAGGCCACAGTGATAAACTCCTCCATTTCGAAGCCGCCGGGCAGCGGGATACGCCGCAGCACCCGCTCGAAGCCGCCCCGAAGCCGGCGCTCCAGATGAAGGGCCAGCCCCAGCCAGCCCCCCAGCACAATGGCCAGCGTGACCACCGGCATCTGGGCGGCGCGGATCACCGACAGGATGCCGCTGCTAATGGATGTGATGCCAAAGCACATGGGCAGCTTTTCGCTGATTTCCCGGCTGATATACCTGCGCAGCGCCACACCCAGCAACCCGCCCAGACAAACGCCGCACACGGCGCAGATGGCCCCGATGGGCATAGTGATCCTCCCCTTTCCCCGCGCGGGGCACGCCCGCGCAGCGTATGATGAACCGCCTTTTTCAACATAAAAGGCAGCTATCAGTCAATATTGCCTGTCTCGCGGTAGCTGCGCCACACATTTTCGAAGAAATCATCATCCTCGGGGATGGGGCGCACCGGCCGCCAGGTAAAGGCGCACCGGCCCCGGGTGTAACGCACTTCCTGCACCAGGCTGCCCCGGCTGCCGTCATCCAGGGCAAAGGTGAAGGTGTCGGGCAGCTGGGGATAAGGCTTTTGGCCGGCGGGATCGGTGTACAGGGCGCTGCCCCGGCTCTTGCCGCCGGCGGCGGCATAGTCCGCCATGGCGGACAGGTAGACATACTGGCTCATCAGCATATCCCGCAGCCGGAACACCCAGCGCAGCTCCTCCTCGCCGGCGGCCTTCACCGTGCCGTCAAAAGCATCCAGCAGCTGTTCCAGGCATTGTGCATAATCCCGGATCTGGCCGCTGCTGCGGATGGCCGCGCCGCACTGGCTCATCTGTCGGGCGGCCCGCGCCCACAGGTCCCGGGCGTTCTGCCCGCCGCCGGGAGCCAGTGCCTTTCGGGCCAGGGCACCCATCCGGGCCAGGGCGTCCGCCGCCAGGGCCTCGAAGCCGTCGTCCGGCTCCGGCAGGCCGGGGCGGCGGGCGGCGATGTACTGGGCCGCCCGGGTACTGCCCACCTGGCCGGCATTCAGCGCCGTGCCGCCGGGGCGGTACACGCCGTGGCTGGCGGCCGCCTCACCCACGGCAAACAGGCCCTGCACCGCCGTGTGCCACCAGCAGTCGATGCCCAGGCCGCCGTTGTTGTGCTGGGCGCACAGGGCAATTTCCAAAGGCTCTTGGGCCAAATCCACCCCTTTGTCCCGGTAGAATTCCACCGCCGGGGCATTCATGTGGCAAAGGCGCTCAATGGGAGTGCCGAAGCAGGCGCCGGCTTTTTCCAGATATTCCCGTGCCTCGGCGTCCAAATCCTCGTAGCGAAAATTGCCGCCCACGGGGTTTTGCCGGTAGTCCAGGTACACCCTGCGGCCTTTGCAGGTCTCCAGATACACCAGAATGTCGATGACGGAGCTTCCGCCGGCCACTTTGCGCACATCGAACGGCCACTGATAACCTTTCAAAAACAGCTTGCTGAGCATCTCGGCGGGGCTCTCAAAGAAATCCATCAGGAATTCCCGCTCGTCCCCGCCGTCTGCATCAGCCGAAAACACACGGGGCAGCACCTGCATATAGGTGCCGGACACGTTCCACCGGGGCTTTACCGAAGCCAGGCCGTACTGCCACTCGGTGAGGTTCTTGCCCGCCGCGCCGGCCTCCAAGGCCAGGCCCGTGGCACCGTACTGGCTGAAGGGGTACACGCTGTCGGCGTACATACCCGCCGGCCCGCCGGTGGCGTACACGATGTTTTTGCAGTGGATCAGCACGAAGCGCTCGTCCTCGCCGCGCGCGTCAGTGTCCAGGCACAGCAGGCCGCAGGCATTGTGCCCATCGCTGAGGATGGAAATCACCTGCATGTGGTCCAGCAGCGGCACACCCTTTTCCCGCACCGCCTGTTCCAGGCGTTCGGTCATCTGCTTGCTGGTATAGGGGCCCACGCTGGTGGCCCGCCGGCGCGGGTCGTGATCGGTTTTATAGCCCACATACTCGCCGTAACGGTTGCGCGGGAACGGCACGCCCAGTTCCGCCAGCTTGAAAAAGCCCTGGGCGGACAGGGCGGCCTCGCACAGGGCGATATCGCCGTCCACACACTGGCCCTCAAACAGGGTTTGGGCCATCTCCCGCACGCTGTCGCCGTCCGCGCCCGAGAGCGTCAGCTTATAATAGGTCTGCTTGTCGCTGCCTGTGTTGCGGCTGGTGCCGCCCACCCGGTTTTCGCTGACCAGCAAAATCTCCCGCTGGCCCAGCTGCCACAGCCGGTCAGCTGCGTTGTAGCCGGCAGCTCCGGTGCCCACCACAGCGGTAGAGCAAACGATCACCCGTGCCGAGAAGCCCCCGGCGGAAAAACGTGCTTGCGGGCTGGCCATGTCCTTCCCTCCTCTGCGTTTACAGTCGCTGGATGTGGAAACCGCCGTCCACATCAATGTAATTGCCGGTGGTATAGCTGAACTTGTCGCTGCAGAAGGCGCTGACTGCATTGGCCACATCCTGCGGGGTACCCCAGCGGGCGATGGGGAAAGCGCCGTCCTCGATCAGTTTGTTGTATTTTTCGTGAACGGCGCTGGTCATGTCCGTGGCGATGACGCCCGGACGCACCTCGTGCACCAAAATGCCCTCCCGGGCCAGGCGGTCGGCGTACAGGGTGGTCAGCATGGAGACGCCTGCCTTGGACACGCAGTATTCGCCCCGATTAGTGGAGGACACCACCGCGCTGCAGCTGGATACGTTCACAATGACGCCGCGGCGCCCGTCCACAGGCTCCTGGCGAATCATCTGCTTTGCCACCGCCTGGGTGAGGAACATATTGCCCTTGGTGTTCACGCCCACCACATAGTCAAAGCTCTCCTCGGTCATCTCCAGCAGGTCAGCCCGGTTTTTGGGCGCCACGCCGGCGTTGTTCACCAGTACGTCCACCCGGCCGAAAGCCTCCAGGGCGCCGGCGAGGATACGCGCGCGGCCGGCGCTTTCGCCAATATTGGCCTGCACGTAGGCACAGCAGATGCCCAGCCCTGTCAGCTCATCCAGCGCCGCCTGGTTTTTCTCCCGGGGGCCTGTGGCCACCATGACAATATTGTATCCGTCCAGGCCCAGCTGGCGGGCAATGGCAAAGCCGATCCCTCGGCTAGAGCCGGTGACGATTGCGGTCTTTTTCATCTTTCAGCTCTCTCCTTTATCGCGTTGATCAGGTCTTCTAAAGAAAAGCATAGGCGCGCTTTCTTGCGCGGCGCTTACGGTTTTATCAAAACCTTGATGCTGCCGCTGTTCTTATCCAGCGCAGTATCCAATGCCTGCTGCAGCTGTTCCAGCGGGAAGGTATGGGTGACGAATTTTTCCAGCGGCAAATCCCGGGCGGCGGCAATGGCGATGGGGAAATCCCAGCAATAGCCCTGGGCGCCCTGGATACGGATCTCATGGGTGACCAGCCTGCTGGCGGGGAAGGTGACCTGAGGCTTTTCATAGATGCCCACGATGGTGGCGGTGCCGCTGCGCTTAAGGGTCATGATGGCCTGGAGAAAGCAGCTCTCCCGGCCCACGCACTCGAAGCTCTTGTCCACGCCCTTGCCGCCGGTCATCCGGGCCACTTCCTGTTCCAGGTCCACCTTGCCGCTGTTCACCGCGTCGGTGGCGCCCACCTGCAGGGCCATCTGCAGGCGGCTGTCGTTGTGGTCGGCAATGATCACCCGGCCCGCGCCGCTGCGCCGGCACATGGCGGCCACCATCATGCCGATGGCCCCCGCGCCGATCACCAGCACCGTCTCGCCCAGGCGCACGTCCGCCCGGCGCACCGCGTGGGTGGCCACGCTCAGCGGCTCCATCAGCGCGCCGGTCTCGTAGGTGAGGTAGTCGGGCAGCTGGTACACATAGGGGGCTTTCACCACCACATAGTCCGCCATGGCGCCGTCGCCGTTGCGGTATGTAAAGGTAATGTGCTCGCAGTAGCCGTACTCGCCATGGCGGCAGGCGTCGCACTTGCCGCATACAATGCAGGGCTCCACGGTGACGCGCTGGCCCACCTGCACATTTTCCACCTCGCTGCCCACGGCTGCCACGTCGCCGGCAAATTCGTGCCCGATGGTGGCGGGCAGGGGCACCGAGGGGTGCAACCCCCGGGCAATGTGCAGGTCGCTGCCGCAGATGGCGGAAGCGCGCACCTTCACCAGCACCTCGTCGGGCTGCAGCGGGCCGATCTCCCGCTCCAAAAAGCGCACCTTGAACGGCTCATAAATCTGTCCCACCCGGTTGTGAATCGTCTGTTCCATTTGCTCTGTCTCCTTCCGCTTCGGGGCCAAAGGCCTGGGGCTGCTTTATTTACGGTGTTCGCGGATCACGGCCTCGTCGTTGTACTCTTTGAACAGCGGCGCATACAGGGCGCTGTCGCGGATGACGCATCCGGTGCGGCCGTGGTCACGCATGATCTGGGTGCACTTGCTGCAGGTGACGCAGCACTTTTTCGGGTCCATGCGGCCGGCGGTCATCAGGTCATGGGGCGCATCGGGGTAGGCAAAACTGCTGCGGCCCAGGCCCACGAAGCTGCAGCTGCCGTTTTTCAGATTGGCCGCACCCACATAAGGCAGGAACTGCCGCAGCCAGGTGTAGCCGTTGCCCACCACGGGCACGCTGCCGGCGGCCTGCTGCACAGTGCGGGTGAACATGAACAGGCGGGCCATACTCTCCAGTGGATGCTCCTGGGGCGTGGGGATGCCATAGCTGGACAGATCGAAGGGACGGGTGACCTGGGGATAGATGTAGTAGGGGTTGCCGCCGGAATTGGACAGCAGATCTACGCCGTTTTCCACCAGCATTTTTACCAGGGCCACAGGCTCTGCGGGGTCGAATTTCCACATGTCTTCTTTGTCGCAGCCAAATCCGTAGGGATAGGGATGGGCGTCAAACACATTGAAGCGGCAGGCCACGATGAAATCCTCGCCCACGGCCTTGCGCACGGCCTGGACGGTCTGGCGCAGAAAGCGGGTGCGGTTTTCAAAGCTGCCGCCGTACTTGCCCGGCCGGGTGTGGCTGGCCAGCAGCTCGCTGAGCAGATAGCGGTGGCAGCTCTTGATGTCCACGCCGTCGAAGCCCACCTCTTTGGCCAGCAGGGCGCTTTGCACGTAGCGCTCGGTCAGGGCGTCCAGATATTCATCGGTGACGATCTGTTCCGAGCCGTTGTCCAGCAGCGGGTCGTGCTGGGGCACAATAGGCCGGCCGATGTGGCCCTCGGGGCGGCTGTAGCGGCCCGAATGGGTCAGCTGCAGGATATTGACCGGCTTGTGGCCGCTGCCGTTGCGGTCCGCGGCCTCGGCGTTGGTCTTTTTCAGCAGGGCAGCGAATTTGCTGCGGTTGGAGGCCGTCAGCATCATCTGCAGCTCGTTGGCCCGGCCCTCGGGCACCACGGCACAGGCCTCCCACCACAGCAGGCCGGCGCCGCCGCCGGCAAAACGCAGGTACCGGCGCTCCACCAGCTCGCTGGGCGAACCGTCGGTGTTGGAATCGCAGCCTTCCATGGGCAGAACTGCCAGGGAGTTGGGCGCGGTGCGCCCTCCCACCTTCCTGGGCTGGAACAGCGGGCTCAAATCGTCGCTGAATTCCAGGCCGGTGTGCAGTTCGGCCGCCTTGGCCTTCACCTCGTCCAGTGTTTTGAAGTTGAATTTTTCGTGTGCTGCCATCGTTATGTAACCTCCTCGCTCAAAGCACAGCGTGGGATGAACGTTTCGCTCACGCCTGCGCCGGCTGCCGTTCAAAATAAGTGCGCAGATAATCAATGCCCTCCTGGGCCAGCTGGTCCGGAGCGTCGTGCACCTGTACCCAGCTGGCGTCCATGCCGCCGGGGGCAAAGGTCTCCATGGTGATGTGGCCGGCGTAGCCGTACTGCACCAGCAGGCCCAGAATCCTGTGCCAGGGCAGCACGCCCTGGCCGGGGGCGCCCCGGTTGTTGGCGCAGGCGTGCAGATGGTACAGCTTGCCCGCTGCCAGCACCTGCTCCAGGGCCGCGCACAAATCCCGCTCCTCCAGGCAGGCCTGGTAGGTGTCGAAATGGACGCCCACGTTGTCCTCGCCGATATCCTCGATCATCTGCAGCGCCTGGGCAGCGGTATTCACCACGCTGGTGCGGTAGCGGCACAAGGGTTCCAGGGCCAGGGTCATCCCGCAGTCGGCGGCGCGCCGGGCCATGGCCCGCAGGCCGGTCACTGCCAGCTCCCACTCCCGCTTTGCGTCCTCGGCGGACAGGCGGTGGCGCTTTCCTCCACCAGCGTACAGCGGCCCGGCGAACACGCTGGCGCCCAGCTGCCGGCCGGATTCCAGGCAGGCGGTGATATACGCTTCGGTGCTGCGGCGCACCCCGGCGTCGAAATTGGAAAGATCCCGCCCGGGCACCATGGCGGCGCACAGGCTCACGGCCAGGCCGCTGTCCCGTACCTGACGGGCCAGGGCCGAAGGCACCCGGGGCTGGGTCATGGGCAGTTCGATGGCGGTAAAGCCCATGCGGGCAATTTTTTCCGGCAGGCCCAAACAGCCTTCGTCCAGTTCCGGCCGCCAATTCCACAGATTGATGCCAAGGGGATTCATGGGATGCACCTCCTCGCAGGGGTTATCGGGTGGAACGGCGCACCACCAGGTTCACCTCCAGCACATGGCGCACCGGGGCAGGCAGCTGGCCGTTCTGTTCTTTATAGCGGATCTGCCGAAGCAGGTTTTTGGCCGACACCGCCCCCATCTCATACAGGGGCTGGGCCACAGTGGAAAGGGGCGGCTCTACCATGCTGGACAGGTTCACGTTGTCGAAGCCCAGCACCGACACATCCCTGGGGATGCGCACGCCCATGTCGTGCAGCGCGTGCATCACCACAAATGCCTTGGGGTCACTGGTGGTGAAGATGGCGTCCGGGGGGCTGTCCAGGCGCATCACCTCCTGGGTCATGCCGTAAAAGCTGTCGCTGCCGCTGGTTTCTCGCATCACCAGGGCCTCGTCGTAGGGAATGCCTCCGTCCGCCAGGGCCTGGCAGTAGCCGCGGTAGCGCTCCCGATAGAAAAACAGCTCCTCCCGCCCATAGGCCAGGGCGATGCGCCGGTGGCCCGTCGTGATCAGGTATTTGACGCCATTGTAGGCCGCCTGGAAAGAGTCCACCGAGACAATGTCCATCTTGCCGATGTCCTCCTCGGCGAAGCGGTTCACCAGCACCAGCGGGAAGCCCTCCGCCCGCAGGGCACGGATATGAGAGGCGTCCCCGATGCTGGAGCACACGATGAACCCGTCGATCCACCGGGTTTTCATCTTGTCGATGTATGCCTTCTCCACCGCAGTGTCCTCATCGGTATTGCACAGGATGACGCTGAATCCGTTTTTGCGCGCCACGTCCTCTACCCCGCGGGTGATCTCCGGGAAAATGGAGTTTTGGATGGAGGGCACCATGATGCAGATCATCTTGCTTTGGCCCATCTTCAGGCTTTTGGCCAGCACATTGGGGCGGTAATTGGTTTGCTGCACCGCCTCCAATACACGCTGGCGGGTGGCCTCGTTCACATAGCTTTTGCCGTTGAGCACCCGCGACACCGTGCTGGCGGAAACACCGGCCAGGCTGGCCACATCTTTGATATTGGTCATGGCGTCCTCTCTCCTCTCCTCTCCACTGCATGATGGCTGCGTCCGGGTCAGTCTTTGTCCCAGTACACAGTAGCGCCCCGGTGGGCCGAAGTGCACACTCTGCGGTACAGTGCCAACCAGCCCGCAGCGGGCTTCACCACAGGTTTCCAGCCGGCTTTGCGCCGCGCAAATTCGTCATCGGAGACATCCACCGTCAGCGTGCGCTTTTCAATGTCAATGTGCACCATATCGCCATTTTGGATCAGTGCCAGGTTGCCGCCCTCATAGGCCTCGGGGCTCACATGGCCGATGGCCAGGCCGCCGGTGGCGCCGGAAAAGCGCCCGTCGGACACCAGGGCGATCTTTGTGCCCAGGCCCTTGCCCAGCACGGCGGCCATGAAGGTCTCCATATGGGGCATACCGGGGCTGCCCTTGGGCCCCTCATAGCGGATAACCACCACGTCGCCGGCCACGATCTCATCCTTCAGGATGGCGTGCCAGGCATCGTCCTGGCTGTCATAGCATTTGGCCGGGCCGCTGAAAACCCAGGCAGCCGGGTCCACGGCGGAAAATTTCACAATGGCGCTGTCGGTGCCGATGTTGCCGTGAAGCACTGCCAGGCCGCCTTGCTCGTGGATGGGATCTGAAACGGGGTGGATCACATCGGGATTCCTGTTTTCCGCCAGGGCTGCCTTGTCTCCGATGGTGCCGAACATCCCCTTGGCATTGGTATCGATCTTGCCTGCGGCGGCCAGTTCTTTCACCACAGCGCCCAGGCCGCCGGCAGCCTCGAACTCCTCCATCGTATAGGTGGGATGGTTGGGGTAAATGGTGCTGATGACGGGCACCTGGCGGCTGATCTCGTCGAAGGTCTCAGGGGTGATGTCGCACCCCACCTGGCGCGCCAGTGCCGGGATGTGCAGCACGCTGTTGGTGCTGCCGCCGGTGGCCATCATGTAGCGCACCACATTTTCAAAACTGTTCTGGGCAATGAAATCGCTGGGGCGGATCTCATGCTCCCAGGCGTACATCACCTGCCGGGCAGCCTGGCGGGCCAGCTCATGCCATCTGGGCGTCTGGCTGCGGCAGCTGGCGTTGCCGTGAGGGGCAAAACCCAGGATCTCGGCCATGGCGCACATGGTGTTGGCCGTGCCCATAAAGGGGCAGGCGCCGGGGGTGGGGCAGGCATTGCGCACTACATCCTTATACTCCTCCCGGCTGATATCCCCCGCCACATAGGCGGCATAGGCCTGTTTGGTATGGGTGAGTGTGAGCATGCGGCCGTTCAGCCGGCCGGCAGCCATATAGCCGCCGGTGAACATCACCGTGGGGATGTTCACCCGCAGCGCGCCCATCACCATGCCGGGCACCACCTTGTCGCAGGTGGCCATGATCACCATGCCCTCCAGGCCGTTCAGCTCGGCCACAGTTTCCACTTCACTGGATACCATATCCCGGGCAGGCAGTGTGTAACGGTCGCCGGGGGTATTGGAGCAGATGCCGTCGCAGATGCCCGTGATGGGCAGCTCCAACGCCAGGCCGCCGGCGGCGTAGATTTCCTCCTTCATCTCGGCGATCACGTCCTTGAAGGGGAAATGGCCGGGGTTCATTTCATTCCAGGAATTCACCAGCCCGATGATGGGGCGCTTGGCGTCCTCTTCGCTGATGCCCATGGCATACAGCAGGGCGTTGCGGTGGTCTAAGGATTCTTCATTCCATTGGCGAATCACAGTTATCCCTCTTTCTTTCCTCGCGGCGCCGCGCCGGGCGGCGTCCGAATCTCACTTCTGCATCAGATGGACGGCAAAGCCGCCGATCTCCTCTTTGGCGTAGATCACCAGGATGCGCCCGTCCGGAAAATACTTGGCGCTGGCATCATCAAAGGCGAAGCCCTTTTCTTCCAAATAGGCCCGGGCGGCGGGCAAATCGGCCGTGGCCAGGGCAATGTGCCCGTGGGTGCCCCGGCCGGGGCCTTTCATCCATTCGATCTGCGTGCCGGTAAAGCGCGCGTCGGGCAGGCCTTTTTCCGGGTGCACCGCCAGGCCGAACAGAGCCGCGAAACGGGCGGCGCATGCCTCGGCCTCGGCGCCGTCCGCACAGTTCACACCCAGGTGTACAATTTCAAAATCCGGTGTGTAGGCCATGGCATCAACCTCCCAGGTACGCCTTGCGCACAGCGTCCGAGCGCAGCAGCTCATCGCCGGTGCCCGACAGGTTGATCACACCGTTCTCCAGCACATAGGCGTAGTCGCAGATGCCCAGCGCCTTGCGGGCGTTCTGCTCCACCAGCAATACGGTAATGCCCCGGTCCCGGATCTGGCGGATCAGGTCGTAAATCTGGTTGACGATCAGCGGCGCCAGGCCCATGCTGGGCTCGTCCAGCAGCAGGATCTTGGGCCGGCTCATCAAGCCGCGGGCCACGGCCAGCATCTGCTGTTCGCCGCCGGACAGTGTGCCCGCAAACTGGTCTTTGCGCTCGCGCAGGATGGGGAACAGGCTGTACTGCTCCTCCAGGTCCTTTTCCAGATCCTTGCCCTTATACAAATAGCCGCCCACCAGCAGGTTGTCCCGGATGGTCAGCCCCGAGAAGGTCTTGCGGCCCTCGGGCACATGCACCACGCCCTTGGCCACGATCTTGCTGGGTTTGGCGGGCAGGGCCTCGCCCTCGAACTCCACCTTGCCGCCCAGGGACTTCACCAGGCCGGAGATGGTGCGCAGCAGTGTGCTTTTGCCTGCGCCGTTGGCGCCGATGATGGACACGATCTGCCCTTTCTGCACTTCAATGCTCACGCCGCGCAGCGCCTCGATGTGGCCGTAATTCACCCGCAGGTCCGTCACTTTCAGCATCGGTTCCATACTCATTCCTCCTTGCCCAGATAGGCCTCGATCACTTCGGGGTTGTGCTGCACCTCGGCGGGGGTGCCCACTGCAATGGTTTTGCCGAAGTTCTGCACATGGATGATATGGGAGATGCTCATCACCAGCTCCAGCCTGTGCTCGATCAGCAGGATGGCAAAGCCGATCTCCTTGGAGATGCGCCGGATCAGTTCGGTCAGCTCGCCCACCTCGGTGGGATTCAGGCCGGCGGCGGGCTCGTCCAGCAGCAGCACCTTGGGCTCGCACATCAACGCGCGGGCAATCTCAATGCGCCGCTGCATGCCGTAAGACAGGTTTTCGGGCCGCTCGTTCAGGTAATCCTGCATCCCAACCACCTGCAGATATTTGCGGCACAGCTCCCGGCCGCGTTTTTCCTCGGCAAAGCGCTTGGGCGTGGGCAGCAGCCCGCCCAGCACAGTGTATTTGCTCTGGGGGTCAAAGGCGCACATCACGTTCTCCTCCACCGTCAGGCCTTTGAACAGACGGATGTTCTGGAACGTGCGGCCCAGCCCCAGGCGGGTGATCTTGTACTGTTCCATTTTGGTGATATCCTTGCCATCCAGTACCACAGTGCCCTGGTCGGCAGGATACACGCCGGAGATCACGTTGAAAATGGTGGTTTTACCGGCGCCGTTGGGGCCGATGATGCCATGGATCTCGCCGGCGTTGGCCTGGATGGAAAAATCCTGAATGGCCTTGACGCCGCCGAAACTTTTATAAATGTGGTTGACTTCCAGCAGTGCCATCAGTGCCCCTCCTTCTTTCCGGCTTTACCGGACAGCTTGGCCCGCAGGCCGTTCCACGTGCGCTTGATGTTGCGGGGCGTCAGCTCCCATTCGCCCAGCAGGCCGGAGGGCTTGAAGTTGATGATCAGCAGCACCAGCACCGCATAAATAACGTAACGATAGTTCTGCAGCCCGCGCAGCACCTGCGGCAGCGCAGAAAGGATGAACGCGCCCAGCGTAGAGCCGGTGAGGCTGTTCACGCCGCCGAAGAACACCATGATGACCCAGTCGGCGCTCTTTTTCCAGTCGAAGCCGTTGGGGTCCACATAGGTCATGTAGAAGGCGTACAGGCAGCCGGAATAGGCTGTCAGCGCCACGCTCAGCAGGAATGCGGTCATCTTCACCCGGATCACATTGATGCCCATGGCTTTGGCGGCCAGTTCATCGCCCCGCAGGGCGATACATTGGCGCCCGTACTTGCTGGATTTGAAGAAAGCCACCAGCGCCACCGCCAGAATGGCCGAGACGGCCGCAATGGCAAGCGTGGTTCTGCGGGGGATGCCCGTGAAGCCCGAGGCGCCGCCGGTGAGGCTGGTCATACGCGTCAGCAGAGCGGCAATAGCCTCGCCGAAGCCCAGGGTCACCAGGGAGATATAGTCCCTGCGCAGGCGCACCACCGGATAGCCGATGAGGTAGCCCACCACCACGGCAAGCAAAACAGCAAGAATAATGGCCGGAACAAGGGGCATACCTAATTTTACCACAAAAATACCCGAAGCGTAAGAGCCGATGGCCATAAAGGCCGCCTGGCCCAGGCTGAACATGCCTGTCAGGCCCGTGAGCACGTAAACGCCTGCCACGGAAATCAGCGTGATGAACACCTGCGTAAGGACGTTTGTCAAAAGTGCCATATTCAATTCCCTCCTTACGCTTTTTCCTGTACGTTGCTGCCGGCAATGCCCTGGGGACGAAGCAGCAGGAACACCAGCATGATGGCAAACGTGGCAATGGTGGAATAGCCCGATCCCAGTACGCTCAGCAGGATGGTCTCTACCACACCCAGCAGCACCGCGCCGATGACAGCGCCCGTCAGGCTGCCCAGGCCGCCGATAACCGAGGCGATAAAGCCCTTGACCACCAGGCTGCCCAGCGTGGGATACAGCGTGTATTTGATACCTAGGAACACACCTGCGATGCCCGCCAGAACACCGCTGATCACAAAGGTCAACTGAATGATCCGGGTGGAATCAATACCCATCAGCTGAGCGGTGTCACGGTCGAAGGAAACGGCGCGCAGGGCGCGTCCCAGGCGAGTTTTCTGAATCACATAGGCCAGAATGATCAGCGCCACCATGCTGATGGTAAACATCATGATGTCACTGGTGGAGATGACAAAGTCCCCCAAATTGATGGTGGGATTGGTGAAGAAACGCGGGAAATTATAGAAGTTGGAGCCCACCTTGACAGTGACCAGCCCCTCGTACAGCGTGCCCAGCGTGATGGAGGACACAAAGAAATAGGTGGAAGACGAATGGTTCAGCGTGATGCGCCGGAAACCGACGAATTCGCCGAACAGGGCGATGGCCGCACCCGCGATCCCAGCCACGGCCAGGGTGGCAGCCAGCCCGGCCCCGTTGGCTGAAACCAGGAAATATGCGGCGAACGCGGCCGCGGTCATCGTGGCGCCGTGGGAAAAGTTGGAAAACTTCAGCACATTGAAGATGAGCGCAAAGCCCGTGGCGATCAACGCATAAATGGAGCCGGTCGCCAGGCCGTTGAGCAAGATTTGCAGCGACATGTGGGTGCCTCCTCGAAAATCATAAAATGGGCCCCCATCGCAGGGCATCCGCAATGGGGACCCATTTTGTCACAGCTCTGGAATCAAGCAGAACACACCGCTCAGCCGGCGAACTCGCCCAGCATCACAGGGGTCTGGTTGTCGTAGGTGTACATGAACATGGCCATGTCCTTGGGCATGTGGGTGGCCGGGTCAATGGTGATCTTGCCGGTCAGGCCCTCATAATCGGCCACGTTCTCGATGGCGCTCAGCAGCGCGGCGGGGTCGTCCAGGCCGGCCTCTTCGATGCACTGCTTGGCAATCATCACAACGTCGTAGCCCAGGAAGTACTTGTTCACGGCGCTGACGGAATCCTCCACGGAGGCCGCCATCTCAGCGGTGGTGGGGTCGTCGGTGTTGATGTTGTTGATGTAGTACACGTTGGAGCAGTCGCCGCCGTAAGTGGTGTTGAAGGACGGGGCGGCGTCCAGGCCGCAGACGATCTTGCCCTCATAGCCCAGCTCAGTGGCGGCGGTCACAATGGCCACCAGCTCCTGGGTGTAGTTCGGGCAGTAGATGGCGTCCACGCCGGCAGACACGATGGGCTGCAGCAGGGTGCGATAGTCGGTGTCGGAAGAGCCGTAGGGAACGATCAGGCTCTCGTCCACGGTGATGCCCTCAGCGGCCAGCTCATCGGTGAACGGATCCAGCAGGCTCAGGGAGTAGCTGTTCTCCTGGTTGTACAGGATGCCGAAGGTCTCCAGGCCGTTCTGCACGGCGAAGGCCGCCATGATCTTGCCCTGGTCGGTGGCGCTGGGCTGGAAGCAGAACATATTCTTATAGGGGGTGCCGTCGTCCTTCAGCTGGCAGGTGGGATCCAGCGCGAAGCCCAGAACGGGCACATCATACTCTTCGCTGGTCTCCTTGATCGCGTTGGCGATATTGGCAACGGGAGGCCCGATGATCAGGGAAACCTCATCCACCGTCACGGCGGTGATATAGGCGTTCACAGCCTCGGTCACGTCGCCGCGGGTGTCGTAGGTGTTCATCACCAGGGTTTTGCCGTTGATGCCGCCGTTGGCGTTGATCTCGTCAACAGCCGCCTGTGCGCCTGCCTGAACAGACATACCCAGAGCGGAAGTGGCGCCGGTGATGTCCTGCAGGCAGCCGATCAGGATCTCGCCGCCCTCGGAGGTTTCACTGCCCGCTTCAGAGGCGCTGGCAGGGGTGCTTGCAGGTTCAGCCGTGCTGGCCGGAGTGCTGCTGCTGGTAGAGCCGCCGCACGCGACCAGGCTGAAGGCCATGACAAGCGCCAGGGTGATTGCAAGGATCTTCTTCATGGTTTCAGTCTCCTTCTTTGATATATTTATCGCCGGACAGGCCGGCAATAAGCCTGAAAACGGGGGGCCATTGCCCTGAAACGATTTCTGCAAACGATTGCAGAACTTGTGAAATAAAAAAATTCGAGCATTTTGCGCAAATTATGCTGCTCAATCTTCGAAATTTCTGACTAAAGCATACATCTGCGTGAATTAGATGTCAATCCCCTCCCCTGAAATTCGTGTTTTTTGACAAAATTTTGTATGCAAAGGTTTGCACAATGACGAAAATCTTGTCGATTTGATGACAAATTGAAGTCAACTTTTTCCATATCTGCCTTTTTCTTCTATTTTTGGCGAAATGAAGAGCTGTCACACCGCAAAATACCGCTTTGCCGGCCGAGATGGCCGGCCCGGCTTCATACCGGGAAGTACGCACCGGCTTGTTTCCTCTGCTGCAGGCGGACAGGATGCACGGCGTCCCGGGCAAATATCGCCGTGCCCGGCGAAACAAAAAAGCGGCGGGGATCTTGCGATCCCCGCCGCAGGCGATGCAATGCCGCCGTTCAGGCCTGCTGCGCCTTTTCCGCGCCCTTCTGCATCATCAGCCGCGCCGCTTTATAAATGTCGCCGCAGCCCAGGGTGATCACCAGATCTCCGGGCCGGGCATGGGCCAGCACATAGTCTGCCACCTGGCCGAAAGTCTGGAACCACACGCTTCCCGGTATGCGGGCCGCCAAATCGGCCGTGCGCACGGTATAGTCTTCGGCCCGTTCTCGGCTGCCCATGATCTCCGTCAGAACCACATGGTCTGCCAGCGGCAGCACCCGGGCAAAATCCTCCATCAGCATCTGGGTCCGGGAGTAGGTAAAGGGCTGGAACACCGCCCACACCTGCTTGTAATCCATCGCCTTGGCTGCCTTCAGTGTAGCCTCCAGTTCCGTGGGGTGGTGAGCATAGTCGTCGGCGATGGTGACGCCGTTTACCTCCCCCAGGAACTCGAACCGGCGCCCCGCGCCCCGGAACGCCTCGATGCCGGCGGCGCACTGCTCCGGCGTGCAGCCGCACATGGTGGCACACACATAGGCCGCCAGGGCATTGTACACGTTGTGCCGGCCGGGCACACCCAGGCGGATGTGCACGCCTTTTGCCCCCTGCACCTGCACATCGAAGGCATAGAAGGAGGGGCGGTACTCGGCCACGTTCACGGCCCGCACATCGGCGGTGGATTCGATGCCGAAGGTGACCATGTGCCGGTCCACATCCCGCACCGCCTCCAGGGTATTGGCATCGTCCAGGTTGGCCACCACCGTGTTCTGGGTCAGCAGCGCAAAGCGCCGGAATGCCGCCTTCAGGTTCTCCATGGAGCCGAAGAACTCCAAATGGTCGTCGTCGATGTTCAGGATCACCGACAGATAGGGCACCAGGTGCAGGAATGTGTTGTGGTATTCACAGGCTTCCACAATGATCTCCCGCCCGGCGCCGTAGCGGCCATAGGCGTCCAGCAGGGGCAGCTTGCCGCCGATGACGGCGGCGGGATCCGTGCCGGCCTGCACCATGACCTGGGTCAGCATCGCAGTGGTTGTGGTTTTGCCGTGGGTGCCCGCAATGCACACCGGCCGCGGATAGGTATTGGCCACATAACCCAGCAGCACACTGCGTTCCACACAGGGAATCCCCAGGCGCCGGGCCTCGGCCAGCTCCGGGTTTCCCGGCAGGATGGCCGCCGTGTACACCACCAGCTGGGTCCCGTGCACATTTTCGGCCGCATGGCCCCGGTACACGGGGATGCCCATGGCACGCTCCCGGTCCACAATATCGCCTTCCCCCGCATCCGAGCCGGTGATCTCATAGCCCACGGCGTGGAGGATCTGCACCAGGGGGAACATGCCGCTGCCGCCGATCCCCACAAAATGCAGACGCGTTTTGCCGTCCAGCAGGTTGCTCTCAAATCCGTTCATTCTGTCCACTCTTTCCCAAGGCAACTCCCGGCACGGGGGCCTTGCGCTTATTTCCATCTTATTATATAATTTTTTCATGGAAAAATAAACAATTGCGGCGCAAATTTGATATAATAGAAGGAAGAACCCGCGAGAAGGAGCGTTGTCATCATGGAGAACCAGGAGAACCGGGCGCCGGAATATACCATGGAGCAGGGCGTGCTGCGCTGCGTGGTGCCCGATCTTTCAAAATATTACCGCGAAGCCCCCGCCCGGGTGCTGGCGCTGTTCGTAGCGGCCGCCGCCAAAGGCTGCCCTGTGGAAGCCGACACGTACATGGCCGCCATGGACAACCTGGACGGCGTGCGCCGGCTGCCCGCCGGCATCTTCCGCAGTGCACTGCAGAATATCCTGCTGAGCCAGCGGCCCGAAGCCGTGGCCCCGCTGCTGAATTACGGCGTGCTGGAGCCCTTTGGCCTGAAAGGGCCGGCCCCCTGCCTGCACCTGCTGAACGACGTGCCCTGCACCATGGAGACCCGCTGGTGGAGCCTGCTGCACATGCTGGGCGCCAACTACGCCGTGGTGTGCGGCCAGCTGGGCTTTTCCGATACCTTTGCAGGCGCCCTGTCCGCCCTGGATAGCCTGAGCACCCTCAAGCAGCTGCCCGCCACTGTGCTGGAACTGAAAGAACTGCTGTGCCGCCTGCCAGAGGTTGACTACCCCGCCGCGGCCTGTACCTTCGCCCTGCACGACCCCCGCTGGAACGGCCAGGCAGAGCTGTATGACAAGCTGTACCGTTCAGGCGAACCCTACCGCATGCGGGAGCTGGCCATCAGCACCGGCCAGCTGGCCGTGCTGGGCATCCGGGACAAAAAGGCCGCCTGGGTGCGCCAGCGCCTGCTGGAAGCCGTGATCAAAGCCCCTGAGACCAACCAGTACCCTGCTCTGGAAATGCTGGCCCGTACTCTGGCGCAGCAATACAAAGGGTAAATTCTTGGTAAAAATCAACAAAACGTATTATCCGTTGAAAAGATATCCGCCCGTTCTGCCGCAGAACGGGCATTTTTTTGGGCAAACCTGTAACGTTCGTCCCGAAGGCGTGTCTTATGGTTGAGAATGCCTTTCATCTGCGGCAAAAGGGGGTGCCGGCTTGAAGAATCTGGATGAGCTTTATCGGCTGTACTTCCGGGACGTGTATCTCTACCTGCGCAGCCTGACAGGCAGTGAACACCTGGCTGAGGAGCCGACCGCCGAGACCTTCGCCCGGGCCCTGCGGGGTCTGGACGCCTTCCGGGGTCAGTGTGACGTGCGGGTGTGGCTGTGCCAGATTGCCAAGAACTGCTGGCGCAACCACTGCCGCAGCCAGGGCCGGGAGGTACCCACCGCGCCGCAGGCATTGCCCGACGCCGGGTGCACCATCAAGCAGGGGCTGGAAGACGCCGACCTGGCCGCCCGCATCCACGCCTATCTGCACACCATGGCCGAGCCCCACAAAGAGGTATTCACCCTGCGGGTGTTCTGCGAGCTGCCCTTTGCCCAGATCGCCGCACTGTTTGGAAAAACCGAGAGCTGGGCCGGGTGACCTACCGCCGGGTGCGGCTGAAAATTGCAACCTGGATGGAGGAGCAAAACCATGAATCGACTGCCTTGTGAATTGATCGGTGATTTGCTGCCGCTGTACCTGGACGATGTGGCAAGCCCCGCCAGCCGGGCGGCCGTGGAGGAACACCTGGCCGGCTGCCCGGCCTGCAGCGGCTGCGGCAGAACATGGCCCTGCCCGCCGAGGACGACGCCGGGGCCCTGCGGGCCATGCGCCGGCGTGCCCGACTGCGGGCCCTGGTTCCCTGGCTGCTGGCCGCCGCCCTGGCGGCGGGGTTCTTCCTGTGGCCCCGGCCCATGAGTGCCTTCATCGGCGCGCAGCCCGCTGGCGCCAGCCTGTTCCTGATTCAGCCCGACGGTGCCGCCCGGCCGGCCCATCTGGACGCCGACAGAGGCGCTTTGGCCAGCGTGTACGCCATTTTGAACCGGTGCGGCTGGCACTGGAACCTGATGACGCCCTTTTCCCGGCTGATGACCCCTGACGGCGCGGGCACGGTGACGGACCCGGCCGCCTGCGGCGATGTATTCGCCCTGACGGGCGGCGGCAGCGACGGCGGCCCTGCCCTGGTGCTGGGGGCCGATACCACCGATTTCTACGTGGACGGCGTGCGCTGCACCCTGTGCCCGCCCCGCGGCACCACCAGCAGCGACCTGGTGCGCCAGCCGGCGGAAGCCGCCTTTCCCGAAAGCCGTGCCGGGCCTGGCTGAAGCCCGCGCCAAAAGCGCCGCCCGGCAGGGTCTCCCGTGCCGGGCGGCGCTTTTTTGATTTACGACAAACTGTCGGAAAAATCCAAAAGCCCTTCCTCCGCCGGTGCCTTGTACAGGCTCTGCCCGGCAATGGTGGTGCAGTAAGTCATCTGTGCCGCCAGTTCGGCAGCCTGTTCGGACCCCTCCGGCGCCAGAGCAAACACCCACCCCGTGCGCCGGCCGGCGTCAAACAGCCTGACAGAGTTGCCCCACAATCTGGGTGTGCCGTCCTCGCTGCAGTCAATGCCGAACACGGCGCCATCCGTCAGGGCAAACGCACTGCGCCCCGTCTGGTAAAAGCCCTGCTGACAGTAGTCCACCAGCACGGTGCCTTCCTGCTCCTGTATATAGTCCAGGATCTCGTCCCGCCAGGACAAATCCTGCGCCAGTGCCGGATACAGCACAGTGCCGCAATTGGCCAGCAGCAGTACGGCGCACAGCAAGCCGGCCGCCCCGTAGAACAGCGTTTTTCCACGCTCCAAAAGCGCTTCAATCATCCACACCGCCAGCAGCACCAGCCCCGGCCAGGCCAGCAGCAGGTAACGCCCGTGCACATGGTTCCAACCGTACAGCGGCGCCAGCACCAGCTGCACCGCGCTGATCACCGCTGCAATCAGGATCCCGTCCCAGGTCAGCCGTTCCCTGTCCGGCCCGGGCCATTTCCTGTGCACCTGGCCCGCCAGCCATACCAGCGCCAGGCACAGCACGCCGGCAAACACAAACAGGCGCACCAGCCCGGCCAGCTGGCTGGGCTGCTGGGCCAGGCTGCCGCCGCCGGCAGGCGCGCCCCAGAATTCAACGGCGCCCGCCAGAAGCCCGGACACATTGCCGGCCAGCTGGTCCGGCCCGGCCAGCTGCAGCCCGCCGATAAAGTTCCCGGCCCTGTCCACCGGCACCGCCAGGCGGGCCACCGCTGCGCCCAGCGCCGTCACAGCCGTTTGAGCCGCCAGGAAGATCAGCCTGGGCCGGCGGTAGAAACGAAGGTCGTTGCGCCGCAGCACGTCTACAGCCTCCGCGCACAGCAGCGGCAAAATGGCCGACTGCCAAAAATACAGACTGGAAGATACTGCCGTGACAAAGGTGCCGAAGGTGAACGCCGCCATCCAGCCCCACACTGCGCGCTTTTGCTCCATGGCCTGCACAATGTACAGCGCTGCCACCATCAGAAGCAGCCGCACATTATAGGCCGCATAGCCCCACACAACGATCTCCAGGTAGCCGACGATTCCCGCGCTGTAGGGCGTGAGCAGCAAGAAGCCCGCCATGCAATAGGCCGGCAGGCGCCGCTGGGCGGGCATCACCAGGCCCATCAGCTTCCACAGCACCCACAGCGTAGCGGCCATAACCAGGATATTGGCCAGCCCATAGGCTGTAAAAATGTCACCCGTAAGCCCGTACAGAAGCGCCGCCAGCGGCACCGATGTATCCAGCATCAGCGATGTGCCGTACGCATAGTCCGACAGGATCAGGCGCTTCTGGCGCCACATCTCGATTGCCGCCGAATAGAAACTGGACGTGTCAAAGTCCGCCGACGCGCGCAGCCACAGCAGATTGGCCGCCAGCAGAACGGCGGCCTGCACCAGGAATACCGCCGCAACGCACCAATCCCCCGCCTTCCACTGTTTTCGCCGTTTCGTTGCCTGGTCCATGGGTCTTCTCCTTTTCCATCAGAAAAACCGGCCAAAGGGCCGTTCGGGCTCTTTGGCCGTTCCTGTTCCGGGCGCACGCACCGCCCGCTGTGATTCGGAGACATTATACCACAGAATCTGGCATTCTACAACTTAAATCCGAACCGCCCGCGATGCCGGTGCCTGGTCATTGCCGCAGCCCGAAGCTCACCTGCAGGGCCGCATCCACCTGATGCAGCAGCTGTTCGTCCACTTTGCCGGCGCGCTGGCGCAGGCGGCGCTTGTCCAGGGTGCGGATCTGTTCCAGCAGGACCACACTGTCCCGCGCCAGGCCGCCGGTGCCTGCGGGCAGGCCGATGTGGGTGGGCAGGCCCGTTTTGTCCTGTTTGGATGTGATGGCCGCGGCAATCACCGTGGGCGAAAAGCGGTTGCCCACATCATTCTGTACAATAAGTACAGGCCGCACGCCGCCCTGCTCCGAACCCACTACCGGGCTGAGGTCCGCATAAAACACTTCACCGCGCCTGATTTCTCTGCTCATAAAAAAACCTCCCTTTGGGCTTAGCGTCTCTGACGCTAGTATGGCCCAAAGAAAGGAAGATGATACGCCGTTCACAGCACATCCTGGCCGTTTACCTCCAAATGGAAGGAGAGCCCCAGCCTGGCCGCAGCCTTGCGGCACAGCAACATGCGCTCCATAAAGATTTCAAAGTAATCCAGAACGGGGGAAATGGCCGTGTCGATGTCCAGGTCCAGCACAACGGCCCGGTTGTCGGGCGTGATGCGGGTGGATGCCTTTTTTACCGCATAGTTCACACGGTCGTGAATATCAAAAGCAGCGGGATCCTTGCCGCGCACCCTGGTGCGGCGCACATCGGTCTTATCGGCCAAAATCAGCGCCGCGGCCACAGGGTTCACCGGGTAGGCGGTGCTCTCATCGTGGTTGCCAATGGCCGAGCACACCACCGCCACCTCCTCGGCAGGCATGTCCAGATGGTCCAGCAGGCGGAAAGCCATCACCGCGCCGGACTGCGCATGGTCGATGCGGTTGACCACATTGCCGATGTCGTGCATATAACCGGCGATCCACGCCAGCTCGCAGGTGCGCTTATCGTAGCCCAGCTGTTCCAGGATCTTCTGGGCAAAATGGGCCACCCGGGTAACGTGGGCATAACTGTGCTCGGTAAAGCCCATGGCCGCCAGGGCGGCGTCGGCGTACTCGATGTAGGTGCGGATCTCCTTGTTCTCCTTGATCTGGGCGGGTGTGATCATAGTGCCTCCTGTTGTGTTTCCAACAATACAAAGGCCGCCGCGGCGTCTTCCTCGTGGGTGAGGGAGAGATGGGCGCGCAGCCCGCGAGCCTGTACCAGCGCCCCGGCGCGGCCGGAAAATGCGAAATAGGGTTGGCCGTTGTCGCTGCGCAGAGCCTGCACCTCTGCCAGGGAAAACTCGTGCAGGATGCCGGTACCCAGGGCTTTGCCGAAGGCCTCCTTGGCAGCAAAGTTGGCGGCGGCCGTCTGTACGCCCCTGCGGGCGATAAGCGCCTGTTCCTCCGGGCCAAACACCCGCTGCAGAAAGCGGGGGTTGGCCAGACAGCGCTCCATGCGGTGGATGGCGGTAAGGTCTACCCCGATGCCCACGATGGCCATGGCCGCGCCTCCTTTCCAATGCCTGACCCGTTTTGCCGTATACGGCTTTTTCAGTATACTCCAAAGCCGGCCGCGGCGCAAGTGCCGGCGGGTAAAGCGGCGGTAAATTCCCCGCAAGGCATCCGGATGCAGAAAGCGGGCGGGCCGCAGCCCGCCCGCCAGGGCGCCGTCAAATGTCAAAGGGCCGGGTGCCTCAGCGCTCCGGCACCAGTACGCCGTAAGTGCCGTTCTTGCGCCGGTATACCACATGGATCTCGTCGGTATCCGCATCCCGGAACAGGAAAAATGCATGGCCCAGCATATTCATTTCCAGGATGGCCTCGTCCACCGTGCAGGGTTTCACGGGGAAATGCTTTTCCCTGGTCACATGATAAACGTCATCGTCCTCCTCGGGCGGCTCATCCAAATACTGCTGTTCCACATAGGCCTCCACCGCAGGCTGCGAAACGCGGTCGTCCAGCTTTTTGCGGTTTTTCACAATGCGGCGGGTCAACAGGTCCACTGCGGCATCCAGGGCGTCCTCCATGCGGTCTGCCGATTTCTCCGCCCGCATGGCGATGCCTTTATCACGCACGGTCACCTCCACCGTCTGCCAGTCCTTTTCCACCGTGACCGTCACTTGGGCCTGGGCGCTGTCAGAGAAGAACTTGTCCAGCTTGGCCAGGCGCTTTTCGGCCCGCAGCTTGAAGGCGTCCTTCACGTTCACTTTCCGTCCGGTGCATGCGATCTTCATACGCGAAACCTCCTTTGCGAGGCAGGCTCAGGCCTTCCTCTGCTATCAGTATAACACGTCATGCGGTTCATTTCAACGCACGCACCGTCATTTTTAACGGTTTTTTCATATTTCTCTTTTGTCTTTTATTGATTTTGTCCAATTCCGCAGCAAAAAAGCAGGCAGCCTGCGGCTGCCTGCACAAAGCACGGTGTTCAGTGCCCGCGGCGGGAATAGCCGCCCCCGCGGCGCGCCTCAGTGACGCGGCGCAAATCGGACATTTTCTCCTCGCTGCGGCTTTTGAACTGGCTCATCATCTCTTCAAAGGACAAATCCTTCTGCGGTGCGGGCGTGCGGGGCTGCCACACGCGCCCGGTATCCGCCCGGGTGGGCTTGGGCCGGGGCGGGCGCGGCTCGGCCCGCTTCATGGACAGGCCGATCTTGCCGTCGGGGGCCACGTTGATCACTTTGACCTTCACCGTCTGCCCTTCGCTGAGCACGTCGGCCAGCTCCTGGATGTATGTATTGGACACCTCGGAGATATGGACCATGCCGGTCTCCCCGCCGGGAAGGCGCACGAACGCGCCGAATTTCTTCACCCCGGTCACTTTGCCTTCTAAGATCGCTCCTACCTCAACTGCCATAAAACGATGATGACTCCCCTTTGGTTTTTCAAAAATATACAAGCGGGCCTTATTTGCCCGACATGTCCACGTACAACCGCTCGTCCGGGCGCGCATAGCCCAGCTTTTCGCGGGCCACCCGCTCCATATATGCGGCCTCGTCCTCCACATCCAGCGTGCGCTGCAGTTCCTGGTTGGCGGCCTGCTGGGCTTCCACCTGGCCGGCCAGGTTATCCAGCTGCTGGGTTTTGGAGACGATATCCATCTGCACATACACCAATGATACCAGCAGGTACACAAACAGCCCCACCAGCCCCAGGCGCAGTGCCAGCGCCGACAGCGAGAACTTTCTGCGTGTTCTGCTCATGTCACGCGCCGCCTTTCCTGCACAGTGAAAATTACAGCTGCCCCGCCGGGGGACTGTTACTGGAATTATACAACACCCGTGCCTGCTTTTGCAAGGCAGTTTTGCACTTTTTTGATTCTTTTTTGCCCTTCCGCGGCCACTTTTCACAACTTTCTTTGCATTTTTGCCGCTGCCGGGCCCTGATCGGGCGCAGCACACGAAGCAGGCTTCCGGCGGCACGGCCAAGCGGAAGCATCGCCAGGCGGCGCAGCCGGACGAAGGGCGGCGCCAGCACCCGCACCGCCGCCCAAAAGGCCAGGGCCATGGCACCCAGAGCGTACCAGCGCGGCAGCCCCGCATACAGCCGGCTGACGGCGGCGCTGCGCAGCAGCACCCCGCCGGCCAGGCCCGCCAGGCAGTCGCACACAAACAGCGCCGCCCGCCCGCCGCCCAGCACACAGCGCAGGGCCCGGTAGCCCAAAGCCAGCAAAAACCCCAGCCCGGCTGCCAGCAACATATCCCGGGCCGCAAACGCCGGCGGGATCAGCGGCACCATCAGCGCATCAGGCGGTGCAGCAGCCCGCCGGGCCCTTTCTCCCGCGGCTCGGTGTACTGCAGGAATTCAACGCGCCCTGCCAGGCTGACCCGGCCGCTTTGCACATTCAGTTCACACACGCGCAGCTCCTGCCCGCCAATGGTCAGCGTGCCGCAGCCGGTGGCCAGGCAGACGCTTTGCTCATCGCACCGCAGCACCGCCTGCACGCCGGTGGCCGTCAGGGCGCCGCGCCCTTCCAGCACCACGCGGTGCGCCGTGCCGTCGGCCGGGGCGGCGGCCCCGGAGGGCATTTCCTTGGGCAACATGGCTACCACTTCCCTTCCCCACAGCCTATGCGGCCGGGCGGAAGGTTATTCCTCCAGTACCAGGTACATCTCCCGGGCCACATCCTTGCCGGCGGGGGCATCGGTGGACACCACCTGTACCTTTACAGGCCGCTGGCCGAAGGTCACTTCAATGATATCGCCCACTTTTACCGCATAGCTGGCTTTCACCGGCCGGCCATTGACAGTGATGCGCCCGGCGTCGGCCACCTCATTGGCCACCGTGCGGCGCTTGATCAGGCGGCTGACTTTCAAGTATTTATCAATGCGCACAGTTTGCGCCTCCTTTTCCGGATCCGGTTAGAAAAAGCGGCCTGTCCGCAGACAGGCCGCTACTGACACATCAGCTTATTTCTTCGCAACGGCGTCCTTCAGGCCTTTGCCGGCCTTGAACGCGGGCACTACAGTGGCGGGGATCTCAATGCTCTCCTTCGTGCGGGGATTCAGGCCTGTGCGGGCGGGGCGCTCGCGGGTCTCAAAGGTGCCAAAGCCCACCAGGGACACCTTATCGCCGGCCACCAGGGCGGCGGTGATGCCGTCAATCACGGCGGCGACTGCCTTCTCGGCATCTTTCTTGGACAGCTCCGCGTCAGCGGCCACTTTCGCGATCAGTTCAACTTTTGTCATCTTAAAAACCTCCGATAAATTGAGTTGGCTGCCGGCGGCAGCCGTTGTATGTTTACAGAGCAAACCCTCTGCAAAACCCGTTTCCAATAGGATGCCCAGCTCCGCCGGCGCCAAACAGCGCGCGGCCGCGGGAACCCCACCGTTCCTGTGCACTATGGTATTTTACATGATAAACGGCGGCTTTGCAAGGTCTTCCGGGCCACTTTTTCCTGCAAAATCCAGTTTTTCAAAGAAAAATTGTTGATAGTGCTGCGCACAAAAATCGGCCCGGAACGTCTCTTTGGCGGATGGCCGGCAAGGCCGGTCATTTTTTGACCTTCCTGCAAATACATTTGTCCCTTCCGGATGCAGTGTGCCGCCACAGAAACACGCAGTTGATGCGCTTACCCCAGTTTTGCCCCACAGCAGCCACAAAAGGTGGCCCCCGGCTGCACCTCCGCGCCGCAGTGAGGGCAGCAGTCCGGCTGCTGGGGCCGGGGTTCGGCGGCAGGCTGCCGGGCACAGGCCGCCTCGCTCATTGCAGACAGCTGTTCGTCCAGCTGGGCCACGGCATCAATGTAGCGCTGCACCAGCTGGGGGTTCTCCTCCCCGGCCCGGTGCAAAGCGTATACCAGCGCACCCAGTTCCTGCTGGGCGCGGCGCAGGCGGTTTTCCAGCGCCAGGCGGTCCATTTGCTGTTTTCCCTTGCCGGCCAGGTCTACCGTAGCGCGCAGAGCGCTGTCCGCCACGGCGGCAGCACTCTTTTTCAATGCGTCAAAATCAATCATTCTTCTTCCTCCTTTTCCGCTCAGGCCGTCCCGGCCTGTGGTGATCCCGGTGCCCCGGTCACTGTGCCCTGCGCGGACCCAAAAATTCCCGCAGCATGGAATCGTCGGGCAGCAGGCCCTCATCCAAGGCAGCACACCTGGCAAAACGGCGGCACAGGTTTTCCAGCGCAGCCGCGTGCGGGCCGTCCGGCACCAGCAGCTGACGCATTGGGGCCAGGCGTGGCGCCAGCAGGCACACCTCACAGGAAAAACTGGTATCCAGCAGCAGATCAGCCTCCTGTTTGAACACCTTGATGTTTTTATCTTCGCCCAAGCACACGGCGGGCCACATATCCATGGTTTTATCCGGGCTGTGGCCCCGGAACTGATAGTCCCGCACCATGCGCCGTACCAGGCGCACGTCCCGTGTGGGCAGGATGCGCTGCCCATCGGCAGAATACTCTTCCCGCAGGCCCGCATAGATGCGGTACACGCTGTCGGCCGGCAGCAGCGCCGTCAGCCGCGGGTTCAGCGCGTGGATGCCCTCCACCACAGCCACCCCGCCGTCCAGCCGGATCGGCACGGTGCCGCGGCGGCGCTGCTCGCGGCCAAAATCGAAATCCGGGATCTCAGTGGCCCCGGTGCGGGTCAGCTCCAGCAGGCAGCGGTTGATGAGAGATACATCCAGCGCATCCACGCTCTCGTAATCCGGCGTGCCGTCGGGCAGGCGGGGATAATCCGCTACATCCTTAAAGAAATTATCCAGGGAGACCACCGCGCTGGGGATGCCGCTGCCGCGCAGCGCCCGGGCCAGCTTGTGGGCGGTGGTGGTTTTGCCCGAGGAAGACGGCCCGGTGAGCATCACCACCCGCGCGCCGCTGCGGCGCACCTCATGGGCAGCGTGGGCAATGCGCCCGGCGTAATCGGCCTCGCAGTAATCTATAAAGGCGCGGGGGCTTTGGGCCGCCACATTCAGCAGCCCCAGTTCAACCAGACGTTTGGGGATCCAGATCAGCGAATTTCCCATAGAACTCCTCCACTTTCTGTTTGCGGGCCAGCATTTCTCCGAAGCCGCGCAGATATTCGGCGGGGTATTTGTAATTGAACACGCGTTCAATGTGCCCGCCGGGGCCCACCAGCTTGGTGGAACCGCCGGCGCCGGCGGAGAGGATGGTGTGCACTTCCTCCATGATGAACACATTGTACAGGCCTGTGTGGCCGGGCAGGGTATAGCCCGTATTTTCCAGATTTTCCAGCGTACCTTTCTGCCGGTACAGGTAGTAAGGTTTATAGCCTGCGCCATCCAGCACACTGCAGGCAGCCAGCATCTGCTGCACGTCGCCGTAGCTGCCCGGTGTATGGTCAATCACCAGATTGGAGGCCCGTTTGAGCGTGAGGGTGTGAACGGTGATATTCTCCGGTTCCAGCGCCATAACCCCCTGCAGTGAGCGGGCGAATCCCGCCGCAGTATCCCGGGGCAGGCCGGCGATCAGGTCCATGTTGATGGACGTATGGCCTACCCGGCGGGCCGTGTGATAGCAGTCGATAATGTCCCGGGCGGTATGCCTGCGGCCAATGGCAGCCAGGACCTCGTCCGAAAGGGTCTGCGGATTGATGGAGATACGGGTGGCACCCATCTGTTTGATGACCGTCAGTTTTTCCTCATCGGTGCAGTCGGGGCGGCCGGCTTCCACGGTATACTCCCGCAGGGCCGGCACATCGAATTCATCGGCCACCGTCTGCATCAAGGCCTGCAGCTGGGCGGCGCTGACAGCCGTGGGCGTTCCCCCGCCGATATACACCGTCTCCAGCCGCAGGCCCAGGCGGCGGGCCAGGGCGGCGATGGCGGCCAGCTCCCGGCGCAAAGCCTCCACATAGGGGGCGATGAGCCCGGCGGACTGGGCCACCGTGCGGGATACAAAACTGCAGTAGCTGCACCGGGACGGGCAGAATGGGATGGAAATGTACAGGCTGTAGCTGTTCGGGCGGCTGAGCGCCAGCACCGGCTGCTGGCGGCGGGCAATCTCCAGCACACGATGCACTTTGCCAGCACTGACAAAATCACGCGTTTCAAAATGATCCGCCACCGCCTGCTCCGACAGGCCTTTGGCCAGCAGCTGATGCGCCAGATGCACCGGCCGCACGCCCGTCAGCATGCCCCAGGGCGGGTTCTGGCCGGTGAATTCCCGCAGCAGGTCAAACAGGCCCCGGCACACGGCGTACTCGGCGTCCCTGTCCGAGGCGCCCGGCACCAGAGGGATTTTGCACGCAGCCCGGCGGCCGGCGCAGCGCACAGCAGCCAGCACAGCGCGCCTGCCCCCGTGCAGGTACACAGCGTCGGCCCCATGGGCGGGCCGGTGCCGGGCCGGGCGGGCGCCGGGGTAGAAGATGCGGGCCACATGCTCGGGTTCATACACCGAGGCAAGGCCGGTAAAGTACAGTTCCATGGGCTCTCCTTTGTGCGGTCACCTGGCGCCGTAACGGCGCAGATAGTAATTGCCGGCCAGCTCTTCGGCCATGGATGAGAAGGGGCCATGGCCGGGCAGCACCTGCACGGCCTGGCTGCGGATAAAGGTCTGCCACAGCCGCTGCATGGTGGCGGCCATCGCGTCGGGGTCGCTGTTGTCCAGGTCGGTACGGCCGATATCCCCGGCAAACAGGGTGTCACCGGAGAACAGCACGTCCCCGCACAGGAAACAGCATGAACCGGCCGAGTGGCCCGGTGTAGCCAGCACCTGCAGAGACAGGCCGCCGAACGTAAGGATCTGGCCGTCCCCGAGGCCGTGGTCGATCTGCTCCGGCCGCATGGGCAGCAGCCGGCTGTGCGCAGCGTCCGCCAGGCCCATGTAGATGGGCGCGCCGGTGGCGTCCTTCAGGGCCTGGGCGCTGCCCACATGGTCGTAATGGCCGTGGGTGAGCAATATGGCCGCCAGATGCGCGCCGTGGGCGGCCAGGCTGTCCCGGTACTGCTGCACATCGGCGGCAGGGTCCACGGCCACAGCGGTTCCGCCGTCGTCCACGGCCAGATAGGTGTTGGTCAGCATCGGCGCGGGACCGGGGATATGGTAAACATGCATGATGGTTGCTCCTCTCTCTTGCCGGGCGGAGGACACCGCCCTCAGGATATCTGCAGCACAGGCCCGCTGTAAGGGTATACCGCGAAGCAGTCGTTTTCATACACCGGGCTGCCGAAGGCGTCCCCGGAGGCGTCGGCCTCCCCGGCGCTCAGCAGCAAAAACTCCGGCGTCTGCCCGGGCACCGCCTGGAAGAAGCTGTGCGGGCAGCCCATGGGAAGGGGCGTGGCAATACCCTCCGCGGCATCCAGGTTCACCGGCGCCACCGTCACCCGGCACTCGGACATACAGGTGATCACGTTGGCGTTCCAATAGGTGGCATAGCCGAACTGCCAGCCGGCTTCTTCGATGTACCGGACGGCTTCGGCCCGGCACCGGGCCAGGGCCGTTTGAAGCGGGAAGTTCACCGTCACCTGCCAGGTGTTGAGCGCAAGGCCGGCTACCAGCACCGCCGTCAGCACGGCCGACGCCCTGCGCGCCGCCGTATGCCGCAGGCGCAGCAAATCGGCCAGCGCCAGCGGCAGCAGCATCCATGTCAGCGCGCTGGGCAGCAGCGTATAGCGCCAGGGCACCGGGCTGTCAAACTTCACCACCGTCAGGATCACCAGGTTGACCGCATTCAGTAATATGCAGAATAAACCGTAATCCCGCTGGTTCTGTTCCAGTGCCCTGCGCCGGCAGAACAGCCAGATCACACTGAAGGCCAGTGCCGCCCACAGCAGCAGCGAGAATTTGCTGCCGATGCCGCCGCCGAAATATGTGCTGCCGTAGGCCAGCAGGCACTCTTTCAGCTTTTCCGGCCATTGCGCGGGCGCGTACAGCTGGATAGGCTGCATTTGGCCGCTGGGCAGTATCCCGGCCCGCTGCAGCAGCGTGACGGCCGCATAGCCTCCCGCGCCGCAGGCGCACAGCGCCAGCCGCCCGCTTTGGGCACGCCAGGCATCGGCCCTGCGCAGCCCCTGCCCCAGGATGCGCAGGGCAGCCACGCCGGCGAGGGGCAGGAACAGGATCTCCAGATAACGGATACCGCACAGGCCCATGACGAACGCCAGCAGGCACCCCGCGGCCAGCAGCACCCTGCCCTGCCAGCCGGGCCGCGGCCAGCGCGCCGCCAGGGCCCACAGAAGCATCGAGCACAGCCAAAAGAAGCTGTAATACAGCGTGCTTTGAAAATAGTCGAAGATGTAAAGGGATATCGGGCACAGTGCCAGCAGCCCGCCCGCCATAGCCATTGGCCAGGACAGCCTCAGCCCACGCAGCAGCGCCAGGGCAGCTGCATACTGCAGGGCGGTGACAATAGCCACCGTTACCGTGTGCACCAGGGCAAAGCTGTCGGTCAGGGTGAACAGCGGCGCCATCACCAGGCTGCTGTGCAGCAGGCGCATTTCGGTGGTAAAATACCATTCGCCCGGCAGCAGCTGCCCCGTCTGCGCCATGTGGCGCGCGTACAGCAGTTCCGTGGCGGCATCACTGTTGAACCAGCCCGTCTGGGGGTACAGCGCCCAGGCGTGCCAGATCAGCAGCCCCCAGCACGCCAGCGCCGCCAGTGCCAGGCCAAAAGCGGCCGCCGTCTGCAGGCGATGTGTAGATGAGTGGTTGAGCTTCATAGGCGCATCCTTTCCGAAAGCCGTTCTGCGCAAACTTCCGCTCCGTCACTTCCAGTCGTCGGTCTCGATGACGATGGTGACCGGGCCGTCGTTGACCAGCTCGATCTGCATATCCGCGCCGAACTCCCCGGTCTGCACGCCGGCCAGGCCCGTCCGGCGCAGGCAGGCCACGAAGGCCTCGTAGGCGTCGATAGCCAGCGGCGGCTTCGCAGCTTGGATGAAGCTGGGGCGCTTGCCTTTCCTGGTATCGCCGTACAGCGTGAAATTGGATACCACCAGGGCTTCATACCCTTTTTCCAGGGCCGAAAGGTTCAGCTTGCCGGCCGCATCCTCGAAAATGCGCAGCCCGGCGACCTTCTGTGCCAGTTTGGGGCAGACATCCAATGTATCGGTGTCTTTTACGCCCAGCAGCACCACCAGCCCGGGGCCGATGGACCGGGGCGCGCAGCCGTTGACAGTGACCGACGCGCGGGATACACGCTGGATGACAGCTTTCATGGACAATACGCTCCTATCCGGAAAAATATGGCGTTCAGCTGCGCTGCACGCTGGTGACGCCGCGCACTTTCTTGATGCGGGCGATCACATTGTTCAAGTGTTCGGTGTTGTTGATGCCGATGGTCATGGTCATGGCGGCACGCCCATCGGACAGCTGGCGCGCGGACATGGCATAGCAGGGCAGGCGCATTTCGGCAATCAGGCCCGCCACATCGGCCATCAGGCCGCCGCGGTCGATGGCAGAGACCTCCAGAGTGGATTTGAAGCTTTCCTTCACGTCTTCCGCCCAATGGGCGCGCAGCCAGCGGGCGGCATCCGGTCCCTCCAGGCCGGCGCGGGCATTGGGGCAGTCCCTCTTGTGGATGGACACGCCGAAGCCCCGGGTAACGAAACCCACAATGGCGTCGCCGGGCAGCGGGTTGCAGCATTTGGCGAACTTCACCAGGCAGTCGTCCAGGCCCTCCACCACCACACCATCGGAGGATTTGGTCTTTTTCAGAGGAATTTTGAAAGCCGTCAGGGGCGCAGCTTCCTTGGCGCGCTTGGCGTATTCGTCTTTGATCTTCAGCATCAGCCGCGACAGCTGCACGCCGCCGTAGCCGATGGCCGCATACAGTTCATCCACGGTGTTCATGCGCTGGCGGCGGGCGATATCCTGCATGAAGGCATCGTACTCGTCGTCGGGGATGGAGATGAGGTTGCGCCGCAGCTCTTTTTCCAGAGCGGCCCGGCCCTCGGCGATATTCTCCTCCTTGCGCTCTTTTTTGAACCAGTTGCGGATCTTGTTTTTGGCCTCGCTGGTTTTTACCAGGTTCAGCCAGTCCCGGCTGGGGCCTTTGTCCTTGGGGCCGGTGATGATCTCAATGATCTCACCCGTGGCCACCTTGTGGTCAATGGGCACCATGCGGCTGTTCACCTTGGCGCCCACCATGCGGTTGCCCACCGCCGAGTGGATGGCGTAGGCAAAGTCGATGATGGTGGCGCCGGCGGGCAGGTTGATCACATCTCCCTTGGGGGTGAAGGCAAATACCTCCTCGGGCAGCAGCTCCGATTTGATGTCCCGCAGAAGATCGCCTGCATCGCCGCTCTCCCGCTGGCTTTCCAGCAGCTGGCGCACCCAGGCCATGCGGTCGTCCAGTTTGTCGGAGGTGACGCCGGCCTTGTACTTCCAGTGGGCGGCCACACCGTATTCGGCGGTGTGGTCCATCTCCCAGGTACGGATCTGCACCTCAAAGGGAATGCCCTCGTGCCCCAGCACCGTTGTATGCAGGGACTGATAACCGTTGGGTTTGGGTGTGGAGATATAGTCCTTGAAGCGGCTGGGGATGGGATGGTACATATCATGGATGACGCCCAGAGCATTGTAGCACTCGCCCACGGTGTCCACGATGATGCGCACGGCATATACGTCGTAAATCTCCCCGAAGGCCTTGTTCTGCATATACATCTTGCGGTAGATGCCGTACACGCTCTTGATGCGCTTTTTGATGGTGACGTCCTTCATGCCGTTTTCCGCCAGACGCTCGCGGATTTTGTCGGCGATGCCGGCGATAAACGCCTCGGCGCCGTCGTTCTGGGCCAGATAGCTGCGGATCTCCTCGTAGCCCACCGGGTCCAGATAGTGCAGGCTGCGGTCCTCCAGCTCCTCCTTCACCGCCGAAATGCCCAGGCGGTGGGCAATGGGGGCGTACACCTCCATCGTCTCCAGGGCTTTATCCCGGCGCTTCTGTTCCGGCCAGCCGTCTCCGGTGCGCATATTGTGCAGCCGGTCACACAGTTTGATCAGCATCACCCGCACGTCTTTGCTCATCGCCAGCAGCATTTTGCGCAGGTTTTCAGCCTGCTGTTCCTCTACCGAAGAAAACTTGATGCGCGTGAGCTTGGTGACGCCGTCCACCAGCAGGGCCACATCGGCGCCAAACTCACTGCGGATGGTCTCCAGCGCGGTGCCGGTATCTTCCACCACATCGTGCAGCACTGCAGCGATGACGCTGTCGGTATCCAGCCCCATCTCCACCACCAGGCTGGCCACAGCCAAGGGGTGGCTGATATAGGGCTCGCCGGACAGGCGTGTCTGGCTGCCATGGGCGGCGTCCGCCAAACGATAGGCTTTTTCGATCTTGGCCTCGTCATAGCTGCGGCCCGACTCGCGAATGGTGTGCATCAGGTCCTCAAAAGTCTTGACGGTGGCCATCTCCCGTGTTTCCATCTTGCTCCTCACCCCTTGCTTTTCACAGGCCCCGCAGAATGGGGGCCGATGCCAGATCCTTCTTGGCAGCGGCAGGCACAATGCGCCATACCTCGCCGCCCTGGGCGCCTGCGGCCCTCTGCACCAGATCCAGCTGTTCCAGCGCCGTCAGCGCCACGGCCGCCTTGCCCGCCCCCAGGCCCGGCAGCCGCCCCAGCACCGGGCGCAAATCGCCTGCCGGCACGCCGGAGGCGCCGGCTGCCGCCAGCAGGCGGTACAGCCGGGCCGTATCCTGGCGGGTCGGGCGCAGCCGCTCGCGCGCATCCGCCGGCAGCTGCACACCGCAGCACAGGGCGTCGGCCAGGTTCAGGTCGGCCAGGTCGCCATCATTCATGCCTGCGGGGCGCAAATCCCGCACGCGGGCAGATACAATGGGGCCGCTGCGCCCCTGGAAAACGGACAGGGAGAGAACGGCGTCCACCCGGTCTCCCGCTGTGTAAGCCAGGCGTTCCGGCGGCGTTCCAAACAGGGCGGCATACAGCCCCGCCCCGCCCTGGCGCAGCCGCAGACGGCTGTGGCGCCCGGCTGTGCCGGCCGGGTACACCCCTTCCACCACGGCATCCCGCACCAGGAACAGCGGCGCCGGGTTTCCGGTCCCAAAAGGAGCCAGCCGGTCCAACTCTGCCACGCCCTCCGGCGTCAGGTCGCCCAGCTGCACAGCGGCATCCACCTGCAGCGGCGGGCGCTGTACCACAGGCACTGCCTGCGCGGCCCACTGGTTGACTGCGCGGCGGAAGGCGGGCAGGTTTTCCCGCCGGACGGACAACCCCGCAGCCATGGCGTGGCCGCCAAAGCGCAGCAGCAGCCCGCTGCAGGCGGCGATGGCCTCATACAGGGGGACGCCGGCAACGCTGCGGCCCGAGCCCTTGCCCTCGCCCTGGGCATCCACGGAGACGATGATGGCCGGCTTGCCATAGCGCTCCACCAGGCGGGAGGCCGCGATGCCGATGACCCCCTGGTGCCAGCCCTCGCCCCATACCACCAGGATACGGTCCCGCTGGTACGTGGGGTCGGCCTCCACGGCAGCACAGGCCGCTTCGGTGATCTGCTGTTCGATCTTCTGCCGCTGGGCGTTCTGTTCGTCCAGCGCTTCCGCCAGAGCCTCGGCCTCCTCTTCCTCTTCGCACAGCAGCAGGCGCAGCGCCGCCGTGGCGTCGTCCATACGTCCGGCGGCATTCAGCCGCGGGGCAAGGCCGAAGGAGACATTTTCGGCGGTGAGCGGCCTGCCCTCAAAGCCGCAGCGGCGGATCAGGGCGGCCAGGCCCGGCCGGTCGGTATCCTGCAGCAGCTGCAGCCCGGCTTTCACCAGCGTGCGGTTTTCCCCCTGCAGTTCCATCATATCGGCCACAGTGCCAATCGCGGCCAAATCCCCGTAAAAAGGCAGCATATCCGCCGGGGCGCACCCGTCCAGTGCGGCAATCAGCTTGAAAGCCACCCCCGCGCCGGACAGCGTCTTGCAGGGGCTTTGGTCTTCGGGCAGCTGCGGGTCCACCAGAGCGGCAGCCCCGGGCAGCTGCTCCGGCGGCAGATGGTGGTCCGTCACTACAACATCCACGCCCAGCTCACCGGCTCGGGCCACCGCCGCGGCGGCGGAGATGCCGTTATCCACGGTGATGATCAGGCCCACGCCTTTTTCGGCCATCAGCTCCACCGCTTCTTCGGACAGGCCATAGCCCTCCTCGCCCCGGTTGGGCAGTTTGTAATACACATCGGCCCCGGCGGCATCCAAATATGTATACAGCAGCGCCGTGGCCGTCACGCCGTCGGTGTCGTAATCGCCGAACACCACCACGCGTTCGCCGTCGTCGATGGCCCTGTGGATACGCGCCACGGCGGCCTTCATGCCCGACAGCAGCATGGGGTCAGACAGCGGCGTTCTGTCCTGCAGGAAGGCCCGGGCAGCCGCTTCGTCCATACCCCGGGCAGCCAGAACCGCGCACACCAGCGCCGGCGCGCCCAAAGCACTTTGCAGGGCTTCCACGCGGGCGGGATCCTCCTCATTCAATTTCCAGGGACGGTAATTCATAACTGGGAAAACTCCTTTGCGGGGAATATCGGGGCCAGCACGCAGCGTCACTGCCGGGTGCCGGCATGCAGGCCGCCGCCGGACAGGCCGTCCTGGGCCAGCACGGTTTCCAGAGCGCTGATTTCCGCCGAGACATCCACAGCCTCATGGCCGATCAGCGTATCCAGCAGGTTGCCGAAAGCCTCCTCCACGGTGGCCAGCACCCGGGCCACCTGCTGCTGCACCTGGGCGGCGGCGCCGCTGCGCGCAGCATGCGGATCAACATCGTTGTATGCGCGCACCAGCTTCAGCGTGGTGGGCAGGTAGTAATTGGAAAAGCGGCGCACATCGTCCTCCGCCTCGGGGTGGGTCTCCAGCCAATCCAAAATGGATTGCGCCCGTATGCGGATGGCGTCCAAACGTGCGCTCACCGGTTCTTCGTCGATATGGGCCGCCTCGGCGTCCAGCTCACGGATGAACTGGGCCACATCTTCGGCCACGCCCGCGGGCCGCACCGGCTCTTCGGGCTGATGCGGCGCGGCATTCCACACCGCGCTGCTGGCATAATAACAGCCGGCTTCTTCATCCACAATGGCCTGCGGCAGATACCCGCGGCGGACCATTTCCATCAGGTCGCTGCGCAGGGCCTCCTCGCTTTGGCCGCTGGCCATGGCCAGCTCCCGCAGGGGCACGCTGTCCCGCCCGGCAATGATGGTTTTGTACAGGCTGCAGCGCTTGGCGCGGTCCAGCAGGCGGAAACCCCAGCGGGATCCCATCCAGCATCCCGCCGCCATCAGGGCGAATACCCCCACCTGGGCCAGATATTCCATCAGGTAATCCAGGCCCATACCCAGCATCCACGCCTCGCTGCCGGCCGTACTGATGGCTACCAGCCCCATCAGCCCCGCCAACAGCGCACCGCCTATACCCACGGCCCCGCCGGCCAGGATGCGTCCGCTCATACCGGTATCCGCCGGCACGGTGCCCCGGGCCGGGCGGCCCGGCCGGTACACCGCCGGCCCGCGGCTCCGGCGCTGGCCGGCGCGCTTTTTCAGCTCCGGCGCCAGCACGGCGAACAAAATGACGAAAAACAATGCCTCCATGGGCGTTCACTCCTCTTCGGTGAATGCATTGGTGCAGGCCCGGCGAAAAGCCTGCGGCGGATGGCTGCAAGCGGCCGGGCGGCCGGCGCTCACTTAAGCAGCAGGCCGTCCTCGCCGGCCAGGCCTTCCTGGGTCAGCACTGTCTCCAGGGCGCTGATTTCCGCCGAGACATCCAGGGCCGTATCCTGCAGCAAACCGTCCTGCAGCGTGGAAAACGCCTGGTTGATGGTGTGCAGGATCCCCACGATATTCCGCTGAATATCGGCGGCCACAGCGCTCTGGTCCGCCTGGGCGTCCACTTCATTGTAGGTGTGCAGCAGCTTCAGCGTGGTAGGCAGGTAATAAGCGGCAAACCGGCGCACCTTCTTCTCGCTGGCGGGATGGCCCTCCAGCCAGGTGAGCAAGGCCCGGGTGGCATCTTCCAGGCGCTGCACCTGGGCTGCCACTTCCCCGTCGGTGATGGGCGCCTTTTCCGCCTGCAAGCCCGCAAGAAACGCCTGCAGCTCATCGGACACCGTCCGGGCCGCCTTTTCCGGCCCGGACGCCTGGGCGCGGGCAGCGGCCTCCTGCTGTTCCCGTGCGCGGGCGGCGGCCTGGGCATCCATGGCGTCGGTATAAGCCAGATAAGCCGTGCGGTTGGTGAACAGGCGGCTTCCGTCCGGAGCCAGGTACATGCCCTCAAAGCTGCCCTGGCGCATCATGGTCCGCACCTCCTGCAGGGTTTTGTACACCGGCCGGTCCACCGCAGCGGACAGCTCTTCGATGGTGCAGTAGCTGTGCCCTTCCAGGGCCTGATGGTAGCTCATCAGGCGAAGGGCCTGATAGCTTTTCACCTTGCAGACGATTGCCGGCACGGCAAAGGCCGCAGCCGGTGCCAGCATGATGATCCACTCGGGGTCGCCGTCCAGCATAACAATCATCGCCGCCATGGCGATGACAAACGCCGAAAGGCCAAAGCCAAGGGCGCAGCCCTTCAGGTTCGTGTAATTGCTGCGCAGCTTTTTAAAAAACTTTTTGCGCCTGCGCTCTTTCTGGTACGGCTCCGCGGCTTTCCGGGCCGAACGGCCCACCTCGCCTGCAGCGCGGGAAAACTCCCGCGCCACATCCCGCAGGCTGTTGCTGAAATCGCGGGCGTCGGGGCCCAGGTCCAGCGATTTTCTCAGTTCCCGGCCCAGGCCGCGCATCTCCTTGCCCAGGGTACGGCCCAGGTTTTCCAGTTCCCTCTCCCAATCGGCGGTGGACTGCTGTTTGTCTTTCTGCGCCATAGCGCTTCCCTTCTCCCTTTTCAAATGCTTCCCTTGGGGCCGCACCCGCCCTGCGGCAGATGCCCGGCCCTTTTTCAGCCCGCGGGCGGGGCGTATCGCGCTGCGATGGACGCGGCCACCCGCACGCCGTCCACAGCGGCGGACATGATGCCGCCGGCATAGCCCGCACCCTCACCGCAGGGATACAGCCCCGGCAGGGCTGCGCATTGATAATCTTCCCCCCGGGGGATACGCACCGGGCTGGAAGTGCGCGTCTCCAGGCCCGTCAGAATGGCCTCGAGGGCGGTGTAGCCGGGCAGTTTGCGCTGGAACGCCGCAAGGCCTTCGCGCAATGCCCCGGCCAGTTCAGCGGGCAGCAGGCTGCCCAAATCGGCCGCACGCACACCCCGGGGATAGGTGGGCCGCAGGCCGGCGAAAGCAAGGCGCCCCTCGCCCCGCAGGAAACTGCGCACATTCTCGGCCGGGGCCGCATAACCGCCGCCGCCGGCGGCAAAGGCCGCCTGTTCGAGGCTGCGCTGGAACGCGATGGCACGGGCCGGGTCGCCGTCAAAGTCCCGGTCGCTGACACTGACCACCACGGCGGCATTGGCGTTGGCGCCGTCCCGGGCGTGCAGGCTCATGCCGTTGGTGACGGCGCGCCCCCGCTCGCTGGCGGCGGCCACAACCTGGCCGCCCGGGCACATGCAGAAAGTATACACGCACCGCCCGCCCACATGATGGCTGAGCTGGTACTCGCCCCGGGGCAGTGCCGGATGGCCGGCTGCTTCATGGTAAAGGCTTTCTTCAATACGGCTTTGCAGATGTTCTGCCCGCATGCCCACACTGAAAGGCTTGGCCGCCAGAGGAAGCCCCTGGGCCGCCAGCGCCAGGAAAGTGTCCCTGGCTGAATGGCCCGGCGCCAGCACCAGCGCCTGGGCCGGCATTTCCCCGCCGGAAGTGCGCACGCCGGCCAGACGGCCGCCGGCCGCCACCAGGCCCGTGAGGGGCGTGTCAAACAGCACCCGGCCCCCCAGGCGGCAGATCTCTTCACGGATAGACACGATGATCCCCCGCAGCAGGTCCGTACCGACATGGGGTTTTTGCCGCACAGCGATGTCCGGCGGCGCCCCATGTTCCAGCAGCGTCCGTGTGACAAAAGCGCACAGCGGGTCATGGATGCGGGTGGTCAGCTTGCCGTCGGAAAAAGTGCCCGCGCCGCCTTCGCCGAACTGGATATTGGCGTTTTCGTCCAGAATGCCCGTCCGGTTAAAAGATTCCACCGCCTGCACCCGGCGGTCCATCGCGGGCCCGCGCTCCAGCACCAGCGGCCGGTAGCCGCCCCTGGCCAGCACCAGTGCGGCGAACAGCCCGGCAGGGCCCAGGCCGCATACCACGGGCCGGTGGGCCATGGGCTGCGTGCCCGTGCGCAGCCGGAACGGCTGCGGCCGCACCAGGGCCGCCTGTCCCGCGGCGGCCAGGGCATCCTCCCGGGCGGGATCCGCCAGGGTGAGGGCCACCGTATACACCAGCAGCGGCCTGCCCCGGCGGGCATCCACCGAAATTTTGGCAATCTCCGCCTGCAGCACCGCACCGTCTTCCAGCCCCAGTCGGCGGACAGCCTCGGCTTTGGCCTCGGCCTCACCCAAATGCAGCGGCAGGCGGATCTGCCGCACCAGCAGCATCAGCCCACCTCCCCGGACAGGCTGCCCGCCGCAGTGCCTGTGGTGTCAATATCGCACAGCACCTCGTAACTGCCCGTGGCGAACACACTGGTGGCGTTGTTCACGATAATGCGGGCGAGCAGGCTCTGCTGGCCCTTGAGCACGGAGATGTTCTCGGGCGAAGCGTCCACCTGGGCGATAATATCCGCCTCGGTCAGGGCGTCCAGCTCGCTGGCCAGGCCCACCAGGGTGACATTGTTCAGCCGGGTCGTGGTAATGTTCACCGTGGTATCCGCGGGCACATTCACGGCACGGATCTGGTCGGCCCCGATGGACACCGTGCGGGTGGTGAAGCCGTAGGTATCAAAAGTCACTTCCACCTGCTGCACGTCGTCCACATTGCGCAGGCCGTCGGGCACCATCACGTCCACGGTCACCGGCTCGCCCAGGGTAAACTGGGACAGGTCCACATAGCCGGCGGTAATATATTCCAGTGCATCGACCTGATCGGTGGGGCCCGCCACGCGGATGGTGCTCTGGCTGAGGGTAGCGTTCAGCTGGCTGGTGTCATAACCCGCGGGCACACCGGTAAATTCCAGCTGCAGCGGCACCTCGGCCAGTTTCAGCACGTTGACGGTCACTTCCACCTCGCTCACATCGGCGCTCAGATTGTCGGCAGGCACTTGCTCGCCGTTCTCATCCAGATAGACAAGCGGTACGTTGGGGATCAGCTGGGTGCGGTCCAGCTCATCTTCCAGCGTCACGGCGGCCTCCACCCGAACCACGCGGCTCACCTCGTCCTCCGGGCCCCGGATGGTCACCTGGTCCGGCACTACGACAGGCTGGGCGTCCACATAGTAGCCGTCGGCCGGCTGGGCGCCTGATACGTTCACGTTGATGGGCAGCTGCTTGGTGCTCATTTGGCTGAAGGTCAGCTCAATGGTTCCCTCGGATGTGATGGAATCAATCTCCCAGTTGCGGCTGGAAAGGCCGCCCGCGGATTTGCGCACTTCCAGATTCAGCGTATAGGTACCCGGGCCGGTCACGGTTGAATAATCCGGGTAAACGATAATATCCGATGCGCTCAGCCCCGCGAGGGTGCTGCCGTCGCCCCGCACTTTTACGGTGACGGCCGTCTGGGGGCGGTCGATGATGTCCAGGTTCTGGCTGGTGTATGCCAGGGAATTGGTCTCCAGATCCACCGGCACGCCGGTGATGAAATCCTCGCTGTTGGGCTGCAGCGTCACCACCACCATCCACAGCACCACTGCCGCGGCCAGGGAGATGATCAGCGTAAACCGTTTGCTGGCAAACAGGCGGTCAAACCATGTTTTATCATTCTTCGGCTGTGTGTTCTTGTTGTTCGTCGCCATGGTTTTTCCTCCCTGCCATCAGCTTTTTCCAGAAGGGCTGTTTTTTCTCCTCGGGTGCGGGGGGCACCACATCGCCCTCCAAAAGGTTGTATAGGTTCTGCCGGTCCAGCCGGCGGATCAGCACGCCGTTCTTGGCCAAGGAAATGATGCCGGTCTCCTCGCTGACTACCACCACCACGGCGTCGGAGTTTTCGCTCATGCCCAAGGCAGCGCGGTGGCGGGTGCCCATATCTTTGCCGATCTCCAGATTATCGCTCAGAGGAAGGAAACAGCCGGCGGCCTCAACACGGCCGTCCCGCACCACCACGGCACCGTCGTGCAGGGGCGTTCCCACATAGAAAATCGTACCCAGCAGCTCCGGCGTCACATCGGCGTTCAGCACGGTGCCCGTCTTGATGATCTCGGACAGGTTGGTTTTTCGTTCCAGCACCATCAGCGCGCCGGTTTTCGTCTCGCTCAGCCGCTCGGCGGCGTCGCACACAGCCACTGCCGCCTGCTGCCAGGCGGCCCGCAAATCGCCGTCCGGCGCCTTGGGGCGGAACACTTGAATGCCGAACAAGTTGGCACGGCCCACCTGTTCCAGCGCGCGGCGCAGCTCCGGCTGGAACACCACCACCAGGGCCACCAGGCCGTAGGTCATGATGCCGCCGATAATCCACCGCAGCGTGCGCAGCTGCAGCACTTCGGCGGCCAGCCACACCATCATCAGCACCAGAATGCCTTTTGCCAGCTGGGCGGTGCGCGTTTGGCGCACCAGCTGGATCACTTCATACAGGATGAACGCCACCACCAGGATATCAAAGATATCCGAGGGGAAATTGAAATTCACCCGGATGTTATTGAGAAAGTCGGACATGCCCTTGCCTCCTCGCCGGAAATCCAATTACTACAAAAGGAAATTATAACATAGCCGCCCGCATGAAAAAAGCGTTTCGTGCCGCTTTGCACACACTTTTCACGGCCTTTACACGGCCTTTCCGCCGTGTTTGCCGCAGGCGCCGCGGAAAGCGCCCCGTTCAGCCGCGCGCCAGCAGGCACACGCCGTGGGCGGCAATGCCTTCGCCCGAACCGGTAAAGCCCAGGCCCTCCTCCGTGGTGGCCTTTACGCTTACACAGGCCGGGCTGACGCCCAGGGCCCCGGCCAGGTTGTGCCGCATAGCCGGGATATGGGGTGCCAGCTTCGGGCGCTGGCACAGAACGGTTGCATCCACGTTCACCACTTGCCAGCCGGCATCCCTCAGCCGGGCAGCCACCCGGCGCGCCAGCTGCAGGCTGTCCGCGCCGGCCCAGGCCGGGTCGGTGTCGGGGAAGAGCTTGCCGATATCCCCCAGCGCCGCCGCCCCCAGCAGAGCGTCCATCACCGCGTGGGCCAGCACATCGGCGTCCGAATGGCCCAGCAGCCCTTTTTCAAAGGGGATCGTCACGCCGCCCAGAATCAAAGGCCGGCCCTCCACCAGGCGATGTACGTCGTATCCGTGGCCGATGCGCATGGCCGCCGCCTCCTTTTCCGCTGCCTGCTCCTGCGGGCCCGGCGCCGGGGCGGGCAGGTCATCGGGCGTGGTGATCTTTCGGTTGGCATAGTCGCCCGCCGTCAGTGCCACCGGGAACCCGGCCCGCTCAGCCACCGAACAGTCGTCGGTGACCGGGGCCTGCCCCGCCCGCTCCAGCGCCGCCCGGTACAGGGCCGTGGAAAAGCACTGGGGCGTCTGCACGGCGAACAGCCCTTCCCGGGGAGGCGTAGCCGTCACAAAGCCGCCGGCCGCCTGCTTCACCGTGTCCTTCACGGGCACCGCCGGGGCCGCAGCCCCCGTTTCCAGCGCTTTTTCCAGCGCGGCGGTGATCACCTCCGCGCTCACAAAGGGACGGGCGGCATCGTGGATGGCCACATACTCGCCGGACACCGCAGCCAAACCTGCTCGCACGCTGTCCGCGCGGGTGGCCCCTCCTTTTACCAAACGAGCGGGCTTTTGCAAATGCTTCAGCGCCGCCCGGGCCAGGGCCTCGTTGGCGCCGGCCACCAGCACAATCCCGTCCACCGCCGGATGGGCATCGAAAGCCGCCAGGCTGTGGGCCAGCACGCTGGAACCGTCGTATTCGTAGGCCAGCTTGTCAAACCCCATGCGGGCGGAAGACCCCGCCGCCACAATGACGGCCGTCACCGTATGTCCATGCAGCACACTGTACCCCTCCTTGTGTAAACATTCCGTCCTTTTCTGCTATTTCCTGCCGACAGCCGCCAAAACGGCCAGTACCATGATGGGGAACAGCTGGGGGATCAGCACTCCCAGCGCATCGGCAAAAGGCAGTACCATTGCCGCCAGCACCGCGCCGAATTCCACCGCCAGGCGCAGCAGGTACCAGGTGATGCAGGCCGTTTTGTCCGGCACGGCGCCCAGCACCCGCCACAGGCAGTACAGCGCCGCCCAGGACACCCCGATGCCGATGAACAGGCTGCCCCACCGCGCTGCGCCGCCCATACCCGATGCCTGCAGGCAGGCCATCACCCCCAGCGCCAGCAGGGCGCTGATCAGGCCGGCTTTGGCCATCTGTCTCCTGTAACGCTCCAGCTCCTGCGCGTCCACAGCGCACACCTCCATCCTCGTCGGCCATATAGCCCCTATTTTATAGATAAAAATATTGTATCATTTTTCCGCAGCTTTTGAAAGAGGGCAGGCCGAGGAAATTGCACTTTTCGGCCCGCCTGCGCAAAAAGAACCCGGGCGCAGCCAGCGCTGCGCCCGGGCGAGCCCCCGATTCGCATCCCGTGCCCCGGTACCGGCCGCCGCCCTCAGCTGCCGCCTGTGTACCCGGGGCCCACAAATCGCCCGTGTCCGGGCCGGGCCAGCACCTTCCCCTCTTCCATCACCACTGTGCCCCGCACCACGGTATGCGTCACTTTCCCGCAGATGGTCCGGCCATAATAGGGGCACAGTCCGCTTTGGGTGTAGATTGGGCCGCTGCCGATGGTCCACACCCGGTCCATATCGCAGATGGAAAAATCCGCATCGGTGCCCGGCAGGTTGCTGCCTTTGTACGGGTACCAGCCCAGCGCCCTGGCACCGGCCTCGCTGGTCACCTGCACCAGGCGTTCCAGGCTCAGGCTGCCCCTGTTTACTTCGTTAAGCAGCAGATGGCCGTACCAGTCCAGCCCGGGCACACCCGCGGATGAGCGGAAAGGCTCCTGCGGGCGGTAGCAGGCGGGCAGATGGGGCGAGTGGTCGCTGCCCAGAATGTCGATGGTCCCTTCCCGCACGGCGGCCCACACTGCGTCCCAGTCCGGCCCGGCGGTATGGCCCAGGGGAATGCGCAGGCCGTCGGCAGGCCGCACCAGTTCTTCGCTGTGCCTGTTTTCCGGGTGGGCGGCCAGCGTGTTGGTGGGCAGCAGCTCCAGGCTGGCCAGAATGTCCTCACCCTGGGCCTTCAGCATACGCACCAGGTCCAGATAGCCCCGGTGCCAGCAGTGCAGCGCATGCCAGCGCAGATGGTGCTTGCGCACATAATACGCCAGCAGCCATGCGCCGGCGGACATCTCCTCATCCCCATACAGATGGGGCAGCACCTGGGCCAGGCTGCGGGGCAGGCCGTCTGCGCGCAGGCGCCGCTCCACGGCCTGGCGGTAGCGCTCGTCCGAAGGGTGGATGCCGCAGTACTTGCCCTGGCGGGCAATGGCGGCGAAGCATTCGTCCAGGATGCCGGTATCGGCGGTGCCCACGCTGGTTTCCAGCGGGCCGGGATAATCTTTCATGCGGATCTTGTACAGGCAGGTGCGGCTGGCCAGCCGCTCCAGCGCGCCGGCGCCAAAGCCCATGGGGCTGGCCGCCAGATGGAAATCCACCACAGCCTTGCGCCGGCCCAGAGCCACCGCCGTATCGTAAGCTTCGGCGTCGGCCAGGTTGCGCAGCAGATGGCCGTCCGGCGCAATGCAGACCATGGTGACGCCGCCGTTGGCCGCCGCCATGGTGCCGGAGGTGAAATCCTCTCCGGCGCCGGCCTGCGGGCCCGGTTCACGGATATGACAGTGGAAATCGATCATACCGGGCAGCACATACCGGCCCGCGGCGTCCAGCCGGCGGCGGGCCCGTGCGCCGCTGTCCCGGGCCAGCAGCGCCGCGATGCGCCCGTTCCGGACCGCCACGTCCAGCCGCTCAAAACGGCCGTCCAGATAGGTCAGGCCGTTTTGGATCAGAAGGTCATATTCCATCTGCATCGCCCCCCAGCACTGCTGCGCCTTATATTTACAACTATTTTATGAGAACGTTCCCGGGCTGTCAAGCGTGTAAAAAGCGGCCCCGCAAAGGTGCGGGGCCGCTTTTGCCTGCATAGGGGCACCCATGCCGCAGGGCAGTCAGCTGATGCCCAGAGAGGCCATGATGACACCCACGATCAGCGCCAGGGTATTGGTAAGCACCGTGGTGACGAACAGGTGCCAGTAGCCTTCCTTGTGGCTGACATTGCAGCACTGCAGCGTCAGGACGACGGCGCTGGAGTGAGGCAGCGAGTCACAGCCGAAGCTGGCCATGGTGACCACACGGGACAGCGCCTCGGGGCGCGCGCCCATGGACAGCATCCGCGCCGCGGAGGAATCCAGGATCAGGCGCATGCTGCCGGTGGCAGAGCCGGTGACTGCGGCGATGACGCTGACGGCAATGGCTGCATAAATATACGGGTTGCCGAAGGATGTGCTGGTCAGGAAAGAAGAAATATAGCTGTAGCCGGGCGCCGCGCTGACCACCGAGCCGAAACCCACGATGGCGGCGGTGCCGATGACGGACATGGAGCCCTTGGCCACATCGTTGAAAATCTTCTTTTTATCCGGATATTTTTTCCAGAACATCAGCAGCATGACAAGGGCGCCGGCGATCAGCGCGCCCCAGGCGGGCCAGCCCAGCACGTTCAGCAGCACAATGATGACGGCAAAGGGGGCCAGCGCCAGCCAGGGGTTGGGCAGCTGGTCGGTGCTCAGGTCGTCGTCAGCCTCCTCGCCGGGCAGCAGCTCAAACGGCTTGCCGGAAGCCATGCTTTTGTTGCCCTGCCAGATCAGATACCACAGGTTCAGGCCGGTGACGATCACGGCGCCCACAATGGCGGTGATGGGGGCGGCCATGGCGGTGGTGCCCAGATAGTCGGCGGGGATGATATTGGCTGCAATGGGGATGCCCGGCAGCATCTGCGCCGAAGCAGCGCCGCCCAGCACGATGGCCGGGATCAGGCTGCGGGAAATGTTGGTCTGCTTAAAGAACGCCAGGCACATGGGATACACGGTAAAAATAACGATGTACACGCTGATGCCCACGGCGGTCATCAGGTATACGGCGATGAAGGCTGCCAGGACAATGTTTTTGGCGCCCAGCACCTTGACCACCGAACGGGCGATGGATTTGGACAGGCCGGAGTACTCCAGCAGCTTGCCCAGCATCTGCCCGCCCAGGAACAGGGGGAACAGGGTGACGACAAAGCCGGCCAGGCCCTCCATGTAGGTGGTGCCCATGCTCTCTACCAGGTCCATCCGGCCGGTGACGGCCACGATCAGCGCGGCGACAATGGAAACCCACACCAGGGAATATCCCTTCACCACCGCGTAAACGATGAAAGCCATCGCCAGCAGAATACCGATTAAACTCAACAGCTGCACAAAAATACCTCCTCACGATTCAAGGATCCAAACGACAGATTGCTGCAAAGGCCCGCGCCCTTTCGCCGCGGGCCGCGGGCTCAAAATTTCTGTGTGCCGCCGGCCAGCGGGAACAGCACCGTGGTTACCTGGAAGGGCACCACGCCGGCACCGGGCAGGCTGCTGCGCACCGGGCGCCCGTGGCGGTATACGGCTGCGATGCTGCGCATGGCGGCGATGTCCTCGTCGGGTTTGCCGGGCACCACCAGCAGGTCTCCCGGGGCCCCGGGCACAATGCCCTTTGCCGCGGCGCTTCCGCACAGGGCTGCGCCGGCAAAGGTGGCGGCGTTCAGAGCTTCCAGGGGCGTCAGCCCCGCCTGTACCAGCAGCTCCAGTTCCCGGATGGCGGCCACGGTGCCCTCCATTGGCTCAGAGGGCAGCAGGGCGGTGCCCATACAGATCGTCACGCCGTTCTCCCGGGCGGTGCGCACCGCCGCAAAGGCGGCGCCGCGGTCCTCGGCGGCGCACAGACACGGCACATACCGCACGCCCTTTTCCGCCATCAGGCGGGCAGTACCGGCGGAAAAGCCCGTCCCCTGTTCGATGGAGTCGATGCCACGCTCCGCCAGCATGCGCACGGCGCGCTCTCCGCCGGCCCGGGCGCTCACCGCCTTGCCGGAGGCATGCCCCAGGCAAATCAGCGCATCCATTTCCTCGCCGGTCATCTGCAGTTCCGGTTCGCCGCCCAGCCGGGCCACCGGCCGGCCGGTGACGCCCAGGTGCATACTGCGGGTGCCCTTGCTGTTCTCGTAGCGGGCCGCGCCGCGGAAGGCGTCGGGGCCGCTGCACTGTTTCTTGCCGTACACGTTGTGTTCCAGGCCGCCGTGGGCAATGTACTGGGGCCCGCTGGTGACCAGCTCCGGCCCCTGGGCCAGATACTTGGCGTAAGACTGGCTCAGGGCCAGGTCGATGCCGTCGGGCATGCCCGCCGTGCGCAGGGTGGTGACGCCCTCCCACAGCGCCTCGCTGGCATGGCGGAAGGAAATCAGCGTGCGGTAGGGTACGCCCAGCTCGTCATAGGTATAGGGCGGGGTGTCCTTGTGCAGGTCCAGCCGGGTGTTGACGTCCACCAGGCCGGGCAGCAGCGTGCAGCCCGTCACATCGAACACCTGATCACCCTCGCCGGGGGCCGGCATCCGGCCGTCCCCCATGGTCCCCACGGCCTCAACCGAATCCCGCAGCTCCAGCCGGCCCTCGCTGGGCACATGGTTCAGCACCACATAGGCATCCTCCAAAACGCCGCCGTCCTGCAGCAGACGCCCATGGCAGAAAAATGTTTTCGACATAGTCTCTCCTCCTTTCCCGGCCGGTCACCACTTGCGGTAGGTGCCGCCGTCCATCTCCATGCCGTCGGGCGTCACCTGCATGCGCCGCAGCTTCAGCCCGGGCAGGTCGCTCCACACCAGCCGGCAGCTGCGCACCACCTGGCGGATGTTGCGCAGATCGCTGACGCTGCAGTCCGGCTTGCCCTCCACCACGATGAAGTCGCCGGCCTTGCCCGGCTCCAGGGTGCCGGTAATATGGTCCACGTCGCACAGCTCGGCAGAGTTGACGGTGGCCGCCTTCAAAGCTTCCATGGGCGGCAGGCCCACCTGGTTCAGCAGCTCCACCTCCCGGATGGTGGCCACGGTGCCGTCAATGGGGTCCGAGGGCAGCAGGTCGGTGCCCACGCAGATCTTTACACCCGCCTGGACGGCCCGGGCGATAGAGCGCCGGTGCTCGGCGGCGGCCTCCTCCAGCTTGCGCACCTGGAAATCCGGGCTGCCGTGGCCGCGCAGGTAGTCCGAGCAGTTGGTCACCGACAGCGTAGGTACCAGATAGGCCCCGGCCTCTTTCAGCGCCCGGGCAGTGCTCTCGCTGAGGGTGTAGGCATGCTCTACCGAATCCACCCCCAGGCGCACGGCGTCCTGGATGGCCCTGTCGCCGCCCAGATGGGCGGCCACCTTCTTGCCGGCGTTGTGGGCCGTTTGCGTAACGGCCAGGATCTCCTCGTCGGTCATCTGCTTGTCGGCCATGCCCTCGTGGGCGCTGGCCGCGCCGCCGGTCAGGCCGATCTTGATGAAATCGGCGCCCCGGGCCAGCTCGCTGCGGGCAGCCATGCGGAATTCCTCGGCGCCGTTGAACTGCTGGGAGATGTAATTGTTCCATGCGTGGCCGCCCACGGCGATGTTCAGCCGGCCGCACACCACCATGCGGGGCAGCTGCAGCAGGCCGTTCTCGGCGGCCTTCTTCACCGCGTAGTCGATCTCATCGGGCAGGCCGGTGGAGCGGATGGTGGTGACGCCGGCGTTCAGCGCCTCCACGGCCCGGCGGTAGATGATCATGGTGCGGTAGGCGGTGCCGAACTCGTCGAAGCGGTAGGGCTTGTAGGGATGGCGCAGGTCCAGATGGGCGTGCACGTTGAACAGGCCGGGCATCACGGTGTAAGTTCCGCCGCTCAGGTCCAGCACCACGTCGCCCTCGCTTTTTTGGGCCTGCCAGTCGTACCCCGCCATGGGGCCGGCGTACACAATGTGATCCTCAATGGGGATCTTGTCCGTGTGCACGCGCTGGATGACGAAGGCGCCGTCCTCGATGGCCCGGTCGTGCACGCCGTCCACGATGCGCACATGCAGCATAAACGTTTTCTTGGGCACAAAAAAACCTCCTTTTCCCTTGTGTTATTGCAGCCCCTTCTGGGCGGCCAGCTGCCGGAAGAAGGCGGCCATGCGCTCCAGCGCATCCCGCACCTGGCCGTCGCTGCCCATGGAGCCCAGGATGATGCGGATGTAATCCCGCCCCTGCCGGCCGTAGGCATCGCCGCCGTTGACGGCGGCGATGCGCTGCTCCATCAGCCGGGCGGCAATCTCACCGCCGGTGCCCAGGGCACCCACGTCCACCCAGCAGAAGAAGCCTGATTCCGGCATCGCCATTTTGACGCCGGGTACATCGCTGAAAATCTCATAGGCCATTTTGCGCCGGCGGTCGAACACCTGTACGTATTTGGCCACGAAGCTGCTGTCCCGGAAGGCGGCGCGGGCGGCGATCTGCGAGGCGGTATTGGTGGCGCCGATGACCGCCACCGCGCAGCCGTACATGGTGTCCATCACCTTGTCGTCGGCTACAATGTAGCCCACCCGCAGGCCGCTGAGGGCCATGCCTTTGGAGATGGAAAATACGGTAACCGTGCGTTCGAACATACCGGGCAGGCTGGCCAGGGTGACAAATTCCACGCCGTCGAACACGGAATCCTCGAAGGCCTGGTCCACAATGCAGATCAAGTCGTGGCGGATGGCAAACCCGGCCAGCTGCTGCAGGAATTCCCGGCGGCAAACCGCCGTGGTGGGGTTGTTGGGGTTTGTCAGCACAATGGCCTTGGTGGCCGGGGTCACGCGGCGCTCGAACTCCTCGATGCGGGGTTGGAAATGATCCCGGGCGTACACGGGCACATGAACCGCATGGCCGCCCAGCAGTTCCACCGCCTGGAAATTGTTGGGGTAGCTGGGGTCCACAATCATCACATCATCGCCTGGGCCCACAAAAGGCAGGATGGAGAAAAACAGGCCGGCATCCGACCCCGGCGTGATGATGATATTCCGCCGGGGATCCACCTGCAGGTGGTTGAAAGCGGCCAGCTTTTTGGCGATCTCCTCTTTCAGCGCGTCATCGCCGACGGGCGGCATGTAATGGGCGGGAAACCCGGAATCAATGGCCCGGACCAAAGCGTCCCGCACATGAGGCGGGATGGCCGGTTCCGGATAAAAGGGGTCAGCCCAGCCCATCAGGGCCACACCCTGTCTGCCCAGCTCCAGGTAACCGCCGCCCACGTCGGCCTTTGCCACCTTGGAAAACAGCCCGCCCCGCGTTTGGGCAAAAGCCGGTTTCATTTTCGTGCGTGCATCCATTCCCATTTCACCTGTACTTTCCTGTAATCTTTTGCACTTTTCAAGTGAGCGCACATCTATCCGCTCACATCAATGCAAAAAAGTTCATTTTCTTCCATCTAAATAAACAATTGTTTGCTTATTTTTATTATAGAGATAAAATATTTCATTTTCAATGGGCAATTTCGCCAATATAATGAACAAATTTTTATCTATTTCGACGATTCCGTTAATCTTTTCTATCTATCATGTTATCGTGGCGTCGCATCCTCTTTCCGCCCCTCCTCAAATCGCTGCAAAAAAATACAGCGTGTGACGTTGGTCACACGCTGTATTTTTCAGTCAGGCCACCTGCTCTTTATTCCCGACTGTGGGCGCCGGTGTTGCGCAGATGCATATAAACCGTATTTTTCGAGATTCCCAGCAGGTCCGCCACCTGTACCACCGCGTTCTTCAGGCGGAACACCCCCTGCTCTTTCAGGCGGGCGATGATCTCTCTGTTGCGCATGGACGGCAGCACCGCCGCGTCCTTTTCCACCTGCTGGCGCGCCGCACAGACGGCATCCCGGATCATCTGTTCCACATCGCCGCCCTTTTCCGCCGCAATGTGGTGCAGCACCACAGGGTTTTCAAAATAGTGCTCCATCACATCCCGGGGCGAGGCATTGCGGTAGGCATTGATGCAAAGCAGGCCGATGGTTCGCCGTCCCTCTCCCTGGATGGCAATGGCGATGAAGCGCAGTTTTTCCCCGTGCTGGCCGTCGGTGGTATAGCTGATGTAGCCGCCGTCGTCCTGAATATGGTCCAGGATGGACATGGCAATGCCGCTGATGGGCGCACCCGCCTGACGGCCCGTGTACTGCCCATTGACAATTTTGACCACCGAGCGCCCCGTATCTTCCAGGCTGTACAAAACCAACTCATACTGGCTGCCCAGATAGGCCCCCAGGCCGTCCAGCATGGAGGCATATGAAGCCAGCACGGCCCGATCCGCCTGCGTAAACACCAACTGTTCCATTGCAAAATGCCCCTGTTCCCGCGCCATTTTCCCTTTTGGCGCCCTCTTTTTCTAATTCAACTATACCATACCCGCGCCGGATTTTCAACGCGGCAGCCGGCCCGCCTTCAGCCGCCCGAGCCGCGGAACACGATCCATTTGCTGAATACATAGTTCAGCACGATGACCAGTACCTGGGTAAAAACCTTTGCCACAAGGTCATTGATGCGCAGCAGGTCCACCGCCAGGAACATACAGCCCATATCCGCCGCAAAGCTGAGCAGCCGGCAGCCGAAAAACAGGGCTATCTCTTTGCACACCGGCCCGAAGCCGTGGGCGCGCTGGCCGAACACCCAAGTGCGGTTGGTCAGATAGGCAAACAGCACGCTGACCACCCAGCTGAGTGCATTGGCCCACTGCCAGTCCATGTGCAACAGGCGGGTGAACAGCGCATAGGTGACGATGCTCACCAGTGTGGTGCACCCCCCGAAAAACAGATAGGCGATGGGTTCGCGGTATTTCAAAAACAGCTGTTTGAATTTTTCCATTCCAATTTCTCCTCTGTGTGCCTGTGCGCGGCACGCCGGAACCGGCCGCTGCGGCCGGTTCCGTTTTTACTATTATAGCCTATCCCTCGCGGCGTTGCAATGAAAGAACTGTTAAGAAAAGCCGGCTGAACACAAAGACGCCCGGCCTTTCGGCCGGGCGCGGATGGACGGGCGCTCACTCCAGATCGCTCAGATTTTTGGCACTGGTGTGGGCGATGGGTTTCCAGCTGGTCTCCTTGTGCACAAAGCTCAGCAGGGTCAGCACCGTCTGGCTGAGGGCAAATACCCAAAAAGAGCACACACCCCGCCACATGCCGGCCACACTGCCCTTTTTCAGCAGCACCGTCACCAGGGCTGCCAGGCCCGTGCCCAGAATGCTGAGCACAAAGGCCCCGGCCCCCAGCAGCAGAACCGCCGCCAGCCCTTTGAGGACGAAGCGCCCCAGCACCAGGCTGCCGCCGATGAGCATGGGCCCCACACTGAGCGCACCCAGCACCGCCCCCGCCAAACTGGCAAAAGGCATCAAAAAGGTGAGGAACATATCCAGGCACACGCCGCTGTGCCGCACCAGTGCCTGGCGGAACAGCGGCCAGCCGTACTCCTGCAAGCCCTGCAGACTGCCGGTCGTCCAGCGGCGGCGCTGGCGCCAGCTCTGGGCAAAAGTGAGGGGCTGCTCATCATAGATGACGGCCCCGGGAGCGAAATGCACCCGCTGGCCTGCCAGCGCACACTGGGCGCTGAACTCATAGTCCTCCGTCATGGTGACGGTGTGCCAGCCGCCCAGCTGGTGCAGCAGGCGGGCCGTAACGGCAAAGCCGCTGCCGTTCACCAGGGCCGAAAGCCCCAGCGCGCTGCGGGCGCCGTTGTAAAAGCGGTTCAGCATCCAATAGCAGATGGAATAACATCCGGAAATGGCCGTTTGCTCGGGGTTTTTGGAATCCCGGAAGCCCTGCACCACGCCTGCGCCGGCACACAGCGCATCGTTCATGTTTGCCAGGAACTGCCTGCTGGCCAGGTTGTCCGCGTCGAACACGCACATGGCGTCGAACGGTTCTTTCAGCACGATCTCATCCACCACCTGGGTAAGCACCTCGCCCTTGCTGCGGATGATGCCCTGGGGGTGGAAGATACGCGCGCCGTGCGCGGCCGCCACTGCCTCGGTGCTGTCGGTACAGTTGTTTGGCGCCACGATGATCTCGTACAAATCCTCCGGATAGTCCTGGGCGCGCAGGCTGTCCACCAGTTGCCCGATCACCGCCGCTTCGTTGCGGGCCGCTACCACACAGGCAAAGCGGGTCTTTGGCTTGCAGCGCCCAACGGCGGGTGCCTTGCGCACCAGCCCCAGCAGGGCCACAACTCCGAAATAAACAAAGTAAATTCCCAGCGCCACACTGCACCAGGCCAAAATCTCACGCAGGGTCAAGAACAGCATCTCCGTGCCCTCCTTTCGACATTCCGCGCGGCCTTTCCGGCCGCTCTGCCTATAATACGAGGGCGAAGCCCGTCTTTCTTCAGGCAAAATTCCAATTTGCGGGCCAGAACATACAAACCGCCGGCCAGCCATATACATTGTATCGGAACATATACATGAATTCAACCGCAACGGAGGAAATTTTATGTCACAGACAGGTAAAGAGCTGACGGCCGCCCAGGCCGCCGAGCGTCTGGCCCAGGTGGGAGAAAACCGTCTGGCCGAAGGGAAAGCGCCCGGCCCGGCCGCGCTGTTCTTTTCCCAGTTCAAAGATGTCATGATCCTGATCCTGGCGGCAGCCACACTGGTGAGCGTGCTGCTGGGCCAGGGGGCCGAGGCGGTAGCCATCATCGCCATTGTCCTGCTGAACGCACTGATGGGCTTCATTCAGGAATACCGTACGGAAAAGACGCTGGAAGCCCTGCGCCGGCTGAGCGCCCCCACCGCCCGGGTGCGCAGGGACGGACAGGCCGCGCAGATCCCCGCCGCCGCCGTGGTGCCCGGAGATGTGCTTGTGCTGGACGCGGGAGACCGCATCGCCGCCGACTGCCGCCTGACACAGGGCGTGGGCGCAGCCTGCGATGAATCCATGCTGACCGGCGAAAGCGCTCCCGTGCACAAATCCCCGGGCGATATGATGTACATGGGCTGCATCCTGACGTCAGGACGCGGCGAAGCCCTGGTGACGGCCACGGGCATGGCCACAGAGATGGGCAAGATCGCCCATCTGGTAAACCGTGCCGGTGAAGGCCCTACCCCGCTGCAGGAAAAGCTGCAGCAGCTGGGGCGCTTCGTGGCCGTGGTTTGCGTAGCCGTGTGCCTGGCCGTGGCCCTGTTGGGGCTGTGGCAGGGATACGGGCTGATGGAAATGCTGCTCACCGGCGTGAGCCTGGCGGTGGCCGCCGTGCCGGAGGGCCTGCCGGCCATCGTCACCATCACCCTGGCCCTCAGCATGGGACGCATTCTGCGCCGCGGCGCAGTGATCCGCCGGCTGCACGCGGTGGAGACGCTGGGCTGTGCCGGGGTGATCTGCACGGACAAAACGGGCACGGTTACCCAAAACAGGATGACCGTGCGGCGTCTGGTGCTGCCGGGCGCCCGCTACGAAGTGAGCGGTGACGGCTACAGCCGCGCCGGCGGCATCACTGCCGCAGGCCGGCCGGTGACGGTCGGCAGCGCACCGGCCCTGGCCGCCCTCTTGGAGGCGGCGGCGCTGTGCACCTCGGCGTCCATCCGCCCGGCCGGCAAGGTATATGAGGCGGCCGGAGACGCCACAGAGGCAGCGCTGTTGGTGGCGGCGGCCAAGGGCGGCGTCACCCGGGAAGATGCCCTGCAGCGCTGGCACATCACGGGGGAAAAGCCCTTTGATTCCCAGCGCAAAATGATGAGCGTCACCGCCGCGCCCCGGTCCGGCGGCGCGCCGGTGCTGCTGTGCAAAGGCGCGCCCGAGGCTGTACTGGCCCGCTGCACCGCCATAGACGGCCCCGGCGGGGCCCGCGCCCTCACCGCGGCGGACCGGGAGGCCGTCCGCAGCACTTTGTCCGCTTTGGCGGAGGAAGGGCTGCGCGTGCTGGCCTTCGCCCGGGGCAGCGCCCCCGCCGCCGGGGAGAACGACCTGTGCTGGCTGGGGCTGGCCGCCATGCTGGACCCGCCCCGGCCGCAAGTGGCCCCGGCGGTGCGCAAATGCCGGACTGCGGGCATCAAGCCGGTGATGATCACCGGCGATGCGCCGGGCACCGCCATGGCCATCGCCCGCCAGGTGGGCATTGCCCGCACAGGAGACAGAATGCTGACTGGCGCCCAGCTGGACGCCATAAGCGATGACGAGCTGCGGGGCATCTGCATGAACACCGCCGTATACGCCCGGGTGACGCCGGCACATAAGCTGCGTATCGTGCGCGCTTATAAAGCGGCCGGCCAGGTAACGGCCATGACAGGCGACGGCGTAAACGATGCGCCTGCCGTCAAAGAGGCGGACATCGGCGTCGCCATGGGCCTGACGGGCACCGACGTGACCAAGCAGGCCAGCGGCGTGGTGGTGCTGGACGACAATTTCGCCACCATCGTGGCCGCCGTGGAGGAAGGGCGCGTCATCTACCGCAATATCCGCCGGTTCATCCGCTATCTTCTGGCATCCAACCTGGGCGAGGTGCTGGGCATGTTCTTCGCCATGGCCTTGGGCCTGCCCGTGGCGCTGCTGCCCATTCAGATTCTGCTGGTCAACCTGTTCACCGACGGCCTGCCAGCGGTGGCCCTGGGCCTAGAAGGGCCCGATGACGACGTGATGCGCCGCCCGCCCCGCCCAAAGGCGGAAGGGCTGTTCGCCCACGGTTTGGGCGCAGCCATTGCGGTGCGGGGGCTGATCCTGGGTGTGTGCAGCTGCGGCGCCTATGTGTTCGCCCTGGCCCGCTGGGGCGATCTGACCCTGGCGCGCACGGTCTGCTTTGCCGTGGTAGTGCTGGCACAGCTGCTGCATCTGTTCGAATGCCGCAGCGGCCCGCTTCTTGCCAATCCGGTGCTGCTGGCCTCTGCCGGGGGCTCGGCGGTATTGACGCTGGCCTGCATTTACCTGCCCTGGGCCCGGCAATTGTGCGGCACCGCATTCCTGAATGGCCCGCAGCTGGCCTGTGCCCTGGCTGCCGCAGCCGCCGGGCCGGCACTGGCCGCGCTGGGCCGGCGGCTGCGCCGCCGTTAGGCCACCGGCGTACTGCATGTTTAAAGGGTCCCTCCCGTGTGAATACTAGAGGAAAACACACGGGAGGGACCTTTTTGGAAAAGCTCATTCGCTGGAGCTGCTTTGTCACCTCGGCGGTGATAGTGGCGCTGTTTCTGTTCGCACTTTTCGTCAGTGCCCTGCTGCCGGATACCTTTCTGGTGCGCCAGGGCCAGAATATCCGCGTGGCCGGCATGCCCTTCCTGTCCAGCAGCCCTGCCGGGCCGGTGGGCCCGGTAGCCAGCCTGGCCAGCGGCACCTCCTATAATGCAGACCTGACCATCGCCGGGGTGATCCCCGTGAAAACCGTCCGGGCCAAAGTGGTGCAGCGGCGGGCCGTGCGGGTGTGCGGCACCCCCTTCGGCATCAAGATGTTCGCCAACGGCGCCATGGTTGTGGGATTTTCCGATATCCGCACCGCCCAGGGCTACCGCAACCCGGCCAAAACCGCCGGCCTGACCATGGGGGACGTTATCATCTCCGTGGCAGGGCATGAAACCAAAAGCAACGAGGACGTGGCCGACGCCCTGCAGCAGCTGGCAGGCGCACCCGCCGAGGTAGTATACCTGCGGGACAACGTGCGCCGCACCGTACAGCTTACAGCCGTGCAGGATGCATCCACCGGGACCTGGCGCACCGGCATGTGGGTGCGGGATTCCTCAGCCGGTATCGGCACGCTTACCTTTGTGGACAATACCACCGGCATCTTCGGCGGCCTGGGCCATTCCATACACGACACCGACACCGGCACCACCCTGCGCCTGCTGAAGGGCGAGATTGTGCCGGTGTCCATCACCGGGGTGGACAAGGGCGCCGCCGGCAGCCCCGGCCAGCTGAAAGGGGAGTTCCTCACCGCCGCAGCCATGGGTTCCATCACCGTCAATGGCGAAACCGGGGTGTACGGCGCTGCCGACACCGCCCCTGCAGGCCAGGACATGGAAGTGGCCCTGGCCCAGGAGGTGACCACCGGGCCCGCAGAGATCCTCACCACCATCGCCGGCCAGGAGCCGGCCCGTTACACCGTGCAGATCGAACAGGTGGCCCTGAACGCCGATGATCCCAACCGCAATATGGTGCTGCGTGTCACCGACCCGCAGCTTCTGGCCTCTGCCGGCGGCATTGTGCAGGGCATGAGCGGAAGCCCTATCCTGCAGGACGGCAAACTGGTGGGCGCGGTGACCCATGTGCTGGTGAACGACCCCACCCGGGGGTACGGCATCTTTGCCGAGCATATGATCGCTGCGGCCGATGCCGCCTACGAGCAGAAACTGGCCGCCTGATGAGGCGGACAGGCCTTTCCAGCCATCTGCACGCAGCCTCCCGTCAGAATTAGAAATTTTTTCCAAAACCTCTTGCGCAAAATGGTAATATGTGGTAATATTTGGAAGCAGATGGTAATTATTGCCAGATCGAACCGCTCCGGGCCGATGCTGCACGGGGCGCAGGAACAGAAACGGAGGATTCTGAAATGGAACAGGTAAAGTTTTTAATGACGGATTTGGGCGCCGGCGTGACCCGGGCCTGCAGCCAGGCCCTGACGGCCCAGGGGGCGGCGGTGGCCGTGTGCGAAAAGGACGGCCGCCAGGCCCTGGAGGCCATTGCCCGTCAAAAGCCCGACGCGGTACTGCTGGACGCCTTCATGCCCGGCCTGGACGCCATCAGCGTCAAGCAGCGCTGCGATGAACAGGGACTGCGCCCCGTATTCTTCGTCACCGGCAGCTTCGACGACGACCGCCTGGTGGGCGAAATGCTGTCCAGCGGCTTTGCCTTCTACTTCCTCAAGCCCTTTGACGCTGAAGTGCTGGCCTCCCGGGTGGTGGCCGCCGCCCGTCCCGCGGGGCGCAGCGCGCCGGCGGTGAATGACGAATGCGCCGTCACCGAGATCCTGCATCAGATCGGCGTGCCGGCCCATATCAAAGGCTACCAGTTCCTGCGGGACGCCATTTTGATGACCATGGCCGACGGCGAGTACATCAACAGCGTCACCAAGCGCCTGTATCCGGAGATTGCCAAGCGCAACGGCACCACCGCAAGCCGGGTGGAGCGGGCCATCCGCCACGCCATTGAGGTGGCCTGGGACCGGGGCGACGTGGACACCCTGAACAGCTACTTTGGCTATACCATCCACAATCTGCGGGGCAAGCCCACCAACAGCGAGTTCATTGCCATGATTGCCGACCGCATGCGCCTGGACAAAAAGGCCCACAAGACCGCGTGACCGGCCCGCCGCGCACAACGCCTGAAAAAACAGCCGCGCACCCGGCAGGGTGCGCGGCTGTGTGCTGCTTCCAGGCAGGCCGAACAACAGATGCCCGCGATGTTCTCAGCGCCCCAGCAGCCGGGCCCGCAGGCCCGGACGGGGCAGCTGGCCCTCGGCCTGGAAATGGCGCAGGTAGGTGCGCAGCAGCGAGACACTCACAGGCGGGCAGGCAATGCCGCTGCCAGCCAGCAGGCGGTCGGCCCAAGCGGTATCAAAACGGGCCTGCCGTGCGCCGAAGCGCTCCACCAGGCTTTCTCCCGCGGCCTGGGGCGCCGTAAACAAGCAGGACAGCACCCGCAGCACGTTTTCCTCGGGCGCGCAGGCCGTCAGGCGGGCACACCACTCCTCATAGGGCACTGTCTGCACCCGGTAGCCGGCCCTGCGCAGCAGGGCACTGATCTGCCCCACCGCCAGCAGATGCTTGTTCAGCAGGTTGAACCCATGGCCTGCTGCGGCGCTTTGGAACGCGATGTGCACAATGGCCCTGGCCACAAAATCCACCGGCGTCAGATGCAGGTTCACCTCGATGTCGGGCGCAGCGCCCAGCTGCACACATCCCACCAGGGAACGGCTGATCAGGTCCTCCAGCTTCCAGATGCCCGTGTCCGGCGCACCGGTGATATCCCCCGGGCGGTACACCGCTGCCTGCAGGCCCCGCCGGCGGGCAATGGCCACCAGGTGTTCGGCCGCCCACTTGGTCTCGGAATAGCCCAAAAAGTAGCCGTCGGGGCTGTCCAGGGGGTCGTCCTCCGACACGGTTTTTCCGAAATGGCTGGGGTTGTCATATACGCTGTAGCTGGAGATGTAATGGAAATACTTGGGACGGCCCGTGCAGGCCAGGCGCAGGGCCTCGGCGGTCCCGTCCACGTTGGCGGCCTTCAGCTGGCTGTAGGGAAGGATGAAGTTCAGCACCGCCCCGTTGTGGATCACCAGCTGGGCCTGCCGGGCCACCTCCTGCCAGTCTGCATCGCACATGCCCAGGCGGGGCTGGGTCAAATCGCCGGGCACCGCCACCAGGAAGGGGCGGTAATCCTCCTGCCACAGGGCAAAGCGCCGCAAATTGGCCGCCAGGCGCTCCATGCCTTCCGCGGGCGTTTTGGCCCGCACATGGCAGTAGATCTTCAGCCCCTTGTCCCGCCGCCGGAGGATCAGCTCCCGGATCAGGTATGCCCCCAGAAATCCCGTGGCGCCGGTGAGGAATACGATCTTGGCATCCTCGGCCCGATGGGCAGGCTGGCCGGCGGGGCGGATATCCTCATCCAGGCGGCACTGGGCCCGCAGATCCGTGCCGGCACCCGCCGCGCCGCCGTTCAGCAGAGCGCTGATATAGGCCGCAATGCCCGCCGCCGTGGGGTCCGCCGCCACCTGGCGCAGGTCAATGTGCACATCCAGGGCCTGCTCCAGGCCGCACACCAGCTCCATCATGCGCAGGGAATCGCCCCCCAGGGCCAGGAAACTGTCATGGGGGCCGAAGTCCGTCCCTGGCAGCAGGCTGCGGAAGATCCGCTCGATCACCGGCTGCACCTGGGCGGGGCTGGCGTGGGCCGGCAGGGCCAGGGCCAGCTGCACCGCACCGGCATCCATTTCCCGCCCCGCCCCGCCGGGCCCCTCCGCCGTGCGGTATACCACAGCCAAGCTTCCCTGCTCGTACTGTCCGCGGGCCTTCAGCGTCTGCACCTTGCGGTTGTCGGTGCGCGGCAGAGTACCCGGGCGCACAAACACCACATCGTAAAAAGAGAAGCCGAAGTGGCGCGCCGTCAGGCGGTTCACCTGAAGGGCCAGGGCCTTGCAGTCCGCCTGGGGCGGGCATTCGGCGCACAGGATGGGCCGCTCGCCGCCGTCCCTGCGCACCGAAAACACCGTCACCGCATCCATGGGCAATGCCACGCCCTGCTGGTGCAGCATCAGGGTGATGTCGCTGGGGAAGATATTCTTTCCGCCGATGATGACCATTTCCTTGATGCGGCCGGTGAGGTACAGCCGGCCCTCGTGCAGCACGCCCATGTCGCCGGTGCGGTAAAACCGGCCGGGATGGCCGGGCACGGCAGCTTCAAAGCGCCGGGTCTCCTCAGGATTCTGCCAGTAACCGGCGCACACGCTGGCGCCCTGGATGTAAATTTCCCCGATCTCCCCCTCGGCGCAGGGTGTGCCGTCCGGGCGCACGGCCAGGATGTGCATGTCCCCTGCGGGCCGTCCTACACTGACAATGGCCTTGCCGCCCGCCGCCGCGGGCACAAAGCGGCCGGCCCGATAGGCTTCCTCCTCCACATGGGCCACCTGGTAATCCATGCTGGCCACGGTGGCCACGCACACACATTCCGACAGGCCGTAGCCCGGGGCAAAGGCGTTGGGGCTGATGGAAAACAGCCGGCAGAACTTGTCCACCGTGGCGGCGTCCACAAATTCCGAGCCGTTGATCAGGTGGGTCATGTGGGACAGATCATATCGGGCGGCCTGGGCCGACGTCACCAGGCGGGTGCACACTTCGTAGGCGGAGTTTGGCGCGGCGGTGATGTTCACCTTGAAATCGCTGAGCACGTCCAGCCAGACGGTGGGCTTGGCCAAAAACTGCAGGGTGGGGATGAAGTAGGACACACCGTCGTTGGCGATCACCGGCAGGAAGATGGCCACAATCAGCCCAATGTTGTGGTAGAAGGGCACCCAGCTGGCCAGGTTGTTGTGGGTGTGCTGGAAGTCGAACTGCTCCAGGCACTGGTCGATGCAGGCCATCAGGTTGCCATGGGTCACCATCACACCCTTGGGCGCGCTGGTGGAGCCGGAGGTGTACTGCAGGTACACCAGATCCCCGTCCCCGTGGCGCATGGGGAGCGCCGGGTTGGGGGCCGGGGGAATTTTATCGGTGTAGATACGCCGCAGGGACACCACGTTTAAAAAGGCCCCCCGCAGCAGATCGCCCTTTACGTCGGTGCCGCTGCCCTTTTCCAGCCCTTCGTTGGAGATGAGGAACTTGGGCCTGCAGCTTTTCAGCACCGAGATGAACCGGGCCAGCTTGCCCGCGTCGATGGGCGGCGGGATGACGGTAAACACCACGCCGGCGATCATGCAGCCCCACACGGCGTTCACCGTGCCCTCGTCCTGCATACACAGGATGATGGCCCGGTCCCCGGGCTTTGCACCCTTGGCCCGCAGGGCTTCGGCCAAGTCTCGGGCATGCTGCCAAGCCTGGCCGATGGTGACGGGTTTCTGGCCGAAGGGCGTGCGCTCGCAATCCAGGAAGTTATACAGCGGACGATCCGGGTTCACCGCGGCGTCGCGGGCGAATTTTTCCAAAATGGGTTCAGCTCGGTTTGCCAATTGCACTCTTCCTTTCACAGTGTTCAGCAGGCTTTACATACGGGAATCGGCTGCCGCGCCGGCGCCTGGCAGATGCGGCAGCCCCCCGGCGGCGGGCCCCGCCAGGATGCGGCACAGCCGCCGGCGGATGGCCGGCGTCCACCACAGCAGATAGCCCGCCCGGGTGGGGTGCACACCGTCAGCCATGTACAGCCGGTAGTCGGCCGGGTCCACGGCGTTCATGGTGCTGTCGTGCCACAGGTCAATCACATCGGCCTGCCACTTTTCCGCAATGTCCAGGCACAGGTTCACCAGCTTGTGGTAGCGCGGATTGTCATACCGGGTGCCTGTGAGGAACACTACCGGGCAGTGCCAGGTCTCACGGGCATAAGCAATGATGGCCTCCATGCCCCCGGCGGCGGTTCTGGTGTCGAAGGCGGCGGGGTCGAAGGAATCGCTCACCGTTCCCAGGCGGCTGCGGAAGGTGGCATCGTTGGTGGACAGCTGGCATACAAAGCAGTCCATCGGCTGGGAAGCCGCCGGATGGCGGCGCAGACGTTTCAGATAAGAATGGGGGCCGCGGTCCGCCAAGGTGGAGGCCAGCACGGCGGCCTTGATCACCCGGCATCCGTCCGCCCGCTCCAGCACGTCCACAAAGCTCTGGCCGCGGCTGGTCATGCCCTGAGTCACCGAAGAGCCCAGGAAAAAGATGCGCTTGCCCCGCAGCGGGCTGGCCGGGTTCTGCCGGACATGCCGCAGGCTGTACGGCGCGCGGTTGCCCCGCAGAAACGGCCGGTGCAGCGGCAGCCACACCGCCGCCCCCACCGCCGCCGCGCCGGCCAACAGACACAAAAGCCATATCACGGCATTCTCCTCCCTTCCCGGCCCGCCCGGCCGCGCCCGTTATAATTTGATTGACCAATTTATCTAAGTTACAGTAAATCATGTTTTGCTCTGTACGTCAACGGGCTGGGCGCATTTTTGTGCAATTTGAACGGAATCCAGGCCACGGTTTTGGGCACATAGCCCGACATTTCCCGGAAGGCTGCCCGTCCGGGGCACAAAATAGCGGAAAAGTCTTTTCAATATAAAATAAATATGATACAATAAAAATCAAAACGAATTTCCGGCCCTGCTGACAGTGCCGGAATGCAGGGCGCGCCGCCGCGCGCCGGAAGGGAGCGTGTTAGCATGGGCAGGCCGTCCATGTCGGAGCAGCGCCGTATCGAGATCGGCCGTGCGCTGCAGACTTGTATGATCCGCAGCGGATCATATCAAACCACCACGGTGAAGGACATTGCCCAGGAGGCCGGCGTCGCCACCGGCCTGGTACACCATTACTTTACCAACAAGGACGAAATCCTGCACATGATGGCGGACAACGCCCTGCTGGAAGTGGCCAATGTGCTGGAGGACGTGCTGCGCATCCGCCAGGGCACCGAACGCCGCGCCCATCTGCATCAGCTGCTGGCCGACGCCAGCCGCAGCCGCTTTCTGCTGCAGCTGTATGCGCTGAGCCTTTCCATGACGGAGATCCGTGAATTGGTGCTGGCGCATCGCCTGGAGCTGGCCCAATCCCTGGCCGCACGCCTGCAGCGCCGCGGCTGCGCGGAAGATGCTGCCCGCCGCATGGCTGATGAACTGGTGTTCCTTTTGGAAAGCGCTGTACTGCAGTCTGCCATTGCCCCCAGTGACGCGGTGGAGCAGCTTTTGGCCGCCGCTGTGGACCGCGCCTTCCCTCCCACGGACTGAACGCTTCGCAAAGCCCCCGCACCGAATATGCCGGTGTGGGGGCTATTTTTGTGTCCAGGGTGCGCAGCCCGCACCCATTGCCCGCTGCCGGGCCGGCACGGCGGCGGGGTGTCTTTCCCGCTTTTGCCGTTGTTTTTGCGCAAAGTGCACAAATATTCACACCATTTTTTGCGCACTTATACGAAATGGACGAATCTTAATTGACAATCCAACCTAACTATAATAAACTAATAACAGCATTGATATCAATGTCGGCTTGGCCGGCCGACACCGGTGCGCCGTTCCGCTTTGCCCGCGGCCCGGCGCGCCGCCTGCATGGGCCGCTGTGCCGCCTGTGCAGGCCCTGCCGCCCGGCGTACCGCCTCTGTTGCCATGGGGCGCGCTCCGGCAGCGGCACTTATGCGGGCGCGGCAAGGCGCCGCGCCGCCCCTGTCCGATTTTTTAAGAAGGAGGAACATTTATGCTGGAATTTTGGCGTGCCATTTTCTATTCGCCTGTTCTGGATCCCATCTTCGCGGCTGTTGCCTCGGCCATGAACGTATCCAAACAGGTGTGCAAAGAATACTGCACCAGCGGCGTGATGATGTACGGCCCCACCGTGGCGGTCATCGTCATCGCCGTCATTGTACTGCTTTTCCTGGTCCGTCTGTTTGGTTGGCTGAATTCGGGCAACTTGTCCAAATACAACCCCGACAAGATGGACAAAGTGCCGAACAGCCCTCTGAAGGGTAAGCATTTCATCTTCCTGGGCTCGTCTGTCACCAAGGGCTTTGCCGCCTACGGCAAGAGCTTTGCGGACATGATCGCCGCGCGCACCGGGGCGGTGTGCGTGAAAGAAGCCGTCAGCGGCACCACCCTGGCCGACAACGGCGGCAAAAGCTATGTTGCCCGCCTGAAAGCCCTGGACAAAAATACCCCCTGCGATGTATTCGTGTGCCAGCTGAGCACCAACGACGCCACCAAAAAAGTGCCTCTGGGTTCCGTATCCGAAGGCAAAGATCTGAGCGGTTTCGACACCAAAACCGTGTGCGGCGCCATCGAGTATATCATCGCATATGCCAAGCAGACCTGGAACTGCCCGGTGGTGTTCTACACCAACCCGCAGTACGCCTCCCCCGCTTACAAGGCCATGGTGGACGTGATGCCCAAAATTGCCGCCAAGTGGGACGTGCAGGTGATCGACTTGTGGCATGACAAGGCCGTGAACGAGAAGGAGAACAAAAAGCATTCCTGCATGAACGACCAGATCCATCCCACCAAGAAAGGCTACCGGGTCTGGACGCCTGTCTTTGAGGCCGCTTTGGCCGGCGTGCTGGCCGGCAAGGGCGTACCCGCCCGCCAGGCCGTCAGCCCCGCCGTCACCGACGCAGACGTGGCCAAGCAGAAGAGCAGCCGCACCGTGCGAAAGGTTGTCAGCTGGATCGTCGTGGCCGTGCTGGCCATCCTGGTGGTTGTGGGCGGCAGCACCGTGCAGCAGCTGATCAGTGTAAAGGGCCTGCAGAACGAAGGCAACAGCGAACAGTACAACCCTGAAAACCAGGCCGCCAACCCCGACAGCCCCATCCAGGGCAAAAAGCTGCTGTGGCTGGGCTCCTCGGTATTCCAGGGCTTCGGCGCCGGCAACACCTCGCCGGCCGAGTGGATCGACGCCATCGACGGCACCCAGTCCGTCATCGAGGTACAGGGCGGCACATTCCTGGCCACGGTGGACGGTGAAGTGGGCGGCGGCGCCGGCGGCGACATCAGCGCCGACAGCAGCTACATCAACCGCCTGCGCAATAACTACAATGCCGAGAACACTCCCGACCTGGACCTGGTGGTGGTTCAGCTTTCCACCAACGACTCCAAAGGCCAGTGCGAAATCGGCGAGGTCTCCGACAGCTTTGACCAGGGCACCTACGATGAAAGCACCACCATCGGTTCGCTGGAAGCCATCATCAGCTACGCCCGCGACACCTGGGATGTGCCCGTATTCGTCATCGGCGGCACCCAGTTCCAGGATGAGATGACTTATTCCGGCGGGCAGAGCGCCGATCTGTACCTGGATATGATCGACAAATGCCACCAGCTGGAGGAGAAGTGGGGCGATCAGTTCTACTTCCTGGATCTGTGGCACAATGATGTCATGTATGAAGGCGTGGAGACCGGCGGCGACCTGTGGCGCAGCTACATGAGCGACGCCATCCATCCCACGCGGAAAGGCTATCTGCAATGGTGGGGGCCGTACATCGAGGCCGAATTGTACGAGATCCTGGCTTGATTTCCGGCATCTGCGGCTGACCCGCAGCTCCCCCATGGGTCGGCGCCAGGGCCGGCGGCAGCGGGTTTTCCCGCCGCCTTTCAGGCCCGGCGCCGGGCTCATCCATCGACAGCTTGAACAGGGGCGGCGCAGCACAGGCTGCGCCGCCCCTGTTTTTGCCTGCGCGCCGGTTTTGCCCGCACCTGCGGGCCGCAGCCCTGAGGACGGTTTCCCCGTCCGTCCCTCCTTCCGCAGCTTCTGTGTCCTTGGCCCTCTTTCAAAAAGGCGGCAATTTCTACAAAATGTCTTTGCAATGAGAATATTATTATATTATAATGGATAAAAAGCTCGTTTCCGGCGGACATCTGGGGGTGCGCGCAATGGCCTCATCCACTGTACGAAAGGGCAAAAGCTTTTACAAGCGGTTTGCTTTGATCTCTCTGGCAGGCACATTCCTGCTGATGATTCTGGTCTCCGTGGGCACTTTCTTTGTCTACTTCAGTTATTATACCCGCACCCTGGCGGATTACAGCCTGCAGAACGCCAACTATGTGCGCGCCAACCTGCAGGCCCGGCTGTCTGAAATAACAGCGATCACCGACCAGATGTATTTGGACCGTGATATCCAGCAGATCCTGACAACGCCCCTGCAGGCCAGCCGCAATCAGGCTGATTTCCTGAACTACTGCCGCGGGCAGGAAACGCTTTTGACCGATCAGGTCGTCGGGCAGCTGAATCTGTTCGACCTTTACGACAACCATTACATCTATTTCGGCTCTGCCGTACAGGCGCAGAACTATCTTTCGGGCCTGCAGGTACGCAGGACGCCCTGGTTTCAAAACGCCATGCAGACGGACGGCCGCATCACATGGCTGGACGGCCGCTCGGTGGATCCCAGCGTGGACCATCTTCTGCTGGCCGTGCGGCTGATCAAAAACGCAACCTCCAACACCACGTTGGGAACCTGTGTGATCACGGTCCGCAAGCGGGCCGTTGCCGATGCCCTCAGCCCTTATGTTTCGCAGACGACGCGCATTTATCTGGCCGACCCGGCCGGACAGATCGTCCTGGTTCAGGATCCGCTGGACAGCTGGTACAAAGAAGGGGATACCGTTCTGGACATCACCCGAACGGATGGCCAGGAACAGGGATACTACCATTCTTTGTCTGCTCACCAGCTGACCGTTTTCCAGCACGACTCTCAGACCGGCTGGTATGTGGTGCAGGTCACCAGCACGCCCACTTTCCCCGAATTCCTGCGGCAGATGATCGGCCCTTCCCTGCTGTTTTTCGCCCTGGCCTGCGGGCTGGCCGGTGCCTTTGCATTCTATTTGTACAACCGGCTCTCCGCGCCCATTTTTTCGCTGGTTTCCGCCATGCGCACCGCCAACCCTCTGCAGGATGACCTGCCCTGCCTGGACGGGGAGCGGGACGACGAGATCGGCTATTTGAACCGCGGCTACCTGATGATGCTAGGGGAGACCCGGCGCCTGTTCAGCCACCTTCTGCAGGAGCAGCAGGCCAAGAAAAACGCTGAACTGCAGGCCCTCCGCATGCAGATCAACCCGCATTTTCTGTACAACACGCTCACGGTCGTCCGCTACCTGATCGATATGAAGCAGAATCAAAATGCCAGCCAGGTGCTGATCTCCCTGATCAAGCTGCTCAAAATCAACCTGGACCCCGCCCGCGTGCGGCTTACGGTGGCGGAAGAGCTGGAATATCTGCGCAATTATCTGCTGATTCAGCAATATCGCTATGACAATTTCCAGGTGTCGTATCAGATCGACCCGTCCGCGCGCAATTGCCTCATCCCGCGGCTGCTGATACAGCCGCTGGTGGAAAACAGTTTGTTCCACGGCCTGAACGGCGGCCAGCTGCCCGGGCATATCCAAATCTCCATCCAGCGCCGCGGAGCGCTGCTCCACGTCTGCGTGCAGGACGACGGCTGCGGTTTTCCGCCCGATTTCAGCCTACAGCACATCGGCCAGAACACTGCCCGGGGAGCGGCCAGCATCGGCCTTTCCAATGTGGACGCCCGCCTGAAACTGCAATTCGGCCCGCAGGGCGGGCTGCAGATCGACAGCCTGCCGGGCAAAGGCGCCAGCGTTTCTTTTTCCATACCCATACAGGAGGAGCCTTGACCATGGCACGCATTTTGATCGTAGACGACGAAGTGATCGTCCGCAAATGGCTGCAGCTGATTTTTCAGCCCTTTTCCGCCGAATTCCAGGTGGTGGGGGCCGTCGCCAACGGCCGGGAAGCGTTTCAGATCTGCCGCAGCCAGCCCGTTGACATCATCATTACCGATATGATCATGCCCGATATGGACGGCATGGCCTTCATCCAGGCCCTGCGCGAATTTGACCTGCGTGCACAGGTGATCATTTTATCCAATTATGCGGATTTTTCCCTGGCGCAAAAGGGGATGTCCTTCGGGGCCGCCGAGTATATGCTGAAAGGCGAAGTCAGCGAAGAGGAGCTGCTGGCCGTGGTGCGGCGCATTGCCCAGCGCCTGCACACCCTGCCGGACGGCCGCGCCGGGGAGCCTCTGTTTTTGGGCTGCACGCCGGAAGAGCTGCAGCTGCTGTGGAACGGCAGCTGTGACGATGCGCTGTGCGCACGGTTTGACCAGGCCCTGGCCCGGCAAAGCAGTGCCGCCGTGTGCGTCGCCTGCAGCCTGGACCGCCCCGTTGCATCGCAGCGGCTGCCGGTTGCAGGCCTGGGCGGCTATGCCTGGCCCTGTTCCCTGCAGAACTTTTTCCGCCAGCTGGCCCTGCCCGCCCGGGTCGCCGCGCTGTCGGATACAGCCGCCATTGCGCTGGTCCTAGTCCCTTCACAGGACAGCCCGCCCCAGCAGGCGCTGGCACAGCTTCTGTCCCGCATGCCCCTGTCCGTCGACCAATGCACTTTTTCCGCCGGCATCAGCCTGGCTGCCTGCAGCGCCCGGGAATTGGTGACCGCTCTGTCGCAGGCGTGTGAAGCTGTCCATCTTCGCTTTTATACCGGCGCCGGCTCACTGTGCCTGTACCGCCCCACCGTGCCCCATCGGGAACTGCGAGAAGAGCGCCGGGTAATCGACGAGCTGGTCCGCAACGGAGAGCTGAGCCATCTGCAGAGCTATTTGACCGGGCTGTGCGCGCGCCGCGACAGCTTTGGCCCCGCTGATATCGACCAGCTGCGCCGTCTGTTCTACGGTGCGGCCGAAGCGTTGATCCGCCACACGCTGCTGTGCTGCCCCACCGCCGATGACCCGCAGCTGCTGAACGTCAACCCGCTGGCGCAGGTCAATGATTTCCTGTACCTGGATGATCTGCTCCACTGGATCACCGGGCTGATCGGGCTGTGCCGCCCGCTTATCCAGCACTCCGCCAACGAAGCGAACTTGAAACGCGCCATCACCTTCATCTGCGAAAATTACATGCACGACCTCACTTTGAGCAAGATCAGCGAAATCGCGGGCTACAGCCCCAATTATTTCTGCAATATCTTCAAGGAATTCACCGGGAAAAGCGTGAGCAGCTATGTCACGGACGTGCGCGTCAGCCGGGCCAAATACCTGCTCTCCACCACCGGGAAAAGCGTGCATCTGATCGCGGAAGAGGTCGGGTATGAATCCGCCAGCTACTTTATCAAAGTTTTCCGTGACGCCACCGGCCTGACGCCCAATCAGTTCCGCCGGGAAAACCGCTGAAAAAGCCCCCGATGCAGCGCCCGAAAATGAACCGAACCAGTAAAAACGGACAATAGACAAAACGCCCCCTGTGTAGGACAATAAACCTATACAGGGGGTGTTCGTATGTCACGAAGGAAATACACACATATACAGGCATTGGAACAGGA
>CALXBN010000015.1 GCA_944386555.1 uncultured Ruthenibacterium sp. | reverse complement strand
CCTTTTCTTTCGCTCAGCTCTCTTAGTATTTTTCCTACGTCCGCTTTTATCTTTTTGTAAATGATCTGACGGCGGTACTTCGGCGCAAATACTATGTGATATTTGCATCTGTATTTGCTATGTGATAAACTCTTTATGTCATCCATTGACAAGAACCTCCTGTGCTTTTGCTTGGTTGCCAGACCTGCTTTATTCTAGCACAGGAGGTTCTTTCTCTTCACTAAAGTGCTTTTTATCCACCCCCAGTTGAACTGGGGGTTTTATCTTGCCTATTCGGCGCCAAGAAAAAGGCGCGCGCCCCACAGAGGGGCGCGCGCCGAAAGGCACACAAATACAGCCGGGATCAGACGCCGGAATACGCGGAGAAGCCGCCGTCGATGGGAATGACCACGCCGGTGATAAAGCTGGCAGCCTTGTTGTTCACCAGGAACAGCAGAGCGCCGTCCAGCTCTTCCGGCTCGCCGAAGCGGCCCATGGGGGTGGCGGCGATGATCTTGCCGGTGCGGGCGGTGGGGGTGCCGTCGGGGTTCCACAGCAGGGCGGCATTCTGCTTGGTGCTGAAGAAGCCCGGGGCGATGGCGTTCACGCGGATGCCCACCTTGCTGAAGTGCACAGCCAGCCACTGGGTGAAGTTGCTGATGGCGGCCTTGGCGCCGGAATAGGCGGGGATCTTGGTCAGCGGGGTATAGGCGTTCATGCTGCTGATGTTGATGATGTTGCAGCCCTCACGGCCCAGCATCTGGCGGGCAAAGGCCTGGGTGGGGATCAGGGTGCCCAGGAAGTTCAGGCTGAACACGAAGGACACGCCGTCAGCATCCAGGTCAAAGAAGCTCTTGGTGTCGGCATCGATATCGCCGGCTTCATAGTACTCCTTGTCCGTCTGGGCGCGGGCATTGTTGCCGCCGGCGCCGTTCAGCAGCAGGTCGCAGGGGCCCAGGTCTTTTTCCACCTGGTCGGCCACCTCATAGCACATGGCCTTGTCCAGCACGTTGCACTTGTATGCCTTGGCCACGCCGCCCTCGGCGACGATTTCATCGGCATACTTCTGGGCGGCTTCCGCGTTCAGGTCCAGCAGGGCCACTTTGGCGCCCGCACGGGCCAGGCTCTTGGAAAACGCGCTGCACAGCACGCCGCCGGCGCCGGTGACAACGGCGACTTTCCCGGTCAGATCGGTGTCCAAAACATTCTTGTTCATGGGATACTCCTCCTATTTTGTTGATAAATCGTTCTTGCGAACAAAGTCAAAGGGCGCGCCGCTTCTCAGCGCTGGATGCGGCCGGAGCCGTCGCCGCCGGCCAGCTTCTCCACCTCGCTGACGGTGACCATGTTGTAGTCGCCCTCAATGGAGTGCTTGAGCGCAGAAGCTGCCACGGCAAACTCCACAGCGTCCTGCGTGGACTTGCCGCTGAGCAAGGCGTAAATCAGGCCGCCGCCGAAGCTGTCGCCGCCGCCCACGCGGTCGATGATGCGCAGCTCGTACTTTTTGCTGAAGCAGTACTCGCCGGTGTCAACGTCGTACAGCATGGCGCTCCAGCCGTTGTCGGAGGCAGAATGGCTCTCACGCAGGGTGATGGCCACTTTCTCAAAGCCAAACTTGTCGGCCAGCTGCTTGGCCACGCTCTTGTAGCCTTCGCGGTTGATCTCACCGGCGTAGATGTCGGTGGCTTCGGCCTCGATGCCGAACACGTCCTTGGCATCTTCCTCGTTGGAGATGCACACGTCCACATACTGGCACAGGTCGGTCATAGCAGCGCGGGCCTGCTCGCGGGTCCACAGCTTGCCGCGGTAGTTCAGATCACAGCTGATCTTTACACCGTGGGCCTTGGCGGCCTTGCAGGCTTCACGGCAGATCTCCACCACATTGGGGCCCAGGGCCGGGGTAATGCCGGTGAAGTGGAACCAATCGGCGCCTTCAAAGATGGCGTCCCAGTCGAAATCAGCCGTGGTGGCCTCCTGGATGGCGCTGTGGGCGCGGTCATAAATGCACACGGAACCACGCTGGGAAGCACCCTTCTCATTATAATAGATGCCCACGCGGTCTCCCCCGCGGGTGATCTTGGTGGTGTCCACACCATAGCGGCGCAGGCTGTTCACGGCGGCCTGGCCGATGGCATGGGCAGGCAGCTTGGTAACAAACACCGCGTCGGCGCCATAGTTGGCCAGGGACACGGCCACATTGGCCTCGCCGCCGCCGAAGGTAAACTCCAGAGTGTTGGCCTGGACAAAGCGCTCGTAGTTGAACGGCTGCAGACGAACCATCAGTTCGCCGAATGTAACGACTCTCATTGGTATCTTCTCCTTTTTTACAAAATGGCGCCGGCACTGCCGGACGCCGGAACGGCAGCGGCCGCGCCCGGGCGGGCCGGCCGGCCGTCGGCGCAAACTTTATTTCTGCACCAGATGCACGGCAAAGCCGGCGATCTCATCGGCAAAGTATGCGGCTTTGTCGGTGATGCTGCTTTCATCAAAGGCAATGCCTTTGTTGCGGAAGTAGGCAATGGCCCGGGGCAGGGTGTTGGTGCCGATGGCAATGTGGCCGTATTTGCCGCGGCCGGGGGTCTTCATCAGCTCAATGGCCTTGCTGCCGGCAAAGATGGAGGAATTGCCCACCTTGTAGTCGAAGCTGAACAGGCTTTCGAACAGCTTGGCCGCTTTCAGGGCTTCCTCTTCGTTCTCGCAGTTGATGCCCATATGCACCACTTCAAAGCCCAGCATGGTGTTCACGGCCTCGCGGGTCAGGCGGGTGATCTCTTCCCAGTTCTCGGCCTCGATCAGGTCCTTTTTCACCATCCAGGTGCCGCCGCAGGCAATGATCTTATTGAAGCCCAGATAGTCCAGCAGGTTCTTGGCGTTGACGCCGCCGGTGGGCATCCAGCGCAGGCCGGTGTAGGGGCCCGCCACAGCCTTCAGCTTGGCAACGCCGCCGTTCTGTTCGGCGGGGAAGAACTTCACCACGTCCAGGCCCATGCTCATGGCCTGCTCCATCTCGCCGGGGGTGGCGGTGCCGGGCATCATCAGCATGCCCTTGTCGATGACATATTTGGTGATCTCGGGGTTGAAGCCCGGGCTGACGATGAATTGCACGCCGGCGGCGATGGCGCGGTCGGCCTGGTCCTTCGTGAGCACGGTGCCGGCGCCCACCAGCATCTCGGGCACTTCGGCGATGATGCGCTTGATGGCCTCTTCAGCGGCGGCGGTGCGGAAAGTAACCTCCGCGGCGGGCAGGCCGCCGGCCACCAGGGCCTTGGCCAGAGGCACGGCCTTCTCGGCATCGTCGATGGCGATGACGGGCACGATGCCCGTCTCATAAATACGTTTCAGGACTGCTTCTTTGTTCATGGGTGATTAACCTCTTTTCGCTTTTTCCACGGCTTCGAACAGGCCGTTCAGATAGGTGGCGCCCAGGGCGCGGTCATACAGGCCGTAGCCGGGCTTGCCGGTTTCGCCCCAGATCATGCGGCCATGGTCCGGGCGCACATAGCCGTCAAAGCCGGTGTCCACCAGGGCCTTGACGATCTCGTACATATCCAGGCTGCCGCAGCTGGACAGGTGGGCGCGCTCCTCAAAGGAGCCGTCGTCCATGATCTTCACATTGCGCATGTGCATAAAGCCGATGCGGTTCATGGCAGAATACTTGCGCACCAGGGCGGGCACGTCGTTGAATTTCGCGCAGCCCAGGCTGCCGGTGCACAGGCACAGGGTGTTGGAGGGGCTGTCCACAATGGACAGATAACGATCCAGGTTCTCCTCGCAGGTGATTACACGGGGCAAGCCGAAGATGGGATAGGGAGGGTCGTCCGGGTGCAGGGCCATGACGACGCCGCACTCCTCGGCCACGGGGATGACCTTCTTCAGGAATCGCTCGATGTTCTTCCACAGGCCGTCCTCACCCAGCTGGCCGTAAGCAGTGATCAGCTCACGCACTTCATCCTGGGTATAGCTGGAGTCCCAGCCGGGCAGGTGGATGTCGTCCTTCAAAGGATCCAGGCCCTTCATCTGGTCCCAGTACATCACCAGGCTGGTGGAGCCGTCGGGGGCCTTTTTATCCAGCTGGGTACGGGTCCAGTCGAACACGGGCATGAAGTTGTAGGTGACGCACTTGACGCCGTATTTGGCGCAGCGGCGCACATTTTCGCAGTAGACGTCAATCAGGTGGTCCACATCGCCGCGGCCCAGCTTGATGTCCTCGTGGACGGGGATGCTCTCCACCACGTCGAACACCAGGCCGTGGGCCTCACACTGGGCTTTCATCTTGGCCAGGCTCTCTTCAGGCCACACCTCGCCGGGCTTCACGTCGTACACGGCGCTGACGATGCTGCGCATGCCGGGGATCTGGCTGATGTACTCCAGGCTGATGGGGTCGGACTCGCCGTACCAGCGGAATGACATTTTCATGGGGGGTTCCTCCTTCGCAATCAATGGTCGGTTTCGTTGTATGGGCGGGCAGGCAGGCACGCCGGACGCCCTGGCCGGGCGCCGGCGTGTGAAGCCTGATCACAGGCCGAAGTAGCGTTTGGCGTTGTTGTAGCAGATGTCCTGCACCATGGCGCCCACGGCATCGAAGTCGGCGGGATACTCGCCGTTCTCCATCCAGCCGCCCACCAGCTCGCACAGGATGCGGCGGAAATACTCGTGGCGGGCATAGCTCAGGAAGCTGCGGGAGTCCGTCAGCATGCCGATGAAGTTGCCCAGCAGGCCCAGGTTGGCCAGGGAGGCCATCTGGTTGGTCATGCCGATCTTGTGGTCATTGAACCACCAGGCGCTGCCGTGCTGGATCTTGCCGGGGACCTCGGGGCCCTGGAAGGCGCCCAGGATGGTGTCCAGCCAGGCGTCGTCGGCGGGGTTCAGGCTGTACAGCACCGTTTTGGGCAGGCTGCCCTCGCTGTCCAGCGCATCCAGGAATTTGGCCACGGCGGGGCAGCTGTCGGTGGAAGCCATGCAGTCGAAGCCGGAGTCGGGGCCCAGAGCCTTGAACATACGGCTGTTGGGGTTGCGCAGGCAGCTGAAGTGGATCTGCATCACCATACCGCGCTTGGCGTACTCGCGGCCCACATGCAGCAGGATGGCCGTGGCGTATTTCTCAGCCTCCTCCATGGTGACGGCTTCGCCCTTCATGGCCTTCTGGAAGATGGCGGTCACTTCCTCGTCGGAAGCGGGGCGGAACATCATGTAGTCCAGGCCGTGGTCAGACGCGCGGCAGCCGTGCTGGTAGAAGAACTCGATGCGCTCGGTGAGGGCATTGCGCACGCAGTTGATGCAGGTGAATTCGCTGCCCACCACTTTTTCCAGCTGGTGGATGTACTCCACAAAGCCGGGCTTATAGATGTTGATAGCCTTGTCCGGGCGGAAGGAGGGGCATACCACCGTTTTAAATGTGGGGTCGGCGGCGATTTTCTCGTGCCACTCCAGGCTGTCGCAGGGGTCGTCGGTGGTGCCGATCATAGCCACGTTGCTCTTGTTGATCAGGCCCCGGGCGCTCATGGAGGGGTCGTTCTTCAGCTTTTCGTTGCACAGGTTCCACACCTCTTCGGCGGTCTCGCCGTTGAGCACGCCCTCGTAGCCGAAGTAATTCTTCAGCTCCAGATGGCACCAGTGGTACATGGGGTTGCCGATGGCGCGGGGCAGGGCCTCGGCGAACTTCTGGAACTTTTCGCGGTCCGGTGCGTCGCCGGTGATGTACTTCTCCTCCACACCGTTGGAACGCATGACACGCCATTTGTAATGGTCGGCCCCCAGCCACAGCTGGGTGATGTTCTCGAACCGGCGGTCCTCGTAGATCTCCTGGGGAGGCACATGGCAGTGGTAGTCCACAATGGGCATCTGCTTGGCGTAATCATGGTACAGCTTCTGCGCGGCAGGGGTGCTCAGCAGAAAGTTCTCGTCCATAAATTTCTTCATAGGGATACTCCTTCCGAATGGTATTCAGGCAGGCATCGCTTCCTTTAGTGTCTATTATAGCGAGTGTCGGGCGCAAAAACAATCACCGGGATTGTTTTCTGTATTGCAAATCTTGCGTTTTCAAAAAGAGTGCGGCGCCTGCCCCGGACGGGCAGCCCGGAGCCCGGCCGCTTTTCCCGGCACGGCAGGGCACCGCGCGGCCTTCCGGCCGGCTTTGCCCAGACTTTGCTTGACAAACCCCATGGCGTATTATACAATAGATTGGTTTCAGTATCCGACAAAATGCGATCGAGGAAAGAGGAAGGTACGAAGGCTTCATGAAACAGGAAAAGATCCGCAATATTGCCATCATTGCACACGTTGACCACGGCAAAACCACCCTGGTGGCCCAGATGCTCAAGCAGTCCGGCGCGTTCCGGGAAAACCAGCAGGTGGCCGAGCGGGTGATGGACTCCGGCGCCATCGAGCGCGAGCGGGGCATCACCATCCTGGCCAAAAACTGCGCCACCTACTACGACGGCGTAAAAATCAACATCGTGGACACCCCGGGGCACGCCGATTTCGGCGGCGAGGTGGAGCGCGTATTGAAAATGGTAAACGGCGTGCTGCTGCTGGTGGACGCCGCAGAGGGCTGTATGCCCCAGACGCGCTTTGTGCTGCAGAAAGCGCTGCAGCAGAACCTGAGCCTGGTAATTGCCGTAAATAAAGTAGACCGGCCGGACGCCCGGGTGAAGGAAGTGATCGACGAGATCCTGCTGCTGCTGATGGACCTGGGCGCCACCGATCAGCAGCTGGACAGCCCCATGGTGTTCTGCTCGGGCCGCAACGGTACCGCCAGCTACAGCCCCGACGTACCCGGCACCGACCTTGTACCCCTGTTCAAAACCATCATCGACTATGTGCAGCCCCCCGAGGGCAACCCCGGCGCGCCCCTGGCGCTGCTGTGCTCGTCCATCGACTACAACGACTTTGTGGGCCGTATCGGCATCGGCCGCGTGGAAAACGGCACCATCAAGGTGGGCCAGGACGTGGCCAGCTGCGACTGGCACGACAAAGACCTGGCCGGCCGCGGGCGCATCACCGCGCTGTACAGCTTCTCGGCCAACGGCCGTGCCCCGGTGGATGAGGCCGGCGCCGGCGACATCGTAGCCTTTTCCGGCCTGACGGACATCAACATCGGCAACACTCTGTGCGACCCTGCCCTGGTGGAGCCCCTGCCCTTCTTGAAGATCAACGACCCCACGGTGGAAATGACCTTTTCCGTGAATGACAGCCCCTTCGCCGGGCGGGAGGGCAAGTTCGTCACCAGCCGCCAGATCCGCGACCGGCTGCACCGGGAGTTGCTGCGGGATGTGGCCCTGCGGGTGGAGGACTCCCCCACCACCGATGCCTTCCGGGTGATGGGCCGGGGCGAGATGCACCTGTCCATCCTGATTGAGACCATGCGCCGGGAGGGCTATGAGCTGCAGGTTTCCCCGCCCAAAGTGCTGACTCACGAGGAAAACGGCCAGACCATGGAGCCCATGGAGCTGGTGGTGATCGACGTGCCCACCGAGTACCAGGGCAGCGTAATGCAGAAGCTGGGCAGCCGCAAGGGCGAGCTGGTGCAGATGAGCCCTCTGGGCGCCACCCGCATGCGCATCGAATTCCGCATCCCCAGCCGGGGGCTGTTCGGCTACCGCAACGAATTCCTCACCGACACCCACGGCGAGGGCGTGCTGAATACCATCTTCGATGGTTACGCCCCCTGGAAAGGGGAAATTGCCGGGCGCAGCACCGGCAGCCTGGTGAGCTTCGAGACCGGCGTGGCCGTGACCTACGGCCTGTTCAATGCCCAGCAGCGCGGCACGCTGATCATCGAGCCCGGCGAGAAAGTATACGAGGGCATGGTGATCGGCTATACTGCCTCGGGCGAGGACATGAGCGTGAACGTGTGCAAAACGAAGCACCTGACCAACACCCGGGCCTCCGGCTCGGACGACGCGCTGCGCCTGGTACCGGTGAGCCGGTTCAGCCTGGAGGCCAGCCTGGAATTCCTGAAGCCCGACGAGCTTTTGGAAGTGACCCCCAAGAGCCTGCGCATCCGCAAGCGCATTTTGAACCACGAGCAGCGCATGAAAGCCCTGAAGGGCGGCAAGAACGGCTGACTTCCCCGGCCGGCCGCCGGCGGCGGCACCTTTTCCCGATAACAAAAGCCCCGGTTTTGAACCGCCCCAGATTGTGCAGACAGCACAAAAAGAGCCCCGGGTGTAGGAATATTCAATTTTAGCAGGAGTGGCGCAGCGTCAGCGGCGCTACTCCTGTTTTGCTTTGGATGCGCTCGTGGTTGTA
>CALXBN010000014.1 GCA_944386555.1 uncultured Ruthenibacterium sp. | reverse complement strand
CGGGATTCATCGTCTGTTCCAGCCGGTGGATCCTGTTCAACACCCAGAGCAAAAGGAGGAACAAAATGTCAATCCAGTTCAAAAATCGGGATCACGAAAGATTTTACCAGCAATGCCTTGTAAGGTGCGGATGTGGAGATCCGTACCACAAGGCATTTTTTTACACGATGGGCATCAGCGACGAAACCCGAAAGCATGTTGAGGATGAGCCCGAAGCTGTTCCAAAAGGCCAACGAAATGGTGGATATGAGATGTACCGCAAACGCTGAGGCGCGCAAGGTGGCTCACAAGTCGGATAACAATCGCAAAGGGGCGGCAAACACAACGGGGCCCCCGCGAAAACTTGCGCGCAAGCTTTGGCGGGGAAAAGGACGAGCGGCGGAGGGATGAAGAAAGCCCCGGCCGCAAGCCGGGGCTTTTGCACGGACCGAAGCCCGCGAGGACGTGGTGACCCCACCGGGAATCAGGGCCGGCTTGCCGGGGCAACCCGGCCGGCTGCTCGCGGCTGCATCCGCTTCGCAGCTGTCCGGCGGGCAAGGCCCCTCAGGGGCCTCGCCTGTTCGCCGGCCACCCACGTCTGGCTTCGATTCCCGGCGGGGCCCGAAAAAAATCGGCCCTGCACGAACGTGCAGAGCCGTTTCTGGTGACCCCACCGGGAATCGAACCCGGGTTACCGCCGTGAAAGGGCGATGTCTTAACCGCTTGACCATGGGGCCATATTCGACAGGGTTTTGCTGGACGCTGCCGGGCACCCCGCACGCCGCGATTGCAGCGCGCACCCTGCAGCTTTCAGCAAAACCCTGTCTTGTGGTAGCGGTAACTGGATTCGAACCGGTGACACTTCGGGTATGAACCGAATGCTCTAGCCAACTGAGCTATACCGCCACATGCTGCGCCGTCAAAGCGCATTTAACATTATATCGGCTGGCGGGGCATTTGTCAACACTTTTTTCCCGGTTCGGCCTATTTTTTCCGAATGCGGGGGAGGGGACGGTCACGGCGCTTCGGCCGGGCGCGCCAGTTCCTGTTCCAGGATTTCCGCCGCCAGGGCCACCAGGTCCGGGCAGGGGCGGCTGGCGTAGTATTCCGGCGTGCGCGCACCCGCCTGGGGGCTGGGGGCCGCGCCGTCTTCCGGCAGGCCCAGCAGCACCCGGCAGTTCAGGCTGCCCGCCCGGGCCTTGAAGGCCAGGCCCATGCGCTGCATGCCCGCGTAGGTGGCGGTTTTCTCCTCATGGGTGCCGGGGGTGCTGTAGCCCCGCAGCACGCCGTACACCAGGCCCATAGCCACCACGGTGCCGCAGGTCTCCCGCAGGCGGCCCACGCCGCCGCCCAGGGCGCTGGCCAGGCGCACGGCCTGGGGCAGGGTAAGGCCCATCTCCCCGGCAAAGGCCCCGGCAACGCTCTGGGCGCAGTTGTAGCCCTCCAGAAACAGGGCCCGTGCCCGGTCTGCTTTCGTCATTGTACATCGCTCCTTTTCCGTTTGCGTCTCTGCCGTCCCGGCAGGACGGCGCGCTTTGCTTTTATTCAACCACATCCGCCGCGCTTTTTCTGTCAAGCGGAAAACAGGCCTGCCGGCGCCCGCGCCGTCTGCCGGGCCGCGCCCTGCCTTCGGCCGGGCCTTTTTTGCGCCGCCCGGGAAAGCCCTGCCCGGGCCCTCAGGCCGCCGTGCCCGCCAGGGCCCCGGTGAGGGCATAGGCGGCCACCATCATCACAATGCCCAGCAGAATGCCCACGGAGTTGATCTGGGCGGCCTTGGCGGCGTCGCCGCCGGCGTTGCTGGTGAGCAGGGGCGCCACGCTGGCCACCGGGGCCATCATCAATACGCACACCGCCTGGCGGATATCCCCGGGCAGGGGGGCGGCCAGCCACACGGCCGCCGCCAGGGGAATGGTCACGCCGTAACGCATCAGGAAAAATTTTACCGTGGCGGCCAGGTCCTCCCGGCGGAAGCGGCACTCGAACAGGATGCCGATGCTGAGCATGGCCAGAAAGCCGTTGGCGTTGCCGGCCACCTCGGCCAGCTTCAGCACCGGCGCGGGCAGGCGCAGGCCCGCCGCCGCCAGGGCCAGCATGGCAAAATACGTCATGGTGATGGGGGAGGTGAAGATTTTGCGCGCCAGCAGCCGGGGGCTGAAGCCGCCGCTGCCCTTGCAGCCTTCGGCCAGGCCAAAGTCCACCCCGTACAGGAAGATGGTGCAGGCGATGTCGAACAGGCACAGCGCCGCGAAGCCGTCGGTGCTGATGAGCCCCGTGAGGAAGGGGATGGCGAAATTGCCCACGTTGAAGCTGTTGATGCTGAACAGGTACGCCAGCCGGCTGCCCAGGGGGGCCTTGCCCGTCAGGGCCGCACCCGCCGCCGTCAGGGCCGCGCAGGTCAGGCAGCCAATGGCAAAACACCACGCGAACGAGGGCCGCAGCACCAGGTCCTTCAGGCCGTTCACCGCCACCGCCGGCATGGTGACGTACAGGATCACCGATTTCAGAAAGCCCGCGTCCGAGGTGCGGAATATGCCGGCCCGCTTGAAGCCGTACCCCAGGGCCAGCAGCGTCAGGTACACCGCCGCCTGCGTCAGCACATTGCCCATTGCAATTCCTCCTTCCGGCGCCCGGGCGAAGCTGGCCGCGCCCGCCGGGGCCGCTTTTTATTATACAGCAAAAGCCGGGCGGTTTCCACCGCGTTTTCCCGGCGGCCCGCCGGCGCCTGCGGCACAAAGGCGGCCCGCCGGGCCTGTTCAAACGGGCCGGGCCGTGTTATAATAAGGTCAGCTTCCCGCGCGGCGCCGATGCGCGCCGGGCCGCGGCGGCACCCCCGCGCAGCCCCAGCGGAAGACCTGCACTGAAAAGGAGAGGACACCATGGCTTACCGTATTGTCACCGATTCCACCGCCGATCTGACGGCGGAGCTGATCCGCCAAATGGACGTGACGGTGCTGCCGCTGCACTATATGATCGACGGCAAAACCTATACAGACGACGTGCTGCACCCGGAGATGACCTCCGCCGAATTTTACAGCAGGGTGCGGGCGGGCAGCATGCCCACCACCAGCCAGATCACCCCCGAGATGTTCCGCCAGGCCGTCGAGCCCATGCTGGCCGCCGGGCAGGACGTACTGTACATCGCGTTCTCCTCGGGGCTTTCGGGCACGTACAACGCTTCGCGCCTGGCCTTTGAGGACCTGCGGGCCCAGTACCCCGGCCGCCAGCTGGTGACGGTGGATTCGCTGGCCGCCAGCATGGGCGAGGGCATGCTGGTGTATCTGGCCTGCGCCCAGCGGGATGCGGGCAAAAGCCTGGCCGAGGTGGCCGCCTGGGTGGAGGAAAACCGCCTGCACCTGGCCCACTGGTTCACCGTGGACGATTTGAACCACCTCAAACGGGGCGGGCGGGTGTCGGGGGCCACGGCCTTTTTCGGCACCATGCTGAACATCAAGCCCGTGCTGCACGTGGACGACGCGGGGCACCTGATCCCCATGGAAAAGGTGCGCGGGCGGCGCCAGAGCCTGGACGCTTTGGTGGCCCACGTGGGCAAAACGGCCCTGCACCCCGAACAGCAGGAGATGTTCCTGAGCCACGGCGACAGCCTGGAGGACGCCCAGTACGTGGTAAGCCAGCTGAAAAAGCAGTATGGCGTGAAAAAGGTGCACCTGGGCGACATCGGCCCGGTGATCGGCGCCCACTCGGGGCCGGGTACCATCGCGCTGTTCTTTTTGGCGGAAAACCGGGATTGACCGGCGGCGCGCCCCGCGGTGCGGGGCAGGGAAGAATGAAAATGCACAGCCCCGGCGCAGCCCGATGGGGCGAAGCGTCCGGCGGCTGCCGCAGCTGAGGGGATGTGCCCCGGAAGTCAGGCGCGGCGCGCCCCGGGCATGGCCGTAACAGGGGCAAAGCCCAAAGGCGGCCTGCCCCGGCGCGGCGGCGCGCGGACGGCAAAGCCCCGCCCGATTGAAAAGATGCGCGGCGGGCGCATCCGCCCGGCTGAATACCCGGCCCGTCTGCCGCATACAGATGGATGGACACGATTTGCCCGAAAGGAGGGCCGCCATGCGTACATTCCAAGGAACCCCCGCCTCAGAGGGACTGGCGGTGGGGGCCATGCGTCTGCTGCGCCACACGCCCCAGGGCGCGGGCCGCGCCGTGCAGGACCCGGCCCAGGAAGAGCGCAATTACCGCGCCGCCGTGCGGGACGCGGTGGTGCAGCTGGAACGCATGGAAAAAAAGAACACCGGCGCCGACCGCGATATCCTGATGGCCCAGCGGGCCATCCTGGAGGACCAGGGCCTGCAGGACGAGGTGCTGGGCTACATCCGGGCCGGGGCGGGGGCCGCCGCCTCGGTGGAGCGGGCCGCAGGCATCTATGCCGGACGCATCCGCGCGCTGGAGGACGATTATATGCGCGAGCGCGCCTGCGACATTCTGGACGCCTGCTACCGGGTGGTGGACGTGCTGGATGACCAGCCCCGCCAGGTGCTGCAGCTGGACAGCCCTGCGGTGATTGCGGCGGACGAGTTGTATCCCACCGATATTCTGACGCTGGACCGCAGCATGATCCTGGGCCTGGTCACCGCCGAGGGCAGCCCCAACGCCCATGCGTCCATCATTGCCCGCACCATGGGCATCCCCGCAGTGGTGATGGCCGGGCGGGATTTCCTGGAGGAGTGTGACGGCAGGCCGGTGGCGGTGGACGGCTTCACCGGTGAAGTGTTCGTGGACCCGGACGAGGCCACCAAGGCCCGTTTCGCCCATTCCATCCGCCTGCGCCGCCGCCAGACCCTCAGCGGCCTGGCGCTGCGCAGCGTGCCGTGCAAAACACGGGACGGCGTGCGGGTGAGCCTGTACGCCAACTGCGCCGACAGCCGGGACGTGCGCGCCGCCGTGGAGGCCGGCGCCGAGGGCGTGGGCCTGCTGTCCAGCGAGGTGCTGCTGCTGGCGGGCACCGGCGCGGGCGAGGCCGAACAGGTGGCCTTTTTCTCCGAATGCCTGGCCGCCGCCGCCGGCAAGCCCGTCACCATCAGCGTGTATGACATCGGCGCCGACAAAGTGGCCCCTGGCCTGCCCCAAAACGAAGAGCCCAACCCCGCCCTGGGCCAGGTGGGCATCCGCTTCTGCCTGGCCCATCCCGGGCTGTTCCGCACCCATCTGTGCGCCCTGCTGCGGGCGGGCACCGCGGGCAACCTGCGCATCGTGCTGCCCATGGTGAACAACCGCCGGGAGCTGGACGCCGTGCGGGCCGCCGTGGCCGACGCCCGGGCCGACCTGCGCGCCCGGCGCCTGCCCTACGCCCAGGATGTGCCCATCGGCGTGATGGTGGACACCCCCGCCGCGGCGCTGATGGCCGAGGAACTGGCGGCGGACGCCTCGTTCTTTACGGTGAACCCCGCCAACCTGGCCCAGTACGCCCATGGGGTGGACCGCAGCAACGCCCATGTGCAGCAGTACTTCCCCCATGTAAGCGCCCCGGTGCACAAGCTGCTGCGCATGGTGGTGGACGCCGCCCGCCCGGGCAATATCCCGGTGTGCGTGTGCTGCGCCAACGCCGACAGCCTGGCCCAGGCCGAAACCTATGTGCGCATGGGCGTGCGCGCGCTGAGCATGCCCACGGTGAACCTGCTGCCCATGAAAGAGACCCTGATGAGCATGAGCCTGCACAGCGGCCAGCCGGCGGAGGGCCTCCGGGCGCCGGGCTGAATGTGCCCGCCCCGCCCGCCGCAGCCGCCGCAGAAAACGCGCCCCGCCCGGCCGCCGCGGCGCCCTGCGGGGCGCCTGCCGGAAAAATATCCAAAACCCCGCCTTCGGGCGGGGTTTTTTTGTGCCTTGTGTCAATTTTTCGCCGCCCCGGGCGGCGGCGCTTGACATCCGCCGGTTTTTTGATAGAATAATGCTTAAATAAATTTACTTAAATTTATTTAATTAAATTCTTTGAATCAAAAAACCGAAGAGAGGGATTTTCAATGTTTGAAAAAGTAAAAGCCGTGATCGTGGACACGCTGAGCTGCGAGGAGGGCCAGGTGACCATGGAGGCCAAACTGGTGGAGGACCTGGATGCGGACAGCCTGGACGCCGTGGAGCTGAACATGGCCTTAGAGGATGAGCTGGGTTTTGCGGTGCCCGACGCCGAGCTGCCCAATATGAAGACCGTGGGCGACATCGTGCGTTATCTGGAAAACCATGCCTGAGCAGCGCACGGCCCCGCAGGCCGGCCCGGGGCCCGCTGCGCCGGGCCCCGCCCGGGCGGGAGGGCTGGAGATTGCGGCCACCGGCCGCGCCGTGCCCGGCCGGGTGATCACCAACGACGATATGGCCCGGGTGGTGGATACCAGCGACGAGTGGATCGCCTCCCGAACGGGCATCCGCCAGCGGTATTTCTGCGCGGAGGGCCAGTCCGCTTTCACCCTGGCCCGGGACGCTGCGGCCCAGGCCCTGGCACGGGCGGGCCTGTCCCCGGCGGACATCGGCCTGTGCCTGTGCGCCAGCTTCACCGCAGACAACGCCACCCCAAGCCTGGCCTGCCAGGTGCACGGGGCCCTGGGCCTGGGCGAAGAGTGCCCGGCCTTTGACGTGAATGCCGCGTGCACCGGCTTTTTGACGGCCCTGGGGACCGCCCGCTGTATGCTGGCGGCCTCGGCCCTGGCCGCGCCCTGGGCGCTGGTGATCGGCGCCGAGTGCATCAGCCGGGTGCTGGACATGGCCGACCGCAGCACCTGCGTGCTGTTTGGCGACGGCGCCGGCGCCGCGGTGGTGCGCCTTTCCGCGGCACACCCCTACTGGAGCTGCCTGGGCGCCCGGGGCGACGGCGCGCTGCTGCACGCGGGCGGCACGGCCAGCGCCGACCGGTTTTTGCACATGCAGGGCCAGGCGGTGTTCCGCTTTGCCGCAGACATCATCCCCCGCACGGTGGCCCGCCTGCTGGCGGAGGCGGGCCTGACGCTGGCGGACATCGACTGCGTGGTGTGCCACCAGGCCAACGGCCGCATCATTGACCACGCCGCCAAAAAACTGGGCGCCCGGCCCGGGCAGTTCTATAAAAATATGGACCGCTATGCCAACACCTCTGCCGCCAGCATCCCCATTGCGCTGGACGAGCTGGCCCGGGGCGGCCGCCTGGCCCCCGGCGCGCGGGTGCTGTGCGTGGGCTTCGGCGCCGGCCTCACCTGGGGCGGCGCACTGCTCACCCTGTAAAGGCGGCCGCCCGGCCGTGCACGTTCACAATGGGCATTTCAGCCCCAACAAGAGGAGAATCGCACCATGACATTGCTCAATGACATTCTGGGCACCGAGTTCCCGTTCATCCAGGGCGGCATGGCCAACATCGCCACCGGCGCGTTCGCGGCCGCCGTGTCCAACGCCGGGGCCCTGGGGCTCATCGGCGGCGGCGGCATGAACGCCGAGACCTTCCGCGACGCCATCCGCACCTGCCGCAGCCTCACCGATAAGCCTTTCGGGGTGAATATCATGCTGATGCACCCCCAGGCCGCCGAGATGGCCGACATCGCCGCCCGGGAGCGCGTGCCTGTGGTGACCACCGGCGCGGGCAACCCCGGCGCCTATGTGGAGCGCTGGAAGGCCGCAGGCTGCAAGGTGTTCCCCGTGGTGGCAGCCGGCGTGCTGGCCCGGCGCCTGGCGGCGCTGGGCGTGGACGGCATCATCGCCGAGGGCACCGAATCCGGCGGGCATGTGGGCGAGATGACCACCATGGCCCTGGTGCCCCAGGCGGCGGACATCGCCGCGGAATACGGCATCCCCGTGGTGGCGGCCGGGGGCATCGCCGACGGCCGGCAGCTGCTGGCGGCCTTTGCCCTGGGCGCCGCGGGCGTACAGCTGGGCACCTGCCTGCTGGTGAGCCAGGAGTGCCCCATCCACGACAATTACAAGCAGGCCCTGCTCAGGGCCAAGGACAGCGACACCATTGTGACGGGCCGCATCGGCGGCACGCCGGTGCGCATCCTGAAAAACAAGATGGCCCGGGCCTATGTGGCCAAAGAGAAGGCCGGCGCCGGCAAGATGGAGCTGGAACAGTTCACCCTGGGCTCGCTGCGGCGGGCCGTGTTCGACGGCGACACCGAGACAGGCAGCCTGATGGCCGGCCAGGTGGCCGGCATGCTTCACGAGATCCGCCCCCTGCGGGCCATTTTCGAGGATCTGTACAGCGGATGCAGGGAAAGGCTGGCGCAGGTTTCACAGATGGGGATCTGAGGTTTGAGCGGGGTTGTGCTTTGGGGGGCGCCTGCCGGCCCCGGCCTTTGCGCCTGACTGCCGCACCCCGCTTTTTGCGCCCGTCTGCCCCGGCCTGGGTGCAAGGCGTGGGGCGACTGCCAAAGGCTCCCTTGTGTAAAGGGAGCTGGCGCGCGCAGCGCGACTGAGGGATTGAAGGCCTGAAAGTCAGGCGCGCCTTGGTGTTTGTGAATTTGAGGTTGGACAGCGTTCTGACGTTTTGGGCTTGCTTGCTTTTGCCTGATGTTTGCTCTGGCCGTGGCGTTCTTTTCGTGCCGAAAAGAACCAAAAGGCGCAGGGGGACTTCCGCTTAAGGTCCCCCTGCCCCGGTTGCAGCGTGTCGCCTCCTTCGCACCCTGAAAGGGTGCTCGTGCGGCTTTGCGCTGCTGC
>CALXBN010000013.1 GCA_944386555.1 uncultured Ruthenibacterium sp. | reverse complement strand
GTTGCGGCGCAGGCATCAGCGCCGCTGCCGGTTCCGGCCGTCGCTGTGTCACTTTGGCATCTTCCTTCGTCGACAAATTGTGGTTTGGTCCGACATCCAGGCCGCACTTCCGTTTGACCTGGGAGATATACAGGCTGGACACCTTCAAACCGTGCTTTTCCAGCACATACGCTTTGATCTCGTCATAGGTGGCCTTGCTCTCAGCCGCAGTCAAATCTAGCTCGTCCAGATTCAACTCCACTACAATATGCTGCTTAGCATTAAGTTTGGACAAAAGAACAACCGTCTCCACATGTTGAGTGTGTGGGAAAAGATCAATGGGTTGTATCCATTCGGCGCGGTAGCGGCGGGCCAGATGCAGCAGGTCCCGATGCTGGGTTTCGGGATTACAGGAGATGTATACAACGCGGCTGGGTGCCAAATGCAGCAGGCTATTCAAAAAGCGCGTATCGCTTCCGGCACGAGGCGGATCCATCAAAACAACATCCACCCGCTGGCCTTCTGCGGCCAACTGTTCCATAGCCTGTGATGCATCGGCGCATATGAAACGGATATTGGCCAGCCGATTGCGCCGGGCATTGGCAGCGGCGTCCCGCACGGCAGCGCGGTTCAATTCTACGCCCAGCACTTGGGCGGCCTGCCGGGCGGCCGCCAAACCGATGGTACCGGTACCGCAGTAGGCGTCCAGTACGTACTCGTGCCCGGTCAGCCCGGCGCCTTGGATGGCAGTGCGATACAGCGCTTCCGTCTGGACGGGATTCACTTGATAGAAGGATTGCGCCGAGATGCGGAAGGTCAGTCCGCACAGGGAATCTTCAATAAAACCTTGTCCATATAACAGCTTTTCCTGCCGGCCCAGCACCATGCTGGTATAGCGGCCGTTGATGTTTTGGACAACGCCCACAATCTCCGGATGCCGGCTGCACAAAACCTGAACAAATTGCCGGCTGCCCGGAAAATAAGGGCTGCCGGTGACCAGGACGACCAGCACCTGGCCGGTGGCATAGCCTTTGCGGATCAGCACATGGCGCAATACGCCCTGGCCGGTTCGTTCGTCAAACGGGCGGATATGCATTTGCGCACACAATGCGCGGATGGTAGCCAAAATGGCGTCGGCAGTTTCATTCTCCAGAAGACAATGTTCAACAGGCACCAGCCGATGGGAACCTGCTTCATAAGTGCCGCTGACAATGCGCCCGTCAGGAAGGCTTCTAAAGGCGGCCTGTACTTTATGCCGGTAATGAATCGGCTGCGCCATGCCGAGAATGGGGCGCACCGGGCCGAACGAGCCCAGCAGACGTTGGACAATTTGCTGTTTATATGCCAGCTGCTGCGCGTAAGGCAGATGAAGCAGCTGGCAGCCGCCGCACCGGCGGGCGCAGGGGCAGAAGAAAGCAGGGGATTGTGCGGCCACGGCCAAGGCCCTCCTTGCAAATGATTTGAAAATAATAAAAAAGTGCGTATAATAGAGAACACGCTCCGTTATCCGGAAAATCGAAAAAGGAGACTCTATGTACGAAATATATTTGACAGACTTTTCTCCCGGAGCCATTGCCGAAAGCGGGCAGTGCTTCCGCATGGCGGCTGTAGCCCATGGCTGGACAGTGACGGCACAGGGAAGATATTTGGAGATCGAACCCGGCAGCGAGCCAGGCGTGTTCCGCTTTTCCTGCGCGCAGCAGGAGTTTGAAACGATATGGCGTCGCTATTTTGATTTAGAGGCGGACTACGCGGCTTATCGAAACAAATGCCTCAAAAAAGACAAATATCTGCGGCGGGCCTGTGCTTACGGGCAGGGGCTGCGCATCCTGCGCCAGGATCCCTGGGAAATGCTGATCAGTTTCGTTATCTCTCAGCGCAAAAGCATCCCGGCCATCCGCCGGGCCGTGGAAGAACTGTGCCGGGCCTTCGGCGAAGAGCATCGGGCCGGACGGCGGGTATACCATGCGTTCCCTTCGCCCACAGCCCTGGCATGTGCCGGCAGCCGGCAGCTGGAAGCCTGCGGCCTGGGCTACCGGGCCAAATATGTGCACGATGCAGCCTGCCGGGTTGCGGAGGGACGCTTGGATTTGCAGGCACTGGCAGGCCGGCCTACGCCGGAGGTGCAGCAGTCGCTGATGGAAGTATATGGTGTGGGCATCAAAGTGGCTCAGTGTGTGCTGCTGTTCGGCTACCACCGCCTGGAAGCGCTTCCAGTGGACGTGTGGATGGATCGGGTGATCCGGGAACATTACCATGGAAAGTTCCCTCGCAGCTACCGGGACTGTGCCGGTATACTGCAGCAATACTTATTCTACTATGCCCGCAGCGGGCAGGGATAAGCTGCCGGTCCCCTGCAGCTTTTGCCGGGCCCACTGAAGGATGGCCCGCTGCACCGGAGGTGAAAGCTCAGCCGGGAGGCAGTCGGCCGCAAAGAACTGCAGCCGCTCAACTTCGTCTGACTGAGGCCTCAGCGTTCCGGTATAATCCCGGCACAGGTAGACGATATCGATGTTGGATACTTCATCGCCGTTGGGATAGACATAGTGCAGCCCGGGGCCGGACCAAATGCCGAACAGCTCCAGCCGGCGGGCCGTCAGACCGGTTTCCTCCAATAGCTCCCGGCGTGCAGCATCCTCCACCACTTCATCCAGCTCCACCGAGCCGCCGGCATATCCCCAGCAGTTATTGTCCCTGCGCAGCTGCAGCAAAATGTGCCCCTCGCTATTTTCCACAATGACGCTGGCGCCAACCTGCAGCAAGGGCCGATGGCCCACCAGGCGGCGCAGGCTCAGAATGTAATCGGACATAAACGTCCTCCTTTCGGCTTGAAGCGGATGATTTAAATGGAGATCGGGCCCTGCCGGCCCTCAGCGCTTCCGGGTGAAACGCACGGCGCATTCCACATGTTTGGTACGGGGAAAGAGATCCACGGGCCGAATGGCATCTACAGTGTAATGCGGGGCCAGATAAGCCGCGTCGCGGGCGGCAGTGGCTGCGTTGCAGCTGATCATCACAATGCGCCGTGGGGCCATGCGCAGAATGGGTTCCAGAGCGGCGGGGCCGCAGCCTTTGCGCGGCGGGTCTACGATGACCACGTCGGGCGACAGGCCGCGCCCGGCCAGTTCGGCGGCCGCCTGGCCGGCGTCCATACAAAGGAATTCCCCGTGGCGGACACCCATGCGCACGGCGTTGGCCCGCGCATCCTCCACGGCCTGCGGGACGACCTCTACGCCGATGAGACGGCGGCAGGATGACGCCATGGACAACCCAATGGTGCCGGCGCCGCAGTACAAGTCCAAAATGGTCTCATCGCCGGATAATTCGGCAAACTGGCGGGCCACAGCATACAACTGTTCGGCCCCGGCGGTATTCACCTGATAAAAAGAGAGCGGATTCAACGCGACGGGGACGCCGGCCAGCTCATCCCGCAGTACGCCTTCACCCCACAGCGTGATATTCTGGCCGCCGGTGATCACATTGGTTTGGGCCATGTTGACGTTCAGTACAATGCCGCTGATTTCCGGATGAGCCGCTGTCAGTTGCCGGCAGAATTCGGATGCCCGGGGCATGCGGCTTCCGTTGCCCACCAGGCAGAACAGCACCTTGCCGGTGGAGACGGCATGGCGCAGGTACAAATGGCGGGCAAAGCCGGTGTGTGCCGCTTCATCATAAACGGGGATGCCCATCTGATCCAGCAGGCGGCATGCGGTGGCAGCGATACGGTTGAGCTGTGCCGGCTGCAGAATGCAGTCGGTACAAGGGACCACCCGATGGCTGCGGGGGGCGTAGAAACCAATGCGCGCATGGCCGTTTTCGTCGGCTGTCAATGGATACTGCACTTTGTTGCGGTAGCGCAGCGGGGCAGGGGAGGGCAGAATGGGCAGCATCGGCGCCGCCAGGCCGCCCAGGCGCTGAAAGGCATCGGCTACAAATTGCTGCTTGGCCTCCAGTTCGGCGTGATAGGTCAGATGTTCAAAGCAGCACCCGCCGCATTTGGTAAAGCTGGGGCAGCGGGGGGCCTGACGCCCGGGGCCGGGCACCTGCAAAGAAGCCACGATGCCATAGGCATAATTTTTGCGCACCTGGACGATCCGCACCAGCAGACGGTCGCCCGGGGCGGTAAACGGGACGAATACTGCCATGCCGTCCGTGCGGCCTACGCCGCAGCCGTCGCTGGACAGAGTAAGAACGTTCAAAGGGATGATCTGGTTTTTCTGCAGGGCCATGAGGCCTCCTTCCCGCGGCACAGGACACCGAAAACACACTTGCATCCCGCGTGGGGCGCAAGTGTGTTTTCAGCTGGGTGCAGCGATGTGATTTTTATGCTTCGGTGTGCCCTTCCGGCTTGTGGTCCTCGCTGCTTAAAGATGCAAGGTAGCGGCTGGGCGGCACGCCCTTTGTCTTTTTGAATACACGGGAGAAGTAGAACTGATCAAAAAAACCCACGGATACGGCAATCTCGGCAATGGAAAGCTGAGAGGTTTTCAAAAGGTAACAGGCCTCGCTGATGCGGTAATTGGTGAGATAATCAATGGGGGACTGGCCGACATTGCTCATAAAAACCCGGTACAGATGGCTGCGGGAGACGCCTACCGCTTTGGCGATGTCGTCGATGCTGATATCATGGCAGTAGTTGAATTGGATGTATTTGATGGCATTGAGCACATATTGGGAGCTGGAAGCAGAGGCACGCGGCGCCATATCCAGGGCTTCCTGCTGAAGTTCAGCAATGAACAGGTACAGGTAGCCTACCATCATGGTTTCATTTCGGGCATCGGGGCCGCGGGACAGAAAAATGTTGTACAGTGCTTCCTTGATGCGCTCCGGGTTTTTGCAGTGATGTACCGGCATATCGTCCCGGAAGGGAAGCTGCAGCACCAATTTGTTGGCGCATGCCCCGTTAAACCCTACCCAGTAGTATTCCCATGGATCTTCACTGTCCGCCGAATACATGATCAGCTGGCTGGGTTTGGCTAAGAATACATCTCCGGCCTGCAGGCGGTATACCACGTTGTTCACTTTATAGGTGCCGTATCCGCTGGCCACGAAATGGATCAGGTAGTGGTCCCGCACACCGGGCCCCCAGGTGTACTGCGGCTCACAGCTTTGCAGGCCGCAGTTGAAAACGGATAGCTCCACATTGTCGGTAAACTGCTGCTTGAAGGATTGCTTGTAGGTGCTGGGCATTTCTCTCACCTCATGACAGTCTTTGCTGGGGCCAATCGGCCAAAAATCATCTATACGTCTTATTATAGCAAATGTATCAACAAAAGTCCATATTCAAAAGCGCTTTTTCTGCAAAAATTTCAGCTGAAGCGGTGCAGAGGCATCGGTGCCGCCTATTGTTGGAATAAAGAAAAGCGGGCATAAAAAATGGATTGTAGCGGAAGGCTGTCTCTGCTATAATAAAGATAATGATTGCCCGGGCAGCCCGGACAGAACGGATGAAGGAGGAACCGCAATGGCACAGGTAAAAGAACTGATCGAACGGCTGAATGCCGGCGCTTACGATGATGCGTTCCGCAAATTGTATGAGGACAGCGATGCGCAGGTGCAGGCGCAGCGTGCGCGTTATGCACAGGCGGCGGCGGAGTTCGGCCGCTTATTTGGCGAAGAGCGGGAAGTGCGCCTGTACTCGGCGCCCGGCCGCACAGAAATCGGCGGCAACCATACTGACCATAACCACGGTGTGGTAATGGCTGCTGCCGTGAATTTGGATATTATCGCGGTGGTAGCGCAAAATGACGAAAAAATTGTGCGGGTAAAGTCTCAGGGGTTTGACAAAACGGATGTAGTGGATCTGGCCAACCTGTCTCCCAACGAGCAGGAGAACGGCCGCTCGGCAGCGCTGATCCGCGGTATCGCGGCGGGGATCTGCCAGGCGGGCGGCACAGTGGGCGGCTTTGACGCCTACACAACGTCCAATGTGCTGCGCGGGTCAGGCCTTTCCAGCTCGGCGGCGTTTGAAGTGGTCATCGGCGAGATCTTCAACGGAGAATTCAACGACGGCCGGTTCTCAGCGGTGAAAAATGCGCAGATCGGCCAGTTTGCAGAGAATCAGTTCTTCGGCAAACCCTGCGGCCTGATGGACCAGACCGCCTGCGCAGTGGGCAGTGCCATCACCATTGATTTCAAGGACCCATCCGATCCGATTGTGAACAAAGTGGCTTTGGATATTGCCAGGCACGGCTACCATTTGTGCATCACTGACACCAAGGGCAGCCATGCGGACCTGACCGACGATTACGCGGCAATCCGCAGTGAAATGGAATCCGTGGCGGAATGCTTCGGCAAAAAGGTACTGCGGGAAGTGGACCGTGCACAGCTGCTGGCAGAATTGCCCCGGGTGCGCCGGCAGACGGGTGACCGCGCTGTGCTGCGGGCACTGCATTTCTATGCCGAATGTGACCGCGCCGAACAGCTGTATCAGGCCGTGGCCGAAGATCGGTTCGAAGATTTCCTGCACATGATCGTGGACGGCGGGCATTCTTCCTTTGAATACAATCAGAATGCTTACAGCATCAAGGCCCCCAGCCAGCAGGGTGTCAGCATTGGGCTGGCCCTCAGCCAGATGATCCTGTCCGGACGGGGTGCATGGCGGCTGCAGGGCGGCGGTTTTGCGGGAACCATCCAGGCTTTTGTGCCCGAGGATTTGCTGAAGCAGTATTGCACAACGATGGATCAGGTGTTTGGTGAAGGCGCCTGCCATGTGTTGAATGTGCGCAACTACGGGGCGATCCCGGTGACGGAATCCCTGTGAAGCGGCAGCCAGCGGACGGATCCGGCGGGCGCCGATACGGGCTGCTGGACAATTTGCGGGGCCTGGCGGTGCTGAATATGGTCATTTACCATGGGATCTATGACTGGGTGTACATTTTCGGCAGGCCGGCGGTTTGGTTCACCGCAACCCGTAATGCCTATTTGTGGGAGCAGGCCATCTGCTGGACGTTCATCCTGGTGGCCGGGGCTGTATTTCCCTTGGGGCGGCGCCCGGCCCGGCGGGGCGCGCTGGTTCTGGGCTGCGGCCTGGTGCTGACGGCGGTGACTGTTCTGGTAATGCCCAGCGAACAGATCCTGTTTGGCATACTGCACTTTTTGGGGATTGCCATGCTGCTGTCGGCCCTCCTGAAGCAATGGCTTCTGAAAGTACCGGCTGCGGCGGGAGCGGCGGGAAGCTTTGCGCTCTTTCTGCTGACAAAATGCCTCCCCCGGGGAGGTCTGGGGGTGGGTGACGTTCTGCTGTGGCCGCTGCCCGAAGTGCTGTACAGCTGCCGATGGACTTTTCCGCTGGGCCTGATGGGCCCGGGATTCTATTCGGCGGATTATTTCCCTCTGCTTCCCTGGCTGTTTCTGTTTTGGACGGGGATGTATGCATGGCGCGGGCTGACGGCCCGCTGGGGCGGCCGGCTGCCGCACTGCGGGCAGGTGCCCGGCCTGGCATGGCTGGGACGGCACAGCCTGCCGGTATATATGCTGCACCAGCCGGTGCTGCTGGCGGCGATATGGCTGCTGGCGCACATGGTATCATGAGGCGGCAAAAAGGAGAGGAGTGTGCTGAGCACATGAGGATTTATCTGGTGCGCCATGCGGAAAGCTTGGGGAATATCAGCGGTGTATTGTCTTCTACGACCGATTTTGCCCTGACGGAAAAAGGAAAGTGTCAGGCACGGCGCGCGGGGGAAGTCCTTCGCCGGGAGCTTTCCGGCGGAAACGTGGCGGCGTACTGCAGCCCGCAGATGCGGGCAAAGCAGACACTGGCGGAGATCCTGAATTGCCTGGAACAATCTTCGGTCGCCGTGACGGAGAGTATCGACTTGCGCGAAATGGATCTGGGGATTTTGGAAGGAATGCCTTTTGAAGAACAGGAAAGGAACTACCCGCAGGTGGATCTGGCTCGCGGGCTGTCTGTTTTACAGGCGCCGGGCGGAGAAAGCTATCCGGAGATCAGGCGGCGTATTCTGCGGTTTCTGGAACAGTATGGGCTCTCTTTCGACAACCAGGAAAATGTCATCATCTGTTCTCATGGCATCACGCTGCGCGTGCTGACCAATTTACTGCTGCAACGCCCGGACGAGGATGTGAATATCCTGAACTGGATGGAAAATACGGCGATTACCATTTTGGAAAGCGAGAAGGGTGCGCCGTTTGTCCCGCGATGTATCAACAATTATGCGCATCTGCAGGATTTGAGGACGGCCAATTATGAACAGTGGGGACTGTTTGCAGAACCGGAGGCTTATCTCCAGGGAAGCTGCCGGGGATAGCATAGGCCGTCCCTGTGCAGAGGGGCCGGCCGCAGACCTGCGTTCCCGGGTTTGCCCTTTGCGCTTTCATTCTATTTAAAGGAGCGGTGTGTATGCTGTTTGTGTGGTATCCCAAATGTTCCACATGTCAAAAGGCAAAAGCTTGGCTGGACGAGCACGGAGTGGAGTATACGGCAAGGGACATCAAGGAGGAAAATCCCACCCAAGAAGAGCTGCGGGCCTGGCACGGGAAAAGCGGCCTGCCTCTGCGACGCTTTTTCAATACCAGCGGCCTGCTGTATAAAGGGCTGGAGTTGAAAACCAAGCTGCCGCAGATGTCTGAAGATCAGCAATATGCTTTGCTGGCCCAGTATGGGATGCTGGTGAAGCGGCCGGTACTGGTAGCTGAGGATTTTGTGCTGGTGGGCTTCCGGGAGGCGGAGTGGTCGGCGGCGCTGCTGTAAGGGTGCTCCGGCATTTTCCGTGCAGAACCAGATCGATTGAGAAAGGCCGGGATCCCCTGATGCGGGTATCCCGGCCTTTGTGCTGCCGCTCCCTTTGAGGGCTGCTGGGCCATGTCTCCTGCTTATTCCTTTTCGCAGAAGCTGTGATAGAGAAAATCCTCCGCACCCAGTGTTGCACACAGGAGGTCAAACCGTCAATTGGCCAATCATTTTCTGGCGCTTGCGGCAATTTGTGAACTTTTGCCAAATTTGAAGCAGATTACTGATGAATTTCACAAAAATCAGACTGTTTTCGGCGTATTTCTTGACAGATTCTTGCGGCTGTAGTACCATGATATTGCAAAGAGATAACCGTCATCCGATACGGGTGAAAAAGGGTGCGAAGATTCTCTTCGGAGGATTTTTGTGCCCGTTTTTTATAAAATTTTATAAGAAAGAGGCGTTTGCTGATGAAAAAACGTATCGCTGTTTTTACGGTCTGCCTGATGCTGGCGATGACGGCTCTCTTTGCACGGGCGGAGGAAATGCCGTCATCTCCGGAGATCGGCCAGGTTTACTGGGTAGACCTGGCCGATGTGAAAGATACGCTGCCGGGTACCATCAACTCAGAGCTGCCCGACCAGACGCTGCACTGGGTACCGTTTTTGTATGGCGGGGAAGTAGATGGATACCGGCTGAACAGTGCAGAGGAATTCTATACGGATGTCACGGCAGAACCCCATCCGTTACTGCTGGCCAGAGAAGTGCTGTTGGAAAAAGTGAGCTGGATAGAGCTGGATGAAACGGGCGCTGTATTCGGCCTGCCTGTAGGGCCGTATGCTATGAGGTGCCCGTCGGGCGGGGTTTCTGAAAAGAATCCTAAAACAGCCGAATGGACGTTGCTTATATATAATTTGCATTTGCAGCAGGAAAAAATACCGAAAACTTTGCTTGGTATTTGGGCACAGGATAAAATAACCGATCATAATGGTGCAATTCGTGCACTCCGCGGTAAAGCGAAGAATATTTTCAATTTTCATTCTGAAAAAATCGAAGCCGCTACACCATCTTTCTGCCCGGTATTAGAGCCTGTGGCCGATGAACTGCTGCGGGTGGTTACAGTGTCTTTAGGCGATTTGACTTTAGAAGGGGAGCATTCTGCCTCCATCCTTTGTGTAGGCGATACCTTCATCGTGCCCCGTTTTGAAGGGCTGACGGGAGATACGGAGAACCTTGTGTGGCAGGACGCGGACGGGAAAATATACGCGCCCGGTGAGACGGCTGTGTATACGCCCATATTGACGGCCGTCCAGGCGGGAACAGCCCCGGAGCCGCCGGCAGAGCTGCCGCAGATGACTGTGCAGGTGACTGCTGAAAATGCGCAAACGGGCACGGTGCCGACAGTACAGGTGACGGCCACTGGCACAGATGACAAAGCTCTGGAAGATTTCGACCACAAAATCACATGGTATACTGATGCGGAAGGGAAGCATCCGATTGAAAAGCCGATCGACAAAATGCCTGCAGGCACCTATTATGTGCAGGTGGTTGTCACAGCGGAAGGCTATCAGGAGGGAATCAGCCCGCTGGTGCCCGTTGTGCTGACGGATCCGGAACAGCCGCCGGTCACGGAACCGGATGAACCGGGCGGCACCCCAGACCCCGGCGGCGAAACGGCGGCAGACATACAGCTGGATACGCACGCCCATACCTTTGCAGTCAATGAGACGTATACGCTGCAGCTGGTCGATCTGCCGGCTGCCGCCGCGGCGACAGTGCAGTGGCGCAGTACAGCGCCGGAAATTGTTTCCGTCCAGGACGGAAAAGTGACAGCCCGCAAAGAAGGCGTTGCCGCAGTGCTGGCCTATGGTGCGCTGGATGCCGATGCCTGTGTATTTACTGTGATGCCGGAGCATCCGCCGGTAGAATACGTTGAGATCCAAAACAGCACCGGCCTGTGCCGGCTGGAGATCGGCCAGTCCGTTGATTTGGACGCGGTGATCCATCCTGAAAGTACCGGCGAGACGATCCGCTGGACAAGCAATGACGAATCGGTGGTTACGGTGGATCAAAACGGGTTGGTCAAAGCAGCAGGCGTTGGCGCGGCCGGTATTACAGCAGAAGCGGGAGGAAAAGAAGCCGTCTGCGTGGTCGTTGTGAAAAACAGTGAAGTACATCCACAATCAATTGAGCTGGATCAAACGGAATTGATACTAGCGGGAGGTCAAACCTATCAGCTGAAGGCCTCTGTCCTTCCGGAAGGCGCCGAAACAGCGCCGCTGTACTGGTACTCTGGCAACGAGGCAGTTGCTGCCGTGAAGGACGGCCTGGTAACCGGTGTACTGCAGGGGGAAACGGAAGTGTGGGCTGAAACGGCCGACGGCCTGATGTCGGAACCGTGTACGGTGACAGTCCTCTCGGACAATGTGCCGCCCACAGATATCGCCCTGGAGCGGACAACCCTGTCCGTCCCCGTGGGAAGGCGTGCTCTGCTGCAATACCGCATTGCCCCGCAGGAAGCCGAAGCAGCTCCGGTCACATGGGCCAGCAGTGATGAAACGGTTGCAGTGGTGAGCTACAACGGTGTGGTAACAGCGCTGGCACCAGGCCATGCACAGATCACGGTGTCCACGGAAAACGGCCTGTCTGCCACTTGCACAGTCGCCGTCAGCGGGGACCCGCTGCTGCCTCAAAAGGTGACGCTGGACAAAACCAACCTGTCGCTGGAAATGGGGCAGACAGCCCGGCTGCGCGCGCAGGTAGAACCGGAAAACGCCTTGGCTGCCGATATCCTTTGGGAGAGCAGGGACGAGACGGTTGCAGTGGTAGAGGACGGCTTGGTGACGGCGGTGTTGCCGGGATCCACGGCGGTGGTGGCCCGCACGGCCAACGGGCGCGCAGCAGTGTGCTGGGTGACGGTAACGCAGGCGCAGGACCGGCCGCCGGAAGATCCCGACTGGCCCACAGAGGGCCTGGAAGGATTTGTCACCCGGTTGTATCAGGTAGCATTGGAGCGTGATCCGGATGCAGACGGCTTTGCGGATTGGGTGCGCTGGCTGAAGGATGGTACGGTGGACGCCCGCAGCTGTGCCTATGGCTTTATTTTCAGCAGGGAGATGCTGAACCGAAACCTTACCAACCGCGAGTATCTTCAGGTATTGTACCGGGTGTTTATGGATCGGGCCCCGGACGCCGGCGGGCTGAGCACCTGGATGACGGGCCTGGAAACCGGGCAAATGAGCCGGGAGTTCGTGTTTGACGGGTTTGCCTATAGCGTGGAATTCCAGCGAATCAAAGATAGTTACGGGATTGGTTAACGCGGGAAAAGATTGCCAAACAGCTAAAAAGACGTTATAATGGGATTCAGTTCGGCCCGGCATGCGGGCTGCTGCAAAGGAGAGGGAAGCATGGAAAAGCGTATTGCGATCTGCCCCGGCAGTTTTGATCCCATTACCTTGGGCCATTTGGACATCATTCGGCGCTCGGCAGCGCTGTTCGACGAAGTGGTTGTGCTTGTGTCGGTCAACTACGAAAAACACACAACCTTTACGGCGGCAGAGCGTGTGGATATGGCGCGCCGGGCCACGGAAGGGCTGGACAATGTACGGGTGGACAGCGACAACGGCCTGTTGGCGGAATATGCCAAAAATACCGGCGCGCGCTGGCTGGTCAAAGGCCTGCGCGCCATGTCGGACTTTGAATATGAATTTCAAATGGCGCTGACCAACAAAAAGCTGTATCCGGAGCTGGAAACATTGTTTTTTACTACGGATATCCGGTATATGTACCTCTCATCCAGCATGGTGCGTCAGGTGGCCGCCTTCGGCGGAGATATTTCAGAATTTGTGTGCCCGCAGCTGAAGCAGGAAATTGCCGCGCGCCTGCGCCGTGCACCCGACTGAATGCAGACGCAAATAAACCGGCTTTGCAGAGAATCAGACAAAGGAAGGAAGGATTCATGATGGTGTCCTCTGTCATCACCGCGGCCGTAACAGTCGCTTTGGCATTGGCCAATTGTTTTTACGGTTATCGGCTGCGCAAAATTTGGATGTCCCTGTGGGGGTTTGTGATCGGCGGCCTGTTGGGTATGCTGCTGACGGCTCAGTTTGTGCCGCAGACGGCAGTTTGGCCGGTCATTGCAGGCGGTGCGGTGCTGGGCGTGGTGCTGGCTTTGCTGGCGTATAAGCTGTATCTGGCGGGGATGTTCCTGTTCGGCGGCGGCGTGGTGTTCTCGGTGGCGTACCTTCTGCTGAACGGCAGCCAGCTGGCGCTGCCGGTGGCGGCCGTTGCGGGTGCAGTGGCCGGCGTGCTGACAGTAAAATTTACCCGCACGGCGATCATTGTGACCACTTCGTTTGGCAGCTGCATCGCCCTGGCCCAGGTGCTGCAGAACATGGAGATTTTGCAGCCGCTGATCCAGCGCTACCCGGCAACCCCCACCACCATCTTGCTGGGCTGCCTGTTTTTGGCTGTTGCGGGAATGCTGCATCAAACCCGCGCCAGCTGGTCTGAGCTGTCACAGTAAATCCCGGCGGCATACGCCGGAGAGGCCGTTGAATGAAAGCCGTTTGTAAAACCCGGTGATGCAAAAGCCTGCCGTTTGTGCTATACTGAAGGCACGAAAGGCAGGCTTTGCTTTATGATGGAAGAAATCAAACGTCAGGCGCGGCAAGCGGCGCAGGAGCTGATTGCCGCGGCAAAAATGCATCCCGGGGACATTTTGGTGGTAGGCTGTTCGTCCAGTGAGGTGATGGGTGCACGCATCGGAAAAGGTTCCAGCATGGAGGCCGCGTCCGCCATTTATGAGGGCATTGCCCCTGTGCTGGAACGGGCGGGCATTTTTCTGGCCGCCCAGTGCTGCGAGCATTTGAATCGCGCCCTGATTGTGGAGCGCGCAGCCCTGCGCCCGGAGATGGAAGTGGTGAATGTGCTGCCGCAGCCGCACGCGGGCGGCAGCTTTGCCACTACATTCTGGCAGCACGCCGCAGACCCTGTGGCGGTAGAGACCGTCCGTGCCCAGGCCGGCATGGACATCGGCGACACGCTGATCGGGATGCACCTGCAGCGGGTGGCGGTCCCGGTTCGTTTGAGCATCCGGTGCATCGGCCAGGCCAATCTGGTCTGTGCCCGTACGCGGCCCAAATTTATCGGCGGCGCCCGCGCCGTTTATCAGCCGGAGGAGGAATTGCGATGACACGTCAGAAGCTCAATGAAAATATTGCACAGATCCGTGAAAAAATGGCCGCGGCCGAGCGCGCCGCAGGCCGGGCGCCAGGCAGTGTGAAGCTGTGCGCCGCCAGTAAAACCCAGGATGCCGACACCGTGCGCCTGTCCGCCGAACTGGCAATCGACCTGTTCGGGGAAAACCGTGTGCAGGAGCTGGTGGAGAAGCACGCTGCCGGTGCTTATCTGGAAAAACCGCTGCATTTTATCGGCCATCTGCAGACCAATAAGGTGCGGCAGGTGGTGGGGGTTGCCCGCGTGATCCAATCGGTGGACTCTGCCCGCCTGCTGGCCGCCGTAGAAAAAGAAGCGGCCAAAAAGGGCCTGGTGCAGGATATTTTCCTGGAGGTGAACATCGGCGGTGAGGATTCCAAGAGCGGTGTGGCGCCCGACGGCTTGGATGCTCTGGCGGAGCTGTGCGCAGCCCAGGCCCATATCCGTGTGCTGGGGCTGATGACCATCCCGCCGGTTCTGGAATCCAACGAGCAGAACCGCCGCTACTTTGCCCAGATGCGCCGGCTGGCCTGTCGTGTAAACGAGTACGGCTACGCCAATGTCCGGGCGGATGAACTTTCCATGGGAATGAGCGCCGATTATGAAAACGCCATCCTTGAGGGAGCGACCATTGTGCGGGTAGGCACGGCTATTTACGGCGCACGGGATTATTCCGGGCGCTGAGTTGGACACTGCCGGGTGCAGCGGGTGCAGCAAGCAGTGCCCGTGCCTGCGCTTTGATGGCCGGGGAAATCTGCCGGGATTCCCGTATTTTCTGTACGGCCTTGCGCCGTACCCACTCGTCCGGCCATTGCCGCAGCGCTGCCAACGCAGGTTCCGGTGCGGCGGCACAGCACATGGACAGCGCCCAGGCCAGGGCCATTTTGACATAAAAATGGCTGTTCTGCACGCCTCGCAGCTGTGCCAGCACCTGGGGCAGATGCACTTCATCCAAATAAAAATCCAGCAGTGTCACCACGCCGAAGCGCACTGCGTAGGGGCGTGGGTCGTCCAAGCGGCCAACGGCAAAGGCGAACAGCCGCGCCGGCTGGCCTTTGGCCAGCGGGCGCAGCCCGGCACAGAAACTGTCGCACAGGGCCCAGGAGTCGATCTCGTCCAAAAACGCCGCCGCCAGCCCCAGCACATGGGCTGCCGGCAGGCTGGGGTACAGGCAGCCGATCATCATACCCCGCAGCATCACTTCTTCGAAAGTGTCGTGCCCGGGCAGGGCCAGGGCACCGGCCCCCCGGGTTTTGACTAGCTTTCGCGCCAGGCGGCGCAGTGCCGGCAGCCGCACCCCCAACAGAGGCAGCCGGGAGTCAGGCATCAGCGCTTTCTGAAAATCCCGGTAGCCAGGTTCGGCCAGCCTGTCCAGTTCGGCGCGCAGCATTTCGGCATCCATTGTATCACATCCCGAGCAGAGAATTATGGATTTATTTTAGCACATATAAATGAAATCGGAAAGGAGAAGGCTATGCGTTATATCGGCAGTCATCTTTCATCTTCCAAAGGTTATCTGGCTATGTGCCGTCAGGCGGAAAAGCTGGGGGCCAATACTTTTGCCTTTTTCACCCGCAACCCCCGGGGCGGAGCAGCCAAAGCTGTGGATCCGGATGATATGGCCGCATGTGGCGATTATCTGCGCCGGCATGCCTTCGGGCCGGTGGTGGCCCATGCGCCCTATACTATGAACGCCTGCGCCGCCGTGGAGGTCACCCGGGAGTTTGCGCTGCGCGCTATGGCGGAGGATCTGCAGCGGTTGGAACATCTGCCCGGCCAGTATTATAATTTTCATCCGGGCAGCCATGTAGGCCAGGGTGCTGAGGCGGGCATCGAACTGATTGCGGCACAGCTGAATGCTGTGCTTACGGAAGAAGTGCATACCACGGTGCTTGTGGAAACCATGGCGGGCAAGGGCAGCGAGGTAGGCCGCAGCTTTGAGGAACTGCGCGCCATCATCGACCGCGTGGAATACAGTGAAAAGCTGGGTGTGTGCTTGGACACCTGTCATGTGTGGGACGCCGGGTATGACATCGTCAATGATTTGGACGGAGTGCTGGTTCAGTTTGACCGTGTCATTGGCCTGTCCCGGCTGAAGGCACTGCACGTGAACGACAGCATGAACCCCTTGGGTGCCCGCAAAGACCGTCACGCCCGCATCGGCGAGGGGCATATCGGCGCCGAGGCTTTCCGGCGTATTGTGCGCCATCCGGCCCTGGCAGGGCTGCCCATGGTACTGGAGACACCCAACGATGATGCAGGCTGGGCGGCGGAGATCGCTTTGCTGCGAAGCTTTGAAGTGTAAAGGCATACAGGATGCGTATGGCAAAAGAGGCATGCTGGAGCCGCCGAAGAAAGGCAAGTGTTTGTATGGCAGACCTGTTTACCCGGTTCACGCCCGGAGACATCCCGCTAAACGAATATCCGCGCCCACAGCTGCGCCGGGCTGCCTGGCAGAACCTGAACGGCTGGTGGGAGTATACTCTGCAGGATGCTGCGGCCTTTTGGCAGGCTTTTTCAGCGGGTGCACCGTACCCATGGCGGGCGCCCGACGCATATGTGGGGCGCATTCTGGTGCCGTTTTGCTTCGAAAGCGTTCTGTCCGGTGCGGGCCGTCCGGTGGGGCCGCAAACGCTGATGGTTTACCGAAGAGCTTTTTCGGTGGATCATTACGACACCGGCAAGCGTACGCTGCTGCATTTCGGCGCAGTGGACTATGCCTGTATCGTCTATGTGAACGGTGCGGAGGCCGGCCGCCATGAAGGAGGATTCTGCCCCTTTTCCTTTGAAATAACGGACTTGCTGCAAGAGGGAGAAAATGAATTGTGTGTGTGCGCAGCAGACCCGACCGATGCCGCCGATATGCCCCGGGGAAAGCAGGTGCTGCATCCCAAAGGGATCTGGTATACTGGCGTCTCGGGTATCTGGCAGACCGTATGGCTGGAGCAGGTGCCCCGGGTATATCTGCGGGGCCTGCGGTTTACCCCTGCCCTGGACAGCGTGACCGTAGAGGCGGACTGTGAGGTCCCCGTGGAGCTGACGGTGCTGGAGGGAGAACAGCCGGTGGCATGCGCTGCCGTTGCCGGTCGGGCCGTGCTTGCATTGCCGGAGCCGAAACACTGGACGCCGGAGCATCCATTCTTGTATCGGGTAAAGATTGCCGCAGGCGAGGACCGTGCCGAGAGCTATTTTGCCCTTCGGACCTTTGGCATCGGGCCGGGGCCTTCCGGCCGGCCGTGCCTGCTGCTGAATGGCAGGCCTTACTTCCAGAAGGGCCTGCTGGATCAGGGCTACTGGCCCGACGGTTTGTATACAGCGCCTACGGATACTGCGCTGTGCCTGGATATCGAAAATGCCAAATCCCTGGGCTTTAATATGTTGCGCAAGCACATCAAGGTGGAACCGGCACGCTGGTATTACCACTGTGACCGCCTGGGTATGCTGGTGTGGCAGGATATGCCCAGCGGCGGCACCTGCACCGACTTTTGGGTACATGTGGCCGCGCCCAATCTGGGCCGGCAGCTGCCGGAGGGCCGTGTGGAGCGCGCCGTGCGGCGCACCCCGGCGGGCCGTGCCGCACAGGAACGCCAGTTGGCGGAGATGGTTGCTGCGCTGTACAATGCGCCCTGTATCTGCCTGTGGGTGCCTTTCAATGAGGGCTGGGGACAGTTTGACGCCGCCCGCATTGCTGCGGCCGTTCGGCAGATGGATCCGACTCGCCCGGTGGATCATGCCAGCGGCTGGCATGACCAGGGCGCGGGAGATTTGCTCAGCCGGCACCGATATATTCTTCCCTTGCGCCCGCCCCGCTGTGCCGAAGGCGAGGAACGGGCTTTTGCCGTCACGGAATACGGCGGCTACAGCCAGGTGGTGCCAGGTCATGTGTGGAGTGAGCAGAACAGTTTCGGTTATGTGATGTTCAAGGACAGTGTGCGCCTGACGGCGGCTTACCGCAAGCTGCACCGGCGGCAGGTACTGCCGCTGCTTCGGGCCGGGTTGTGTGCTGTTGTATATACGCAGCTGACCGATGTAGAGGGAGAAGTGAATGGCCTGTTCACTTATGACCGGGCCCTGTGCAAGGTGGACGGCGAAACCGTGCGGCGAATCAATGCCGAACTGACGTTCTGAGCGCAGCGGTATTACACAGCAGCAGGGGGAAAGGAGTGGAAAGAATGCCGCAGCGGAAAGATGCGCCTGCGCCGGCACAAGAGGTGCGCTTGTCGGTGCGGGGTCTGGTGGAATTCGTATGGCGCTGCGGCGACATCGACAGCCGTTTTTCCGGATTTGACCGCGCCAATGAGGGCAGCCGTATCCACCGCAAATTGCAGAAGTCCGCAGGAAAGGGATACAAAGCAGAAGTGGTGATGAGGGCCGTCCGCACAGTGGACGGCATCGCTTACCGGCTGGAAGGCCGGGCCGACGGTGTGATCGAAGAGGCGGACGACTTTGTGATCGACGAGATCAAAACGACCGCGGCCCCGGCTGAGCTGTTGACAGAGGATTTCAACCCTCTGCATTGGGCTCAGGCCAAGTGCTATGGGGCGTTCCTGTGCGCTGACACGGGGCTGGAGGCGGTGACGGTTCAGCTGACTTATTATCAGGTGGAAACAGAACAGATCATTCGCCATCGCCGGCGTTTTGCCGCAGGTGAACTGGAGGCGTTTCTGCAGGAGACCCTGCGCTTGTATGCGCCCTGGGCGCAGCTTTCGAAAGATTGGCTTGCACAGCGCACGGATTCTTTGAAGCGTCTGACATTTCCCTTTGAAACCTATCGCCCCGGTCAGTATGCGTTGGCGGGGGCGGTGTATAAAACCGTGGCGGCCGGAGGGCGTTTGTTTGCCATGGCGCCTACGGGCATTGGAAAAACCATCTCTACGCTGTTCCCCGCCTGCAAGGCGATGGGAGAAGGGAAAGGCCAGCGCATTTTCTACCTGACGGCAAAAACGATTACACGCACGGCGGCTGAAGATGCATTGCGGCTGATGCGCAATACCATGCGGGAAAAAACAGGGGAATGCCTGCGGCTGAAAGCGGTTACACTGACGGCAAAGGACAAAATCTGCCCCATGGAGCGCCGGGAGTGTACACCGGAAGCTTGCCCGCGCGCCAAAGGATATTATGACCGCATCAACAACGCACTGTATCGGCTGATATCCGAGGAAGATGTTTTTACACGTCAGCGCCTGCAGGACTATGCCCGGGAACAAAACCTGTGTCCGTTTGAATTGACGCTGGATGTTTCCAACTGGTGCGACTGCATCATCGGCGATTACAATTATCTGTTTGACCCGGTGGTGAATTTGAAACGTTATTTCGAGGATGGAGGAGACTTCATCTTCCTGGTGGATGAGGCGCACAACTTGCTGGACCGCGCCAGAGAAATGTATTCGGCCCGTCTGCAGAAGAGCGCTTTCCTCTCGGCGAAACGCGCGCTTGGGAAAACCGCGCGGCGTCTGACCCAGGCAATATCCAAAGTGAACAACGCCTTTGTGGTACTGCGCAAGGGCTGTGAAGAAGCAGAAGGCCGGCAGATGCTGCAGGCTGAAGGCCCGGAGGATCTTGTCAAGGCGCTGCTGCCTGTGTGCCGGCAGATGGAAGAATGGCTGGAGGAGAACCGGGAAGGGGCATTGCACGATGAACTGCTGCAGCTGTATTTTGAAGTGCGTTTCTTTCTGCGCATTTGGGAGCTGTATGACGATCATTTCACAACGCTGATCCGCTCTTTCGGCAGAGACGTCACTGTCGATTTGCTCTGTCTGGATCCGGCAGATTTCCTGGACGGATCTATGTCCCTGGGCCGGGCCAGCGTGCTGTTCAGCGCCACGCTTTCACCGCTGCCCTATTTTATCCGAACACTGGGAGGCGGCGAAGAAGCACACAGGCTGTGCCTGGCCAGCCCGTTCCCCAGGGAAAACCTGTGTCTGCTGGAGGCGCCGTATCTCAGCACCAAATATGCAGACCGCGCGGCCACCCTGGACGATATCTGCGATTTGATTGCCGCGGCGGTAAGCGGGCGAAAGGGCAACTATCTGGCCTTTTTCCCCAGCTATCAGTACCTGAAAATGGCGGCCGAGTGCTTTGCGCGCAGGTATCCGGATGTTTCTTTGGCCATACAGGAGAGCGGGATGGCCGAGGATGCCCGCGAAGCCTTTCTGGCGCGGTTTTCCAAGGAAAACCGGCAAACTTTGCTGGGAATGTGCGTGCTGGGCGGCGTATTTGCGGAAGGGATTGACCTGGCCGGCAACCGCTTGATTGGCAGCATTATTGTGGGGGTGGGCCTGCCGCAGGTGAATGCAGTGCAGGATGCATTGCGTGATTACTACCAGCAGCATTTGGGCGCCGGCTTTGATTATGCTTACCGCTATCCGGGTATGAACAAAGTATTGCAGGCCGCCGGGCGGGTCATCCGTACCGGGAAAGACCGGGGGATGGTGCTGCTGATCGACAGCCGTTACGGCCAGTATGCCTACCGCCAGCTGTTTCCGGCACATTGGCTGCATTGCCGTACGGTGCACAGTGCCGAAGAAGCGGCCCGGGAATTGGCTGCTTTTTGGATGCAGGCGGACGCTTCGGAAAACAGCCGCTGATATCCCTGTACACTGCGGGGCGCAGGTCGGCCGGGGCCTCCTTGCAAAGACATGTGTCGGCCTGGAAATGGCGAAAGCAAAAACGCCCCATCCATTCGGACGGGGCGTTTTGGAGCTGGAAACGTGACTTGAACACGCGACCTGCTGATTACGAATCAGCTGCTCTACCGACTGAGCTATTCCAGCATGGCGCTTAACGGGCAACAAGGCCGGCACCTTTATCTATTATATCGGAAAAATTGGATCCGTCAAGCATTTTTTGAAAATTATCTCCCAATTTCCTTTCCGGTTCCCGAAGCGGGATCGGCTGAATCAAGTGCAGTCCTATTGGGGAACGGCTGTTCTGCCGCCATTTCAGCCGTTAAACCCTCGTGGGCTCCGCTCCGATGTTCTCGCTGCATATTCCATACACAAAGGATAATCGGTAATTATCGCGCTGACAGAGACATTCCCTGAAGTATCGTTCAGAGGCTATCAAGATAGCGTGCTTGGAACTTTGTCTTTTCTGCCTGCAAATTTGCAGAACAGACGCGGATCAATGGTGCAGAATGGGCTCCAGTGTGCGGTAAACGTACAGGCAGGTGAGGATGATGTTGTATCCGCATAAGAGCGTGACATAGAGCCGGCGCGGTTTTTGCGCGGGGATTTTGGCGCTTTGCAGGTGGATGATCAGCCCTGAAAACGCCACGGCGGCAATATCGGCAAAGGCGATCATCACCGCACGCGGGCAGGGCAGAATGCGCTGCAGCATGTAGGATAGCCCGAAGGCCAGAAGATGTACGGCAGGCACCAGCAAAAGCGGAGTACAGCCCAGCGCGGCCATCTTATGGCCCGAGCGCACGAAAATAATGATGATGCACAGCAAAGTAGCCAGAATCGAAACGCTTTCTACCAACATAAAACGGTTCCTCCGTTACAGCTTGAAGTCCTCGGGGGTAAAAGCGGGCAGCCGGGGCTGCCGCTTGGGCACACGGCGCAGCGGGTCATAACAATAAGCGCGGCAGTGATAATGCCCGGGGACCACACCGCGCCGTTCGCAATAAAATGTATCGGGCTCAGGGGAGGGGCGGCTGTGGGCACAGTATTCGCAGGCCGGCGGAATACGCCCGCCGAACAACGCGCGCTTTTTGAAAAAGGCCATGGCAGCCGCTCCTTTTTTCTGAAACTTATTTTATTATACACGATTTTTCCGCCGATGCAACCGTCCCGGTTTCTTGAGGCCAAAGGCAAGGGTGCACAATATGAAAACTGCGCACAGCGCATCGGCCGGCATGCGGATGGCCGGTGTCCATCCGCCGGCGGGAACTGCGGCGGGTGCCGCGCCGGGAAACAGCCGCAGAGCCGCCCATACCAGTGCCAGTGTTGCCGGCAAGTGCAGAAAGCGGGCTGCAGCCAAAGCCCGCAGAGAGACCTGCGGCCCGGCAAAAGCACGGACCTGCACAAATACACTGGCCCCCATCAGGCTGATCGCGGCGGCGCACAGATAAATTTTCCCGCTCCATGGAACTGTGCTGGCCGCATGGCAGGCACTGGTTACTTCCATCCCCAGAAGCACTGCATACTGCGCCGCCGGCGGCGCATCAGCGGGTGTTGCCACTGCAGCCAAAAAGGAGAACAGCACAATATATCCGCACAACAGTGCAGTGGCGTGTACACTGTCGGCAACCGCCTGCGCCAGCCCGCAGGGCTGCGGAGGGGCTGCCGCAGCGGCAGAGCTTCGGGCGAGGCATGCCGGCGGTTTCGGCCGGAAGATCAGGGCGCACAGCAGCCCGGCGCCGGCTTGGCAGAGATACAGGATCCACCCGGATGAGCGGCTGCCCAGCATGGCTGTTCCTACACTGCCGACAACAAATGCAGGGCCGGAACACACGGCGCCCACCAGCAGGCATTCGGCTTCGGCGGCAGACAGTTCGTTTTGCCGGCGCAATTGCCCTACGGCCCGCGCACCGGGGGCAAATCCCCCCAAAAGGCCGCACAGCAGCGCTGCGGGGGCTTTCTTGCTGCGGATGCCCAGAAGTTTTGTGAACGGACGCAGCGCAAAGCCGGCCCACTGGGCCAGCGGGCCGGACAGGATCAGCCCGGAGAGCACCAGGAACGGGAACAAAGTGGGAATGACTGCATGCGCGCAGGTGGCCATTCCCTGCAGGGCGCCGGCCATAGCCGCCTGCGGGCGCAGAAAAGCGCCGGCGGCGGCCAGCAGGAACAACAATGCGAGAAGACAGTTTGCGCATTTTTTGAAGTGATGCCGCAGATGCAGCGTCATATTCCATCCCTCCCGGCCCATAAATATGAGGCAGACTGGCCGAATTATGTGAGGAGGCGGCGCCATGGGCGGCAAAGGGAGGAAAAAGGAGCGCTATTCCCTGCGCAGGGCGCTGGGCATGACGGGGCCGGTCCGGCGCAGCCAGGTGCAGGCGCTGTACCGGCAGGCAATGATACATTTTGACTGCCGCGGGTACTTGCAGGCAGAAAACTGCCGCGGTATCCTGCGCTTTGATGCGGAGCGCCTTGTGCTGGATATGGGGACGGCGCAGCTGCGGATCACCGGCCTGGGACTGATGGTTGACACCTATCATCAGCAGCTGATCACCATACACGGCCGGATCTTTTCGGTGGAAACCCTGGAGCCGGGGCAGGAAACCGGACGGCTGCGGCAAAGTGAGGGAAAGGTGGACGGGGCGTAGCGATGAAAAAAGGCATATGGCAGTTCCTTGCCGGCGCAGTCCAGTTCGAGATCCGCGGCGGCCAGGGTGAACGCTTTTTGAACCTGTGTGCCGAGCAGGGGATCCCGATCCAGCAGGTGCAGCCTGCTGCGCAGGGATATCTGGCATGGCTGCCGGTGCGCCATTACCGGCGGGTGCACCGCACGGCCCGGCGCTGCCGCTGCGTACTGCGGGTGCGCCGGCGCAAAGGGCTTGGCTTTCTGCTGGGACATATGCAGCGGCGACGGGGGGTCTGGCTGGGACTGGCGTTGGGGGCGGCCGCCCTGCTTCTCTGCCCGGGTATGGTGTGGAACATCGAATTTGTCGATTTTACACCAGTGCAGGAACAATCCCTGCGCCAGCAGCTGTATGAGAACGGCATATACGAGGGCGCTTTTGTGGATGCAGATCAGCTTCGCCGGGTGGCTGACCGCATTTTCGTGGAGGAGGAGACCTACAACTGGGTGGCGCTGAATTTTGTCAAGGGACGTCTGGTAGCGGAGAAGAGGGACCGGAACGCTGCGCCGCAGATCGCCGGCGGTGAAATCACCGACCTGGTGGCGAAGGACAGCGGCGTCATCACGGCGGTGGACCTGGAGGGCGGCTTTTTGACGGCCTGGCCGGGACAGGCGGTGGCCGAGGGGGCGCTGCTGGCCACCGGTGCCAATGTGAATGACCTGACCGGCCGCGTGGCTTATTCCCGGGCGGCGGGGCAGGTGTATGCGCGCATGGAGAAAGTATATATTTGTACCCAGCCATTGGAGCTGGAAGCGCAGGTGCCGACCGGCAGGACAGTGAGCGGATGGCGGATGAAAGCGGGGGCATTGGATATTCCGCTGACGCCGGCTCCATCAATGGAGGGCCTTTATACACAAACGGTTACCAGGCAGGGGCTTGCCCCGCTGGGATTCCATTTGCCCGCTACGTTGGAACGCACCCAGCTGCGCGGGCTGGAGACCATCCGTGTCCGTCTGTCGCCGGGACTGGCGGCACAAAAAGCGCGGTTGCAGATCGTTCTCTATCTGCGGGAATGCTTCCCGGACTATGTGATGGAGAGCTGCAAGGAGACCGTGACGCAGACGGAGCGGGATGTAACGGTCGAGCTTCGGGTGATATTCACGGCCAATATAGCCCGTCAGGTGCCGCATCAGGCCGCTGCACCGTGACAGCTGCGGGTACCCAAAGGGCTTCGTGGAAAGTTTGTACACTTTCTGCACAAAATCCTCTTTAAAATTTTATAAAATATGCTATAATATTATGGGAAATCTATTTGAAAAGGTGTGTCTAGAACGGAAAAACTGTTTGAAGTGGATTCGATTGATACGGCCCTGGCTATTTTTGGAGCGGGCGATGAGAATATCCGGCTGCTGGAGCAGGCGTTTGGCGTTACAGCGGTGTGCAGAGGCAATGAAATCAAATTGACCGGCGAGGAAGAGGGTGTGCGCAACGCCATGCGCGCCATCGACTCCATGCTGACACTGCGGGAAAACGGTACGCCGCTGGAAGAGCAGACCGTGCGTTACTGTATTTCCCTGGCGGGCTCCGGCGAAGCGGAAAAGGTCCGTGAGCTCACGGGCGATTTTATTGCGATCACGGCTAAAGGGCGTCCGGTGCGCCCCAAAACGCTGGGGCAGAAAGAGTATATCAGCCAGATCCGGCAAAACCCCATTACCTTTGGCGTGGGGCCGGCGGGTACGGGTAAAACCTATCTGGCAGTGGCGATGGCAGTCAAGGCGTTTAAAGCGCGGGAGGTGACGCGCATCATCCTTACGCGGCCAGCTGTAGAGGCCGGGGAAAAACTGGGCTTTTTGCCCGGAGACCTGCAGAACAAAGTGGACCCGTACCTGCGCCCGCTGTACGATGCGCTGTTTGATATGCTGGGAACAGAGAAATACCAGGCGCTGATGGAAAAGCAGCTGATTGAAGTGGCCCCGCTGGCCTATATGCGCGGGCGCACACTGGACGATGCATTCATCATCCTGGACGAGGCGCAGAACACCAGCCCGGAGCAGATGAAAATGTTCCTGACACGCATGGGCACGGGGTCGAAAGTAGTGGTCACCGGCGATGTAACGCAGATTGACCTGCCGGATAAATCCCGCAGCGGGTTGGTGGATGCGCTGAAAGTGCTGAAGAATGTGGAAGGGATTTCCATGGTGTATTTCAGTGAAAAAGATGTGGTGCGCCACCGGCTGGTGCAGGCGATCATCAAGGCCTATGATAAAGCCGCGGCGGCGCGCCTGAAGCGATAAAAACAAGCAATCCAAATATCACAAAGGAAGTGCAATGATGTCTCACAAAGTTTACATCACAAACAAGCAGAAGGCTGTCAAGATCCCTTCCGGAATGCGGATCCTGATCCGCCGCGCCTGCCACGCCGTGCTGGAGTACGAGCATTTTGAAGGGCCGGCGGAGATCAGCGTCACATTTGTGGACAATGCGGAGATTGCCCGGCTGAACGAGCAGTACCGGGGCAAGCCGCAGCCCACGGATGTGCTGAGCTTTCCTCTGGGAGAGAACGGCAAATACGACGTGAACCAGGAGACCGGTGCGGCAATGCTGGGCGATATCGTTATCAGTATGGAGCGCGCTGTGGAACAGGCCGAACTGTATGGCCATTCTCTGCAGCGGGAAGTCGCATTCCTCACGGTGCATTCCATGTTCCACCTGCTGGGCTATGATCATGAAGCCGGCGGCCTGGAGGCTGTCCGTATGCGGGAAAAGGAAGAGGCCACTTTGATCCAGCTGGGTGTGCCGCGCACGGTGTCTTACAGCGCCGACCAGGTGTGACAATATGGAAAAGCAGCCGTTCTGGTCTAGCTTTCGTTACGCGGCCCAGGGGATTCGCACAGCCGTTCGGGAGGAGCGAAACATGCGGTTCCATCTGTGCGCGGCTTTCTATGTCTATCTGTTCAGCCCGTTTTATGAATTTACCAAAACACAGTATTGCCTGATCACCCTGATGGTGTGCGGCGTTTTGGCGCTGGAATTGGTGAATTCCAGCCTGGAGCGCACGGTGGAACGTCCGGTGCCGGACCGATACCGGACTGCCGGCGTGGTCAAGGATATGGCGGCCGGTGCAGTGCTGGTGTTCAGCATTGGCTGTGCTGTGTGCGGCGTTTTGCTGTATTGGGACCTGGCGGCCTTTGCGCGCATGGGAAATTTTTTGCGTGCATATCCCTGGACGCTGATTCCGCTGGCGGCCAGCGTGTGGCTGTGCTGGCGCTTTGTATTCGGAAAAAAACCTGCATAAGGAGCATGAATTTTGCTAAACGAACAGACAAAGTCTATTTTTGTGGCCCTGGTGGGCCGGCCCAATGTGGGCAAATCCAGCCTGATCAACCGCCTGGTGGGGGAGAAAGTGGCCATTGTCACGGCAAAGCCCCAAACGACCCGCACCCGCATCACAGGCATTGTCACCCGCGGGCCGCTGCAGTATGTATTCCTGGACACGCCGGGTATCCACCGCCCCCGGACCAAGCTGGGCCAGCGCATGGACAGCACGGCCGTGCAGAGCATTGCCGAGGTGGACGCTGTGGTGATGTTGTTTGAACCCTACGGTGCGCTGAATGAGCCCGAGCAGAAGCTGATCGGCGACATCAGGGCAAAACATGTGCCCGCGCTGGCAGTCATCAACAAAACAGACACGCTGAAACAGAAGGAAGATCTGCTGATACGGATGGACGAGCTGGGGAGCCTGGACCTGTTTGAGCAAATTCTGCCGATGAGCGTGCAGAACGATGAGGGCTGCGATGAACTGCTGGCGCAGCTGGCGGAATATGCAGCGGACAGCCCGCACTACTTCCCGGATGACGCATATACGGATATGCCCGAAAAGGCATTGGTTTCCGAAGTGATCCGTGAAAAAATGCTGCTGTACCTGTATGACGAGATCCCCCACGGCATCGCCGTGACAGTAGAGCGTTTCAAGGAGCGTCCGGACGGCGGGATGGTCGATATCGATGTGAATATTTATTGTGAAAAGAAAAGCCACAAGGGGATCGTCATCGGCAAAGGTGGAGCAATGCTGAAGAAGATTGCCAGTGAAGCCCGGCGCGAATGCGAAGAATTCCTGGGAACCAGAGTGAACCTGCAGTGCTGGGTAAAGATCAAGGATGACTGGCGGGATAACGATTTCCTGCTGAACAATTTCGGGTTTAACCTGTAAAGTGCCCGGATTGGACAAACTTTCCGGGGATGAAAGGCGTATAATGGCGGAGAATAACTGCTGCAGGCAGGAGGGATCCGCCACATGGAAGATCAGTGGGATTGGAAACTATTTGAGGCTACCGGGGCTGTTGGTGCATACCTGCGTTACAAAGCCAACAGCCGGGAAGCGGGTAGCCCGCAGGAAGTGAAACGGAAGGAGAGCGAGAGCCGCGATGCGCCGGCTGACGACCATGGGCCTGGTGGTGCGGGCCACCAAAACCGGGGAAGCTGACCGGGCGCTGTCGATTTTGACGCCGGGCCATGGCGTCATCAGCGCTATGGCCAAAGGCAGCCTTCGGCTGAAAAGCAAATTGTTCAGCGGCACAGGCCTGTTCTGCTATTCGGAGTTCCTTCTTTTCGAAGGAAAAACCATGTACACCGTAGATGCGGCCAGCGTCAAGGAAGTGTTTTGGGGTGTGCATGAAAGCGTGGAAAACATGGCACTGGCAATGTATCTGGCCGAGTTTGCCGCGGCCCTGGCGCCGGCCGGAGAAGAGGCCGAACCTGTGCTGCGGCTGCTGCTGAATTGTTTGTACTATTTGAACGAAAAAAAACGGCCGCCGCGCCTGATCAAGGCGATTTTCGAGCTGCGGGCGCTGAGCCAGTCGGGCTTTATGCCGAACCTGGTGGCCTGTGAAGACTGCGTAAAATATGAAGGTGAGCCGTTCTTTTTTGATGTGCCGCGGGGTGTGCTGTACTGCGCCAGCTGTGCGGCCAAGCGCGGGCTGCAGCCCAACCTGGATGCCTCGGCTCTGGCAGCTATGCGCCATATTGTATATGCCGAGGATCGTAAGCTGTTTGCCTTTACTCTGGGCCAGGAAAGTACCCGCCAGCTGGGAGCGGTGGCTTCGCAATATGTGATGCAGTGCGTGGACAGGCCGTTCAAATCACAGGAATTTTTGGAGACCGTGCTGTGACAGGTGCGGCCAAACTTTTGCTATAGACAGGAAAAAAGGAAATGACACAGGAAAAGTACTTACAATCGCTGGAATTTCATAAAATACGCGCCCGGGCCCTGCAGGGGATCACCTGCCCGGAGGCGGCCAGGCTGCTGGAGAACCAGCAGCCTGGCCAAAATGCAGATGAAGTGCGGGAGCTGCTGGCGCAGACCGATGCCATGACTACGCTGCTGCTCAAAAACGGCTCGCCCCGATTCTCGCGCGTGGAAGGCGTCAAGGAGGCAGTGCAGCGGGCGGTGAAGGGCGGCGTCCTGAGCATGGCCGAGCTGCTGGAAGTGGCGGCGGCACTGCGCAATTTCCGCGAGTGGATCAAATGGTATGCCATCACCGAACATGGGGCGCTGCCGCTGGACGACGACCTGTACGCCATGACGCCCCAGCCGGCGCTGGAAAAAACCATTACCGAATCCATTCTGTCGGAAAACGAAATGGCGGATACCGCTTCGGATACCCTGTATGAGGTGCGAAGGAAGATCCGCGCCGCGGAAAATTCCATCCGGGATAAGCTGGAAGGAATTGTGAAAAATCAGGCCACCAGCAAATATCTGCAGGAGGCAGTGGTCTCCCTGCGCAACGGACGCTTTGTGGTTCCAGTGAAGGCCGAATACCGGGGCGAAGTGGGCGGCGTTATCCATGATGTGTCTTCCACTGGCTCCACGCTGTTTGTGGAACCCACGGCCGTGGTGGAGGCCAATGCCAAAATCCTTCAGCTGCGCAGCCAGGAGCAGCAGGAGATCGAGCGGCTGCTGGCTGCTTATTCCGCCCAGGTGGCGGATATGGAACCCATGTTCAGCCTGGGGTACGACGCCATGCTGCATCTGGATACACTGCTGGCCAAGGCTAAGCTGGCGCTGGAGCAAAAAGCCATGCTGCCGGCCGTGCGGGATGATGGCGCTTTTCAGCTGGTGCGGGCCCGTCATCCCCTGATTGACCCCGCACAGGTGGTGCCGGTGGACATCCGGCTTGGGGACGCCTATGGGTACGATACCATGGTGATCACCGGCCCCAACACCGGCGGCAAAACAGTGACGCTGAAAACGGCGGGACTGCTGAACCTGATGGCCCAGTACGGGTATTTGATCCCGGCCCATGAGTCCAGCAGTGTGTGTGTGTACGATGCGATCCTGGTGGACATCGGCGATGAGCAGAGCATTGAGCAGAGCTTGTCCACTTTTTCAGGGCATATCAAAAATATCACCGGCATTCTGGATGAAGCCGGCCCCAATACCCTGGTGCTGATGGACGAGCTGGGCGCCGGCACCGACCCGGCCGAAGGCGCGGCCCTGGCCATTTCCGTCATTGAGGAGCTGCGCGAGAGAGGCGCGCGCGTGATGGCAACCACCCACTATTCAGAATTGAAAACTTTTGCGCTGGAAACCCCCGGTGTGCAGAACGCTTCCTGTGAATTCAATGTAGAGACTTTGCGGCCGACCTACAAGCTCAGCGTGGGGGTCCCGGGTAAATCCAATGCGTTTCTCATCAGTGAGAAACTGGGGGTGTCCAAGCGGGTGATCCAGCGGGCACAGGCCCACCTTTCGGAAGAGGACAAGCAGTTTGACGCCGTGCTGGCCCAATTGGATGATTTGAAAATTCAGCTGAAGGAAAAAGAAGGAGAAGTAGAGCAGCTGCGCCGCACGGCAGCCGATGCGGTGAAGCAGGCCCAGGAAAAACGGGACAAGCTGATTGCCCAGGGGGAAGCGGAGCTGGCTGCAGCCCGAGATAAAGCCCGGGCTATGGCCCAGGAGGTGCAAGGCCAGGCATATGCCTTGGCGGATGAACTGCGCAAACTGGAAAAAGACAAAAACCGTTCGGCCCAGCAGCGGGCCATCCGTGCGCGGGAAATTGCCCGGCGGGACACGGAAAAGCTGTTCCTTCAATCTGATGTGGTGCATGCCCCGGCCCGCAGTTTCAAACCGTTGAAATCTGTGACAATAGGACAGGAGGTCTATCTGACCGAGCTGGATAAAACTGGTATTGTCTGTGCCAAACCCGACAGGGAGGGCCTGGTGGAGGTGCGCGCGGGCATTATCAAAACCAAGGTGCCTCTTGCAAAGCTGGCCGCGCCGCCCAAACAGCAGCCGCCGGCGGCCAAAAAGCAAAAGTACACGCCGCGCCCCCGCACCGAACAGGGCGACAGTTTCTCGCAAAAAGTGGAGCGCGGCGCCAGTATGGAACTGAACCTGATCGGGATGAATGTAGAGGAAGCCAATATGGAAGTAGACCGTTTCATCGACAACGCAGTGATGAGCGGCCAGAGCACGCTGTATCTCATCCACGGCAAGGGCACCGGCACCCTGCGCGCCGGCGTGCAGGCCCATTTGCGCCGTCATCCCAACGTGAAGAGCTTCCGCCTGGGCAATTATGGAGAAGGCGAAGCCGGCGTCACGGTGGTAGAGCTGAAATGAGCGGGAAAAACGGGAGGAAGAGCGGAAAGCCGGTGCTGGAACTGCGGCCTTTTACGGAAGAACAGGCTCGGGAGATGTGCACCTGGCATTATCCGGGCCTCTATGCCCAATACGACTGCCCTGACTGGGATACCGTATGCCGTCAGGGCTGGGCTGTTGCCTGTGAACAGGAGCGTGCGAAGCAATTCCGCTCAATCTGTGAGGATGGCTGTTTCATCGGCTTTTTGCGCATCCGGCCGGACGGCTGCATCGGTGTGGGGCTGGCGCCGGCTTTCTGCGGCGGCGGCCGGGGCGCGGCAGTGATGGCTTTGGCCAAAGCCTGGGCGGCGGGCCGCCCGCTGTGGCTGGCGGTGCGGCCGTTCAATCAGCGCGCAATCCGCTGCTATGCGCGTGCAGGCTTCCGCACAACAGGGCGATACCGGGCCAAAACTCCCGGCGGCCTGGTGGAGATGCTGCGCATGGAATGGCCCTGAGAGCCCCTTGCGCGGCAGCGCAGCCCCTGCTATAATAATTCCCGCTGTGCCCTGCACAGCTAAAATCAATGAATGAGGGATTCCATGGCCAGTTTAGAGCAACTGCGGCCCCTTTTGCTGAATGTGCAGAAGCCCGGCCGCTATACCGGCGGCGAGCCAGGCAGCATCGTCAAGGATAAAAGCAAAGTGGAGCTGCGCTTTGCCTTCTGCTTCCCTGATACATATGAGGTGGGCATGTCCTTCCTGGGCATGAAGATCCTGTACGAGATCCTCAACGCCCGGGAAAATTTCTGGTGCGAGCGCGCCTTTATGCCTTGGGTGGATATGAAGGAGCAGATGGAACGGCACCGGGTGCCTTTATACGCACTGGAGAGCAAGGATCCGCTGTCTCAGTTTGACATTGTGGGGTTTACATTGCAATATGAGCTGTCCTATTCCAACATCCTGGCAATGCTGGATCTGGCGGGTATTCCGCTGCTGGCGGCCCAGCGCGGGGAAGATGCTCCCATTATTGTGGCCGGCGGCCCCTGTGCCTGCAATGCCGAACCGCTGACGGATTTCATCGACCTTTTTATGCTGGGTGAGGGGGAAGAACAGTTGCCCGCCGTGTGCGACGCCATTCTGGACGGGCGCAGGGCAGGGATGACGAAAGCCCAGATCCTGCGCCGCTGTGCGGATATCCAGGGTGTGTACATTCCGGCCCTGTACGATGTGGCCTATGAAGATGACGGCCGCATCCGGGCCATCGCCCCGAAGGACGGCGCTCCCATGCCCATTACAAAAGCCATCATCCGGGATATGAACAGCCAGCCGCTGCCCACACATTTTGTAGTGCCCATGATCGGCGCCGTACACGACCGTGCCCAGGTAGAGGTGCTGCGGGGCTGTGTACGGGGATGCCGCTTCTGCCAGGCGGGTTTTTTGTACCGCCCCATGCGCGAGCGGGATGCGAAAATGCTCAGTGATGCCGGGCGCGACCTGTGCGCCAACACTGGCTACGATGAGATCAGCCTGACCAGCCTTTCCACCAGCGATCACAGCCAGCTGGAGACCCTGCTGGACGATATGCTGGACTGGACGCAGGAAGAACATGTGAGCATGTCGCTGCCTTCGCTGCGCGTGGATAATTTTTCCGAGAGCCTGGTGGAAAAGACCAGCCGCATCCGAAAAAGCGGCCTGAC
>CALXBN010000012.1 GCA_944386555.1 uncultured Ruthenibacterium sp. | reverse complement strand
GCAGCTTGCCATTCAGGGCAAGCTGGTGGAGCAGCGCCCCGAAGAAGGCACCGCCGAGGAGCTTTTTGTCCGGATTCAGGAGGAGAAGCTGCGGCTGATTGCCGAGAAGAAAATCAAAAAGGAAAAGCCGCTGCCCGAAATCACCGACGACGAAAAGCCGTTCGATATTCCAGAGAATTGGATGTGGGTAAGGTTGACAGAATTTGCAACCTTATATAATGGAAGAGCCTATAAGCAAAATGAGCTGCTTGCAACAGGTAAATATCCCGTTCTTCGAGTTGGAAATCTTTTTACAAATAATCAATGGTATTATTCTGATTTGGATTTGGAACCAGAAAAATATTGTGATATTGGCGACCTGTTGTATTCCTGGTCTGCCTCTTTTGGGCCACACATTTGGGAAGGTGGTAAGGCTATTTACCATTATCACATTTGGAAAGTTGAATACTCTAGGCATATAGATAAAAGTTATTTATTCTATATGCTGCTTGCGGATACAGAACAAATTAAAAGAAGTGGACATGGGTTGGCTATGATCCATGTTACAAAAGCTGGGATGGAAAAAAGACCATTTCCACTCCCACCGCTTGCCGAGCAAAAGCGGATTGTTGCCAAAATCGAAGAACTGCTGCCCTATATCGACCGCTATGAGCAGGCGTGGAGCAAGCTGGAACAGTTCAACAGCCGTTTCCCGGAGGATATGAAAAAATCCCTCTTGCAGTACGCTATCCAGGGCAAGCTGGTGGAACAGCGCCCCGAAGAAGGTACCGCAGAGGAACTCTTTGCCCGAATTCAAGAGGAAAAACAGAGGCTGATTGCCGAGAAGAAAATCAAGAAGGAAAAGCCACTGCCGGAAATCACCGAGGACGAAAAGCCATTTGATATTCCGGAGAGTTGGAAGTGGGTGAGAGTTCAGGAAATTACCTGTTTGAATCCGAAGAATAATTTATCTGATGAACTTGAAGTTTCTTTTATTCCTATGGCATTGGTTGATGATGGTTATCGCAACACCCATTCCTTTGAGATAAAAAAATGGGGTGATATCAAAAAAGGATTCACTCATTTTGCGGACGGTGATATTGGTATTGCTAAAATCACACCATGTTTTCAAAATAGGAAATCTGTTGTTTTTCGTAATCTGAAAAATGGCCATGGTGCAGGTACAACTGAGTTATCGATTGTTCGTACCATAAATAACTTACTGTCAAAGAAATATATGCTTTGGTTTTTCAAATCAGCATATTTTATTGAAAACGGTATGAAATCATTTACTGGAACAGCAGGACAGCAAAGAATACACAAAGATTATTTAGCAAATTGCCTCTTTCCCCTCCCGCCCCTCGCTGAGCAAAAGCGCATTGTCGAAAAACTGGAACAACTGCTGCCGCTGTGCGAACGGTTGAAGGGAGGTGCTTGAATGAAAGATTTAGGCCGTAAGGTGAAATTATTATGCCCGCTCTGCGGTAATGATCAGTTTGCATCATTGGATGAAGACTTTGAAGATCTTCTTCATGCATCTGACGATGTAAGGTTGCGTTGCTCTGATTGTGGTTCTGTTTACACAAAAAGAGAACTTATTGATAGCAATGCCGCAATCATAGAAAACGCAGTAGATGAACTAAAACAAGATGTAACCAAGGAAATAGAGAAAGAATTGAAGAAGGTGATGAAGAAATGGAAGCTTTGAGTAAGACACTACAGGGAGTAGTGCCGTCCATACCAGATTGGGGAGCACTTTTCGTTTCAGGGATTTCCTTGGTGATCGCCATTATTTCGCTAATCAAATCTTCCAAGGCCCAGAGACTTCAAAACCAGGTCAATGAACTGGAACTTAAGATTAAGCAAAATGAGCTGGACCGGATTGCCAAAGAGAAAGAGGCTGAATCTCTTGCGTATGTGGAAGCTAGATTTATAACGGTGGGCAAAGGGAAGCACAGATTAAAGGTTTGGAACTCAGGAAACGCAACTGCATATAATGTAACTGCTCGATTCGATGGTGATGTAGGGATTATGATTATGGATAACGAAAAGCAGCCGTTTGAAGAATTAGAGGCAAGAAAGAGCTATGAGTTAATCTTGGTTACATATCCTGGCTCATCATCCAAATTTAAAATCATTACTGAATGGTCGGATGTGAATGGAAAAAAATATACAAAAACACAAATGGGCGATATTTCATAAATGATGGCAACAGCCGTTAGACCACGTCTATGCATTCTATTCTCGCCTATTACCATTGGATAAAAGGAGGCCACATTATTTTATGGCTAACATTATCGCTGTAATTTGGGACTGTGACAAGACCCTTGTGGATGGCTATATGCAGGACCCGATTTTTGAAGAATACAATATCAACGCCACAGAGTTTTGGAAAGAAGTAAATGCAAAGCCGAAGGAATATGAAAAAGACGGTATTCGCGTCAACAAAGATACATACTATTTGAACCACTTTATTAAATGTGCGCATGACGGCACCTTGAAGGGCTTAAATAACACAAAACTCCGGGAATATGGTGCAAAGCAAAAGTTCTATAAGGGTATCCCCGAAATATTTGAAAAGACCAAGCAAATGTTCAAAGACGATAAAACCTATGCAGAATACGGAATTCAGGTGGAGCACTACATTGTCAGTACCGGATTTGCCGAAATCATCCGTGGTTCCGAACTGATGCCCTTTGTCGACGGTATTTGGGGATGCGAACTTTTGGAAACTCCAGATGCAGACGGCAATCTAGTCATCGGTGAAGTTCTTTATACAATCGACAACACCACAAAAACCAGAGCAATTTTTGAAATCAACAAAGGCATTGGGAAAATCGACGGCATTGAGGTGAACTCCAAAATCCCAGAGGCGAATCGACGGGTTCATTTTGAAAACATGATTTATATTGCTGATGGTCCAAGTGATATTCCGGCTTTTTTCGTGGTAAAGAAAAACGGTGGCGCGACCTTCGCTATCTATCCCAAAGGCGATTTGAAAGCTATGCAGCAAGTAGAACAGATGCGCGAAGATGGTCGAGTAGATATGTATGCAGAAGCAGACTATTCCGAGGGCACTACCGCCTACATGTGGATCACAAACAAAATTCAGAAAATGGCTGACAGAATTCGTGATACTGAAAAAGCCAAAATCACAAGTTCTGCTTCTGGGGTTCCCCATCATCTTGTTTGAAGCAATTCCCTATTCCGCATACAAAAAACCGAAGGGCCAAGGTACATCATACCTTGGCCCTTCAGCTCTGTCTTGACATCACAACCACACCAATACGGCAAAGCCGCCTTTGAAAAAGTAGGTGTTCGTGTAATGTCTATCTGGTGGAGATGAGGGGAGTCGAAACCCTGTCCGAAAAGAAGTCTACGCTAGTATCTCCGGGTGCAGCTCGCCTACAGGATTCCCCCCGCGGCAGGCGGATGAGCGCGCCGCCGCGTCGGTAGCTTCATGAGGTCATGACAGCCTGCAAAGCTTAGGGCCGTTCACGTTCAGTGCCTGCATGATGCCCTGGCCCCACACGGCACTGGAGTGGGCAGGACAGCCGCCTATAATTAGGCAGCGACTAACTGTTTGTTGTTGTTAGTTATTTTTTTGGAGGCGTTTAAAGTGCGTCCCCCGAGCACTACCCGCTGCTCTCGCTTTCCTCTCCCCGTCGAAACCTTTACATCCCCATAATTGGGAAAGGCCCTGCAACCGGGCCTTACCGGCGTTGTTGCTTTAATGCGCGGTCAATATCGCGCTTGGCAGCGCGCACTGCCATATCAGCGCGCTTATCATACAGCTTTTTGCCTTTGCACAGGCCCAGTTCCAGCTTGACCTTACCGCGCTTAAAATACAGCTGCAAGGGGATCAGCGTATACCCTTTCAGCTTCTTCTCCTGGGCCAGATGGCGGATTTCCTTCTTGTGCACCAGCAGCTTGCGCTTGCGCAGCGGATCCCGGTTGAAGATATTGCCCTTTTCATAGGGGCTGACGTGCATACCCAAAACGAACAGCTCGCCATTTTCCTCTTCCACCCAGGAATCCTTCAGGTTCACCGCACCGGCACGAATACTTTTCACTTCCGTGCCCACCAAGCTCAAGCCTGCCTCCAGCTTTTCGACAACGAAATAGTCGTGGCGTGCTTTGCGGTTTTCCGCAACGGGCTTGATCCCCTGCTTTTCGGCCATCTCGTCATCCCCTTTTGCCGAAGTGCTGTTGAAGTGTTATAAAGAATACCCGTTTTTTGCGGCCTTGTCAAGGGGAAGGGCGTCACAATTCCCCTCGATTGGCCAGACTGCGGCCCAGTGTCACCTCATCCGCATACTCCAGGTTGCTGCCCACGGGCAGGCCGTAGGCCAGCCGTGTTACCCGGACGCCCAAAGGCTTCACCAATTTGGCCACATACATCGCCGTGGCCTCACCCTCCACAGTGGGGTTGGTTGCCATAATGATCTCCTGCACCGCTCCGTCCTGCAGACGGGCCAGCAGCTCCTTGATACACAGCTGGTCGGCCCCGATGCCGTCCATGGGTGAAATCAGGCCGTGCAGCACATGGTACAGGCCCTTGTACTCCCGGGTGCGTTCGAAAGCGGCCACATCCCGGGGATTCTCCACCACGCAAATGGTGGAGTGGTCCCTGGATCCGCTGGCGCAGATGGAACAGATCTCCCCTTCGGTAAAGTTCTGGCACACCCTGCACCGATGGATCTTGGTGTGGGCATCCTCAATGGCCCGTGCAAAGGCCAGGGCTTCCTCCTTGCTCATGGCCAGCACCTGATAGGCCAGGCGCGTGGCGCCTTTGCGCCCGATCCCGGGCAGTTTGGCAAATTGTTCGATCAGGCGCTCCAGAGGCGCTGCATTGTATGCCATGAAACCGGCGCCCCTCTCACAGGCTGAAGCCGGGGATGTTCAGCCCGCCGGTGATTTCGCCCAGTTCCTTCTCCGCTGCTTCATCCACCACGCGCACCGCTTCGTTCACCGCGGCAGCCACCAAATCCTCCAGCATTTCAATATCGTCAGGCTGTACAATGTCCGGGTTCAGCTTCACGCGGGTCACTTCGTGTTTGCCCGTCATAGTCAACTCCACCATGCCGCCGCCAGCAGTCACCTGGTACTCGGTGGCCTCCAGTTCTTCCTGTTTCTTTTTCATATTTTCCTGCATCTGCTGCGCCTGCTGCATCAGCTGATTGACGCTTTGCTTGCCATAGCCCTGGGGCAGTCTTGCTTTCATCGTTCATATCTCCTTTTTACGGTTCGTTGCTGTAAATCACTTCCACGCCCAAACCACTCAGCTGATCCAACGTCTGCTGGGCCGTCTGCTGCTGGGCCTGCGCGTGAGATTTGGTTTTGTGCGGGCCGATGGCATAGCGCACACCGGTCACATCGGCAATAGTGGATTTGATCAGGTTGGCGGAGTATTCATTGCGCCGCATATACTCCAGAAACAGCTCGCTGCCTTCGATGAGGATGCGCCGCCCGTCAAAAAACGCCTGTGTCCCTTTCATATTGGCGTACAGAAGAGGATCCCGTTCCTCCATGCGGCGAACCACCTCATCCCACGCCCGGAACGGTTCCTCGCTGACGCCTTCCGGCAAGGGCGGCGGGGCTGCCTGCGTCGGCGCCGTTTGGGGCGGAGCGGGATGCTCCTTGGGCACAAATGCAGCAGCTTCCGCATGGGCCGGCCGAAGCGGCGGGGCCTGTTGTACCTGCCGGGCTGCCTGAGGGCGAGGCGGGGGCGGGCTTGCTGCAGGCGCTGCCTGCTGTGCAGCGGCAGGCGGCGCTGCCGCAGGCATCACCGCCGCAAAAGGCTGCGGTGTGACAGAAGCCGCGGCCGTCACCAGTGCCGGTGCAGTTTCCGGCTGGCACAAGCGGAACAGCGCCAACTCCAGCTCAATGCGTGCATCCGTCCCTTTTCCCATCTTTTCCAGTGCTTCACACAGCATTTTGATTGCCCGTACCGCCTGGGCCTGGGGCACCGCCTGGGCAGCCTGACGGTACTGCTGCTCCTCCTGCGGGCCGACACCTGCCAGCAGCCCGTCGGCGCCGGGCACACCGGCCAGCAGCAGATTGCGGTAGTGGAGGATCAGCTCATCGCACAGGCGCTTGATGTCAACACTTTGCTGGCGCAGCTGCGCCACCAGCGTCAGCGCGGCGGCAGTATCGCCGGCGGCTATGGCATCAGACATCTGGAACAGATAGCTTTTATCGGTGACACCCGTCATGCGGCGGACCGTCTCTTCGTCAACCTGATCCGTCACGCCGGAACAAGTATCCAGAATAGACAGCGCGTCGCGCATGGCACCGTCAGCCAGCCTGGCAATGAGCGCCGCCGCCTCACCGGAAAGCCGGATATTTTCCTGTTCGGCCACATAGTGCAGCCGCCCTTCAATATCTGCAGGGGTGATCCGGGTAAAATCATATCGCTGGCATCGGGAGAGGATGGTGGCCGGTACTTTGTGGATCTCGGTAGTGGCCAAAATAAAAATCACGTGAGGCGGCGGCTCTTCCATGATTTTCAGCAGTGCATTAAAGGCCGCTACGGAAAGCATGTGCACCTCGTCTATGATGTATACCTTATACCTGCCCTGGCTGGGGGTATATGCGGTCTCGTCCCGCAGGTCACGGATGTTGTCCACACCGTTGTTGGAAGCCGCGTCGATCTCCACCACATCCATCATACTGCCGTCATCAATGCCGCGGCAGATGGAGCAAACACCGCATGGTTCGGCACCCTGGCGGTTTTCACAGTTGACCGCCTTGGCAAAAATTTTGGCACAGGTAGTTTTCCCGGTGCCGCGGGTGCCCGTAAATATATAAGCGTGGCCGATTTTGTCGTGCAGGATCTGGTTCTGCAGCGCATCGGTAATACGCGCCTGCCCCACTACGTCGGAAAAACGGGCCGGCCGCCATTTGCGGTACAGCGCGCGATACATCCTTCCACCCGCCTTTCTGCATGAAAATGGACAGGGCCGGCGTTGCCCGCCCGGTGTGCGGCTGGGTATGCAGAGGACAGACTGCCTGCGGCGCACGAAGCAGGCCGCTTAGTGCTGCTTGGTTCCCCATCTGACACGGTTCACGGAGCCCCGTCGCGCAGGGCCCGCCCTCTGCATACCGAACCGCGCACACATGCCCTGTCCGATTTGCCTTTTTATTATAATATAAAGCCGCTGGAATTGCAAGCGTTCTATACAGGGCAAAACCACGGCCCGGCCGCCTGCCGGCAGCCGGGCCGCAAAAGCCTGGATTTTCCGCAGCGCACTCAGCGGATGATCTCACCCTCATTGGGGCCGCCGGCCGCGTTGCTCTCATCGGTGTCGATGTGCATGGCGGTGGCAAACTTCTCGCTGACGCGGATCACCACATCGTCAAACACCAGCTTGCGCTCACCGGCACCGGTGGCAACCTTTACAATGTCGCCGTTCTTCACGCCGGCCGCCTCTGCGTCCGCCGGGGTCATATGGACATGGCGCTTGGCGGCGATCACACCCTGGGCAATCTCCACTTCACCGGCAGGGCCCACCAGCTTGCAGCCCGGGGTCCCATCCACATCGCCGGACTCCCGCACCGGCGCGACGATACCGATGCTGCGCGCATCGGTCAGGCTCAGCTCCACCTGATCGGCACCGCGGCAGGGCCCCAGGATGGACACATTGGCCAGCTCGCGCTTGGAGCCCACCACAGTGACGCGCTCGTTGGATGCAAACTGCCCGGGCTGAGACAGCATTTTTTTCACGGTCAGCTCATAACCGGTACCGAACAGTTTTTCCAGGGTCTCTTTTGTCACATGGACGTGACGGGCGGATGTTTCTACCAGAACTTTCATTGCTCTTTGCTCTCCTTCTCAATCGATTTGCAGCGCGCTGGGCGCGCCGGTGCTCGCTTGCAGTTCTATTTTAATACCAAAGGCTTCAAACTTCAATAGGAATGTGGTATAATATGGTGAAAAATGCGAAACGGGGCGAGAGACAATGGAGTTTGAAGCACTGCAGCAGGCCTGCCTTACCTGCCAGAAATGCGATTTGTGCCGCACACGCACCCATGTGGTATTCGGTTCGGGCAGCCCGCGTGCGGAGGTCATGTTCATCGGTGAAGGGCCCGGCCGCAACGAGGACGAGCAGGGCCTGCCTTTCGTGGGCCGTTCAGGCCAGCTGCTGGACCAGTACCTGGCCGCCATCCACCTGGACCGTCAGAGGGACATTTTCATTACCAACATCGTCAAGTGCCGCCCGCCGGAAAACCGGGATCCTCTGCCCAATGAATGGGACGCCTGCATGCCCTACCTGCGGGAGCAGTTCCGCCTGATCCGCCCCAAAATTGTAGTATGCCTGGGGCGCATTGCCGCCCAGCGCCTTATCCGGCCGGATTTCAGCGTGATGAAAGAGCACGGCCAGTGGACGGAAAAAGCCGGCACTTTTTTTACTGCCACCCTGCACCCGGCAGCGCTGCTGCGCAACCCCGGCAACAAACCGCTGGCCTATGGGGATTATGTTGCCCTGCGGGAAAAGATCCGCCAGGTGTGCACCCATACCTACCCTGAGCAGCGGGGCGGGGCAACCGAATGACTACAGCGGGCCCGCAATCATGCGGGCTCTTATTTTTTTGTGTCAAAACCCCAAATGGCGCATAAGATGGTGCAAAAGGGGTGTTGACCATGGGAGAAAAACGATTGGATTTCTTTTTGGGCAGTCTTTCCCCCTGCGGGTTCCGGAGCTATTTTGCCGGCGCGCTGCCGCCACTGGAGAGCGGGACCGCGGTTCTGCTGAAAGGCGGCCCCGGCTGCGGGAAATCCACCTTGCTGAAAAGGGCCGCGCAGGCCCTGGAGCGCCGGGGCGAGACCGTCCATCGCATTCACTGCGCAGCCGACCCGGACAGCCTGGACGGCGTGCTGTGCCCCGGGCGGGGGCTGGCCATTTTGGATGCCACACCGCCCCATGCCCTGGAGCCCCGCCTTCCCGCCGCCTTTGAACAAGTGCTGTGCCTGGATGCCGCCCTGGACCCGGACGTCCTGCGCCCGGCCCGGACACATCTGGCGCAGCTGGCCGCCCAGCACGCCCTGCTGACGGAACGGGCCACCCGGTACATTGCCGCCGCCGGCAGCCTGGCCCTGGACACCCTGCGCACCGCAGCCTGCTGTACCGACACCGCGAAAGCCGCCCGCTTTGCAGGTGCACTGGCCCGCCGCTACCTTCCCTTGCGGGAGCGCCCTGCGCAGGAAGCCGTGCGCCTGCTGAGCGCCGTAACGCCCGCCGGCATCACCGTATACGCAGATACCGTCTCTGCACTGGCGTCCGCCGTCGTTGTTTTGGACGACGCCTACGGCGCGGCCGGACAGGCGCTGATGGCCGCACTGCGCCGCGAAGGGCTGGCACGGGGGCACGACTGCATCACCTGCCCCGACCCATTGGTTCCGGACCGCATCGCCCACCTGCTCTTCCCCTCTTCCAGCGTTGCCTTTGTAACGGCAAGTCCTCTCTGCTCGCTGCAGTTTTCCGGGCAGCGCACCATCCACGCGTCCCGCTTTACAAATCCGGACGGCCTGCGCCTGCGCCGCACCCGCCTGCGGTTCAACCAGAAAGCCGCCCGGGAGCTGCTGGAACAGGCGGGGGCGCTACTGTCGGAAGCCGCAGCGGTACATCACCGGATCGAAGCTGTTTACACCGCCGCTTTGGATGTTTCTGTCCTGGAACGTTTGACCGGCAGCCTCTTGGCTACGCTGTAAACCTGCAGGCCGCTTGCATCTGTGCCCCGCAGCCTGTATAATGACGGTAGAGATGCTTTGCCCCGCTATACTGGGGGCTTGGGAAAGGGGTTTTTATGATGTGGACTCGCGGGCTGCTCAAACAAAATGCCAAAAACGCCCTGAGCGGACGATACTGGCCGGCCTTTGCCGTCACCTTGATTTGCGCTTTGCTGGGCGCGGCCCAAAGCTTCCGCCTGGTTTTCAACCTGCATACCTACCGCAGCTATAGCCATGTATTTCGCATCACCCTGCCCTTATGGGGCAATTGGGGTGTGATCGGCCTGCTGCTGTCCATCTTTTTTGTGTCGGTGCTGCTGGTCGGGCAGGCGCGTTTTTTTATGGAAAACCGCCAGGGCTTTGCACCGGTATCTTCCCTCTTCTCGGCTTTTCATCGGGAGGGGTACTGGAATCTGGTCAAGATCCAATTCCTTAAGGGCCTGTATATTTTCCTGTGGAGCCTGCTGTTCATCGTTCCCGGAATTATCAAAGCGTACCAGTACTCCATGGTGGAGTACATCGCCGCCGAAAACCCCTATCTGCCGGCAGACCGGGTATTTGCCCTGAGCCGCGCCATGACAGATGGTGAAAAAGGCGCGCTGTTCCTGCTGGATCTCTCCTTCATCGGCTGGTATCTGCTGGGCGTGCTGGCTTTTGGGGTCGGCCTTTTGTTTGTGCTGCCCTACTATCAAGCCACATGGGCGGAAGGATATGCCGCCCTGCGCGCCAAAGCATTTGCCCAGGGCCTTACCGGACAGGAGGAGCTGAGCGGCTTTATCCGTTATTGAACCGCCCGTAAAAAAGAAGCGGCAGAAGGCGCCTTTCCCCGCCGGGGAAGGCGCTTTTCGTTTCATAGCAGAACAATTCCCGCCGCAAAAACAGTTGCCATTCGCAACGAAATATGCTACCTTGTTGTTGAAAAACAGAACAAGGAGGGCAAATCCATGCTGTTTGTGCGGGATCTTTCATTCTATCGCAAATCTGCAGCCATCGCGGTACCCATCGCCGCCCAAAGCCTGATCACCATCGGTGTGAACATGATGGACACGGTGATGCTGGGCTCTTTGGGCGAGGTGGCCCTGTCCGCCTCCTCCCTGGCCAACCAGTTTATCAGCATTTACCAGATCATGTGCATGGGGCTGGGCATGGGCGCGGCGGTGCTGACGGCCCGGTACTGGGGCCGAGGGGACTGTTACAGCCTCAAAAAGGCCGTAACGCTGATGCTTCGCATCGGTTTTTCCGTGGCCACCGTATTTGCGGCCATCACCCTGCTGATGCCGGACCGAATCATGCGCCTGTACACACCCGATGCTGCTGTTATTGCCGCCGGCGTGGAGTATCTGGAGTGGTCGGTTGGCACTTTCTGGCTGCTGGGGCTGTCGCTGACGGTGACCATCGTGCTGCGCAGTGTGGGCCAGGTGCGCCTTCCCCTTGCCACCAGCATCGTGGCTTTCTTTGTGAACATCGCCGCCAACTACATCTTCATTTTCGGGAAATTCGGTGCGCCGGAAATGGGTGTGGCCGGTGCGGCCCTGGGCACCCTGATCAGCCGGGCGGTGGAATTCCTGGTGATTGACGGCTATTTTCTGCTGGCGGAAAGGCAGATTGCCTACCGTTTGAAAGACCTGCTGATGCACTGCGCGGACCTGGCCGGCGAATACCTGCGCATCAGTGTGCCGGTGCTGGTCAGCGACACCCTGCTGGGGCTGGGCAACTCGGCTGTTGCCGTGGTTATGGGCCACATCGGCGCCAGTTTTGTGTCCGCCAACGCCATTACCACCGTTACCCAGCAGCTGACCACCGTGTTCACACAGGGCTTGAGCCAGGCCAGCTGCATCGTCATCGGCCACACACTGGGCGAAGGCAATATCGAGCGCGCCCAGCAGGAAGGCCTGACGTTCTGGGGGCTGGGCACCGTCATCGGCCTGTGTGCCGGCGGGCTGATCATGCTGCTGAGCGAACCGGTAATCAGCCTGTATGCCATCACCGAGGAGACCCATGCCATCGCCAGGCAGCTGATGATGGCAGTGGGCTTCATTGTGATCTTTCAGGCCATGAACAGCATTTTGACCAAGGGCGTGATGCGCGGCGGCGGAGACACCCGCTTTTTGATGGTGGCGGACATTCTGTTCCTGTGGGTGGTGTCCATCCCGCTGGGTGCACTGGCGGGCCTGGTGTGGCAGCTGCCTGCTTTCTGGATCTATGTGTGCCTGAAAATCGACCAGGTGATCAAAGCGTTCTGGTGCCTGGGGCGCCTGCGCAGCCGCAAATGGATCAAACATGTGCGGGGTGCTGCGGAAACCGGCCTGCCGGGACAAAAGCCTTGCACCGCTGTTCAAAAGGAGGGGAAACATGCTGAGTGAAGCGCTGCACAATATCTTCCGCATCAGCCGGTACAATATCGCCTATCGGGCCGCACACCTGCCCGCGCCCGACCTGACGCCCGGCCAATGCCTCTATATAAGCCACGTCTGCCGCATGCCCGGCGCCACCCAGGAACAGCTGGCCCGGGCGATCTGCACCGACAAAACCACTGCCGCCCATCAGCTGAGCACATTGGAGCGCTGCGGCTATGTTGAGCGGCGGGTATCTGCCCGGGACGGCCGGTGCCGATGTGTTTTCCCCACCGAAAAAGCGCTGGCCGTTTTCCCGGTGCTCCGGCAGCAGCAGGATGCATTCACCGACGCGGTTCTGGCCGGCCTTTCTGCCGAAGAGTGCGCCGAGCTGACCCGCTTGACCGCACTGGTCTGCGGCAACGCCGCCGCGCTGCTGCAGGATGCCGGTACCCGAACGCCTCATCCGGCCCACGGCAGGACACGCTGACAGGCTGTTATGCCGCGCTTTTGGGATGGAGCATCCCCTTTTTGAGTGGCTTCTCCGCCTTTTCCGCATGGCCTTTGCCCGCAAAGCGCTCATATCAATGCCGCAGCACAAGCCCCCTGCCGCGTCGGAGCGGCGCTCAATTTTTGTTATCTGCCTGTCATACACTACCTGCCTGTCCTTTGCAGGGCCGGCAGCGGAGAATTTCCCGGTTTCGTCAAACCGCCGGAGTTTGGGCCATCACTACTTGTCTTGAAAAGGGAGCTTTTCCCGCGCCTCTTGCCAATGGTTTGCCGTCGAGTTATAATGATAAAAAGCGGACAGTCCCGCCCCGGCGGGACGGAGGAGGTTGTCATGGGGTTCTGGTTTTTCAAAAGCAAAAAAGATGAGAAAAACAAGCAGAAAGTACAGATGCCCGCCGAGCCGCCGCACGAAGAAGAGCGTGCCGGCTCTCTATGGGTTGATTTTCAAACTCTTGGCACAAGCCACGAGCGGCGCCAGGAACTGCTGCCGCAGATTGTGCAAAAGGCCCTGGCCGAAGGGCCGGACAGCGGCTGGGCCGCCGAATCAGCGCTGTACCAGTTGCTGTGCGGCGGCTACCGGCGGGACCTGGCCCAGGTGCGCCAATGGGGCAGCCAGCTGCCGGACGAGGATGACCGCTCCCGTTTCCTCGACACCATGGACGAGCTGGAAGACCTGGGCCTGGCCGAGGCCGGCGACGATGCGGCCAGCCTGCGGGCCTTTCTGCTGAAAGCTGCCCGGGCGGGCAGCGAAGCCGCCGGCCGACATGCCTATGAAACGATCGCCCATGGGCAGAACACCGACCCGGAGGTGATGGAAGCCGTGGCCTATGCCGCCCTGCACGGCGGGCTGGACTGCATCTCTATCATGGAGTCCGCCACTTGCAAGGAGGGCAACATCGACATTCCCCGGCCCCAGACGGCTCATGAACACGCCTTTTGGCGAAAGCTGTACTACGAAGTCTTCGATGAGGAGGCCGCCCCCTTTGAGGACCTGCTGGCCCGCTGGCAGGAGGTGCGCCGGCAGGACGCCCAGGCCGTTGCGAAAAAGCGCGGCGCCATGCAGGCGCTGCTGGACAAGCGGGACGCCCTGGAGGCCCGGGTGCAGGCGCTGGAGGGCACAGAAGGGCGCGAGGCGGAGCTGCTGGAGGCCTTCTGCAGCCTGCTGATCGCCCGGGACAAGGCGGCGCTGTTCGCCAAGCAGAATGAAGACTGGCTGGAGAAGCCCGTTCCCAAGCTCCATACCCTGTTCACCTATCCGGACGGCCGGGAGCCGGACGACTGGGAGCCCCCGGCGTATGACCCCGATGCCGTATGGGCCTACGCCCAGGGCCGGGTGCTGGAACAGAAGAGCACGAACTACCCCAAGGTGGTGGAACTGTACCGCGAGGCGGCGCGCCTGGGCCACGGCGAGGCCATGTACCGCCTGTCCTCCCTGGGGGAATTCTGGCCCGAAGCGGCCAAGCCTTACAAGCGGGAGGAGTGGGCCCGGAAGATCCGCGCTGCCGGCTGGCCGCTGACAGGCAGCTGGATGATGGGAAACTACCTGATTTCCGACAGCGAATACCGGGACGACCCCTCCGGCCTGCTGGAGCTGGCCCGCGACGGAGACCTGGACGCCGTGCGCCATCTGACCGAATTCTTCCAAGACCGCTGGCGCAGCGCCAAGGGGACGCAAGAGGAGCCCGACCGATACCGGGAGGCCATGCTGATGACCAAGGCGGAGCTGGCCCTCAACCGCAAAGCCGCCGAGGACGGCGACAACGAGGCCTGCCTGCACCTGTATTATCTGTACCGCGATAGGGATGATGAGCTGTGGAAGCGGGGCGAGACATCCCGTCGCCAGCTCGCGGCCATCGACAAGGACCTGCAGGAAAAGCGCCTCTATTGGCACAGCCAGGTGTTCCAGCGGAAGGTGCCGCTGATATACTATCGGCGCGCGATCGCTCCTTATGGGCTCAGCGACGAAGCGGCGCAAAAGGCGGCGGAATACGCCGAAGCCATGGGCCTTGTGGGCGCCCTGGCCGGCCTGGAAGAGTGGCGGCGCGGGCAGCGGGAGATCCGGGAATACGACCGGCGCGAAGCCGCGGCCCAGAAAGAGGCCGCACGCCGCCGGCGGGAGCGCCGGGATGCCCTGGAGGCGGAGATGGACGCCTACCGCAGCCAGCTGGACTGGGCCGAGCGGGGCATCAACCTGGCCGCCCACGGCCGGGACGACACCATGGTGGAGAGCTATCTGCGGGGCGACACCTCCCTGCAGGATTCCGCCCGGGCCGACTTTGTGCGCAGCGAGCTGGAAAGCGCCCACCGCAGGAAGCTGGAGGACGCCTACCGCACAAGCGGGGATGATGACGAGGACGAATAAACGCCGGCTCCGGCACAGCAAAAGCGAAAAGCGGCGTGAGGCTGATGTCTCACGCCGCTTTTTGCCGTCTTGTTTGCGCGCCGTTCAAGGCTGCACGTAGGCATACGGCTGCGCCGCGCCCCGGGCCGGTGCAGCGGGGGCTACTGCCCCCGTGGGGGCCGCAAGGCCTTTGCCGTCCCATCCCTCGCCGTTTTCATGGGGCGGGGTGTCGTTCCAATTGGTCAGGTCAAAATCCGTGTGGTCGCCGTCCGTGCGGCGTGTGTCGGCCACAGGCTGGCTGTCGGTAAACGCATTGCGGGGACGCATGGGCTCCACCTCCTTGGCCCATGCTATGCAGGCAGCGCCCGGGGCGTTACTGCCGAAGCCCGGATACGAGCACACCGCCGCTTTCCAGCGCACAGTCCTTTCGGCCCGCTTACAGGCGGATCTGGAATGCGCCGAAGTCGAAACGTCCCGCCCCCTGCCGCAGGCGGCCCGCCTGGTACAGGCCCGCAAAGGCCGTTTCCACCCGCTTTGCCAGCACCGGCTGTACATCCAGGCTTCCATGCCCGGACAGCAGCCTGTCGGCCGGCAGCCGCAGGATCTTCTGCACCGAATGCCAAAACTGCAGAGGATCCGTGGAGGGGTAAAAGGCATCCAGGCAGCCGCGGTAAATCAAATCGCCTGTAAACAGGCAGCGGCGGGCTTCTTCATAAAAGCAGCAATGGCCCGGGGAATGGCCGGGCGTGTGCACTGCCGTGACGATGCGCCCGTCCAGATCAATGAGGTCGCCGTCGTGCAGAAGCCGCTGTGGCTCCCCTTGGAAAACACGGTAATCCTGCAGGCGGAATCCCGGCGGGAAAGCGCAGGGATGGGCGGTGAGCTGCGCCTTCACCACTTTCGGCGGCAACGGGAAATGCCCGGCCAGCCAGCCGCGCTCCGTCTCATGGACGGCGAACTGCGGAAAGGAGCCCAGGCCGCCGATATGATCCCAATGGACATGGGTGACAGCCGCCAGCACCGGCAGATCCGTAATACTTCTTACCACTGCACCCAGGTCACCGACGCCCAGGCCGGCGTCAATCAACAGCGCATGGGTTCTGCCGCACAGCAGATAGCAGTGCGCCTGCTCCCAGTGGCCATACTCGCTGATGGCAAACGTATCGCCGGAAACAGCCTCTACGGTAAACCAATCGCCCATCTTGCTGTCCCTCCCAAAACAAAAGGCGCACCCCATGCCGGCGGCACGGAAAGTGCGCAGTGACAGTGTATGACGGCTGGCGGAACCCCTGCAGTTTTCAGCGGCCGCTTACAAATCGAACTCGCCTTTGACCGGGCGGGCAAACAGGGCGGACAGCACGCCGCCAGCATCCACATCCTCGTACAGTATGCGGTAAACGGTCTCGCTGATAGGAAGCTCCACACCATACCGGCGGCCCAGGGCCACCATGGCTTTGGCCGTGGGCACGCCCTCGGCCAGCTGTCCATAAGGTTTGCCCTGGATGAAGTTCTCGCCGAACTGGCGGTTATGGCTGTGGGGGGAGAACAGCGTAGCCTCGTAATCCCCCAGATGGCACAGGCCGTAGGCGGACAGCTCGCTTCCGCCCATGGCGCGGATCAACCGGGCCACCTCCCGGGCACCCCGGGCCATCAGCGCCCCTTTCATGCTGGAAAGCCCTTTGCCGTCCAGCATACCGGCGGCAATGCCGATCACATTTTTGGCCGCCGCGCCGATCTCCGTGCCCAGCAGATCCCGCCCCTTATACAAACGGATCAGTTCGCCGGAGAATGCCTCCACAATCCGGTCCACCACGGCAGGGTCATCGGAATCCACCACCATGCAGTTGGGGATGCCGCGGGTAAAATCCTCCACATGGCCGGGGCCTACCCACACGGCCACATCTGCCGGCTGGTTGAGCTCCTCCCGGAACACCTGGGTCAGGCGCTTGCCCGTATCACATTCCAGGCCCTTCATGCACAGAATGAAGGTTTTGCCCGCTGCAGGGCAGGCGTTCAGCTGCCGGGCCAGCGCCCGCAGCTGCTGGGCGCTGATGGAGATGATCACCGTATCGGCAAAGGCCAGGGCTGCCATCAGATCGTCGGTGCACCGCACCGAATCCGGCAGCTGCACATAACCGTTGCGGCGCGTTTGACGCAGGGCCGCCAGCCCCTTGGAACCGGGCCGCCCCCACAGCATGACGGGCCGGTGCTGGCCGTGGTACCAGGCCAAAAATGACCCCCAGCGGCCGCAGCCCAAGACAGTGATTTGCAAATCGCTCTCCCCTTTTCTCTTTCAGGTTGCCCTTTTGCCCCCGATGCAGCGGGCCAGCAGCCAGGCCTGCAGCGCCGGTACATCCGGCGCAAGATATGCCGGGTGCCAGGCCTCCAGTTCCCCGGGTGCAGCATAACCCCAGGCGGCGGCTACAGCGGGCAGGGCACAGTCCGCCGCGCCCTGCATATCGTTGTCCCTGTCGCCCACCATCACAGCCTGTTTTCCCTGCAGGCCGGGCCGGGCCAGCACATGGGCCAGCACCGCCGTCTTGGTGTCCAGGCTGGCATCCATGGAAGCGCCTCCCACATAATCAAAGGCGTCCAGCAAGCCGTAGTGGGCCAGCACCTGCAGGGCCACTTCCCTGGCTTTGCTGGTGGCAATGCACAGTGTGCAGCCCGCCTTGCGCAGGGCAGCCAGCATCTGCGGCACGCCGGGAAAGACGCAGCAGCCCTCTTGGCCGTGAATGGCATAATAATCCCTGTACAGCCGCACGGCTCTCTCCACTTCTTCCGGGGCCAGCACCCCGGCGAAGCTCTGGCGCAGCGGCGGCCCCATGAACGGGCGCAGCTGGTCCTCGTTCATCACCACGCCGAACTGCCAGAAGGCATACTTGAAGCTCTCCAGGATACCCGGCGCCGAGTGGATCAGAGTGCCGTCCAAATCGAACAGCACCGCATCCAGAAGCGCCGGCGCCGGGACAGCCGGGCCGGGCCCGGCGGCAGTGTGCGCCGCCATCAGCCCAGCACCATGCTGTCGGTGACGGTATCCCCGCCGCCGGCAGCTTCAAATTTGGCCAACAGATCAGTGACCTGCAGGCTCCGTTTTTCCTCGCCGGACACATCATAAATGATGCGCCCTTCATTCATCATGATCAGCCGGTTGCCGTATTTGATGGCGTCCTTCATATTGTGGGTGATCATCATGGTGGTCAGGCCGTTTTCCTGCACGATCTGATTGGAAAGGTCCAGCACTTTGGCGGCGGTCTTCGGGTCCAGCGCTGCGGTATGCTCGTCCAAAAGCAGCAGTTTGGGCTTTTTCAGCGTGGCCATCAGCAGTGTGACCGCCTGCCGCTGGCCGCCCGAAAGCAGCCCACCTTGCTGGTAAGGCGCGTTTCCAGGCCCAGCCCCAGGCTTTTCAGCAGCTGGGCATACCGCTCGCGTTCGGCGCCGCTAATGCCCCAGCGCAGTGTGCGCCGCTGGCCCCGCCGGGCCGCCATAGCCAGGTTCTCGTCGATTCCCATGGTAGCGGCCGTGCCGGTCATAGGGTCTTGGAATACGCGGCCCAGGAAAGCCGCCCGTTTGTACTCGGGCAGCGCCGTCACATCCTGGCCGTCGATGAGGATGCGCCCCTCATCCACCGGCCACACACCGGCAATAGCGTTCAGCATAGTGGACTTGCCCGCACCGTTGCCGCCGATCACGGTGACGAAATCGCCGTCGTTCAGCGTCAGGCTGACATCATCCAGGGCCACCCGCTGATTGATGGTGCCCGCATTGAAGGTTTTGCTGATATGCTCCAATTTCAGCATGACTCAAACCTCCTTTCCCGTTTGGGCGGGCTTTTTCCGGGGCCGGCGTTTGCCGCGCAGATACGGAACCGCCAGCGCCACCGCCACAAACAGCGCGCTGATAAGCTTCAGGTCCTGGGTATTCAGGCCCAGCCACAGCACCACGGCAATAACCGCATAGTAAATAATGGCGCCGGCCACCACACAGGCCAGCCGCACCGCGAAGTTGAAATATTTGCCGAAAATGGCTTCACCCAGCACCTCGCCGATGATGACACTGGCGAGGCCGATGACAATGGCGCCGCGGCCCATGTTGACATCCGCATTGCCCTGGTACTGGGCATACAGGGCCCCGGCCAGGCCTACCAGCCCGTTGGAGATCATCAGCCCCAGCAGCTTCATGCGGCCGGTGTTGATGCCCTGCGCCCGGGACATGTTGGGATTGGTGCCTGTGGCGCGCACAGCGCTGCCGATTTCAGTGCCAAACAGCCAGTACAGCAGGGCAATGACCGCCGCTACAAACACCGCCCCCCACAGGATGGATCTGCCAATGTACCGCAGGCTGACCAGCAGCGGGTATTGGTCCACGCCCACCGACACATTGGATTTGCCCATGATGCGCATATTCACCGAATACAGCGCCAACTGCGTCAGGATACCCGACAGTACGGCCGGGATGCCAAAGGTGGTGTGCAGAAAGCCGGTGACGGCCCCGGCAGCCATGCCGGCCAGCGCCGCCAACACCAGGCACAGCCAGGGATTTACGCCCGCCACCATCGCCACGGCCATCACCGCACCGCCGGTAGCCAGGCTGCCGTCCACAGTCAGATCCGCGTAATCCAGCACTTTGAAGGTGATATACACCCCCAGCGCCAGGATGCCATAGATCAGCCCCTGGGCCACGCTGCCGGGCATGGCGTTGATCAGCGAAGCCAAATTCATGATGATTCCTCCCTATTCACTTGCCGGCGCACTGCGCCGCCATACGGAAAAGCACCGGCGCGATGCCGCGCCGTGCCGCGGTGTGGCCGCGGCCTGCGCTTGCACCTGCCGGTGTTCCGTTTTTTTACATTCTATCAGTCCAGCACGGAGGTGTCAATCCCCAGCTCGGCCGCCACCTCTTCATTCACCACCAGCTCCAGCTGGTCGGTGCTCATCACCTGGATGGGCATGGCCGCCGGGTCAGAGCCTTCCGTCAAAATCTCATACGCCTGTTCGGCCGCCGCCTGGCCCAGGCTGTAGTAATCCACGGCGTAGCTGGCCAGGCCGCCGTTTTCCACCATGCCGCCCTCGGCGCAGATGACCACCTTGCCCGCGGGAACGGTGACGCTGCGCACCAGCTCCATATTGGCGGCCACCAGGTTGTCGGTGGGCTCATAGAAGGCGTCCACCTCGCTGGCCGCCTGGGTAAACACCGTGCTCATCTCACTGGTCTCGGCAAAGGTGTACAATTCCACGGTGTAGCCCTCGGCCTCCAGGGCCGCCTTTGCTTCATCTGCCTGGATCTGGCTGTTTTCCTCACCGGAACAGTACACGATGCCGATGGTCTGGGCATCAGGTGCCAAGGCTTTCAGCAGTTCAATCTGGTTGGTAACCGGATTATAGTCGGACGTGCCGGTAACGTTGGCGCCGGGGGCATCGTCGCTGTCCACCAGGCCGGATCCCTCATAGCTGGTGACGGAAGTGCCCACCACCGGGATCTCACCGGTTGCCTCTTTGGCAGCCTTCACAGCATTGGTTCCGTTGGCCATGATCAAATCCACCCCGTCGGTGACGAATTTGGTGACGATGGTGGCACAGTTGGTGGTCTCACCCTGGGCGTTCTGCTCATTAAAGGCCACCTGGCCGGGCAGCAGCTCCTCCAGTTTGTCCTTGAAGCCCTGGGTTGCGGAATCCAGCGCCTCGTGTTCCATCAGCTGGCAGATGCCGACGGTATACGCAGCCTCTCCCTGGGGCGCAGAAGCTGCGGACGCGGCAGAGCCGGAGGCCGGCGCACCCGAGGATGACGCGCCGCCGCAGGCGGCCAAGCCGCAGGCCAAAGCAGCGGACAGCAGAATGGAAATAAGCTTCTTCATCGTGATCTCCTCCCTAACACAAGCATTCAAACATGAAAGCCGCTCCGCAGGTGCCTTTCACGTTTTATTATGTTAAAGTATATCATAAAAGGCCGCTCTCCGTATAGTGACGGAGGGGCAAATTTCCGGCATGTTTCCGATGGATTTTGGTTTTTTTGCACAAAACATTGCATTTTGGTGACGGCCCCGTGTGCCCGGCACTGCGGAAAAGTGTGAAAAAAGTCGGGAAAATACACTGGGCACCTACATTTCACCCATCACTGTGCTATACTAAACTGCGAAAGGGGGAATGCGCAGATGGATGCGCCGCAGGCACGGTATCAAATGGCCCACTGGCTGCAGCCAAGCCGCCTGGGCATGCATCTGGCAGCGGCCTTGTGCGCCGGAGCCATGGTTCTGTGCGCTGCGGCAGCCTGGTCAGCAGATCCTCCCGCCCTTTCCGTCCAGGCCCAGGCCGGGCCGGCTGTCAGCCAGCTCAAACAAAAAAAGCCCCTGCCCGCCAGCGTGCAGCTGCCTGTTCAATCCATCTACCAATGGCCGGAGCTGCCCAACGGCTGTGAGGCCACTTCGCTGGCCATGCTGCTGCAGTGCTACGGCTTTTCCGCGGACAAGCAGACGCTGGCCTATGATTATATCCCGCGCCAGGAGTTTGCCCGCACCCTGTTCGATACATACGGACCCGACCCCGAACAGGCTTATGCCGGCGACCCTGCCGACGACGGATTTTACTGCTTTGCCGGCGCACTGCAGGCAGGTGCCAACGCATATCTGGCCCAAGCCGGTTCTGATTTGCGGGCAGTGGATATAACCGGATGCACAGCCAAGGACCTGCGGGCCACACTGGCCCAGGGGCGGCCCGTGGTGGTATGGGCTACCATTGAGATGGAGGAACCCCGTTTGACCGAAAGCTTCACCTGGCTGTTATCCGGCAGCGGGGAAACCTATCACCCTTACGCCAATCTGCATTGTCTGCTGCTTTACGGTTATGACGAAGAGTTCTATTATTTGATGGACCCGCTGACCGGTGCGCGGCAGGTGCCGCGGCTGCTGTTCGAAGCCCGCTGGTCCGCCATGGGCTGCCGCGCGCTGGTTCTGGACGGCAGTATGGATCGGGCCCCCTACCGCACATGGGAAGACAGCTGCCGCAAAGAAGACCTGCAGCGCCTGCTGCTGCCGGGGCAGGTATTCGGCAAAGAGCAAATCGTATGACGCCGAAGCCCGCCGTACATTTTGCCTTCTATCGGAGAGAAGCGCTGTGCCGCTTCTCTCTTTTTAATGCTGATTCAAAAGCGCGCGCCAAAAGTTCGCGCTGCAGCCGCCGGCCGGTGCGGGCAACGTACACGCCTGCCTGAAAGAGGCCCGGCCGCCTTTGTTATGCTGACCTCTCTGCCGTGCGGCCGAGACGCCCGCCGTCCGGGACAGGGTTTGCCCGTACTTATGCGGCAGCTGCCGGGCCGGCCACCTTTGCGGCCGCCAGCTGGATGATGCCCTCATCATCCACATAGAAAACAATGTCTCCCAGTTGATCGGTGCGATACACCTGCGTGCCCGCGCTGCGGAACGCCCGCAGCACCGCGGCATGGGGATGGCCATAGTCATTTTCGGCCCCGCAGCTGACCACTGCAAAATCCGGCGCCACAGCCCGCACAAAATCCACACTGTTGGACGTGGAGGACCCGTGGTGGCCCGCTTTGAACACATCGGCCCGCAGGCTGAGCCAGGCGTCCAGGGCTTTTTGCTCCACCGGCTGTTCGGCATCGCCGGTGAACAAATACCGGATATGCGGCGCGGTAAAGCGCATTACCGGGCACAAATCATTGACGTTCCCGTCGTCCAGCCCTGTTACCAGCACTTGCATCTCCCCCTCGCCCAAAGCGAACCGGTCTCCGGCGTCCAGAATATCCACCGGCACTTCCAGCTCACCGGCCAAATCCAACAGGCTGTCAAGGGCATAGGCATCCGTTCCGTCCAGGCCGTCCGTTTGGGCAAGCAGCAGCTGTTCCACCGGAAACCGGCGCAGAATGTACGCCATACCGCCGATGTGGTCGGCATGAGGATGGGTGAGGATCAGATAATCCAGCGCCTGCGTTCCGGCTGCTTCCAGATATGCGGCCAGGCGTTCCTGGTTTTCCCGCAGGCCCGCATCCACCAGGGCAAAATGGCCGCTCTGCTCCAGCAGCGTGGCGTCCGCCTGGCCGGCATCGATAAAGTGGATGCGGGTTTCGGCGCCTTCACTGGCCTGCGGCACCTGCACCGTGCGGCTGATATCCAGGCGTGCCCAGATCTGCGCCCAAGTGGGTGTGGGCCAGTCCAGGTACTCGCCGGCGGTGATTATGCAGGCAGCCAGCAGCGCCAGGGCCATTGCCCCGGCCGCAGCCGCCTTCAGCGCCCGCGCCGCTTGCCTTTTTGCCTGGCTGACTGCCTTGCGGCGCCGGTACCGCGCCCGGTATTTCGACATGCGTCCGCCCCCTTCCTGCCGCCGGGTTTTCCTGCGCCCGGGCGGGGCGGCAGATGCAGTACGATCTCCTTCGGCGCGCGCCTGGTACGGGGTACATCCGGCACCAGCAGAGGGATCAGATCCTCCCGGTGGGTGATATGCAGCGCCTTGCGCACCCGCTGTGCGTTCTTGGGGTCATAGTACTGCAGCAGCGCCCTCTGCATGGCTTTCTCCTCCGGGTCCCGCGCCACATAGACGGGCTGCAATGTGTAAGGATCCAGGCCGGTGTAGAACATACATGTGGACACCGTACCCGGCGTGGGGTAAAAATCCTGCACCTGTTCCGGGCGCATTTTGTGGCGGTACAGGTATTCGGCCAGAATCACCGCGTCTTTCAGGGTACTGCCCGGATGGCTGCTCATCAGGTAGGGCACCAGATACTGCTGCTTGCCTGCCTGGCGTGTCAGCTCATAGAACCGTTTGGCGAAGCGGTTGAACACCTCCACCGGCGGCTTGCCCATATGGCGCAGCGTGTTGGGCGCGCAGTGCTCGGGGGCCACCTTCAGCTGGCCGCTGACGTGGTACTGCACCAGCTCTTTGAAAAATGTCTCGTCTTTGTCCAGCATCAGGTAATCGTACCGGATGCCGCTGCGGATGAACACCTTTTTCACCCCGGGCAGCGCCCGCACCCGGCGCAGGATGGATAAGTACTCGCTGTGATCCACAATCAGCTCCTTACAGGGGCTGGGGGCCAGGCAGTGCTTGCCGCCGCCGCACACGCCCCGGCGCATCTGCCCCGCGCAGCTGGGCAGGCGGAAGTTGGCCGTAGGGCCGCCCACATCGTGAATATAGCCTTTGAAGCCGGGCAGCCCCGTGAGCATTTCCGCCTCGGCCACCACGCTGTCGGCGCTGCGGCTTGTGACGCGCCGGCCCTGGTGCATGGTGATGGCGCAGAAATTGCACCCGCCGAAGCAGCCCCGATTGTGGGCTACGGAGAATTCCACCTCGGCAATGGCAGGCACGCCGCCCAGCGCGTCGTAAGAGGGATGCACCCGCCGGGTGAAAGGCAGCGCGTACACCGCGTCCAGCTCCCGCCGGGTCAGCGGCGCCGCCGGGACATTCTGCACCAGATACCGTTCGCTTTGCTTTTGCACCACCGGCACGGCGCTGGCGGGGTCCTGGTTGTCCATCTGGATGCGGCATGCCTTTGCATAAGCCAGCTTGTCCCCGGCTACTTTTTGGTAAGAGGCACATTCCACATATTTGGCGGGCAGGCTTTCAAAGTCTGTCAAATAGCAGGTGCCGGGCACATCGGTGATGTGCGCCGCCGGTTCGCCGGCAGCCAGACGGCGGGCCAGGGCCACCGTCTGGTGCTCTGCCATGCCGAAACTGATGAGATCGGCTCCGGAACTTTCGGCGATGCTTGGCATCACGGTATCCGACCAGTAATCGTAGTGGGCAAAGCGCCGCAGGGAGGCTTCCAGGCCGCCCAGCACCACAGGCAGGTCCGGATAAGCCGCTTTGGCCAGGCGGGTATACACGGTGGCACAGCGGTCCGGCCGTTTGCCGGCCACACCGCCGGGGGTGTATTCGTCCCGCCGGCGGCGGATCTTGGCCACCGAATAGTGCGCCACCATGCTGTCCACATTGCCGCCGCCGATGAAGAAGCCGTACCGTGGGCGCCCATACTCTTTCATACTGTCGGGCGTGGTATAATCGGGCTGGCTGATGATGCCCACCCGGAAGCCGGCGGCTTCCAGCACACGGCCGATGATGGCCGCGCCAAAGCTGGGGTGGTCGATATAGGCGTCGCCGGTGACCAGCACGAAATCCACGTCCTGCCAGCCCCTGGCCCGCATATCCGCCCGGCACAGGGGCAGGAACTGGGTATTGGGGGTCATAGTCGCTCCTTTGCAGTTGTAGCCGTGCGGGCGCGGAGACGGCCGGAGCCGGGGCCTCCGCGCCCGCACGCAATTTCCTGTTTTCCTTCAGCCATCAGGGGTTGGGGTCCCGGTCGGCCTGCTGCTGCATAGTCATCTCGATCCACTGGGTGCGGTCGATCAGCACCTGGCGGGGCTTGGAGCCCTCATAGGGGCCGATGATGTGCTGCTGCTCCATTTCGTCCATGATGCGCGCAGCCCGTGCATAGCCCAGCTTGCACCGGCGCTGCAAAAGGCTGGTGGAGGCCATGCCCGCATCGATAACCACCTCCACTGCGGTGGCAAACATGGGGTCACGGGAATCGTCGTCCTCGTCTCCCGTCCCGCCGGAACCGCCTTTGTCTGCGGCGGCCCGTTTTTCCATCTCGGCGATCATTTCCTGGTTGTAGTCGGCGCCGGCATGTTTTTTGATGAATTCGATCACCGCGCGGATTTCGGCCGAGCGCACAAATGTGCCCTGTACGCGCAGGGGTTTGTTCACACCCACCGGCATATACAGCATATCGCCGTTGCCCAGCAGCTTTTCCGCTCCGCCGGTGTCCAGGATGGTGCGGCTGTCCACCTGGCTCATCACCGTCAGGCCGATGCGGCTGGGAATGTTGGCCTTGATCAGGCCGGTAATCACATCTACCGAGGGGCGCTGGGTCGCCACGATCAGGTGCATGCCTGCAGCGCGGGCCTTCTGCGCAATACGGCAGATGTAGTCCTCCACCTCTTTGCCGGCCACCATCATCAAATCGGCCAGCTCATCAATGACGATGACAATATAGGGCATGGGCTCCAATGCGGGGTCGTTTTCCGCCAGAGCGTTGTATTCCTCGATGTTGGGCACGCTGTTTTCAGCCAGCAGATGGTAGCGTTTTTCCATTTCCGCCACAGCGCTGCCCAGTGCTCCGGCAGCTTTGCGCGGCTCGGTGACTACGGGCATCAGCAGGTGCGGGATGCCGTTGTACTGGGCGAATTCCACCATCTTGGGGTCAATGAGGATCATGCGCAGTTTCTGGGGTGCACAGCGATACAGGAAGCTCATGATAATGGAATTGGTGCACACGGATTTACCGCTGCCGGTGGTTCCGGCAATGAGCAGGTGAGGCATTTTGGCCAGATCCCCGATGACACAGTTGCCGGCGATGTCCATGCCCACGGCGAAAGTGAGCGGCTTTTTGCTGGTGGAAAACGCCTGGGATTCCAGCACGCTGCGCAGGGTGACCATCGTGCGGGTTTTGTTGGGGATCTCGATGCCTACGGCGGCTTTGCCGGGAATGGGCGCCTCGATGCGCACACCGCCGGTGGCCAGGTTCAGTGCGATATCGTCGGACAGTCCCGTGATGCGGCTGATCTTCACGCCGGCCTGGGGCTGCAGCTCGTACCGGGTGACGGCGGGACCGCGGCTGATGTCCTGCAGGCGGGTGTGCACACCGAAACTCTCCAATGTCTTGACCAGCAGGTCGGCATTGCGGGTCAGCTCCGCTTCAATATGCTGCTCGTCGGCGGGCTTGGCTTTCTGGAACAGGCTCAGCGGCGGGTAGGCGTAGCCGTCCTGTTCCACCGGCTGCGCCGGAGCCGGTGCGGCCGCAGACGCCGCAGCGGGCTGTTCCGCAGCGCCTACTGCACGCCGGACCAGATCCGCCAGCTGGGAGGCTTCATCCGCGGCCGGGACTGCCGCCTCTTCCCCGCTAGGTTCATCCGCCACCGGCTGGCCGTCAGGTGCCAAGGGCGTCTCGGTGCCTTTGTGGGTGGGCGGCAGCTGTACTTCAGCCTGAGGATGCGCCTCTTCCCCGCTTCCGCCCGTCCCGGCAGCCGGCTGCGGACGCCGGCGGGGCGGGAACATACCAAAGGTGCCGCCCGGGCCGATAACGGGCTTTTCTTCCTCGTGCAGAACGGCGGATTCCGCCAGCTGATCCTCGCCCAGGTCGATATCAATGGCCGCGCGCCGGCGGGATGCCTTGGCGGCTTCGTAGGCAGAATGGTCCACCAGTTCTTCGCCGGCCGGCTGCGGACGGTTTTCTGCTTCCCGCCGGGCCGCTTCGTTCAGGCGCATTTGTTCGGCTCGCCGCTGGCGGGCCTCCTCATGCCGCCGGCGCGCGCCGGCAGCCTTCCCATTGACAAAGAAGTACAGGTCACCGGGCGTGGTATTGGTGAGCAGCAGCACGCCTGCCGCCGCCAGCACCACCAGCACGATATTGGCCCCCGGGCGTCCCAGCAGGGCCAGCAGGCTCCAGCCAAACAGGGCGCTGAGCACACCACCCGAAAGCGGCCAGGTTCGCTGTGCGGCGGCCTGGTGCAGGGCGATCATCCCGTCCTGGAAGGACAGACCCGTCAGGTCCGCTCCGGAAAACACCAGCGCCAGCCCGCACAGCAGGGCCATACCCAGCAGAAGCTTGGCCGTCAGCGCTTTCACCGGCTGGCCAATGGACACACGCACCGCCAGCCAGCCCAGCGCCGGGGCCAGCAGATAGGCCGCCGGGCCAAATACGCCGAACAGCAGGTTGGCCCGTGCCCAGGCCCAGCCCGATTCCCCCTGTACATAGGTGAGCGCCGCCGCCAACACCGCGGCGATCAGCAGCGCGATGCTCCACTCCCGGGACAGCTCCGGTTTTTTCTTCCGCCCGCGGGCCGCAGGCCGTCTTTTTGCCGATGTATTCGCAGATGAACGTTTTGTCGCCATGGTTACCCCTCTATGTAGTGCCTGCGTCAGGCGCAGGCAGTATCAAACCGAAAAATAAAAAATGGGCAAACAAACCCGTATACATTTTACCACCAAATCGGCCCGGGCACAATATTTATTTTGCGCCAGCCGTTTGGATACGGCGCCGGCGCGCTGCGGGGCGGGCTGCCTTTTCCGTCCGGCCCGCTGCCGGCCGGGCAGGGGCTGTGCGGGCTGCTTCCGCCTGGCCATACAGATAGTGCAGCGCATCGCCCAGGGTGCCCATCTGGTCGATCAGCCCCTCCCGCACGGCCGCCTCGCCGTCCAGCACGCTGCCCACATCCATCACCATCTCGCCGGTGTTCATCATCAGCTGGGTGAACCGGCGGGCCGAGATGGACGAATGGCGGGTGACAAAGCCGGTGATGCGCTGCTGCATCTGCTCAAAATAGCGCATGGTTTGGGGCACGCCCAGCAGCAGCCCCGCATGGCGTACCGGGTGTACCGTCATGGTGGCAGTGGGTACGATAAAGCTGCGCCGGGCGGCTACCGCCAGGGGAATGCCGATGGAATGCCCGCCCCCCAGCACCAGCGTGGCGCTGGGCTTGGAGATGCCGGCGATCAGCTCGGCCAGGGCCAGGCCCGCCTCCACGTCACCGCCCACGGTGTTCAGGATCACCAGCAGCGCCTCGATCTCCGGGTCCTCTTCAATGGAAACCAGCTGGGGGATCACATGCTCGTACTTGGTGGTCTTCTGGCCCGCGGGGGCGGCGGAGTGGCCCTCGATCTGGCCGATCACCGTCAGGCAGTGGATGGCGTGGGGCCCCCGGGTGCGCAGCACGCTGCCGGTTTCCACCATATATTCCTGATCCAGCTGCGTGCATCGGGCTCCCTCCTGCGGGTCTGCCTGCGGGGTGCGTTCCTCGGATGTGTACATGGACAATCTCTCCTTTTCTTTGCGCTCCGGCCGGCGGAGCCCGAAACGGCGCCGCCCGGCATTTTCGGACACATCCTAGGTTGCCCGGCCCGGCAGCCTGCTATTCTGCGCCCTTGTCCCGCGGGACACTTTGGGGTAAAATGGAGACATCCCTCGTTGCGTGTATAGAGGGAAAGGAGGCCTTCTTCATGGAATCTTATCTGCAGGTGATCGGCATCGCGGTGATGACGTTCCCGATTTTGGCAGCGGTGATCACCCTGCCCTATATGCTGTTTCAATATAAAAAATTCGGTTCGATCCCCCTGCTGCGCACGGCAGTGGTGTACTCCTTTGTGCTGTACTGTCTGACGGCCTATTTCCTGGCCATCCTGCCTCTGCCGGACCCGGAAGCCGTGGCCGCCAGCACCGGCCCTGCCATGAACCTGGTGCCCGGCGCCAGCCTGCTGGAATTTCTGGCCGAAAACCCCCAGGATTTCACCACGCTGAACGCCTACATTGCCGTACTGAAATCCCGCGCGTTCTGGGAAATGTTTTTCAACGTGTGCATGTTCTTCCCTTTGGGGGTATACCTTCGCTACTACTTCCGCCGGCGGTTCTGGCAGGCGGTGCTCATCGGCTTTGCCTGCTGCGCCTTTCTGGAACTGACCCAGCTGACCGGCCTGTACGGGCTGTACCCCCGGCCCTACCGACTGTTCGACATCAACGATTTCATCAACAATACCCTGGGCACAGCCCTTGGCTGGCTGGCGGCTCCAGTGATCTGCTTTTTTCTGCCCAGCCGGGAAGAGCTGGACCGCCGCGCCTACCAGAAAGGCAAGCGCGTGCCTTTCCTGCGCCGCGTTCTGGCCCTGGGGCTGGATTGGGTATTCCTGTACCTGCTGTATCTGGCTGCCGAAGCCGCGGCCGTGCGGCTGTGGCCCGCTTTGCGGCAGATGCAGTGGGCCAAAGGGCTGGTGTACGCAGCCGGGGTGCTGCTGTACTTTGTCCTTCTGCAGTGGCTGTGCCGGGGCCGCACACCGGGCAAGGCGTTCCTGCACCTGCGCCTGGCAGACCGCCGGGGCCGGCCGCCCCGCCTGTGGCAGTACCTGCTTCGCTATGGCCTGTTGTACGGCCTGGTGCTGCCGGCACCCTGGTATGCTTTCTGGCTGATGGATGTGTGCCTGCAGGCAGGCCAGCCGCTGCTGCTGGGCCTGGGGGCCGCAGGGTGCGCGATGCTGGCGGTGGTGATCTGCCTGTTCTGCGCGGGGACGCTGTCCAAACTGCTGGGCAGCGAACACGAATACCTGTACGGGCGCATCAGCGGCACCCGCAACGTGAGCACCCTGCAGGTGCCCGGCCAGGCGGCCCAGGGCCCCGGGGACGCATCGGAGCCCTTCGCCGGTGCCAATGTGCAGGGCGCCGGCGAAACAGCCGATGAAACAGTTGACAATTCATTGACAATGTAAGCAAAAACCTCTATTATTAGTAGTGTATATCTGCTGCCAGGCCCTTCCCCCGCACGGCGGCCGGCGCAAGGAGAGGAGAAAGCATCCATGGGAAAGACGATCGCACAAAAAATCATCGACGCGCACCTGGTAGAGGGTACCCCTGCGCCCGGCAGCGAGATAGGGCTGCATATTGACCAGACCCTCACCCAGGACGCCACTGGCACCATGGCTTATCTGGAATATGAAGCCATGGGTATCCCCCGGGTAAAAACCGAGCTGAGTGTTGCGTACATTGATCACAATACCCTGCAAAGCGGCTTTATGAACGCGGACGACCATCGTTTCATCCGCACCATCGCCAAGAAGATCGGCGTGCGGTATTCCCGCCCGGGCAACGGCATCTGCCACCAGGTACACCTGGAGCGCTTTGCCAAACCCGGAAAGACGCTGATCGGGTCGGACAGCCACACGCCCACCGCCGGCGGCATCGGCTGCCTGGCCATGGGCGCCGGCGGGCTGGATGTAGCCGTGGCCATGGGCGGCGGCGCATATTACATCCCCTATCCCAAAATGATGCTGGTGCGCCTGTCCGGCGCGCTGCGCCCCATGGTGAGCGCCAAGGACGTGATCCTGGAGGTACTGCGCATCATGACCGTGAAGGGCGGTGTGGGGAAAATCATCGAGTACGGCGGTGAAGGCGTGAAAAAACTGTCGGTGCCCCAGCGGGCCACCATCACCAACATGGGCGCCGAACTGGGCGCCACCACCTCCATCTTCCCCAGCGATGAAGTGACCCGCGCCTTCCTGCTGGCCCAGGGGCGCCCGGAGGACTGGGTGGAACTGTCCGCCGATGCCGACGCGGTGTACGATGAGGTGATCGATATCGACCTGTCGTCTCTGTCACCTCTGGCAGCCTGCCCCCACAGCCCGGACAACGTAAAACCTGTGCGCAGCCTGGCCATGACCAAAGTGGACCAGGTGTGCATCGGCAGCTGCACCAACTCCAGTTATACGGACCTCATGACTGTGGCCGCCATGCTGAAAGGCAAAACCGTGTGCCCCGAGGTGAGCCTGGCCATTGCGCCCGGCAGCCGCCAGGTGCTGACAATGCTCAGCGAAAACGGCGCGCTGGCCGACCTGCTGAATGCCGGCGCCCGCATTCTGGAGAGTGCCTGCGGCCCCTGTATCGGCATGGGCCAGAGCCCCAACTCCGGCGGCGTGTCCCTGCGCACGTTCAACCGCAACTTTGAGGGCCGCAGCGGCACCCGAGACGCCGGCGTATACCTGGTGAGCCCCGAGACCGCCGCCGCCAGCTGCCTGACGGGCTATATCACCGACCCCACCACCCTGCCCCCGGTAGAAGGCATTCGCATGCCGGAGCATTTTGCGGTAAATGACAATATGGTTGACCTGCCTGCCGCCGAGGAGGAAGCTGCCAGCGTGGAAGTGCTGCGGGGGCCCAATATCAAGCCCCTTCCCACGGCCAAAGCCCTGACCGATGAAATGAGCCTGCCCTGCCTTTTGAAGGTGGGCGACAATATCACCACCGACCACATCATGCCCGCCGGCAGCAAGATCCTTCCCTACCGCAGCAATATCCCCCATCTGGCCCAATATTGCTTTGAAGTATGCGACCCGGACTTTCCCGCCCGCGCGCAGGCGGCCGACGGCGGCTTTATCGTGGGCGGCGCCAACTACGGCCAGGGTTCCTCCCGGGAACACGCCGCGCTGGTGCCTTTGTATCTGGGCATCCGGGCGGTCATTGCCAAGAGCTTCGCCCGTATCCACAAGGCCAATCTGGTGAACGCCGGCATTTTGCCTTTGGAGTTTGAACACGCCGACGACTACGATAAGATCGAGCTGGGACATGACCTGACCCTGACCGGCGTGCTGAGCGGCCTGGACAGCGGCTATGTGATGCTGACCGACCGCACCGCCGGCCAGGTGATTCCCCTGCTGTGCCAGATCAGCCCCCGTCAGGCGGAGATCATCCGCGCCGGCGGCCTGCTGAACTACACCCGCGAGCGCGCGGGCCGCTGAGCCGCGCCCTTCTTCCACCCACAACATTTGAAAGCGAGGATGATTCCCATGGTAAATATTGAACAGGCAAAAGAACGCTTCGGGCAGTTATTGGAGGCTCAGCGCCAGCGGGTGGCAGATATGCGCGCCCAGGGCGATTTCATCAACTATGCCGCCCTGCCCCAAATCGTCATCGGCATCTGCGGCGGCGACGGCATTGGCCCCACCATCACCCACGAGGCCGAACGTGTACTGCGCTTTTTGCTGGCGGACGAGGTGGCCAGCGGCAAGGTGACCTTCAAGGAAATTGACGGGCTGACCATTGAGAACCGGGCCGCCTGCATGAAGGCCATTCCTGACGATGTGCTGGAGGAGCTGAAGGCCTGCCATGTGATTCTGAAGGGCCCCACCACCACCCCCCGCGCCGGCGATGAGTGGCCCAATATCGAGAGCGCCAACGTAGCCATGCGCAAGGCGCTGGACCTGTTTGCCAACGTGCGCCCGGTAAAAGTACCCGAACAGGGCATCGACTGGACCTTCTTCCGCGAGAACACAGAGGGCGCCTACACCCTGGGCAGCTGCGGCTTCGAGACCGAGGACGACATCTCGGTGGACTTTACCGTCACCACCACCGACGGCACCCGGCGCATTGCCGAACTGGCCTACGACTACGCCCACCGCAACCACAAAACCCGGGTGTCCATTGTCACCAAGGCCAACATCGTGAAAGCCACCGACGGCAAGTTCCTGCGGCTGTGCCAGGAGGTGGGCCAAAAGTACCCGGAGATCACCACCGACGACTGGTACATCGACATCATGACGGCCAAGCTGGTGGACGAAAAGCGCCGGCGGGACTTCCAGGTGTTTGTACTGCCCAACTTGTACGGTGACATCATCACCGACGAGGCCGCCGAGTTCCAGGGCGGTGTGGGCACCGCCGGCAGCGGCAACATCGGCAAGCGGTATGCCATGTTCGAGGCCATTCACGGCTCGGCACCCCGCATGGTGAAGGAGGGCCGCGCCCGGTATGCCGACCCCTGCAGCATGCTGCGGGCGTCCGTGATGCTGCTGAGCCACATCGGCTATCAGGACAAGGCCGACAAGCTGGAGGCCGCGCTGGATTACTGCATGTTCCAGGACAAGGCCCTGACGGTGACCGGCCGGGACACCGGCTGCACCTGCAGCCAGTTCGGCGACTATGTGATGCGCACCATCGAGGCGATGTGAGCACCGCAGCGGCTAGTTTGAAAAAGTTGGTGAACAAAGAACAATGTCTGTAACCTCCAATAAAGTTTCCCTGCCGGTGATCAAACGGTTGCCCAAGTATTATCGTTATGTACTGGAAATGCAGAAAAACGGCGTGGTGAAGGTGTCCAGCAGCGAACTTGCCCGCATGATGGGTACCACCGCCAGCCAGGTGCGCCAGGATTTCAACTGTTTCGGCGGCTTCGGCCAGCAGGGCATCGGTTACCACATCGACGTGCTGGCGGACCAGATTTCGAAGCTGCTGTTCAGCGAGAACAAGCTGGACACCATCCTAATCGGTACCGGACGGCTGGGGCGGGCCATCTCCGGCTATCTGACGGCAGAGGCCCGTGGCTACCACCTGATGGCCGCCTTCGACAAAAGCCCGGAGGAGATCGGCAAAACCCTGGACTGCGGCGTGCCCATCAGCAATATTGCGGATCTGGAGGCCCTGTGCGCCGGCCGCGTGCCCGACGTGGCCGTGCTGTGCATCCCCCGGGACAGCGCCCGCCAGCTGGCACCCATCCTGGTGGGCATGGGCATCAAGGGTTTTTGGAATTTCAGCCACTATGATCTCTCGGTGGATTACGAAGGCATCACCGTGGAAAACGTGCACCTGGGCGACAGCCTGATGACCCTGGGCTACCGGGTGCGCAATGAGCACCAGGATTGAGAGATTGCCATGGCCACAACACGTATTTTTATGGAATATGTCACCGACCAGCTGCGGCTGGTGCCGTCCCTGCGCTGCCGTCCGCTGATGGGAGAATATGGCCTGTGGCGGGCCGGACAGTTTTTCGGCACCATTGAAGACAATATGCTGTGCCTGAAGATTACGCCCGCCGGCCGGGACCTGCTGCCCGGTGCCCGGGAGGTGGAGCCCCACCCCGGCGCGCGTTATCTGTATGTGGAGGACCTGGATGACCCGGAATTCCTGGCCCGCCTGGTGGAAGCCACCTGTGCCAGCCTGCCGCCGCCCCGGCACGCCCGGCAAGCAAAGAACCAAAAATAGGCCGAGCTCCGCGTTCTGCTGGTGCCTCCCTTTTCAAGGAAGGCAGTGATTTTACGAGAACAAAATCCATCGGTGAATATAATAAAAAAGGGTATGCCCGAGTTTGGGCATACCCTTTTGCGTGATGTTTGGTTATGATAAGCTTCGCCTTCCCACTCTGCCTTGTGTTGCTCCCACTACGCCGGGAAGGCCGGGTCCTTTCATACAATACCGGTCAGCCCTTTGCAGGGCCGGCGGCGGAGATTTTCCGGTTTCGTCAAACCGACGGCGTTTGGGCCATCGCTACCGATCTCTTAAAGGGGACGCCGGCACCGGGGGGCTTGGTTTTGCGTCTCTCAGGACAGGCCTCAGTGAATATCCACCATTCCGTCCTCCTCTCCGTCCTCCTCATCGGCGGAGATACTGCCGTCGGGAAGGTGGGCGCCGAAGGAGGGCACGAACCAGAACTTGCGGATGATGAAGATGAGGGCGATGGAAATGATGCCCAGCAGCATATCCACCGAAGTGGGATGCTCCACCACCAATTTCCGGGCGATGGCGAACAGCAGCACCTCGATGGCGGAGCCGGGGGTATGCTTGGCCAGCATCTTGATGAACTCCACACCGATGATCAGGTTGAAGGCGTGGCCCAGCACCTGGTCAAAATGGTCGCTGGCCGAAGGGTCCTGCGCCAGGCCCAGCACTTCCCACACCACGCGCACGCCCACCAGCACAATGGCCAGCAATACCAGGATGGCGATGAGAATCTCCACCCCGGTGGCCACCTGGGCAATACGCTGGCGGAACAGTTCTCTCCAATGTCGGTGCTTTTTCATGATGCTTCCTCCCGGCCTTTTCTTTTATTATACCCGGGGGCCGGGGGCGCTGTCAATGCAAAGCTGGAGGGCTGTTCCCGTTTGGCGGCAGCGCCCTCCGGCGGCGGCTACCTGGCCATTTTGTCCAGCAGCGCCAGCACCTCGTCGATCTTCTGCTGGGCGTTGCCCTGCTGGAAAGCTTCCTGCACGCAGCCGTACATATGCGCCCGCAGGATCTCCCGGTTGGCTTTGGACAGAATAGACTGGGTGGCCAAAATCTGGTTGGAGATGTCGATACAGTAGCGGTCGTCCTCCACCATGGCCAGAATGCCGTCCAGCTGGCCCCGGGCCGTCTTCAGTAGCCGGGTGACAGCGGCTTTGTCCGCTTTCATACGGCATCCACGCCGGACACTTCATAGCCGGCGTCCGCCACGGCGGCCCTCAGGGCGTCCATGGCAGTATCCTGCTCCAGGGTGCAGGCGGCGGTTTTTTCCTCCAGGTTCACGTCGGCGTGCACACCGGGCAGCTTCTCCAGGGCATTTTTCACATGCTGTACGCAATGTTGGCACATCATGCCTTCCACATGCAGGGTTACGGTTTTCATGGTTTCATTCTCCTTCTCTTTTGGTTGATTCCGCGCGGTTTGCGCGGTTTCTGGCGCGGATACCAATGGCCTTGCCGGCTGCACCGAAACAGCGAGTGGCTGTCCGGACCGGGCGGTGAAATGGGGCTTAAACCTTTTGAGGCGCAGGGCGTTGGACACCACGAATACGCTGGACAGGCTCATGGCCGCCGCGCCGATCATGGGGTTCAGCTTGATGGCGAAGGGGATGAAAAATACGCCCGCCGCCAAAGGAATACCCAGGGTATTGTAGAAAAATGCCCAGAACAGGTTCTCCTTAATGTTGCGGATGACGGCTTTCGACAGCTGGATGGCCGTCACCACGTCCCGCAAATCGCTTTTCATCAGCACAATGTCGGCGCTCTCGATCGCTACGTCCGTGCCGGCGCCGATGGCGATGCCCACATCGGCCCGGGCCAGGGCCGGGGCGTCGTTCATGCCGTCGCCCACCGTGGCCACTACCCTGCCCTGCTGCTTCAGCCGGGCCACGTGCTGCTCTTTCTCCTGGGGCAGCACCTCGGCGACCACGTTCCGGATGCCCGTCTGCCGCTGGATGGCGGCGGCGGTGCGGCGGTTATCGCCGGTGAGCATGGTCACCTCCACGCCCATGTGCTGCAGTTCGGCGATGGCGGCGGCGCTGGTGGGCTTCACCGTGTCGGCCACGGCGATGATACCCACCACATGGCCCTCCCGGGCAAACAGCAGGGGCGTTTTTCCCTCACCGGACAGGCGTTCCAGTTCAGCCTGTACCTCAGCAGGCAAGGGGCCGTACTCAGCCATCATGGCGGCGTTGCCGGCACTGACGGCCGCGCCGTCCAGCCGGGCGGCAACGCCCCGGCCGAATACAGCGGAAAAATCCTGCACCGGGGCAGCCTCCATGCCGCAGGCCTTGCCGTAGGCCACCACGGCTTGGGCCAGAGGGTGCTCGCTGGGGGTCTCCAGGGCCAGGGCCATGCGCACCAGGGCCGCGGCGTCTGTCTGAGCAAACGGCAGCACATCGGTGACCACCGGTTTGCCCTCGGTAATGGTACCCGTTTTGTCCAGCACCACAGCGTTCACGTTGTGGGCCGTCTGCAGTGCTTCGCCGGATTTGATCAGGATGCCGTTTTCAGCGCCCTTGCCCGTGCCCACCATAATGGCCACCGGCGTGGCCAGGCCCAGGGCGCAAGGGCAGCTGATGACCAGCACGGCGATGGCCGTGGAAACGGCGAACTCCGCCGTCTGGCCCAGCAGCAGCCACACCACAGCCGCCAGCACGGCGACGGCAATCACTGCGGGCACAAACACACCGGCGATCTTGTCTGCCAGTTTGGCAATGGGGGCTTTGCTGGCGCTGGCATCCTCCACCAGGCGGATGATCTGTGCCAGGGTGGTATCTTCACCCACTTTGGTGGCCCGGAATTTGATGAATCCCGCCTTGTTGATGGTGGCTGCAATCACCGTGTCCCCGGGGCCCTTTTCCACGGGAATGCTTTCCCCTGTGATGGCGGCCTCATCCAGGCTGGAAGTTCCCTCCAGCACCACACCGTCTACGGGTACGCTCTGGCCCGGGCGCACCAAAACCACATCATCCTTCTGCACCTGCTCCACGGGGATGGTCTGCTCCCGGCCGTCCCGCTCCACAGTGGCCGTTTTGGGGGCCAGGTCCATCAGCTTCTCAATGGCTTCGCTGGTTTTGCCCTTGCTGCGGGCCTCCAGATATTTGCCCAGGGTGATCAGCGCCAGGATCATCGCGGCGGATTCAAAATACATATCGTGGTGGTACTGCATCACCAGGGCGGTGTCTCCCACGCCCAGGCCGTAGCCCATGCGTACAATGGCAAACACACCGTACACAAAGGCCGCTGTGGAACCGATGGCAATCAGGCTGTCCATATTGGGAGCGCCGTGAAACAGGGTTTTGAAGCCTACCTGATAGTACTTGCGGTTCACATACGCCACCGGCAGGGCCAGCAGGAACTGTGCCATGCCAAAGGCCACGGAGTTTTCGTATCCGGCCAGAAAACCCGGCAGCGGCAGGCCCACCATGCTGCCCATGGCCACATACATCAGCGGGATAAGGAAAAGAAACGACACCCACAACCGTTGTTTCATATTGGCCAGTTCCGCCTGGGCGGAGTTTGCCCGGGGCTTGGCCGCCGGGACTGCCGCCCCAGGCGATGCGTGGGCCGCCGCACCGCCGGATGCCGCCGGACAGGCGCCGTAACCCGCGTGGATAACAGCGTCCACTACGACCCGCTCGTCCAGAGGCTGTTCACTGGTGATCACCATGCTGTTGGTCAGCAAATTGACCTGTACATCGTCCACCCCGGCCAATTTGCGCACGGCTTTTTCCACATGAGCGCTGCAGGCCGAACAGGTCATACCTGTCACGTCATATTTTTGTTTGACCATCGTCGGTACCTCTTTCTGTCTGCGATCCCCCTTTTCCCGGCAGGGCTTCGGCGCTGCACCATACACCCCCCGGGGGTGGGGTATATATTTATTATAGTCAGCCGGTACAGTTTGTCAAGCACTTTCTGCCTGTTTCCTTTTTTCCTGTTTTGCAAGTCATGACCACCCCTAAGAGGGGTGGCATGACGAGCGGCCTATAAGGCCTTGACAAAAGCCAGCGCCTAAATGACGCTGGCTTTCACTTCGTTCA
>CALXBN010000011.1 GCA_944386555.1 uncultured Ruthenibacterium sp. | reverse complement strand
AAATCCGGAATCTTTTGTCAAGCCCTTTTTTGAATTTTTTTCAAAGCTCTCGGCCGCTTCCGAAGCGACAGCCCGTTTATTATATCAGATCTGAATCCGTCTGTCAAGAGGTTTTTTCTGATTTTTTCAGGCGTCTCCGCTCTTTTGAAGGTCCGCGCCGCCCGCTCCCGGGCAGCTCGATTATTATACCGCGCCGCACCCCCTTTGTCAACTCCTTTTTTCGCCTTTTTTGTAACTTTTTTTGCCGCCTGCAGCCGGCGCCTATATCTTGTGATCTTCCCTCTTTTTGGCACCAGATCCATTCTTCTCTTGCAATTCCCGCCATATTATATTACTATATATAGGCGCAAACCGAAGGGAGGCCGGCGCCATGGTGCTGTGTGTGAACGTGAGCAATTCCAATATCCTGCTGGGCGGCTACCAGGAGGGCACGCGCCGGTTCTGCGCCGCGCTGCACACCGCCGCGGCGGACACCGCCGACGAGCTGGCCGTCAAGATGCAGGCCGTGCTGGCCCTGCATCAGGTGGACGCCGCGGGGCTGGACGGGGCCATCCTCTCCTGTGTGGTGCCGGCGCTGCTGGGCCGGGTGCGGGGGGCTCTGGGCCTTTTGTACGGCGGGCGGCTGTATGTGGTGGGCCCCGGCCTGAAGACGGGCCTGGCCATCCGCATGGATGACCCCGGCCAGCTGGGGGGCGAGCTGGTGTGCGCCGCCGTGGCCGCCAAGGAGCGCGGCCCGCTGCCCTGTGTGGTGGTGAGCATGGACACCGCCGTTACCATGCTGGCCCTGGATGAAGCCGGGGCGCTGCGGGGCGGGGCGGTGATGCCCGGCGTGCGGACGGGCCTGGAAGCCCTGTGCCTGCGCACCGCCCAGCTGCCCCAGGTGGACCTGTCCGTCCCTCCCTGCGGGGTGCTGGGTTCGGGCTCGGTCAGCTGCATGCAGGCAGGGGCCCTGTTCGGCACCGCCGCCATGATCGACGGCATGCTTGACCGCTTCGGCCAGGCGCTGGGCCTGCGCCGGGCGCCGGCCTGCGTGGCCACCGGCGAGCCGGCGGAGCTGATTGCCCCGCTGTGCCGCCATCCCGTACAGGTGCATCCGCACCTGGTGCTGGACGGTTTGTATGCGCTGTATCGGCGCAACACCAAATCCTGATGTCAACGCCTTTTATATTACCTTATATAGGCGCGTGGCCGCCGGTTTGCAGCCGGCTGCGGCGGCGCGCGCCCACAGGGCAGATGGAAGGCGCGGCATAAATACGCTTGCGCCGTATCCGCGGCTTGAGGCGGAACGGCAGTAAAGGAGAATGACTGATGAAAAAGACAAACACACGCGCCCTGGTGCAGCTGTCGCTGCTGGCAGCCATCGTTCTGGTGATGGCCTACACCCCTCTGGGCTACCTGCGCACCATGGGGCTGGAGATCTCGTTTTTGATGATCCCCGTCACCCTGGGGGCCATCCTGCTGGGGCCGGCGGCCGGGGCCTTCCTGGGCGGGCTGTTCGGCCTTACCAGCTTCGGCACCTGCTTTGGCTCCAGCATGTTCGGGGCTGCGCTGCTGGGCATCAACCCTGTGTTCACCTTCCTGGTGTGTGTGCCCACCCGCATCCTGGCGGGCTGGCTGGCGGGGGTGCTGTTCCGCGCCCTGGCCCGGCCCGCCCGGGGCGGCCAGCCGGCGCTGTGGGCTTTCGGGGCCGCAGCCCTGGCCGGCCCGATGCTGAACACCCTGCTGTTCACCGGCACCCTGGCGGCGCTGTTCTACCACACCGACTACATCCAGAACCTGGCCGCCACGCTGGGCGCGGCCAACCCCCTCACCTTTGCGGTGCTGTTCGTGGGGGCCCAGGGGCTGGTGGAAGCCCTGGTGGGCTGCGCGCTCACCACGGTCATCGGCCGGGCGGTATACCGCTTTTTGCACCGGTAAACGGCGCTTTGCCCCGCCGGCCTGCAGCCGGCAACCGGCGGACCCATCCAGGAAAAACGCGGCGGGCGCCCCGAAAGGGGCTGCCCGCCGCGTTCTGCTGTGTGCCTGTTCCGGAGGCGGGCCCTCACGCCGCGCCGGCCCCGTTGCCTTTGCCGCCCCTGTTCCCCTTGCCCCAGGGAATCATCCCGAAGGCCGCCCCCAGGCACAGGCCCAGCGCCAGGTTGTCGAAAACCGTGCCGAACAGCACCCCCAGGCACAGGCCCAGGGCCAGGTTGTTGCCGCTCCTGTCCTGCGGGGGCTGTTCGGGCCCCGCGGGTTCCGGCGCCCGGGGCGCTCCGTCGGTTTTTTTCTCCTCTTCAGCCATTGTGGCTTCCCCCTCTCTCAGCCGGCAGGTCCTCCGCCAGGCGCACCATGTGGATGTGATCTTCCCACACGCCGTTGATGTTCAGATACCGCCGGGCCAGCCCCTCGCTGCGGTAGCCGTTCTTCTCCAGTACCCGCAGGGACGGGGCGTTGCGGGGCATTACGTTGGCCTCGATGCGGTGCAGCCCCAGGCTGCCGAAAGCGCAGGCCGTCACCAGGGCCACGGCCTCGGTCATCAGGCCCCGGTTCAGCCAGCCGGCATCCAGTTTATAGCCCAAAAAGGCCGAGCGGAAAGCCCCCCACACCACATGGTTCAGGCCGACGGCCCCGATGACCGGCCCGGACGCACCCGCCGGGACGAGATACCAGCGGAACGCGGCGCGGGCCGCGGCCGCGGCCTGCTCCTGCGCCAGGCAGGCAGCCTGGCCCGCCGGCGTGTAAAACGCCGCCGGCCGCACCGGCTCAAAGGGCTGCAGGAAGGCCCGGTTGCGGGTGTAATAAGCCGCCGCAGCCTCGGCCAAAGCCGGTGCTGCGGGCAGCAGGCGCAGGCGGGCGCCGGCCAGTTCCATCGTGCCCGGCTCCATCACCCCACCTCCCCGGCGGCCCGGCAGGGCCCGTTTTACGGTTATTGTAGCACAGTTCCCCGCAAAAGGGAAGCGCGGGCGCCGGGCTTCCCGCGGGAATTTGCAAAAATGTAGGTTTGTCAAACATCTTGTACAGCGAGAGATTCAAAGAAAGCAGCAAGTTTTTCTTTCGGAGAGAGCCAGCCGAGAGGGCGCATAGGTAAGTCGTTGGAACGATTTCGGTGTGCAGCGAGCTG
>CALXBN010000010.1 GCA_944386555.1 uncultured Ruthenibacterium sp. | reverse complement strand
ATGAAAACAAAAGAAAAAAGACGAGTGTTCTTACAGCGTTTCAAATGCTATAAGAACACTCGCCATGGTGCGGAAGATGGGACTTGAACCCACACGTCATGGACACACGCACCTCAAACGTGCCTGTCTGCCGATTCCAGCACTTCCGCATACTGCATAACTGCGGTAATTATTTTACCACAGCCAGCGGCGAGAAGTCAACCTTTTTTTGCCGGGCAGGCTTTCGGCACACCTGCGTGCGGGTGTTTATCGGGTGCGGGCCAGGCGGGTATTGTCTTTGATGCGGCTCTGCAGGGCGGGCACCGGGTGTTCCCCTTCCTGGAAACGGTAATCTTGGCCGCGCTCGCCGATACAGTCCGCAATGACCCGGTGGCTGGGCACGGCGGCCGGGCGGGGGCACACGGCACTTTGATAGGTCCAGAACATGGCGTCATCGGGCAGGCTGCGCACCGGCACGATCTCCTCGCCCTGGGCGGTGTCCTCTACGGTTTCGGCCAGTACCTTGCGCACATAGTCCTTCTGGGGTGCAAAGCGGATGGGCTCGGGGAATTCCCCGTCTGGGATCACCTGCTGCCAGGCCTTGCCCTCGCAGCGCTGCAGCAGTTCGGCGGCCACATGCAGGTGGTTGATCTCATTTTCCAGCTGTCGGCCCCAGATCTTCTTCACCCGCCGGTCGGTCTCGTCCTGCCAGCAGCTCCAATAGAGGTAACACTCGGTATACTCGTGCAGCAGCAGGCTCTCGAGCCAGGTGCAACGAGGGTCCATCAGGGCGCCGTACTGGGTCACATGCTGTTCTTCGATCATGCCGATCTCCTGATACAGCCTGCGCCCGCGGTCGGACTGATAGAACGCCCCCAGGTTCATATAGTAGTTCATGGTCTGCTGCTCGGCTGCGGTGATGATGGCCGTGTCCAGCCGGGTGAGGGGGTGGGCCTTTTTGAAATTGCAGGCCCGGCGCACGCTGTCGAAGGGATGGCGGTGCTCGGCAATGGTGGGCCGCCCGGGCATGATCTCGGTGTACCGGCCCACCAGCCGCTCGGCGTGAACGCCCTGCTCCAGCTCCAGCAGGTCAGCGTAGCGGTACAAATGGTCGAAATCCTCCAGCAATGCCAGGTTCATAACCCGCACTACGTAAGGGTCCGGATCCCGCTGGGCCAGGATGGCCGTCAGGTCTACCGCCAACTGCTCGTAGCCGATGGTGGTCTCCAGCTGGGTTTCGTCGGCGGGTTTGAGGAAGCTCAGCAATTTTTGCTGCTGCTGCTCGGCCCGGCGCAGCAGCGCCAGGCTGCGGCGCACATCGTTGTCTTTGCAGTGGCGGTGGAACTGGTGGCCGAACCAGACGGCCTCGTACTCGGCGCCGGTCATCAGAATGATGCGCACCCTGGTATAGGGATCCGCCTCATTCTTGTTGTAGGGTTCCGGATACAGGGCCGTCCAGTCCATGTAGGCGCTGCCCACCGGGGCGGCCTTTTCCGTAAAGGGGTTCATCTGCAACACCTCGCTCTTTTTTTGCGCCCTGGGCGCATTTCTGCCTTTAGTTTGGCGCAAAGGGGACGGAATATGCTATAATAGAAGCCAAAGAACGCGCAAAGGAGCTTTGTTATGTGGTTTGACGAGAGCGTATTCTACCAGATCTATCCCCTGGGGCTGTGCGGCGCGCCGGCACACAATGACGGTGTTCAGGCCCATCGCATTTTGCAGGTGAAGGAATGGATCCCCCATCTGCAGAAGCTGGGCGTCACGGCGGTGCTTTTCAACCCGGTGTTCCAGTCGGACGCCCACGGCTATGACACCCGGGACTTCCGTGCGCTGGACTGCCGGCTGGGCACCAACGAGGACTTTGCCGACGTGTGCGCCGCGCTGCACACCGCGGGCATCCGCGTGGTGCTGGACGCGGTGTTCAACCATGTGGGACGGGGCTTTTGGGCTTTCGCCGACGTGCTGGAAAAGCGCTGGGACAGCCCTTATAAAGATTGGTTTCACATCAACTTCGACGGCAACAGCGGCTACAACGACGGCCTGTGGTACGAGGGATGGGAGGGCCACTACGAGCTGGTGAAGCTGAACCTTCGCAACCCCGCCGTGGTGGATTACCTGCTGGACACCGTGCGTTTCTGGGCGGGCAGCTTCGGCATCGACGGGCTGCGCCTGGACGTGGCCTATTGCCTGGAGCCGGACTTCCTGCGCCGGCTGCGCAGCTTCACCGACGGCCTGAAGCCGGAGTTTTTCCTGCTGGGCGAGATGCTGCACGGCGACTACAATCAGCGGGTGAACGACGGGATGCTCCACTCCTGCACCAATTACGAGTGCTACAAGGGCCTGTACTCCAGCTTCAACAGCATGAACCTGTTCGAGATCGCCTACAGCCTGAACCGGCAGTTTGGCCCGGAACCCTGGACACTGTACAGGGGCAAGCCCCTGCTGGCTTTTGCCGATAACCACGACGTGACGCGCCTGGCCACCATTTTGACGAACCCGGAACACATCCGCCCCCTGTACGGCCTGCTGTTTGCCATGCCGGGCATCCCGTGCCTGTATTACGGCAGCGAGTGGGGCACCCAGGGCGACAAGGCCAGGGGTGACGGCGATTTGCGCCCGGCCCTGGCGGCCCCCCAGTGGAATGGCCTGACGGACTGGATTGCTTCCCTGGCCCGGGCCCGGCGGGAGAGCGCCGCCCTGCAGCGGGGGGACTACCGCCAGATCCTGGTGACCAACCACCAGCTGATCTTCCAGCGCAGCTGCCCGGACACAGGCGAGCGGGTGCTGGTGGCGGTGAACGCCGCCGCCGAGCCCTATGTGGCCCACTTCGACGCCCAGGCCGGCTGCGCGGACGAGCTGATCAGCGGCGGCGCCCACGACTTCGGCGGCGGCAGTACCCTGGCGCCTTACAGCGTGGCGTACTGGCGTGTAAAATAAGCCGCGGGCGCAAATCTTGTAAAAATGCGGAAAATCCCCCGGATGCAGTGAAGCATCCGGGGGATTTCATTCGTCTTATAAACAGAGACGCGCTTCTGCTTTACTGCAGCAGCGCTTCCACTGCGTCGGCAGCCTTGTCCAGATAGTCTCCTTCGAAGGATTCGATCACGCCCAAGTCGGCCTGCTTGGCCAGCTGGGGGTCAATGGGCACTTTGGCCAGTACCGGCAGGCCGTACTGGGCGGCGGTTTCATCTACATGGCTCTCGCCGAACAGACGGATCTTCCGCCCGCAGTCAGGGCACTGTACATAGCTCATATTCTCCACCACGCCCAGCACGGGAATGTCCATCATTTCGGCCATTTTTACAGCTTTGGAGACGATCATGCCAACCAGTTCCTGGGGGCTGGCAACCACCACGATGCCGTCCACAGGCAGGGTCTGGAACACCGTCAGGGGCACGTCACCCGTTCCCGGGGGCATGTCCACAAACAGAAAGTCCACGTCTTTCCAGATAACCTCCTGCCAGAACTGTTTGACGGCGCCGGCGATGACGGGCCCGCGCCACACCACGGGGTCGGTCTCGTTCTCCAGCATCAGGTTTACGCTGATCACGTCAATGCCCGTGCAGGTGGCCATGGGGTAGATGCCCAAATCGTCCGCGTGTACGCGGCCGTGCAGGCCAAACAGCTTGGGGATGGACGGCCCGGTGACATCGGCGTCCAGAACGCCCGCTTTGTGGCCGCGGCGGTTCATCAGCACAGCCAGCATGGCGCTGGTCATGCTTTTGCCCACGCCGCCTTTGCCGGACACCACGCCGATCACCTTTTTGATACTGCTCAGGCTGTGGGGCGGTTCGTGGAAATCGGTGCGCTCCTGGGTGCGGGAGGCGCAGTTCTGCCCGCAGCTGGCGCAGTCGTGGGTGCACTCACTCATAGTTCCAACACTCCAATTCTCACTGTGAAAATCTGCAGTTGCAGCAAAGGGGCGGCGTGCCGCCCCGCCCTCCCATTATAGGCTCTGCGGCCGGGGCTGTCAACCGGCGCGGCGCGGCGAAAAAATATGCACGGCCCGGCCCTTGCGCCGGGGCCCGCGATACGTTATAATATTGTACAAATAAAGGAGAGATCGGTTTATGCTGGATTGGTTTTCGTTTCATCCTGTACCGCCGTACATATTGGTGAACGCGTTCTTTTTATATAGTTTTCTGGGTTGGGTGATGGAATGCATCGTCATCCGGCGGGAAAAGGGTGTTTGGGAAAACAGGGGGTTTACCAAACTGCCGTTCTGCATCATCTATGGCTTTGGGGCCATGCTGGGGTTTGCGCTGCTTCGCCCGTTTTCAGGCAACCTGGCGCTGCTGTATCTGGTGGGGGCGGTGCTGGCCACGGCGTTTGAATATCTGACGGCGCTGGTCATGCTGCGCCTGTTCGGCAGCTTGTGGTGGGACTACCGCAACAAGCCCTTCAATTATAAAGGGATCCTGTGCCTGGAAAGTACCCTGGGCTGGGGAATCATCGCCTGCCTGCTGTTTGTCTGCCTTCACCGCTGGGTGTTCGCCGCTGTGGCGCTGATCCCGCATCAGCTGGGCCAGGCGCTGGCCCTTGTGCTGCTGTTCGCCTACGGGGCCGATTTCGCCCTCAGTGCCCGCCGGGCGTATCTTGCCGGGCAAAGCCGGGCAGAACTGAATGAAAGGGCGGTGACCAAATGACACGCTGCAGCGCCATTGTGCGCCATCACATCACTGTGCCCCGGGACGAGGGATATCTTTCCCTGGTGGAAGACCTGCTGGCCAACGCCGAGGTGCGCGGTATGGAGCGCTATATCCAGCACGGAACCACCACCTGCCTGCACCATTGCATCAGTGTGTCCTATCTGAGTTATCTGTTCTGCCGCCGGTACGGGCTGGACACGGCGGCTGCCGCCCGGGGCGGGCTGCTGCATGATTTGTTCCTGTACGACTGGCATACTTACCGCCGTGCCCCAGGCGAGCGGCTGCACGGCTTCGAGCATCCGCGCAAAGCCCTGGCCAACGCATCCCGGCTGTTCAGCCTGACGGAAAAAGAGCGGGACATCATCCTGCACCACATGTTCCCGCTGACCCTGACGCCGCCCCGCAGCAAAGAGGGCTGTGTGGTGACCATGTTTGATAAATACTGCAGCCTGATGGAGACGCTGCGCCAGCCGGTGCTGGTGCTTTCCACTGCGCTTTCGGAGGGCTGAGGGCGGCCCGCGGCCGCATGTTTCCCCCTTTCCCCGCATACCCATGCAGGGAGAGGGGGTTTTTGTATGGCGGCGCGCGGCAAGGGCATTTATGTGAAAAACGCAGCCATCCTGACGGGCACGGGCCTGCTGCTGCGGGGCGCGGGTATGCTGCTGCGGGTGTATCTGGCCGGCCATCTGGGTGCTGAAGGCATGGGCCTGTACCAGCTGATTTTCACCGTGTACGGCCTGGCAGTTACGGCGGCCACCGCAGGGCTGACGGCTGTGACGGCCCGCGTGTGCGCGGGAATGGCCGGCGCCGGGCAGGGGCAGGGCGCGGCGCCGGCAGCAGGGCGCCTGGCGCTGTGGGGAGGGGCGCTGGGCCTGGCGGCAGCGCTGGGCCTGGCGGTGCTGGCCGGGCCGGCTGCCCGGCTGTGGGTAGGCGATGCGCGGGCCGCCGCGCCGCTGCGCCTTTTGGCGCCCAGCCTGCCCTTTATGGCCATGTCGGCGGTGCTGCGGGGGTATTTTCTGGCCCGGCGGGACGTGCGCCCGGGCAGCTGGGCCCAGCTGCTGGAGCAGGCTGTGCGCATGGCGCTGACGGCAGTGCTGTTGGCCCGGGCTCAGGGCGTGCAGGAGGCCTGCCTGGCCGCAGTGGCCGGCAGTGCCGTCAGCGAAGCCGTCAGCTGGGCGCTGATGGCCCTGTGGTTTTGCAGCGGCCGGCAAAGCGGGACACAGGGGCCGCCCCCGCGGCACCTGGCCCGGCGGGCCGCCTCCCTGTGGGCGCCCATTGCGGCGGGGCAGTACCTGCAGGGAGGGCTGCGGGCGGCCGAAAACGTACTGGTTCCCGCCTGCCTGACACTGTATATCGGCAGCCGCTCCGGCGCTCTGGCCCAATATGGGGCGCTGAAGGGGATGGCTCTGCCTTTGCTGTTTTTCCCTTTTTCCTTTTTGGGGGCGCTGTCTACGCTGCTGCTGCCGGACATCACCGAGGCCCACGCCCGGGGGGATGCCGCCGCCCTGCGGCATCTGGTGAACCGGGTGCTGGCGCTCACTTTTGCCTTGGGCGTCCTGATGGGCGGCCTGTTCGCTCTGCTGGGCACCCCGACGGCCCGGGTGCTGTATGGCGCAGATGACGGCGCCCCGGTGGGATTCTATCTCTCGGTACTGGGGCCGCTGATGCCGCTGATGTATGCCGAAAGCATGGTGGACGGCATCCTGAAGGGGCTGGACCAGCAGCTGGCTACCTTCCGTTATGCCGTGGCCGATTCGCTTATCCGCATCGGGCTGATTGCCCTGCTGGCGCCCCGGCTGGGCATGAAGGGATTTCTGTTCGTGATGCTGGTGAGCAATCTGCTGACGAGCCTTTTGAACCTGCGCCGCCTGATGGCCGTGACGGGCCTGCCCGTGCGGTGGGGCAGCTGGGCGTTCAAGCCGGTGCTGTGCTTTGCCGCGGCGGCTTCGGCCTGGCGGCTGACGGTGGGGCCGGCCGCCGCGGAAGCTCTGGCGGACCTGGGCTATACACTGGCCGCCGGGGCTTTCGTGTCGGCGGTATATCTGCTGCTGCTGGCACTGTGCGGCGCATGGGCGGGGCGGCACAGGGCCGGTCCGCTGTAATATGTTTGCGCAATAAACGCACTTGCACCAAGCCCCGGCGTATGGTATGCTAAAAGTGCAGATGCAGAGGGTGAAGCGGGAAACTGCCGGCCGGTGTGCCGGCAGGCTGTGCCGGCTTCGCCCTTTTTGCAATCAACGCGCGGAAGGAGAGACGGTATGTACGATGTTGCGATCATCGGATGCGGCGTGGTGGGTGCTGCGGCGGCCCAGTACCTGGCCCGCCGCAGGCTGCGCCTGTGTGTGCTGGAGGCTGAAAACGATGTGGCCGACGGCACCACCAAAGCCAACAGCGCCATCCTGCACGCCGGGTACGACCCGGCCCCCGGTACCCTGATGGCCCGGCTGAACGTGCGGGGCGCGGCCCTGGCCAGGGAACTGTGTGCGGTGCTGGATGTGCCCCGCAAAGAGACCGGCAGCCTGGTGCTGGCATTTGCCCCCGAAGAGGTGCCCCATGTGGAGGAATTGTATCGCCGGGGCCTTGCAAACGGCGTGGAGGGCCTGCGGATCCTGTCCGGCGAAGAGGTGGCCGCCCTGGAGCCGAATCTGGCCCCGGTGCAGGCGGCCCTGCTGGCCCCCTCCGCCGCCATTGTGAACCCCTGGGAGTACGCCTTGGCCCTGGCGGAAAACGCCGTGGAAAACGGTGCCGAGCTGCAGCTGAATTGCCCGGTCACCGGCGCACAGCCGCTGGACGGCGGCGGCTGGCGGCTGCATACCGCCCGGGGTGAGGTGGACGCCCGGTTTGTGGTGAATGCCGCCGGAGTGGCTGCCCAAAGGGTGCACGAGATGGCGGCCCCGGCCAACTTCCGCACTGTTCCCTGCCGGGGTGAATACTACCTGCTGGACAAAAGCGCCGGCGGTACGGTACAGCATGTGATTTTCCAGTGCCCGTCCAAGGAGGGCAAGGGCGTGCTGGTGGCCCCCACGGTGCACGGGAACCTGATTGTAGGCCCCAATGCCGAGGATGCCGACAGCACCGCCAACACCGCCCAGGGGCTGGCACAGGTGGCGGAAAAAGCCCGGCGCAGCGTGCCAGGGCTGGATCTGTCCGCCTCCATCCGCAACTTCGCCGGCGTGCGCGCCAACACTGACCGGGGCGACTTCGTCATCCAGTGGGCCGCCCCCGGCTTCCTGGATCTGGCCGGCATGCAGAGCCCGGGCCTCACTGCGGCCCCGGCTGTGGCTGAGTATGCCGCCGGCCTGCTGGAAGAGGCGGGCCTGGTGCTGGCGGAAAAGCCCGCTGAAACGCTGGCCGTCCCGCGCAAAAAGATACGCTTCAGGGAACTGAGCCGCAGCGAACAGGCGGCCCTGATCGCCCGGCAGCCGGCCTACGGCCGTGTCATCTGCCGGTGCGAAACCATCACCGAAGGGGAAATCCTGGCCGCCTGCCGCGAGCCCATCCCCCCGTGCAGCATCGACGGGGTCAAGCGCCGGGCCGGCGCGGGCATGGGCCGGTGCCAGGGGGGCTTCTGCAGCCCCCGGGTACTGGAGATCCTGAGCAGGGAACTGGGCAGAAGCCCCCTGGACATCCCCCAGGACAAGGCCGGCAGTTTCATCTTAACGGGCCGCACCAAACAGGCTCCGGCGAAAGGAGGCGAGGCGCAGTGAGCTGTGCCGTGAACAGCGGAATGTACGATGTGATCGTCATCGGCGGCGGCCCTGCGGGCCTGGCGGCAGCCCTGGCCGCCCGGGAAGCCGGCGCGCAGCGGGTGTTGATTCTGGAGCGGGACGGAGAATTGGGCGGCATTTTGAACCAGTGCATCCACAACGGCTTCGGCCTGCATTATTTCAAAGAGGAACTGACCGGCCCCGAGTACGCCGGCCGGTTCATTGCCCGGCTGGCAGGCACCGGAATCGAAGTGCGTCTGAACACCATGGTGCTGGACATCACCCGGGATCGCCAAGTCTGCGCTGTCAGCCGGCAATACGGCTGCCAGATGCTGCAGAGCCGGGCCATAGTACTGGCCATGGGCTGCCGGGAGCGCACCCGCGGCGCCATTGGCATCCCGGGTACCCGTCCCGCAGGCATCTTCACTGCCGGCACTGCCCAGCGGTATGTCAATATGGAGGGCTATATGGTGGGCAGGCGGGTGCTCATCCTGGGCAGCGGCGACATTGGCCTGATCATGGCCCGCCGCATGACGCTGGAGGGTGCAAAGGTGCTGGCCTGCATAGAGGTGATGCCCTACTCCGGCGGGCTGAACCGGAACATTGTCCAGTGCCTGCAGGATTTTGACATCCCCCTGTACCTGTCCCACACCATTGTGGACATCCGGGGCGAGCGCCGGGTGGAAAAGGCCGTGGTGGCCCGGGTGGACGAACATCGCCGGCCCATCCCCGGTACGGAAATCGGGTTCGACTGCGATACCATCCTGCTGAGTGTGGGCCTGATCCCCGAAAATGAACTCACCCGCACCGCGGGCATCCCCCTGGACGGGCGCACAAAAGGCGCCTATGTGTACGAGAACATGGAAACCCGGGCCCCGGGCATCTTTGCCTGCGGCAATGTGGTGCATGTGCACGACCTGGTGGACTACGTCACCGCCGAGAGCCAGCGTGCCGGCGCCGCCGCCGCCCGTTTCGCGGCCGGCGCGCGGGCCGAAGGACCGGCCCTGACGGTGGAAAACGGTGCGGGCGTCAGCTACACCGTGCCCCAGGCCATCCGTCCGGCCGCCGCAGGAAAAGGGGTGGATATCTTCTTCCGGGTGCGCGCCGTCTACAGCGGCGATTTACGCATCGTGGCCGAGAGCGGCGGTGCGCCCCTGGCCGCCTTCCGGCGGGAGCACCTGGCCCCCGGCGAGATGGAACACATCACCCTGCCCAAAGCCCTGCTGGACAAGGCCGCCGGGTCCATCACCATGCGCATCGAGGAGGTACACTCATGAAAGAGCTGATCTGTATTGTGTGCCCCAAGGGCTGCCGCCTTCAGGTGGACGAAGAAAACGGCTATGCCGTCACCGGCAACGGCTGCGCCCGGGGAGCGGCCTACGGAAAGGCCGAGCTGACCAACCCCACCCGGGTGGTGACCAGCACCGTGGCCGTGGCCGGCGGCGTGCATCCCCGCTGCCCGGTGAAAACCGACCGGGCCATCCCCAAGGCCCTGATGGCCCGGGCCGTGGCCTGTCTGGACGGCCTGAAGCTGCAGGCTCCTGTGGCCCTGGGCCAGGTGGTGGTGGAGGATGTGTGCGGCACCGGCGCCCGCTTCGTGGCCACCCGGAACTTGCCCAGGGGCTGAGGCCGGGCGGCGAAGCCGGCTGGTTTGCCCCACCGGATGCAGCACTGCGGCGGGCCGTGGGCCGTTCTGGCGCGGCGGCGGAAACCCGTTGCAAAAGGGCGGCTGCGCCGGAAAGCGCAGCCGCCCGAAAAGAAGGCGCTTATGCGTTTATGGGTGAATTGCCGTGCCAATGTGCCGATCAAGGCGCCATTGCGGGGCAGCGCCGTCTTCTGCCCAGTACTCGTCCACCGACGCGATGCGACCTTCCCGGAGCTGAATGAAGGAAACGACATGAAATGAGGAGGAGCGGTCCTTCGCGTAGACGCGGACCACAGTGACCAGAAAATCCTCCAAAGCATATTTTCGCTCGATTTCCCCCGCCCATGCGCCGGGATATTCGCAGTTGGCCTTTATGAACTCTGACACGGTAAACCGCTCGTTGGTGCAATGCCAGTTGATCCGGGCATCCGGTTGGAAATACGCCGGCAGTGCTTCGGCGTTCTGGCCGATCACGTCGTGCCAAAATTGATCCATATCCATCGCAGGCCCTCCCGATAAAACCAAAGATGGTTTTATTATACAGCCGGCCTGCGCGCGTGACAAGGGCTGCGCAAAGATTCACAACAATTTGTAAAAAGATAAATATATATTACGATTTGTATATTTTGTGAAAGGAGCCCTCGCTATGAGCAAGTATATCCTGGCGCTGGACCAGGGCACCACCAGCTCCCGGGCCATCCTCTTCGACGACCAGCAGAACATTGTGGAGATGGCCCAACGGGAATTCACCCAGATTTACCCCAAGGAGGGCTGGGTGGAGCACGACCCCATGGAGATCTGGAGTACCCAGTACAGCGTGATGATGGAGGTTGTGGCCCGCAGCGGCATCGAACCGCGGAACATCGCCGCCATCGGCATCACCAACCAGCGGGAGACCGCCGTGGTGTGGGACAAAGCCACCGGACGGCCCGTGTACAATGCCATCGTATGGCAGTGCCGGCGAACTGCGCCTATCATCGACGATTTGAACGCCCGGGGCTTCGGGCCGCTGATTCGCCAAAAGACGGGCCTGGTGCCCGACGCCTACTTCTCCGCCAGCAAGATCCAATGGATTCTGGACCATGTGGAGGGCGCCCGGGCCCGGGCCGAGGCGGGGGAGCTTCTGTTCGGCACCGTGGATTCCTGGCTGGTGTGGAAGCTCACCGACGGCCGCGCCCATGTGACCGACCGCACCAATGCCAGCCGCACCATGATTTTCAACATTGACACTCTGGACTGGGACGACGAGCTGCTGGCCCTGCTGCGCATCCCCCGGTGCATGCTGCCCCGGGTGTGCTCTTCCAGCGAAGTGTACGGCACCGCTGCTGTGGGCGGCGTGCAGGTGCCCGTGGCCGGCATCGCCGGTGACCAGCAGGCCGCTCTGTTCGGCCAGGGCTGTTTTGACGCCGGTCAGGCCAAGAACACCTATGGAACCGGCTGCTTTTTGTTGATGAACACCGGCGAAAAACGCCACCAGAGCGAAAACGGCCTGGTGACCACTGTGGCCGCCACCGCCGCCGGCCAGCCGGTGCAATATGCTCTGGAGGGCAGCGTATTCGTGGGCGGCGCGGTGATCCAGTGGCTGCGGGACGAGATGCGCTTTTTCACCGAGAGCCGGGATGCCGAATACTACGCCCGGAAGGTGCCGGATACAGGCGGGGTATACCTGGTACCCGCTTTCACCGGCCTGGGCGCGCCCCATTGGGATATGTACGCCCGGGGCGCCATCGTGGGCATCACCCGGGGCACCAAGCGCGAGCACATCATCCGCGCCGCCCAGGAGTCCATCGCCTATCAATCGGCCGACCTGGTGGCCGCCATGGAAAAGGACACCGGCCTGCCGCTGCAGGAGCTGCGTGTGGACGGCGGCGCCTCCCGGGACGCCTTCCTGATGCAGTTCCAGGCGGACATCCTGAACAGTGCTGTGCGCCGGCCCATGATCCGGGAGACCACCGCCCTGGGGGCCGCCTATCTGGCGGGCTTGGCCGTAGGGGTATGGAAAGATCTGGAGGAGATCCGCCGCCTGTGGCATTGCGATGTGACCTATGCCCCGCGCATGGATGCAGCCACCCGCGCCGACCTGCTGGCTCACTGGCACAAAGCGGTTGCCCGCAGCCTGGATTGGGCCGACCATATTTGAAGCACCGGCACTCGGTTTTTTTGCAGCTGCCTGCAGGCTGCACAGGAAACTTGATTCTGTTCAAAAAAGTGTTGACAAACACCGGAAAACCGTGTATAATTCATTTTGCCGTCAGCCAGACGGCAAAATGAATAAGCGGATGTGGCGGAATTGGCAGACGCGCTAGATTCAGGTTCTAGTGGGGGCAACTCCATATGGGTTCAAGTCCCTTCATCCGCACCATGGCCAGAGCAAGCGACGACGCTTGCTCTGGTTTTTTGTATTGGGCGGGCCGTGCGGAAGATTTATGTCGGCCGCTGCTTGTCCTGCAAACTTTGCTTGTAGGCAGGCTGCCCTGCAGGCGGATTTTATGTTTATTCAAAAACCTATAGTTACACGGCGCAACGGTGCGCTGCGGGATAACCCCGGTGCGGACGTGATGTTCATCCCAACCCGTTGGTATTTTGATGGCGGCCACCATCGGCACACCTTTGTATGCCAGGGGCGGCACCAATCCTCCGTGCGTACACGGAAAAGCCTCCTGCGGGGCTGAACCGAACCAGTAAAAACGGACAATAGACAAAACGCCCCCTGTGTAGGACAATAAACCTATACAGGGGGGTGTTCGTATGTCACGGCAGGAAATACACACATATACAGGCATTGGAACAGGAAATTCTGAGAATGCGACAAGGAGGTGCTACGCGGCAAGAGATAGCAGATCGGGTTGGATTAAGCAAGTCACAGATCACGAATTCGATCAACCGGCATACCCAGACACAAGCCAAGATGGAAGCCGGAACCACGCCACGGCCGAAAGCACGGCCACGAAAAGATTCTGCGCCCGGAGATATTATCGCGGAGCAGGCATACGAGATCAAGCGATTGAGAATGGAGAATGAGTTGCTGCGGGATTTTCTGCGATCCGCAGGAAGGAAGTGAGAGAAAAGGCAAAGTATGCAGTAATCTACCGTCACCGGAAACAGTATCCTGTACTGGTAATGTGTCGGTTCTTTGCAGTGTCCAGAAGCGGCTATTACGGCTTTGTAAAGCGGATGAAGCGACCCGAAAAAGATGCTGCCCTTGCTGAAACCATCCGGCAGCAGCAGGCAAAATGTTTTCATACCTACGGATACCGACGGATGTGGCAATGGTTGAAAGGCTGCAAAGGAATTTACCACAATCCCAAGACGATTCTTCGTGTCATGAAGAAATATGGCCTGCTGGCAGAGATTCGTCGCCGCAGAAAGTGGCAGCAGATGGGCCAGCACGTACATAAATACCAAAATCTACTCAACCGAAATTTCCAAGCCGCGGCTCCCAACTGTAAATGGGTAACTGACATTTCTTA
>CALXBN010000009.1 GCA_944386555.1 uncultured Ruthenibacterium sp. | reverse complement strand
GTTGCGCTTTTTTGTTTTCAGGGAGGGGAGATACGCATGGCCGGCCGCCGTCCGGCGGTGCGCGGCTTTCCGGCTTCTACCGGTTCAGTTTGTCGACAACCCGGCTGGCCCGGGCGGTCAGCTGGGCCCAGGCGGGGCGGAAACCGCAGCGGATGGCGTTGCGCACCGAGGGGATGTTGGACCAGGCCGCACAGTAAAAAGGAACCTTGCCCATTGCAAACACCTCGGCGGCCAGCCGGCTGCTGAGCGCAGCCGCAATGCCCTGACGGCGATAATCGGGCAGCACGTCCACACCGATCTGATACATGGAGGAACAATCGGCCGAACAGCCCGCCAGCCCCACCAGGCGCGCACCGTCAAAAGCGCCCACGGCCAGCACGTCCAGCTCGGCGCGCTGGCGGCACAGGGCGTTGGCCCACGTGTCGGTGTAGCAGCCGGCGAATTCCGCCGGACGCAGCACCCGCAGGGGGTAGCGGCAGCCCAGCGGACGCAGGGCCTCGGTGTCGGGCAGGAAATATTCTGCCATATAGCATACTTTGCAGCCGAAAGCCGCAAGTTTTTCATTCAGCGCAATGATATGAGGCGTCTCAAAGCAGTGGACCGCCGGGTATTTCCCGATGTACCACGCAGCTGTTGCCTGCAGCTGCGGGCTGGCCTGGGCCACGATGCCCGCACCGTAGCACACCATGTCCAGTGCAAACGGCAGCGCAAGGTAAGCCCGGGCGCGCGGGTCGGCCCGGGATAAAACCACCCGGTTTTCTCCCGACAGAAAATCCTCCGGACGGCAGTTGCAGTCCAGAGCCGATTGTTCCAGTGCAATTTGCAGAATTTCCCGATTTGTCATAGCGGACCTCCGGTGCAGAGTTTGCCTCTGCCTTTGGCCGGGCAGCGCAGGGCAGGGGAGCGGGACGGCCGCTTCGGGAGAAGGGTGCGTGCCCGTCGTTTCTATTATACACGAACCGGAGGGCGAAAGCCAGGGGAGGGAAAGCGCTCTGCCTTGACGATCACCGCGCATGGAAGCGGGAACGGGCCGTTTGTTGCGAAGAGCCCCGGTTTGTGATACAATCAACTCGGCTCAGCCCGCTGCGGTGCGGGCAACCGGAGAGAAGGGAGGCGCCGGGCAGTGGAACAAACGATCAGCGAGGGGTATATCCCCCCAAAAAAAGGCGTATTGCCGGGCCTGGCGGCGGTATGCGCCGCCATCTGCCTGGGCTTTGTGGCGGTTCTGATTGCCAGCCTGCGCGCGCCGCAGGCCGTGTCTGCTGCCGATTACCCGGACCCTGTGCCCGCAGCTTTGCGCTGGCAGCTGTCCGCCTCCGGCGTAAGCGGAGGTATGGTCACGGTAGAGGGCTGGGCCCTGGTGGAGGGCGAGCGCTTTGAATCGGTGGATATCCGCCCGGTTTTGTGGGATGCTGCCGGCCAGGCGGGCTGGGCGCTGCCCACCTACCTGCGGGAGGATGAAGCGGCCCGGGCCGCCGCCGGCAAAGTGGTGTTCGGCGAATATGGCGGCTTTACCGGCCGGTGCGCCGTCCGGGCATTGCCCGCCGGTTCCTATGAAGTGTGCATTGCTTACTGCTGCAACGGCATCCGCACGCTGGTGCATACCGGGCAGACGCTGGAGGTGGGGCAATGAACGGCACGAAATCCGTCCGCTCCGGCGGCCCGGCTGCCTGGCTGCTGCACCCGGCGGCGCCCTATCTGGCGCTGGCGCTGATACAGCTGCTGGCCCATGCCCAATTCACCCTGGGCACCGGGGATGACCCGATGTATGCCTCTGTGCTCGACAGTTACACCCTGTGGGGCTTTACGGTGCAGCATTACTACACCTGGTCTGCCCGGTCCCTCATCGAGGCGGTACTGATCCTGGCCGAGGCGCTGCCCACTGTCCTGTGGCGCCTGACGGATCCGCTGGCCATCACCCTGTGCGCTTTTCTGGGGGCGCGCATTCTGGGCTGCGAACAGGACGCCAGGGCCGGCTGGGCCCTGGCGGGCCTTGTGCTGTGCTATGACTGGACAGCCATGTCCACCGCCGGTTGGGTATGCACCACCCTGGTATTTGTGTGGCCTCTGACGGCAGCCCTGGCTGCCGTGCAGCCCCTGGTGCAGGCCCGCCGGGGCCGGCCTGTGCCACGCTGGGCCTGGCCGCTGTGTGTGCTGGCGGCGGTGTACGCCGCCAATATGGAACAGCTGATGGTGGGCCTGGCCCTGTGCCTGCTGGCCGCAGCGGGATATGATCTGTTCTGCCGCCGCCGGCCCCCGGTTTTTACATGGGTCCTGCTGGCGGCGTGCGGGGCCAACGCGGTGTACGCGCTCACCTGTCCGGGCACGGCGGCCCGGGCCGCCGGGGAGGCCACCAGCTGGTTTATCGATTTCGCTCGGCGCTCGTTTTTGGAAAATGCCCAGCTGGGCATTGCCAGCGGCATGGCCAGTGTGGTATACAACCGGGATGTGCTGTTCTTCATGCTGTGCGCGGTGCTGGCCATTGGCGTGTGGGTGCGCTGCCGGAACCCGCTGCTGCGGGCCATGAGCCTTTCGGCAGCCGGGGCGGTGCTGTGTTTGGGCGTTTTGGGCGATGTTTTTACAGCCCTGTTCCCAAAGCTGGCTTTCTTTCAAAGCGCTGTCACAAAGTACGGCGTCATCCATACGGCCACCGCCTGGCAGCCCAAGCGCTGGCTGTCCTTCCTGCTGCTGCTGTATGTGCTGGCTGCCTGCGTGGTGGGCCTGTACGGGGCCATCGGCCACAGCCGCCGGGCTTACTTTGCCATTGCGGTGCTGTGTGCGGGTTTTTCCACCCGGGCCATGCTGGGCTTTTCCCCTACCGTGTGGCAAAGCGGCGCGCGCACGGGCTTCTTCTTTGCCTGCGCCTGTGTGTACTGCTGCGCCCAGGTATGGGGCAGCCTGGCGGGCTGCCGCCGGGCCCGGCTGGCCTGCGGTGCGTGTATTGCCCTGGGGGCGGTGTGGGGCTGTGTGCAGATGATCGGCGCGTGAGCGTATGCCGTGAAGCGGGCGCAAAGGGAACGATCGGGCCATAGGCCCAGGAGGTGAATGCCGTGGAAAGTTGGAAATGCCGCAGCCAGGCACTGATGGGCGTGGATGCAATGGAACGGCTGGCCCGGGCACGGGTGGCCGTGTTCGGCCTGGGGGGCGTGGGCGGCCACGCCGCCGAGGCCCTGGCCCGGGGCGGCGTGGGGTATCTGGAATTGTTCGACAGGGATACCGTTTCCCTTTCCAATTTGAACCGTCAGCTGGCGGCCACCATCGCCGACATCGGCCGGCCCAAGGCCCAGGTGATGGCCCTGCGCTGCCGGGCAGTGGCGCCGGGGGTGCAGGCAGTGGCTCGGGAGATGTTCTATCTGCCGGAAAACGCCGACGAGGTGGACCTGGCATCTTTTGATTATCTGGTAGACGCGGTGGATACGGTGGCCGCCAAGGTGGAGCTGGCCTGCCGGGCCGCCGCCGCGGGGGTACCCATCGTCAGCGCCATGGGCTGCGGCAACCGGCTGGACGCCACGGGTTTCCGGGTGAAGGATTTGTTCGAGACCCAGGGCGACCCCCTGGCCCGTGTGATGCGCCGGGAACTGCGCCGGCGGGGTATAGAGCACCTGACAGTGGTATGCAGCGATGCCCCCGTATGTCCGCCCGCTGAAGACAGCGGGGAGGATAAGGCCCCGGGCCGCCGGGCGCCGGGGTCTGTCAGCTGGGTGCCCGGTGTGGCCGGCATGGTGATGGCCGGCGTGGTCATTCGCGGCCTGGCCGGCGTTTGACCCCTGCGGAAGGCGCAATGCGCCGGCTGCGGCGCCTGCCGGGGCGCTGAGGATTCTCCAAAAGCTTTCCGGTGCGGTGGTTTTCCGGTGCCGCCGCACCGGGAAATTTTTTTGCGTATTTCATTGACAATCGTCTACATATGTGCTATCATAAAATAAAGACAAATGTAAATGAACGTTCCGAAAGAGCGTTCATGCAATGAGCTGCAGGAGCCTGGGAAATGGGCCCCTGCAGCCGAAAGGAGGGCTTGTCGTGAAACAACCGCAGCATTTGCCCGAGGCGGAGCTGGATGTGATGCTGGCGCTGTGGCAGTTTGACGCGCCGGTGCGCACCGCCCGCATTTTAGAAGCGGTAGGCCGGCACCGCAGCTGGACGCTGCCCACGCTGAAAGTCTTGCTGGGGCGCCTGGAAGAAAAAGGGTTTGTGAAGGTAACACGCCAGGGGCGCTTCACTTTGTATCAGGCGCTGGTGTCTGAAACCGACTACCGCCGCCGGGAGACGCGCACCCTGGCCGGACGGTTTTTCGGCAATTCCATGAAGAACATGATCGCCGCGCTGGTGCAGGACGCCGAGCTGACCGGCCAGGACATCGCCGAACTGGAAGAACTTTTACACAAAGGCAAAGGAGGAGAATGAGATGAACGCTCTGCTGAACAGCCTGTTTGCCGGCCTGTGGGCCGTGACGCCCTGGGCCACGGCCCTGGCCGCCGCTTTGCTGCTCCTGCGCCGCCTGGCCCGCCGCCTGCCGGCCCGGGCCTGGCGCGTTGTGTGGCTGGTGGTGGCCTTGCGCCTGGCATTGCCGGCAGACCTGAGCCTGCCGGGCGCGCCGCTGCAAATGCCCGCGCCGGCGGCGGTGTCTGCCATATACGAACAAAGCGAAGCGGCCCGGCCCGCCGCGGAGGCGGACGAGGGCGCTGCCCGGGGGCAGGCGGCCGCCCGGGCAGACCGGGAAGGAATCGGCGCCCCGGCCCTGCGGGCCCTGGGACAGGCGCTGCCCGGGCTGTGGGCTGCAGGGGCTTTGGCGTTCCTGGCTTGGAACGGGGCGGCCTACGGGGTGTTCTGCGCCCGGCTGCGCCGCAGCCGCCGCCCGGTGACGGACGCCGCCCTGCTGGCGGCTGCCCGCCGCGCCTTCGGGCGGGACGTGCCGGTGTATGAATGCGGCGAGGCTGCCGGCCCCATGCTGGCGGGCCTTGTGCGCCCGGCGCTCTACCTGCCCGGGGACCTGCCGGCGGCCGACCGGCCCTATGTGCTGGCCCACGAGGCGCGCCATCTGCAGGCATGGGACGTGCCGTACCAGTTCCTGCTGCTGGGGATGCAGACGGTGCAGTGGTTCAACCCGGCGGCCCATCTGCTGGCCCGGCGGGCCCGGGCGGATCTGGAGCTGGCCTGCGACGAGGCCGTGCTGGCCGGCCGGGACGAAGCCTACCGGCGGGCCTACGGCGGCGCCGTGCTGGACAGCCTGCGGGCCCGGCGGCGGGCCTGCCTGCTGGGCACGGGCTTTGCCGGCGGGAAAAAGACGCTGAAAGAGCGGATCCTGCAGATCATGAACACCGACCTGGTCGCCCGCAACCGGCCCCTGTGGGTGGTGGCGCTGCTGGTGGTGGCGGCCCTGTCCGCCCTGGTGGCCGGGGCGGTGAAGGGCGGCGACGGCCCGCAGGCGGCGGACGTCCTCAGGGAGCCCGTCACCGTGTACGGCAGCGATTCCGCCGCCAGCCTGCCGGCCCCGGCGGCCGGCGGGGCCCAGGAGGGGGCGTCCGGGGAACAGGCGCCGGCCCCCGCACAGGACGGAGACGGCGAGGAGGAACAGGCGCTCCTGGAGGCCTATCTGCAGGAGGTGTACGAAGCCCATCGGAAAGCGGCCGAGGCGATGGCCGACCAGGCGGAGGAGGTGGAGGCACAAGCCCAACTGGACCGGGCGCAGGCGGCGGCGCAGGGGGCCGAAGAGGCGCTGGCGGAAGGCCTTCTGGAACAGGCCGAGGAAGAGCTGCGGAAGGCCCAGGAGGCCATGGCCCAGTGGCAGAGCTGGCACAACGGCGCGCAGGAGCCGGCGCAGACCCCGTAAGGGCGGGCGCGGCCGCCCGCGGCGGGAACAAGAAAAGGCGCGGTGGCGTTTGTACGCCACCGCGCCTCTTTCATTGGAATGGCCTCAAAAAGCCCGGGCAGGTCACAGCCCGCAGGCGCTGCGGAATTCCGTCCACACCTGCACGTGGGCTTCGCTGGCCTCGGCGGAGATGTTTTCAATCATCTCAGTGTTGCTCTTGAACTCCTCGGGCAGGATCAGGTAGTCCTGCATTTCCGGCTCGATCAGGTCGTAGGAAGCCTGGTTGGTGCAGTAGTAGCCTTGGAATTCAAACACCTGTTTGGCCACTTCCGGGCGCAGCAGATAATTGATGAATTCATGGGCCTCGGCGGAGTGGGGGGCGGCACTGGGCACAAACATGGCCATGATGCCGAAGCCCACACCCTCTTCAGGGTACACCACTTCCAGCTCCGGGTTGGCCAGGCATGCCATGGTCACCTGGCTGGTGTACATTACCGCGGCGCTCACTTCGCCGCTCAGCAGGTCATCCTGCACATTGTCATCCTTGATCAGGCGGATGTTGGGCGCCAGCTCCAGCAGCTTCTGACCGGCGGCCTGGATGGTGGCCACATCGCTGGTGTTGTAGCTTTCACCCAGGATCTTCAGAGCCATGCCGTTCATCACCCGGAAATTGCTGGTGATGGCGATGGAATCGGCAAAAGCGGGGTCCCACAGATCCTTATAACCTTTGACGTCCACACTCACACGGGCGGGGTCATACACAATGGTCTGTACGCCGGAGCCCATCGGCACGGTGTAGGTGTCATCGGGATCATAAAACTGTCCCTGGTAGAACGGGTCGATGTTGCCGTAATTGCTCAGGGCCTCTTTGTCCAGCGGGGCCACCAGGCCTTCGGCAATGGCTGTTTCGATGATATAATCGTCGGCCAGCACCACGTCGTAGTCGCCGCCCTCGGCAGCCTCCAGGCGGGCCAGCATGGTCTCGTCGGTGTCAAAGTTGGAATAATTCACCTGGATCCCGGTCTCCTCGGTGAAGGCATCCAGCACCTCCTGCGGGAACATATTTTCCCAGGTATACAGGTTTACCTGGCGGGTGGCTTCGCTGCCACTGCCGCCGCACCCGGCCAGGGCCAGGCACAGCGCGGCAGCCGTCAGCAGGGAAATCAGCTTTTTCATAGGGTCTCCTCCTTTTTCTTATGGCCGCCCAGGCGCCCCAGCAGGGCCGAAAGCCCCACACCGGCCACGGTGACGGCCAGCATCAGCACGCACAGGGCGTTGATCTCCGGCGTCACGCCGGTTCTCAACTGTGTATAGATTTTGATGGGCAGGGTGTTCACGTTTACGCCTGTCACAAACAGGCTGATGATCACATCGTCAAAGCTCATCACAAAGCTTAGCAGCATGCCCGAAGCGATGGCCGGCGCCAGCAGCGGCAGGGTCACGTCGAAAAATGCCTGCAGCTCACCGGCCCCCAGGTCCCGGGCGGCCTCCACCAGGCTTTTGTCCATGCCCACCAGACGGGCCTTTACCAGCATGTATACATAGGGGATACAGAAAGCCGTGTGGCCGATGATCAATGTGGTCATGCCGAAAGGCAGGCCGATCAGTGAGAAAAAGGCCATGCTCACCATGCCCAGGATGATCTCCGGTGTCATCATGGGCAGGGTGGAGATGTACTCTACCACGCCCTTGCTGCGCCAGCGCAGGCGCTGGAACCCGACGGCCCCCAATGTACCAATGACAGCCGCCCCGCAGCTGGCGCACACGCCCAGCACAATGCTGTTCCACAGCGCCTCGAACAGCTCTTTGTCCCGAAACAGTTCTTGATACCAGCGCAGCGAAAACCCTTCCCACACGCTGGAAAGGCGCCCCGCGTTGAAGGAATACACCGCCACCAGCGCGATGGGCAGGTACAGGAACAGCACCACCAGCCCCAGGTACAAATAGGAGAGACGGAATTTTCGTTTTGCTTTCACAGGATCCCCTCCAGTTCCGAGGTGTGGGTGATGCGCTTGTACAGGGCGATCATCAGGCTGGTCATGGCCATGAGGATCACGCTCAGTGCTGCGGCAAAGGGCCAGTTGTGGGCGCGCATCAGCTGATCCTGGATCAGGCTGCCCACCAGCACAATCTTGTTGCCGCCCAGGATGTCGGCAATGAAGAACAGGCCCATCGAGGGGATAAAGGTGAGAATTACCCCGGACAGAAGCCCCGGCAGCGTCAGCTTGAAGGTCACCGTCCAGAAGGCCCGCAGGGGGCTGGCGCCCAGGTCCCGGGCGGCTTCCACCAGGCCCCAGTCCATTTTCTCGGCGCTGGAATATACCGCCAGGATCATAAATTCCAGCAGCACATACACCATGCCCACCAGCACCGCCGGATAAGTGTACAGCAGCTTCAGCGGTTCGTCCGTCAGCCCCAGGCCCATGGCCAGGGCATCCAGCGGGCCGTTGGCCCGGAAGATGATGATCCACCCGTACAGGCGGATGAGGGAGTTGGTCCAGAAGGGGACCATCAGCACCAGCATCATGCGGCCTTTCCACTTGCCCGGCAGCTTGGCCATGAAGTAGCCGAAAGGGTAGCCGATGAGGATGATGCACCCTGTGGAGGCCAGTGCCAGCTTGAAACTCTGCAAAAAGGTGTTGAGGTATACGGGCTGTAGAATATTTAAATAATTATCCAATGTGTATTCATTCAGCACGCCCCACACCTCGGCCCGCTGCTGGAAGCTGAGCACCACCATGTACACCAGGGGCCCCAGCACAAACAGCAGGGTGAAGATGTACAGCGGCAGGGCCGTCAGCCACAGGCTGCTCTTTTGGCGGGGTTTTGGTTTGCTCATGCCTGGGCCTCCTTTACGCCGGGGGCATCCCGGTCCACCAGCACGGCGTCCTCGGGCTGCCACCACACCCGCACGGCCTCGCCGGGCTGGATGGGCAGGTCAATGCCATGGCGGCTGGCCACCAGGGCCGTGCCGTCGGCCAGGGCCAGCTCGATGCGCAGCATACCGCCGGCGAAGCGCTTTTCCCTGACGGTGGCCGGCAGGCCGCAGTCGGAGGTGCGGTCAAACTCCACGCGCTCGCTGCGCACGGCCAGGGTCACCGGTGCACCCTGGGCAGGGGCGTCTTTTGGGGCCTGTACCCGGGCGCAGCCGCCGGCGCAGTCCAGCACCAGCACATCCCCGTCCCGGCCGGCCACGGTGCCCTGCAGCACATTGGCCTCGCCCACAAAGCGCGCCACATAGCTGGTGCGGGGATGGTCATAGATCTCGGCCGGCGTGCCGATCTGCTCGAACCGGCCGGCCCGCATCACGGCAATTCGGTCGGACATGTTCAGGGCCTCTTCCTGATCGTGCGTGATGTAGATGAAGGTGATGCCCAGCTGCTTTTGCAGGGCCTTCAGTTCCAGCTGCATCTGGCGGCGCAGCTGCAGGTCCAGTGCGCCCAGGGGCTCATCCAGCAGCAGGACCTTGGGCCGGCCCACCAGCGCCCGGGCAATGGCTACCCGCTGGCGCTGGCCGCCGGACAGCTCGGAGGGGTAGCGCTTTTCGTAGCCGTCCAGCTGTACCAGGGCCAGCGCATTGGCCACCGCAGCGGCGATCTCTTCCCTGGGGCGCTTTTTCAGCTTCAGGCTGTAGCCGACGTTGGCCGCCACCGTCATATGGGGGAACAGGGCATAATTCTGGAATACGGTGTTCACATTGCGCTTTTCCGGCGGCGCGGCCGTCACGTCCTGCCCCTCCAGCAGCACCTGGCCGGCGTCGGGATCTTCCAGGCCGGCAATGATGCGCAGGGTGGTGGTTTTTCCGCAGCCCGATGGCCCCAAAAGGGTGATGAACTCCCCCTGGGCAGCTGACAGGCAGATCCCGTCCAGCACCCGGGTGCCGCCGAAACTTTTTTCGATCTGATGCAATTCCAAAATGGGTGTGCTCATACTCTCTCACTCTCTCCAAACCGCGCCGGAACGCCCCGACAGCCTGCGGCCCCGGCGGCGTATCGGCGGATGCAAACAAACAGATATACTTATTTTACAGCATTTTATTGAAAATTACCACCTTGCACCCTGACGAAGATTTGCCCGCTGCCGGCGGAAAAGTTGGTTAATATACCGGCGCGGTGTGCTTCGGAAGCCCGCAGGGGCGGGCACTGTATTTTTTCCGGGAAATATGGTATGATGAACAAAACGCCCTGCGGGGCGGCAGAGGAGGCGCCGATATGGCAAAGCTGCTGATTCTGGGCGCAGGGGGCTACGGGCGCACCCTGGCCGACGCCATGGGCCCGGGGTTTGACGCCGTGGCTTTTCTGGACGACCGGCCCGGTGACGGTGTGCTGGGGCCCTGCGGGGACTATCTGCTGTACGCCGGCCGGTACGAATACGCCTACCCGGCTTTCGGGAACAACGATTTGCGGGGCGCCTGGCTGAACCGGCTGGCGGAGGCGGGCTTCCGCCTGCCGCGGCTGATACATCCCATGGCCTATGTGAGCGCCAGCGCTCTGGTGGAGCCGGGGGCCGTGGTGCTGCCCATGGCCTGCGTGGGGGCGTGCAGCACTGTGCGCCGGGGGGCTATTGTGAACTATGGCGCCGTGCTGGATCACGACTGCACCCTGGGCTTCTGCGCTCATCTGGCCCCGGGGGCCGTGGTGAAGGCAGGCAACCGGGTGGCGGCCATGACAAAAGTGGAATCGGGTACGGTACTGCTGCGCCCGGGCCAACAGGAGGAATCAACGTGACACAATTGCTGATCATCGGCAAAGGCGGCCTGGGCCGCATGGTGGGAGAAGCTGCCGCCGCTGCCGGCTGGCAGGACATCGCCTATTTGGATGACGCGGTACGCGGGCCGGATGTGGCGGGCTGCTGCGCCGATTATGATACCCTGGCGGGCCGTTATCCGCAGGCGGTGTGCGCCCTGGGGGACAACCGCCTGCGCCTGGCCTGGACGCAGAAGCTGCTGGCTGCCGGCTACAAGGTGCCCTGTGTGGTGCATCCGTCGGCGGTCATCAGCCCCTCGGCCCTGCTGGGGCCCGGCTGCCTGGTGCTGCACGGGGCCATCGTCAGCACCGGCGCGCGCCTGGGCACGGCGTGCCTGGTGAACTCCGGCGCCGTGGTGGATCACGACGCCGTGCTGGCCGACGGCGTACATGTAAATCTGCGTACCGTGGTGAAAGCCTGGTGCCAGCTGGAAAGCTGCCGGCGCACCGAGGCAGGTGAGGTGGCCTACCCGGTGCGGCGGCACATCGACGGCGTGGAGGACCGCAGCCTGGAGGATGCCCTGTTTGCCTTCAAATTGGGCGAACAGGCCGGCTATGTGAAGCCCTTCGGCCAGGGCCACATCAACGAGACCTATGCCGTGTACATGGGTGCGGAGGGGGAAGAGACGCTGCGCTACGTCATCCAGCGCATCAACACCCAGGTGTTCAAAAATCCCCGCCAGGTGATGGAGAACATCTTCGCCGTCACCGGCTATCTGCGCCGGCGCATTCTGGCCAGGGGCGGCGACGCCGACCGGGAGACCCTGAACTATATCAAGACCCGCACCGGCGAGCCTTATTTCGAGGACGCCTCCGGCAGCTGCTGGCGCTGCTATAACTATATCCCGGATTCCGTGTGCATCGACACCGTGCCCACCGTTCAGGATTTTTATAATTCCGGCAAATGCTTCGGCCATTTCCTGTGCGAGCTGGGGGATTACCCCGCGGATACCCTCCACGAGACCATCGAGAAATTCCACGATACCCGCAAGCGCTATGCGGATTTCGTCCGGGCGCTGGAGCGGGACGTGAAAGGCAGGGCCAAGGGCTGCGGGCCGGAGATCGCCTTTGCCCGGGCCCATGCGGAGGACTGCCCCGTGCTGATGGATCTGCTGGAGACCGGCCGCCTGCCGCTGCGGGTGACACACAATGACACCAAGCTGAACAACATCCTGTTCGACAAGAGCACCGGCGAGGGATTGTGCGTGATCGACCTGGACACCATCATGCCGGGCCTGGCGCTGAACGATTACGGTGATTCCATCCGTTTCGGTGCCTCCACCGCCGCCGAGGACGAAGCGGACCTGGACAAAGTGCATTTCAGCCTGGAACTGTTCGAGGCATATACCAAAGGCTATCTGGAGGCGGCCGGCGCAGTGCTGACGGATACGGAAAAGCAGTATCTGCCCTGGGGCGCCAAACTGATGACTCTGGAGTGCGGTCTGCGCTTCCTCACCGATTATCTTCAGGGCGATACCTATTTTAAGACCAGCCGCCCCCGGCACAATCTCCAGCGCGCCCGCACCCAGTTTAAGCTGGTGGCCGAGATGGAGCAGTGCTGGGACGAAATGAACGCTATCGTCCGCCGATATGCCGGCTGACAGCCGGCCCAGGCAATCTGCATTCAAAAAAGAAAGGGGAAAAACCATGCATATCGAGACTCAATGCCTGCACGAGGGATACAAGCCCGGCAACGGCCAGCCCCGGGCACTGCCCATTTACCAGAGCACCACGTACACCTACGATTCCACCGAGCACATTGGCCAGCTGTTCGATCTCACCGCCGACGGCCACATGTATTCGCGCATCTCCAACCCCACTGTGGCCTGTGTGGAGGAGAAGATCGCCGCACTGGAGGGCGGCGTGGGGGCGCTGTGCACCACCTCGGGCCAGGCGGCCAGCCTGCTGTCCATTTTGAACATCTGCCGCGCCGGGGACCATTTCGTGGCGGCTTCCACTATCTACGGCGGCACGGTGAATCTGTTCGCCGTCACGCTGCAGAAGTTCGGCATCGAGTGCACCTTCGTGAACGCCGACGACAGCGAGGAGGATCTGCAGAAGGCCTTCCGGCCCAACACCAAGGCCCTGTTCGGCGAAACCCTGGCCAACCCCGCCCTGGCGGTGCTGGACATTGAAAAGTTCGCCCGGGTGGCCCACAAAAACGGCGTGCCCCTGATTGTGGACAACACCTTCGCCACACCCATTCTGTGCCGGCCTTTCGAGTGGGGCGCCGACATCGTGGTGCACTCCACCACCAAGTACATGGACGGCCACGCCGTGCAGGTGGGCGGCGCCGTGGTGGACAGCGGCAAGTTTGACTGGACCAACGGCAAATTCCCCGAGCTGTGCACCCCCGATGAAAGCTACCATGGCATCACCTATACTGAATCCTTCGGCGAGAAAGCTTACATTACCAAGGCCCGGGTGCAGCTGATGCGGGACTTCGGCATGTATCCCCCGGCGCTGTCGGCCTTCCTGCTGAACCTGGGCCTGGAGACCCTGGCCGTGCGCATGGAGCGCCACAGCAGCAACGCCCAGAAGGCTGCCGAATTCCTGGCCGGAAGCGGCAAGGTGGAGTTTGTGAACTACCCCGGCCTGCCCGGCGACAAATACCACGCCCTGGCCCGGAAATACCTGCCCGGCGGCTGCAGCGGCGTGATCAGCTTCTCGGTGAAGGGCGGCCGCCAGGACGCCGTTCGCTTTATGGACAGCCTGCACCTGGCCAACAATGTGGTACATGTGGCTGACGCCTGCACCTGCGTGCTGCACCCGGCCAGTGCCACGCACCGTCAGCTCACGGACCAGCAGCTGGTGGCCGCCGGCATCACCCCGGGCCTCATCCGCCTGTCCGTAGGCCTGGAACATATCGACGATATCCTCGAGGACCTGCAAAGCGGCCTGGACGCCATCTGATCCGGCCCCGGAAAGAAAGCCCGGCAGAGGGCCATTGCCGGGCGCCTGTGCGCGCTGTCCCGGCAAAACTCTGTAAAACCCCGCAGCCGCGGGGTTTTTCTCATTTTGCGCCATTTTTCGTTTTTTTACGATATTTCCTGCAACAAAACGCACCCCGGTGCGACCAATACGGTGAAAGGAGGGGACGGGCAATGGATCAGCTGGAGCAGCTGTACCGCACGTACCGCCAGGACGTGTACCGCTATCTGTGCAGCCTCACCCACGACGCCCAGGCCGCCGAGGATCTGCTCAGCGAGACGTTCCTCAAGGCTCTGCAGGCTCTGGCTGGCTACGACGGCCGGGCCAGCGTGCGCACCTGGCTGTTTGCCATTGCCCGCCACGCCTGGATTGATTCGCTGCGGCGCCGGCGGCCCACTGTCAGCTATGACGATTTATTGACCGATTACCTGGCTGCCGGTGCCGCAGCCCCCGGCGATGTGCAGACGGATCAGGACAGGCGGGACCTGGCCGCCCGGGCCAAGGCACTGCTGGCCACCCGCAAACCCCCGGCGCCGGAAATTCTGCACCTGCGGGCCCTGGGCTACACCTTCGCCGAGATCGCCGCCCGCTGCGGCCTGTCGGAGAACGGGGCCCGCACGCTGGACTTCCGCACCCGCAGATGGCTGCGCGAACAGCTGGAGAAGGAGGGATATGGCAATGAGTAAAGGCGTGAACGTCAACGTGGACATCTCCTGCGATGTGTGCTGCGACCTGATCCCCCTGGTGCGGGACGGCGTGGCCAGCGAGGACAGCGCGGCCCTGGTGCAGGCCCACACGGCCCACTGCGAGGGCTGCCGGGCCCTGCTGGAGGGCGAGCAGGCCCCCCTGGCGGGTGCCCGGGAGCCGAACGACGCCGCGGTGCTGCGCCGTCTGCGCCGAAGCCTGACGGTGCGCACGGTGCTCAGCGTGCTGCTGGGCGTCATGGCGGCCATGATGTTCCAGTACAGCGTGTTCCGCACCTGGTGGCTGCCCCTGGCGGGGGCCGTGTGTTACCTGCTGATGCGCCGCCACTGGCCCCTGGGCATCGTGGGGGTGGCGGCCACCATACTGGGCATCGGCCTGTGGCGCGAGAGCATGATCTACGGCATGGAGCTGCGCTGGGCCTGGCAGAACATCCTGCTGGATACGGCCAGCAGCGCGTTCTACCTGGTGGTGGGCGTACTGGTGGCGGCGCTGCTGCGCTACGCCCTGGGCGGGCTGCAGTGGCGCCGGCCCCTGGCCGCCGACGGCCGGCGCCCCGAAGATGAGACGGACGAGACACAGACGCAGGAAGGAGAGGGCCATGATGACGAAACTCAAACGTAAGCTGACGGGTGCCCTGCAGGCCGCGGTGCCGCCCAAAACCTGGCTCACCCGCACATTGGCCGGGGCGCTGGCGCTGGTGATCATTGTGTGGCTGATGGTGGTGGTGGATAACCAGGTGGGCAACCCTCTGGCTGCCTGGTACAACGAGCAGAAGATCATCGCCCACTACAACGCTTATCACCCCGGCGAGGGCTACGTAGTGGGCCCGGCCAAATACCAGTGGGTGTACAGCCCGTCCATGGGCCTGGACGGCCGCTACTATGTGTGCCGGGTGTACAAAACGGGCAGCGTGGACACGGGCTTCTGCGCCATCTTCTACAAGGACGCCGTGCTGACCACCAAGGCTGTGGAGACCGACAGCGGCAGCAATACCTATAACCGCTTTCGCAACGAGCTGCAGCAGCATCTGGACAAAGAGGCTCTGTACGATGAGCTGGCGCCGCTGCACATCGGCTTCAGCAGCGCCAGCCTGCTGTTCTACGCCGACGGCAACCGCCAGGTGTTCAGCCTGGAAAACCCGGTGTTCCGGGTGGACGCCCCCTTCGACATGGCCCATCTGCCCCTGCCCCCGGTGGTGACGGGCTTCTTTTGGCCCGAGGGACAGGCGTACTACGAAGTGGATCTCCCGATGCTGGCCGACCGGCTGTGCGCGCTGAAAAACGCCGCCGAAAAGCAGGGGGATTTTCCCTACTACTCCATTGAGGTGTACGGCAACGAGGGCACCGCCCTGTTCGCCTACGATATCCCCGCCGAAAAGATCCCCGTCAGCGTCCAGGGGGAGGAGGGGGCGGCCTTCCTTGCATACCTGGAAAACCTGCCCCCGGAGCAGCAGAGCGGCTTGTACACAACCGAAGGGGACAACCCCTCCGTGGACACCCAGAAAACCGAACTCCTGTTCAGCGGCCCCGGCTACCAGCCCTGCGATCACTGATCCGGCCTCAATGGAGCGGGCGCGGCGCTTTCCCGAAAGAAAACCGGACAGAGGCCTTTTCACCGGGCGGGGCCCGGCCGGCGGCGAGCAGGCTTTTGGCGCTGCAGATTCTGCAAAATTGGAAAGGAGCGAAATACAATGAGCCATGATGCGGCATATAAAATGCGGATCTTATTGCTGACGGCGCTTTTTGCACTGTCCGCATGCACGGCGCAAACCGGGGTGCCATCCGATCAGGGCGCCCTGGCGGGTTCGTCCGGTTCGGCTTTTGCGGCAGAAACACCGCAGACGGCCGATTTGGCCCCTGCGCGCAGTTCCGATTACAGGGTCGCGGCCGCTTTCAATGTTGTGACCCTTGGCAGCGGAACTTCGGACGGGTTCTATCAGATCATTCCCCATGAGGACGGGTATGCGAACCTTTGCTTTACAAATTATGCAGCGGCCAGCCGGACCTGCGTGTGCAGCGCGCCGACCTGTGCGCACAACACGCCGGCCTGCAGCTCTTATATTGAAACGGCCGGTTTTTCGGTGTTCCCTGCAGCTTGTGAAGACCGCATTCTCCTGGTGTTCAGCAGCTATGGCTACGGGTCGGCCGATTCTGCCCCTTCCAGAATTGAGTGTATGGGCCTGAATGGGGAAAATCGCCGTCTCCTGTTTACGTTTGATCCCGGTATCACACTCAACGACGGCGCCCTGGTCAGCAGCGATGAAATTGTCCTGAATGGCTATCAGGTCAGCGGCAGCCGGGTGACTTCGTTCATTGGCGCAATCGGTTTGGACTCCGGAACGTACCGGGAGATTGCGTCTTTGGAGAATACTTCGGAAAATGCGCGGCCGAATTTGTTTTTGCGGGGCGTCTCAAGCACCGGCCTGATTGTGAAAACGATGGCTGCCGGCGAAGAGGGGGACGTATCCAGCCGGGTCTATGAACTCTCCTTCGACGGCAGAACGGAGACGGAGCTTTTGTCTTTCACCGGGAACGCCTGTTATGAAGAATACAATGGGAAGGAGCTGGTCTATTTAAGGTTTGGGCCCGACACTATCGCATTGTGCAAACGCACCGGGGCGGCGCAGCAGGAAGAGGTTGTGGTGGAAAACATCGGCAGCCTGCCCTGCGTGCGGGCAACGGATCTGCCGTACAATCAGGACAATCTGTACATTGCGGGTTTTATTGGAGATTATGTCCTTCTCAACCATTTGTGGGACGACCGGTACGATGAATACGGGAACATATCCCTGCGCTACACGCAGTATGCCGTCAATCTTTCGGACGGGACGGCAAGGGAGATCACTCTGTCAAACAGCACGATGGCAACGCAGAAGCCGGTTGCGATCATGGCGGAATGCGGGGATACATTGCTTGTTTACGCGGTGGAAGAAGTGGCCGGCGGGGTGGCCTATAGAAGGCCCGGCCTGATAACGGTCCAAGATTACCTGAATTCGGTTCCGGCGTACAGGATGGTCCAATCGCCTGTGGAGGAAGCCATCCGGCTGGCTTGACGCAGAGGGAGGGCTTTCCCGCCTTATGTGCCTGCAATCAGGCTGGCAATCTGCCGCTGTACCGCGTCCAGCAGGCTGCTGGCCAGGGCGGGCAGGGCGCCCTGCCACACGGCGGCGTCCCGATACAGCGGCGCGCCGGGGCAGGGGCGCTGGCACAGGGTTTGCCGGTGCAGCACCCGCGCGGGCACGGGGCTGGCCCACATAAAGCTGCCCCGCACATGGCGAAGCACCGCAAACTCCGCCGCCCGGTCAAATATGGCAATCTGTCCGGCGCTGCGCGGCTCTGCGGGGCGTTCGGCCTGCTCCGGCGGCAGAATGGGCGTAGTGTCCCCGTGCACCACCATAGGGTATTCGTCCAGCCGGTGCGGGGGGATCTCCTGCAGGTGGGCCAGGGGATGGTCTGCGCTCATCAGTACCTGCATGTGGTATTCCCACAGGGGTGCGTGATGCAGCCCGTGGGCCTGCACCACGCTCTCAAAGTACCGGGCATACCGGCTTTCGTAGCGCAGAATGCCCAGCTGGGCCTCGCCGCGCAGCACCGCCTGCAGGGTATCGCTGCCGGCGGTCTCCCGCAGCTGTAAATCGGGCACACAGTCGCTCAGGGTATGTAGCCATTGGGCATACCCCGCCGCCAGGTAACTGGCCCGGGGCATCCATACCGACAGCCGCGCCGGCGCATTTTCCCGTGGGGCGTACAGCGCCTCCAGGCGGTCCATCTGGGCCAGCACCTCCCGGGCACAGTACAGAAAATCCTCCCCCGCCCGGGTGGGTTCCACTCCCTGGCTGGTGCGGCGGAACAGCGGCCGTCCCACCTCTTCCTCCACTTCCTTGATGGCTTTGCTCAAATTGGGCTGGCCCATGTACAGCCGGCGGGCCGCCCGGCTGATGGACCCGCTGCGGGCCACCTCCGCTACATAGCGCAGCTGCTGCAGTTCCATAGGGAAAACGCCTCCTTGCCCCGCACACCGCGGGGCCGTCTGTTGAAGTGCGGTATATACTATTTTACATACCTGCCATTCTTATTATACATTTTACAAATGAAAAGTAAACTGATAAAATTTTAACGAAGGCGGGAGGCCGGAGGCTTTCCGCCCGGGACGATCACCAAAAACCGGCATTCCGCCGGTACATGAATATTGGGAGGTACATAACAATGGCACGTTTTACTTTACCGCGTGATCTGTATCATGGCAAAGGCTCTCTGACTGAGCTGAAAAACCTGAAGGGCAAAAAGGCCATCGTCGTGGTGGGCGGCGGCAGCATGAAGCGTTTCGGCTTCCTGGACAAGGCCGTAGGCTATCTGAAAGAGGCCGGCATGGAAGTGAAGCTGTATGAAGGCGTGGAGAGCGACCCCAGCGTGGAGACCGTGATGAAGGGCGCTGCAGCCATGCGCGAGTTCGAGCCCGACTGGATCGTGGCCATGGGCGGCGGCAGCCCCATTGACGCAGCCAAGGCCATGTGGGCATTCTATGAGTATCCTGACTGCACCTTCGAGCAGCTGATCACCCCGTTCAGCTTCCCCGAGCTGCGCCAGAAGGCCAAATTCTGCGCCATCCCCTCCACGTCCGGCACGGCCACGGAAGTGACCGCTTTCTCCGTGATCACCGATTACCAGAAGGGCATCAAGTATCCCCTGGCCGACTTCAACATCACCCCGGACGTGGCCATCGTTGATCCCGAGCTGGCCGAGACCATGCCCCCGAAGCTGACGGCCCACACCGGTATGGACGCCATGACCCACGCCATCGAGGCTTATGTGTCTACTCTGCACTGCAATTACACCGATCCCCTGGCGCTGCACGCCATCAAGATGATCCACAACGACCTGAAAAAGAGCTACGACGGCGACATGGAAGCCCGCGACCGCATGCATGACGCCCAGTGCCTGGCCGGCATGGCTTTCAGCAACGCGCTGCTGGGCATCGTGCACTCCATGGCCCACAAGACGGGCGCCGCTTTCTCCGGCGGCCACATCATCCACGGCGCTGCCAACGCCATGTACCTGCCCAAGGTCATCCAGTACAACGCCAAGGTGCCCGAGGCGGCCGAGCGTTACGCCGAGATCGCCTGCTTCATCAACCTGCCCGGCAGCACCACCGAGGAGCTGGTGGCTTCCCTGGTGCGCGAGCTGCGCGAGATGAACAAGCAGCTGAACATCCCCCTGTCCATCCAGAACTATGGCGAGGGCGGTGTGATCGCCGAGAAGAGCATCATCGACGAGAAAGAGTTCAACGATAAGCTGCATGACGTGGCGGCCAATGCCATCTCCGATGCCTGCACCGGCTCTAACCCCCGTCAGCCCAGCCAGGAGGATATGGAGAAGCTGCTGCTGGCCGTGTACTACGACAAGGATATCGACTTCTGATCCTGCCGGCAAAAAGGTGAAATTTTCTGCCGGGAGGCCCAAAGCCTCTGTAAAAATACCTGCATTTGTGCTATCATGTACAGGTGGGGCGAAGCTGCCGTCCGGCGGCTTCGCCCTTTCTTCTGAAAGCCGCGCCTGCGCCCCCGGGGCGCTGCGGCACAAACCTACGAGGAGGGAAGTATCTTGTTCAAGATCCTTGAAAAACAGGCCCTGAACCCCACGGTAACCAAAATGGTGATCGACGCGCCTCTGGTGGCCCGCAAGGCGGAGCCTGGCCAGTTCATCATCTACCGTGCGTCGGAGGACGGCGAGCGCGTGCCGCTTACCATCGCCGATTTTGACCGGGAAAAGGGTACGGTCACCATCATTTTCCAAATTGTGGGCGGCTCTACCATGGAGCTGAACGCCCTGAACGCCGGTGACAGCCTGGTGGACTTTGTAGGCCCTCTGGGTACCCCCAGCAAGCTGGAAGGGCTGAAAAAAGTGGCCGTTGTGGGCGGCGGCGTGGGCTGCGCCATCGCTTATCCTGTAGCCAAAAAGCTGCATCAGCTGGGCGCCGAAGTGCACAGCGTGGTGGGCTTCCGCAGCAAAGACCTGGTGATCCTGGAACAGGAGTTCGAGGCCGTCAGCGACCGCGTGGAAAAAATGTCCGACGACGGCACCTGGGGCGATAAAGGCGTGGTCACCGCTGCGCTGGAAAAGCTCATCAAAGAGGGCAACCAGTACGACGAGGTCATCGCCATCGGCCCGCTGATCATGATGAAATTCGTCTGCCAGCTCACCAAGCAGTACGGCATCAAAACCACCGTCTCCATGAATCCCATCATGATCGACGGCACCGGCATGTGCGGCGGCTGCCGCCTAACGGTGGGCGGCAAAACCAAATTCGCCTGCGTGGACGGCCCGGATTTCGACGGCCATCAGGTGGATTTTGACGAGGCGATGCACCGCGGCAGCATGTACCGCGGCTTCGAGGCCCGTGCCCGGGAGGCCGAGTGCGAGCTGCTGAAAAAGGAGGTGCAGTGATCATGCCCAATATGGATCCGAAAAAGTGTCCCATGCCGGTGCAGGAACCGGACGTGCGCAACAAGAACTTCAGTGAGGTGGCCTTGGGTTATACCTATGACATGGCCGTGAACGAGGCCAAACGCTGCCTGCACTGCAAAAACCATCCCTGCGTGGACGGCTGCCCCGTGGGCATCGACATTCCCGGCTTCATTGCCAAAGTGGCCCAGGAGGACCTGGAAGGCGCCTATGAGATCCTCAGCGCCTCCAGCGCGCTGCCTGCCGTGTGCGGCCGTGTGTGCCCCCAGGAAAACCAGTGCGAAGGCAAGTGTATCCGCGGCATCAAGGCCGAGCCTGTGGGCATCGGCCGCCTGGAACGCTTCGTGGCCGACTGGCACCGCCAGCATACCAGCGAGCAGCCCAAAATGCCTGCCCCCAACGGCCACAAAGTAGCCGTCATCGGTTCCGGCCCTTCGGGCCTTACCGCCGCGGGTGACCTGGCCAAAATGGGCTATAAGGTCACCGTATACGAAGCCCTGCACACCCCCGGCGGCGTGCTGGTATACGGCATCCCCGAATTCCGCCTGCCCAAGGACATCGTCCGCCAGGAGATCGACGGCCTGAAAGCCATCGGTGTGGATATCGAAACCGATGTGGTCATCGGAAAAACCATCACCGTGGACGAGCTGTTTGAAATGGGCAACGAGGCCGTGTTCATCGGCTCCGGTGCCGGCCTGCCCCGGTTTATGAATATCCCAGGCGAGAGCCTCAACGGTGTATACTCCGCCAATGAGTTCCTCACCCGCATCAACCTGATGAAAGCCTACCTGCCCGGCGCCAAAACACCCATCCAGCACGCCAAGCGCGTGGCTGTGGTGGGCGGCGGCAACGTGGCTATGGACGCCGCCCGCTGTGCCAAACGTCTGGGCGCCGAAGAAGTGTACATCGTCTACCGCCGCGGCATGGAAGAACTGCCCGCCCGCAAGGAAGAGGTAGAGCATGCCGAGGAAGAGGGCATCATCTTCAAAACTCTTTCCAATCCCACCGAGATCCTGGGCGACGACAAAGGCTACGTCAGCGGCATCGTCTGCCAGGAGATGGAGCTGGGCGAGCCCGATGCCTCCGGCCGCCGGCGCCCTGTGGCGAAAGAGGGCTGCACCTTCACCCTGGATGTGGACAGCGTCATCATGTCCATCGGCACCAGCCCCAACCCGCTCATCCGCTCTACTACCCCGGGCCTGGAGGCCAACAGCCACGGCTGCCTTATCACCAAGGGCGAGGACGGTGAAACCACCCGCCAGGGCGTTTACGCCGGCGGCGATGCCGTCACCGGCGCGGCCACGGTCATCCTGGCCATGGGCGCCGGAAAGCACGCCGCCAAGGCCATCGACGCCTATATCCGCGGCAAATCCCAAGGCTGAAATATTCTGCCGCCAAGGGCCCTTGCGCGCCCGCCCGCTCCGCCAATGGTGCAAAGGCCGGGCGTCTGCCAAGGGCCCATGCGGCAGGGGGCGGCGTGTACGGTGCGCCTGAGGAGATGGGCACCCGAAAGCCGGCACACGCTTCCCGCCGGGGGGCCATAAGCCCCACAGTGCCCTTAATAATGTATTATAAAGGGCGCTCCGGCGTGTGCCGCCCAGGCGAAATTGAAACGCCTGGATCCGTGTAATCTTTTTCGATGTTACCGTGCCGGTAAAATCCCGAAACCGCCCCTTCCCGTGCCCGCGGAATTTGCTATTTCTTGAAAAAAACGCAAAAAAGGTATTGGCAAATCAAAATTGACGTGCTATACTTAGACAAGGATGCACTACCTGGGATATTTATGTCCTGGGGGCAGGCCGTAATCAAAATGAATGGTAAGGGAGGTTTGATTTCGGTCGGTTTTTGTTTTGTAAGCAAATGACGTGCATTGAAAAAACAAATTTAGGAGGAAGATCAAATGAAGAGAACGTTAGCTCTGATCTTGACACTGTGCATGGCGTTGTCGATGTTCAGCTTCCCGGCCCTGGC
>CALXBN010000008.1 GCA_944386555.1 uncultured Ruthenibacterium sp. | reverse complement strand
GTTTTCAGCAGCTTGTACTCATTGGGGGTGATCGCCAGCTTTTCTGTCCCCCGCACGGCTGTCAGGGCCGAAAAATCCAGTGTCAGCCAGCCGTCGCTCCATTTGTCCGCGGCAGGCGCAGCCGTGGTGCTGCCCGCCCGGCGAAGGGCCACTTCCACTCGCCGCAGCAGAATCTGCATATTGAAAGGCTTCGTTACATAGTCCTCAGCCCCCATATCGCAGCCGTTGAGGACATCGTTTTCCAGGTCGTTGGCCGTCAAAAAAATCACCGGCAAATCCGGCTTGGCCTCTTTGAACTTTCGGCAAAGATCAAAGCCGTTGCCATCCGGCAGGTTTACATCCAGAAGTACCAAATCCAGCACTTCATGTGCCAGCAGGTAACTGGCTTTTGCACAGTTGTAGGCTGCCAGGGAAGCATAACCAGCCGCGTCCAGCTCAAAACAGAGCCCGGTGCTCAGCGCCAGGTCATCCTCCACAACCAGGATCCGTTTCACATCATCCACTCCCTCACAGCGATGGTTTGTGCGTGGGCCCGGCGGCGTTCGCGCACAGAAAAACCCCCGGCTTGGCCGGCCGGGGGGAAATTACACGGGCTGTACGGCAGCCCTACAGTGTCAGGCAGGCAGTTACCGTCTGCCCGGGCTGTACCACATATACAGCCAGTTTGGTGCCCGCAGGCATGCCTGCCGTGTCCAGCAGAATGTCCCCCGTAGGGGCTACATCGGTGTAAAAAAACTGCCGCTGCGCCGTGCTGGCATAGGCGCGGCCGTCTTTCACGGCGTAGCACACTGTGCCGCGGCACATACCGTCTTTCTGGCACAGGTCCACCGGCAGGCTTACCCGTTCGCCCCGGCGCAGCAGCGCCCAGGTGCCGGGCACTTCGCCGGGCCGCAGCTCGCCGGGGGCCCAGGCCGGGGCCCAGGCGGCCCGGGCTTCATCCCGGGCGTGCATATATAGCGCCAGGCCGGTCCATCCGGCGCGGAAAACATCCAGCGGCATCGTCTGTTCGGCGGCGGTGTCGGTGGCGGCATCCGGGTCGTTCACCAGCACCCATTGGCCGCCGTTTTCGTCGGTGTCAAAGCCGCGTACCGCCACCCACCGGAAACCGGGTGTTCCGCGCATGGCGGCAGCACAGGCACATCCGGCTTTCAGCTCCTTTTTCAGTTGGGGCACAGAGGCAAAAGCGGCCGTTGCCTGATAGCCGTAAGTGCCCATGGCCGCCGCCAGATAAGCGGGGTCGTCCCAAAGGCCTTCGGGCGACAGGCAGATGTGGGCAACTTTCTCCGGCAGCAAATCCTCGCCCCAGCGGTTCATCAGCATGGCGGCGCACACCGCGCCGCCGATGTGCCCGGCCAGGCGGGGATCCCGGTTCATCTGGCTGTAAGCGGGCACCGGGCTCACCCGGTGGTACAGCGGCTCGCCGCTTTCGTCCTCCCGGTGCAGAAGGCGCACACTGGCTGCCGCCAGGTATACCTCCGGGCTGCGGCCGGTTTCATCGGCCTGCAGGCTCAGCCGCAGCTGAAAGGCCGCGGCGGCCTGCTCACTGCGCAGGATGCCGCCGCGCACCACGCCATCCGCGCACCGGCGCGCCAGGGGCGGCGCCCGGTGGGAAGGGCACAGCGGGCTCCACAGGCCCCAATCCAGCCACGGTGTCCAGCCGGCGTCCGTCTGCACGCGCACGGCTGCACGCACCCCTGCGCCGGGGGGAACGGATGCATTCCAGCTGGGAACCAGCCAGTCGAACGGGGAAACCGGCTGCACCGGGCCAGTCCATTGGCCGGTATGGCAGCCCGGCAGCAGGCGCACAGCGCCTTCGCACCAGGCTGCGCCGTCGGCTGTTCCGGTGTCGAAATCCGCCTGGCAGGCGTATACAAAAGTCCCTTTTGACATGATTTCCACCTTGATTGCAGAATTTGCAATATTTCACACTTTTTTTACAATATGACTTATCATATCCCAAAGGACAGGGTTTGTCAAGACGGGCGCAGCCGGCCGCAACAGGGCGATTGGAGGTACAGGAAAAAGCGCCCTGGCGCGGCGCGGGACGAGGGGGCAGCGGGGCTGTGCCGGCGCGCCGGCGCGCGGCCAGCGCGGCCCCCACACAGGCCAGCCCTGCCGCCGCCGGCAGCCATCCGCCCGCCCCGGCCAGGGCCAGCGTCAGCCCCTGGGTGCACAGCACGGCGCCTGCCAGCGCCGCCAGGCCGCCCCGGCCCAGGATCTCCCGCAGCTTCACACAGGTACCTCCCCTGCGCGGCATCCGCCGGGCAGACGGTGGCGCGCCTGCGCAAAGCACTGGTGCCCCGTACTTCTCAGCGTGCGCTGGCGGCCCGGCTGCAGCTGCAGGGGCTGGATGTGGATAAAAATGCCGTCCAGCGCATTGAAAGCGGCCAGCGCTTTGTCACCGACATTGAGCTGGCCGCCCTGGCCCGTGCCCTGGAAGTGACCCCGAATGACCTGTTGGCCCCTGTGCCGCCGGTGTAAAGGGCGCTTGCGCGGCGCGGCGATTTTGGGCGCCAGCCCATTTCGGCAGAAAAGGGGGCTTTTTTCAAAAGCCCCCTTTTGCAATTTTGTATGGCGCCGGGCGCAGCTCAGTTCAGTGCGGTGTCGCCCTCAAACAGTTTTTCCGCGGCGGCCCGCAGGCCGGCGTGCTCGGGTGCGGCCAGGCCGGGGTCGGCAGCCAGCAAAGCCTGGGCCTCCTGCTGTGCGGCGTACAGGGTACGGCCGTCGGCCATCAGGTCTGCAATGTGCAGCCGGGGCAGGCCGTGCTGGCGGCTGCCGAAGAAATCGCCGGGGCCCCGGGTCTCCAAATCGAATTTGGCGATCTCGAACCCGTCGACAGTATGGCACAGAAAACGCAGGCGTTGGCGCACCGCATCGGTGACATGGTCGCTGATCAGCACGCAGTAGGCCTGGCCGCCGCCCCGGCCCACGCGCCCGCGCAGCTGGTGCAGGGCCGACAGGCCGTACCGCTCGGCGTTTTCAATGACGATGCAGTTTGCGCTGGGAACGTCCACACCCACCTCGATGACTGTGGTGCTCACCAGCACGTCCAGTTTCCCCGCGCGGAAGTCCTCCATCACGGCGGTTTTTTCCGCAGCCTTCAGCCGGCCATGCATCAGCCCCACCCGGCATCCGGGCAGCAGGGGCCGTGCCACCTCCTCGTAGTAGGTGGTCACCGCCAGCATGTCCGTTTCGCCTTCATCGATCACCGGGCATACAATGTACGCCTGATGCCCCGCGGCGATCTGCGTGCGCAAAAAGCCGTACAGGTCGGCCCGCTTTTTGCCGGTGACGGCGTAGGTTTTGACCGGGGTGCGGCCAGGGGGCAGTTCGTCCAGCACGCTGATATCCAGATCCCCGAACATCAGCAGCGCCAGGGTGCGGGGAATGGGGGTAGCGCTCATCACCAGGGTGTGGGGGTGGTCTGCCTTGGCGCTCAGTTGGCTGCGCTGGCGCACGCCGAAGCGGTGCTGTTCGTCTGTGACCACAAAGCCCAGGTTTTTGAACTGTACCGGCCTCGACAGCACCGCGTGCGTGCCCACCACCAGGTCGGCCTCGCCGGCGGCCAGGGCGGCCAGCAGGGCCTTCTTGGCCGCGCCTTTCACGCTGCCTGTCAGCAGTGCCACCCGGACCCCCAGAGGCCCCAGTACCTTTTGCAGGCTCTCGGCGTGCTGGGCTGCCAGCAGCTCTGTGGGGGCCATCAGCACGCTTTGGTAGCCGTTGCGGGCAGCCATGTACACGCCGGCGGCCGCCACCAGTGTTTTGCCGCTGCCCACGTCCCCCTGCAGCAGCCGGTTCATCGGCGTTTTTCCGGCCATATCCGCCAGAATTTCGCCGGCGGCCCGCCGCTGGGCCCCGGTGGGGGCAAAGGGCAGTGCTGCCCAGAAGGCGGCCAGATCCACCGGGCGCATGGGCGCGCCTGTCAGGGCTTTGCCGCGGCCCCGCAACAGCCCCAGCCCCAGCTGCAGCGCCAGCAGCTCTTCAAAAATCAGGCGCCTGCGGGCCTGGCGCACCTCTTCCATGTCCCGGGGGAAGTGGATGGCCTGTACGGCCTGGGCTTTGCCCCACAGCCGATATTTCTGCAGCAGGGCGGGGGGAAGCGGTTCGGGCAGGCGGGCGGCCGCGCCGCCATCCAAAGCCTGGCGCACCAGGCGGGCCAGATAGGCGCTGTTGACCCCTTCGGTCTGCGGATATACCGGAGCCAGCGGTGCGGCCTGGGCCTGGGTACAGGTCAGCACGGCGGGGTTCACCATCTCCCGCTGGGCCATGCTGCCCGCAGCCTTGCCGTAGAACAGGTAGGTCTGTCCCGGCTGCAGCTTTTTGGATATATACGGATTGTTGAAATATGTTAAAATTAAACTTGCGGTATCGTCTCCGGCGGTAAAGCGGGACATCAGACGGCCGCCGCGCACCCGGCCGGAAGAAGCCAGGGCGTAAACCGTAGCCTGTATCACGCAGCGGGTGTCGTAAGGGGCGCCGGCCACCGGATAGGGAGTGCTCCAGTCCACATAATCCCGCGGGTAAAAGGCCAGCAGGTCGTCTACGGTGCCGATGCCCAGCTTTTCCAGCAGGGCGGCGCGCTTTTCGCCCACACCCTTCAAATAGCGGATATCCACGGCCGCCCTCCTTCCCTTTGAAAAAAGGCGGCGCCTCACAGGGAAGCGCCGCCCGCCGTTGACAAAATTATTCCACGCTGATCATATAGTAATACACCGGCTGGCCGCCGTTCAGGCTGGTGACTTCGATGCCCGAGGGGCATTTGGCCTGTACCAGTTCGGCGGTGCGCTGGGCGTCCTCTTCACTGACATCGCAGCCGGAAATCACCGTTACAAAGCTGCTGTCCTTTTTGCACATGCTGCGGGCCAGGCGGTAGGTGGTTTTGGTGATATCCGTGCCCACAATGGCCAGTTTGCCATTCTCCAGGCCCAGGATCTCGCCCTTTTTGATCTTCCGCCCGTCAAAATCACTGTCCCGGGCGGCAAAGGTGACAAGGCCGGTGCTTACCTTTTCGGCAGCCTGCATCATGGCTACGGCATTGTCGTTGGCCGATGCATCAGCGTCAAAATTCAGCATGGCAGTGATGCCCTGAGGCACCGTGCGGGTGGGCAGCACCACGATTTCCCGGTCGGCAATTTTTTTGGCCTGCTCGCTGGCCATGATGATGTTTTTGTTGTTGGGCAGCACGAATACCGTTTTGGCCGGCACGCTCTGCACGGCGGCCACAATGTCGGCGGTAGCGGGGTTCATGGTTTGCCCGCCGCTCACCACGGCATCCACGCCCAAATCCTGGAACACGGCTTTCAGCCCCTCACCGGCGGCCACGGCCACAAAACCGTATGCGCGCTCAGGGTCTACGGCGGCATAGGGGAATTCGCCGGCCGGGTCCTGCTGGGCTGCAGCCTGCTTGCGCAGGCCCTCGCCCTGCTTCTGGCGGGCCAGGAACTGCTCGTGCATGTTTTCGATCTTGAAATTGGTCAGGTAGCCGTACTGCAGCGCATGAGTGATGATCTTGCCCGGGTCGGTGGTGTGGACATGGCAGTTGATCACCTCATCGTCCTCAATGACCACCACCGAATCGCCGTTGGATTCCAAAAAAGCCCGCAGCTTGTCACAGCTGGCGTCCGGGTTTTTGTTCACCAGGAACTGGGTGCAGTAGCCGTTTTTGATATCTTCCACTTTCATCAGGTCGTCGGTGAACACGCCGCGGCTGGCGGTATCGGCGCTCACTTTGGGTTTGGCGCCGGCCGCTTCGTGAGAGATGATCACTTCGCCGCCCTCCAGCACGGCCAGCATGCCGGCAAAAATGATCACCAGCCCCTGGCCGCCGGCGTCCACCACGCCGGCCTTTTTCAGTACGGGCAGCTGCTCGGGGGTATGGGCCAGGGCGTCCCGGGCGGCATCGCACACGGTGCGCCACAGGGCCACCGGGTCCTGCTGGCCCTCGGCCACGGCCTGGGCGGCCTGCTCGCTGGCCACCCGGGCCACTGTCAGCATAGTGCCCTCGGTGGGCTTCATCACGGCTTTGTACGCCCCCTCCACGCCTTTGGCCAGGGCGGCGCTCAAATCGGCTGCTCCGGCTGCGCGCTTGCCCTGCAAAGCCTTGGAAAAGCCCCGGAACAGCAGGCTGGAGATCACGCCCGAATTGCCCCGGGCACCCCGCAGCATCGCCGAAGCCGTCACCTTGGCGGCCTCATCCACAGTGCAGTCGTCACCCAGCCGCTCCAGCTCAGGCACGGCAGCGCCGATGGTCATGCTCATATTGGTGCCCGTATCGCCGTCGGGAACGGGGAACACGTTCAGCTCATCCACACTGGCGCGCTGGTTGGCCAGGTTATGCGCGCCGGAAAGGAAACAATCCTTCAGCAGTTTGCCAGTAATCATCTCAAACTCACCTCAAACAGAATAGGCTCCGCGCATCGGCGCGGGATCACACAATGTCGTCCACGCACACGTCGATGCGCCGCACCTGCAGGCCGGTGGCATCTTCCACCGCATATTTCACCTTATGGGTGATGCTGCGCACAATGGCGGCGATGTTGACGCCGTAGGTCATTTTGATGTGCAGCTCAATGACAAGCTGGCCGTCCTCTTCGGCAACGCGTACGCCCTTGTCGGGGACGTCGCCGCCCAGCAGCATGGCTTTGACGCTGTCGGGCCGGCAGCCCGAAGCCATGCCGGACACGCCGTAGCAGCTTTGGGCCGCCGCGCTAACCAGTTCGGCAAAGTAATCGCCCGTCATGCACACCTTGCCCAGGGGGGTATAGGATTTGATCAATTCGCTCACTCCTTTATCGGTACGAAGGCGGGGCGCGCCCCGCCGGCGGAACGAAGGATATTTGCCTATTTATTATACAACAAAGCGGCGGCCTTGTCGAGCCTTTTCAATCGGGCGGCTGCGCGCCGCCGCGCGCCTTTGCGCCCGGGGCCGGCGCCGGCCGCTGTGTCTGCCGTGTTTTACAGCCGGCGCACCCTGCGGCGGGACGCACGGCGCGCAGAGCACCGCCCGGCGAACGCGCTCTGCCGGGCGCTTTTTCAGGAAAACAGGCCGCCCAATAGAAAAAAGGGCCTCCGAAGAGGCCCTTTGGAAAATGCTTTACGCGTTGGATTTGGTGAGCTTGCGCTCGATGAATTTGATGATCTCCACAATGGGGATCACGCTCACGGCCAGCAGGATGGCTACGCTGTATTCCGCAATGCTGATGTGCTCGAAGCCGAAGGCATCGTTCAGGCCGGGGATGTACAGCACGCCGGTCGTCAGCACCAGGCTGCCCAGCATGGCGCCCCACAGGTACTTGTTGTGGCTGTGCAGGCTGAACACGCTGCCGCGCTGGCTGCGCATGTTGAAGCTGTGGAAAATTTCGGCCAGGCTCATGGTCAGGAAAGCCATCGTCATGCCGTCGGGGCTTTGGGCAATTTCCCATACTCCGCTTTCCATAAAGTGGCCAATAAAGTAGGCCGCCAGGGTGAGCACCGTCACCATGATGCCCTGGTAGGCGATGTCCACACCCACGCCGCCGGAGAAAATGCCGTCGGTGGCCTTGCGCGGCGGGCGGTTCATCACATTGGGCTCGGCTTTTTCCATGCCAAGCGCCAGCGCCGGGAAGCAGTCGGTGATCAGGTTGATCCACAGCAGGTGCACCGGCTCCAGCAGGGTGAAGCCCAGCAGTGTGGCCACGAAAATGCCCATGACCTCGCTCATGTTGGAGGCCAGCAGGAACTGGATGGCCTTGCGGATGTTGTCATAAATGCGCCGGCCCTCGCCCACGGCGGAAACGATGGTGGCGAAGTTGTCGTCCGCCAGCACCATGTCTGCAGCGCTCTTGGTTACGTCGGTGCCGGTGATGCCCATGCCCACGCCGATGTCGGCGCTCTTGATGGAGGGCGCGTCGTTCACGCCGTCACCGGTCATGGCTGTTACACAGCCGCGCTTTTTCCAGGCGTTGACAATGCGCACCTTGTGCTCGGGCTGCACACGGGCGTATACGCCGTAGTTTTCAATATGATTCTGCAGCTCGTCGTCGCTCAGGCTGTTCAGCTCGGCGCCGGTGATGGCCTGGCTGGCATCGGTGATGATGCCCAGTTCCTTGGCAATGGCCACGGCGGTGTCTTTGTGGTCGCCGGTGATCATTACGGGACGGATGCCGGCGGCGCGGCACTGTTTCACGGCGTCCACAGCCTCGGGACGCACCGGGTCGATCATACCAGACAGGCCCAGGAACGTCAGGTCATGCTCCAGGAAGGCGGGCTCGTTGGATTCGGGCTGCGTGCTCCAGGTGCGCATGGATGCGGCCAGTACGCGCAGGGCCTTGTCCGCCATGCGCTTGTTGTCCGCGGAAATGGCGGCGCGGGCTGCGTCATCCAGGGGCAGCACTTTACCGTCTTTAATATAATGGGTGCACAGGCCCAGAACCACGTCGGGCGCGCCTTTGGTGTAGCTCACAAAGCCGTCAGCCGTCTTGTGCACGGTGGTCATCATCTTGCGGCCGGAGTCGAAGGGCGCCTCATCCACACGGGGCGTGGCCTCTTCCAATTTGCCCTTGGGCAGGCCGATTTTGTTGGCCCAGTTCACCAGGGCAGCCTCGGTGGGTTCGCCTTCAGCATTGCCCTCCGGGTTCAGGTAAGCGTCGCAGCACAGGGCCATGGCGGTGGCCACCTGCTGTTCGTCGCCGGTATTCTCCACCACGGTCATTTTGTTCTGGGTCAGCGTGCCGGTTTTATCCGAGCAAATCACCTGCGCGCAGCCCAGGGTCTCCACGGCGGTAAGGCGGCGGATGACGGCGTTGCGCTTGGACATATTGGTCACACCGATGGACAGCACCACCGTCACCACGGCGGCCAGGCCCTCGGGAATGGCCGCTACGGCCAGGCTGACGGCCACCATGAAGGTGTCCAGGATCACGCCGGCGTGGAAATCACCTGCGCGCAGCAGGCTGAACACGAAGATGAATACGCAGATGCCCAGCACCAGCCAGGTCAGGACCTTGCCCAGCTGGGCAAGTTTTTTCTGCAGCGGGGTTTGCTCGGCTTCCACCTGGGCCAGGGCGTCCGCAATTTTGCCCATTTCGGTGTTCATGCCGGTACCGGTCACCACGGCTTTGCCGCGGCCGAATACCACAGTGGAACCCATGTAGCACATGTTTTTGCGGTCACCCAGAGGCACATCGTCACTCTTGGCGTCCACACCCAGTGCACCGATGGCCTTGTGCACCGGTACGCTTTCACCGGTCAGCGCAGCTTCCTCAATCTGCATGCTGGCGCTTTCCAGGATGCGGCCGTCGGCGGGCACGGCATCGCCTGCTTCCAGCAGCACCACATCGCCGGGCACCAGTTCGTCGTTCTTCACAACATGGGTGCGCCCGTCGCGCAGCACTTTACAGGTGGCGGCCGTCATCTGCTGCAGCGCCTCAATGGATTTCTCGGCCTTGTTCTCCTGATACACGCCCAGCACAGCATTGATGAGAACCACGATCAGGATGATGATCACGTCCGCGAAGCTTTCGCCGGACATAACGCTGGTGACGCCGGAAATGGCGGCCGCTGCCAGCAGGATGATGATCATCGGGTCTTTCAGCTGGTTCAGAAAACGTTCCAGCAGCGTGACCTTCTTGCCCTCCTTCAGGCGGTTGGGGCCGTACTGCTGCTGCCGGCGCTGTACTTCGGCGGAATCCAGGCCGTCTGCCGTGGCCTTCAGTTCCGCAAGTACTGCGTCGGCACTTTCGGTGTAATACTTCATGTGCAACATCCTTTCTCCGATACTCCACAGGGTCCACAACTGAGGCGGCAGCCAGATAAAACAAAAGGCCCACGCACGGTGCGGTGCCGTGCATGAGTCTCGTCATTTCGTCTAAGCCAGGCCCATGGCCACGATGTTGACTTAGACCGCACAGCTGGCCGCAGACAAAGTACAGCCGTGCGTGTCTACTCCCTCATTTGTCTGTGTTTATCATACCCAAATTTGGTAAATTTGTCAAGGCGGATTCCCGGAATCCGGTTTGCGTTTTGTACAAAATTTCGGGCCGATTTTTGTGCAAAAGGCGCGCAGCAGGGCGAAACGCCCCGACCTTCTGGACACGGCCGGAAAATAGGAGTATACTAACCTCGGCCATACTATGAAAAAATGCCGCCGCACCGGCGGCTGCAAGGAGGTTTTACCCATGAAAGAAGAACTGCTGCGTCAATACGCAGATTTTGCCGTGCGCATCGGCACCAATCCCCAGCCCAGCCAGACGCTGATCATCAACGCCCCGGTGGAAAGCGCGCCCTTCGCCCGCATGTGCGTGGAGGCCGCCTACGCCGCCGGTGCGAAAAATGTGGTGGTGCGCTGGAACGATGACGCGGTGGCCCGCCAGCAGATGATGCACACCGCCACCGAGGTGCTGGAAGACGTAAAGCCCTCGGTGGAGCGCAGCCTGCTGGATTATCTGGAGGACGAGGGCGGCGCGTGTTTCCTGCACATCATTGCCGAGGACCCGGACGTTTACGCCGGCATTGACACGGCCAAAATTGCCCGGGTGATGAAGGCGCGCAGTGAACATTCGAAAAACTATCGCAAATACACCATGAACGACCTGGTGCAGTGGAGTATCGTGGCCGTGCCCGGCAAGGCATGGGCAAACAAGGTGTTCCCCGGTGCGCCGGACGCCGAGGAGAAGCTGTGGCAGGCAATTTTCGACGTATGCCGTGTGCAGGACGGCGGCGATGTGGTGTCCGCCTGGAAGGAGCACATTGCCAAAATGACCGCCTGGCGGGACCACATGAATGAGCTGCAGGTGGACAGCCTGCACCTGACCAGCGCCAACGGTACAGATTTGACCATCGGTCTGGCGGACAACGCCCGCTGGGAGGGCGCCCAGAGCCATACCCCGGAGGGATACGCTTTCCTGGCAAACATCCCCACCGAAGAGGTGTTCACCGCCCCGCACCGGGACCGTGTGGACGGCGTTGTGCACGCGGTGAAACCCTATGTGTACAACGGCACCGTCATCGAGGGCTTCTGGGTGCGCTTTGAGCACGGCAAGGTGGTGGAATACCACGCCGACAAAAACGAAGATGTGCTGGGCCACCTGCTGGACACCGACGAGGGAGCCCGCCATATCGGCGAGATCGCGCTGGTGCCGGCCTCCAGCCCCATCAACCGCAAGAATATCCTGTTCTACAACACGCTGTTTGATGAAAACGCCGCCTGCCACATCGCTTTCGGCGCCGGCTACCCCGGTACGGTGGAAGGCGGCACCGCTATGACCAAAGAGCAGCTGCTGGCTCTGGGTGTCAATGACAGCCTGGTGCACGAGGACATCATGGTGGGTGCGCCGGATATGGATATCACCGCCGCAACAAAAGACGGCCGCACCGTCCAGATCTTCAAAAACGGCGAGTGGGCTTTCTGAGGCTGGTCTCTCTGCCCGGCTCCGGTTCCCGCGTTCCAAGCCCCCGCGCGCGGCGCGGGGGCTTTTTTGTGCCCGGCGCGCTTTGGCGCCCCGGCAATTGAAAAGGCGGCGGGGGATATGCTATAATACCATATACGCATACGCGCGATACGCGCCCTTTGCATCGCCCGGCCATTGGGCGGCGGAGGGCACTTTTCAGCCAATACGGCGCCCCGGCCGGGCTCTGCCCGCCGGCGGGCCTCAGCGGGAGGAAGCAATTTGGATCAGCAGCACATCCGCAATTTTTGCATCATTGCCCATATTGACCACGGCAAATCCACCCTGGCGGACCGGATTTTGGAATCTACCAAGGCGGTGGACGAGCGCCAGATGGAAGAACAGCTTCTGGATAATATGGAGCTGGAGCGGGAGAGGGGGATCACCATCAAGGCCCGGGCCGTTACCCTGCGCTACATGGCGAAGGACGGCCAGGAATATGAGTTCAACCTGATCGACACCCCGGGCCATGTGGACTTCGGCTACGAGGTGAGCCGCAGCCTGGCAGCCTGCGAGGGCGCGGTGCTGGTGGTGGATGCCAGCCAGGGTGTGGAGGCACAGACCCTGGCCAATACCTATATGGCCATTGAGCATGACCTGGAGATCGTGCCCATCCTGAATAAGATCGACCTGCCCAGCGCCGAACCCGACCGGGTGGCCCAGGAAGTGGAGGACGTGATCGGCCTGCCGTGCCTGGACGCGCCCCGTGTTTCGGCCAAGCAGGGCATCGGCATCGAGGACGTGCTGGAGCGGGTGGTGTCGGATATCCCCGCTCCGAAAGGGGACCGGCAGGCCCCGCTCAAGGCCCTGATCTTCGATTCCGTGTACGACAGCTATAAGGGCGTTATCGTGTATCTGCGGGTGTTCGACGGCCGCATGCAGGTGGGCGATACCGTGAAGCTGCTGCAGACGGGCGCCGAGTTCCAGCTGGTGGAAGTGGGCCACATGGGCGCCACCGCCCTGGCCCCCACGGGCGTTTTGGAGGCCGGGGAAGTGGGCTACTTCACCGCCTCCATCAAAACCCTGGCCGATACCCGGGTGGGCGACACGGTGACGCTGAAGGCGAACCCCTGCACCGAGGCCCTGCCGGGCTACCGCAAGGTGACGCCCATGGTGTTCTGCGGTATCTATCCTGCCGACGGCGCCAAGTATCCCGATTTAAAAGAGGCGCTGGAAAAACTGCAGCTCAACGACGCATCCCTGTCCTTTGACCCGGAGACCAGCGTGGCCCTGGGTTTCGGCTTCCGCTGCGGTTTTCTGGGGCTGCTGCACCTGGAGATCATCATCGAGCGGCTGGAACGGGAATTTGACCTGGATCTGATCACCACTGCGCCCAGCGTGGAGTACCGCATCACGCTTACGGACGGTACGGTGGTGCTGGTGGACAACCCCACCAACTACCCCGACCCGGCCCGCATCGCCAAGGCCGAAGAACCTTACGTGGACGCCCACATTTACACCCCCAACGAGTATGTGGGCAGCCTGATGGACCTGTGCCAGAGCCGCCGGGGCACCATGAAGGACATGAAGTACCTGGATGCCGTGCGGGTGGACCTGCACTATGAACTGCCCCTGGGCGAGATCGTGTACGACTTTTTCGATGCCATCAAAAGCCGCAGCCGGGGCTATGCCAGCTATGATTATGAGATGAAGGGCTTCAGAGAATCCAAGCTGGTGAAGCTGGATATCCTGCTCAACGGCGAAATGGTGGATGCCCTGTCCATGATCGTCCACGCGGACACTGCATATGCCAAGGGCCGGCGCCTGGCGGAGAAGCTCAAGGAGAATATCCCCCGCCAGATGTTCGAGATCCCCATCCAGGCGGCCATCGGCGGCAAGATCATCGCCCGGGAGACCGTAAAAGCCATGCGCAAGGATGTGCTGGCCAAGTGTTACGGCGGCGACATCACCCGCAAGAAAAAGCTGCTGGAAAAGCAGAAAGAGGGAAAAAAGAAAATGCGCCAGCTGGGCAGTGTCAGCGTGCCCAGCGAAGCGTTCACCGCCGTGCTGAAACTGGACGAGTGAACGGCGGAAAAGCCGGCAAAAGATTTTCACGCATCGAAAAAAGGGAGCTTTGTGAAAAAGCTCCCTTTTTTATCTGCTTTGAATGATTCGAAGGCTGGCGGCTCCGCGCGGGAATGCCGGCGAAGGGCCTGGGCGGAACGGTGCCGGTTACTCTGCCGCCTGGCTGGTCAACCAGATGAACCAGTAGTCGGCGCCCTCCGTGTACAGGTCGGCACGCTTCAGTGTTTCGATGCTGGCTTCGTCCAGGGCGCGCGCCTGCAGCCGGGTGGCCTCGCCCGGGGCGAAGGGGGGGTAATCCGTATCGCCGTAAAAGGCCAGCAGATCCTCGGCGGTGCCGCCGTCCCAGCGCAGCAGTATGGCTGCCGTCATCACACCGGCGTCGTCCCGCCGGGCTTCCTGCTGTACCGTTTCGGCGCCCTGGGGCAGGGCATGGGTGAACAGGGGCTCGCCGAAGGCAAGGGCATCGGCCTCCTGGCGGCGCTGGGCAATCATAACACCGGCGATCACCGCGATCAGCGCCGCCAGCCCCAGCAGCGACACCACGATCTGCTTTTTGCTGATTCCCTCTCTCATGGCTTACGCCTTCCTTTCCTGTTCATGTGCCGGAAAAAGCCCGTGCACAGGGCGCATGCCAGCGCCCCCAGGGCGGCGCCGGCCCACAGGGGCCCGGTGCCGCCGATGACAGTATCCCCCGTCACAAACACTGCCGTGGGCCCGTCGGCCCCGCCGATGACCCCCAGCGTCCGCGCGCCGCCTGCCAGCCAGAACAGCTGTGCGGCCGTCCAGGCGCCTGCCGCCAGCGCCAGCGCCAGGAACACCCAGCGCCAGGGGCTGCGCCGGGGCGCGCCGTAGCCGTCCAGCTCCGCCAGCAGCCGTTCAGCCGCCTGACGGGGGCTGCCCAGGCTTTTCATAATGGCTTCATAACTCTCGCCGGCTTCGTGGCGCACGGCGATGGAAGTGGAAAAGTCGCTCATCACCCGGGCCTTCAGTGTGAAGGGCAGGTGCAGGTGCCATTCCACCGCGTTTACATACCGCTTGATGGGCGGCAGAAATTCTGCCCGGGGTTTGCCGTCCGGTGCCTGCTTTCCCTTGCTCATGGCTGTGCCTCCTCCCGCGTCAGCGTCAAGTCGGTGCTTCCGTGCGCCATGCCGCCTACCTGTATCCGCACCCGGTAGCTCCCGTCCATCGGCGGAATGGCCCCCGCCACGCTGGTGTCTGCGGGGTAATACAGCGTCCACAGGGGGGTGCGCCCTGTCAGCGTGTCCTCAAAGCCGCCGGGTTCGTCCCGGCTCATTTTACCGCTGGCCTCGTAATCGGTGCCCGGGGCAAAGGTGACGGTGTAGCTGCCGGCCTCCGCCAGGTCGGTCTCATCGCCCAGATAGGCCAGCGTGAACACCGCCTGATAGGCAAAATCCACGCTGACGGTATCATCGGCCGCGGGGTCGGCTGCCTCGATGCGGTATTCTGCCCGCCAGTATTCGTCCTGGCCCGCCAGAGTGTAGGGGATGGCCGCTGTACTGGCCTCATCGTGAGGCGGGTTGCGGTTTACCAGCCCCGGCGCGCCCGTCAGCATCAGGATCATCGCCAGCAGGGCCAGCGCCAGCACGGTGGCCAGGCGGTTATCCCGTTTTTCCGCCATCCTGCGCACCCTCCTTCTCGTCAAATGTATCCACGCAGTCGGCAAAGCGGCGCCACAACACCTGCTGCTCCCGGGCAGCGATGCGCCCGGCCTCGGTCACGGTATACACCTTTTTGGGCGCAGTGCGCCCGTCCATCTGCCAGGCAGAGGCAATCAGCCCGTCGTCCTCCAACCGGTACAGGATGGGGTACAGCGTGCCCTCCTTCAGGCGGAACATGCCGCCGCTGCCCTGGTCCATCCGGGCCAGCAGCTGATAACCATGGCTGGGCCGGCGGCACAGCAGCCGCAACACCAGCATCTCCAGCACGCCTTTTTTCAGCTGACGCTCCAGCCGGCTCTCCATGGGCGGCGCCCCCTTTCCCTGCGTCCGCCCTGCGGCCGCACATTTGGCAGATATTTTGTATTCCTAAATATATAGTAACACATATTTTTCTGTTGTCAAGCCCGCGGCCGCTTTTTAGGCGCACAGGGCCAGGCACAGCATGCCCAGATAGTAGGTGATCAGGTTCAGTGCCCGGAAAGCCCGCCGGGGTTTGTAATAGAAATACAGGAACAGCAGCACACAGTCGCTGGCCAAAAACAGCACGCCGCCCGCAGCCAGCAGGGGCTGCGTTGTCCGCAGGGCCAGCACTGCGGCTTTGGCGCACATCATGCCTACGAAAAAGGAATACACCAGCGCCGCGCCGGCCATGCGCCGCAGCCGGAACCGGTGGCGAGCCCGGGCCGCCCCGGCCGCCAGGCCCACCAGCGCCAGGGGCAGCAGCAGTTCCCAGGGATAAGCCCGCCCGCCGAAACGGGCGAACAGGGCGCACAACCCGGCATGGGCCGCGGTAAAGCATCCGGCCCCGGCCAGAAAATATCTGCTGAAGAAACCGGTACGTGCGTTGGCCAGGCCCAGAAGCACGTCTCCGGCGGCGCACAGGCACAGGCAGGCCAGCAGCCCGCCCATCCACGGAAGGCCGGACAGGCCTGTCCCCGGCAGCAGAACTGTGGCCCGGGACGCCAGGCGCGGCAGGCCGTGGGCCAGGGCCGTCAGCAGGAAACCCGCGCTGGCCAGCCCCTTGGCCAGGGGGTAGTGCTGCATCCAGGGCTTGTGATAAGCCGCCGCCAGCAAAAAACCCAGGGCCCCCAGGGCGTATGCCAGGGCCGCTGCCGTCCACGCTGTCATTGTGATCCCTTCCTTTCTGCTCCTAATCATACAGGATGAGGCGTCAAAAGGGAAGAGGCGCAGGATGAAAGCACTGCGTGCAATGGCAATTGGATCAAAAAGGGCAGCATGAAAGAGAATCGGCAAAACCTTCTGCGGGTTCTGCCTTCGCTGGGAGCATTGGTGAATTTTCAAAAATGAATGCTGCGGTAAGCGGCAATATGAACAGCAGGTGCTGCGTCCATCCGCAGCACCTGCTGTGTGTTTTTGTATGTGCGATTCAGCTTGGAGAAAAGTTGATCCAATGGCACCTCACATGCTCTCCGGCACGGTGATCTTCATCATGGTCAGCACATTGCACAGCACGTTTTTGGTGGCCAGGCACAGGGCCATGCGGGCCTGGCACAGGGCGGGCTCGGCTTCCTTGACGCGGCAGCTGTTGTAGAATTTGTGGTACTGGGTGGCCAGCTCGGTGGAATAGCGGGTAATGCGGGCCGGATCATAGCTCTTGGCGGCGGAGATGATCTCCCCGGGAAAGTCGGCGATCTTGCGGATCAGTTCGCGCTCGTTTGCGTCCGTCAGCAGGGCGGCGTTTACCCGGTCAAACCCTTCGAAAGCCACGCCTTCGGCAGCCATCTTTTTCATCAGGCTGCAGATGCGCGCGTGGGCATACTGCACATAGTACACCGGGTTATCGCTGTCCTGCTTCACAGCCTGGTCCATGTCGAAGTCGATGGTGCTGCCGGGCTCACGCAGGTTGAACAGAAAACGGGCCGAGTCGATGGGCACTTCATCCAGCAGTTCCGACAGGCCAATGGCTTTGCCGGTGCGCTTGCTCATGCGCACCGGCTGGCCGTCCTTCATCAGCCGCACGAATTGCATCAGCACCACGTCCAGTTTTTCACCGTCCAGGCCCACCGCATCCATGGCGCCCTTCATCCTGGCCACGTGGCCGTGGTGGTCGGCTCCCCACACGTCGATGGCCCGGGAAAAGCCTCGAACCGCAAATTTGTTGTAATGGTAGGCGATATCTGCCGCAAAATATGTGGGCACGCCGTTGGCCCGCACCAACACCTCATCTTTGGCCTCGTCGGTCACTTCGCCGTGCAGGCCTTTGCGGGTGGTGTGGTTGGCGCCGTACTTTTCGGCGTACAGCATGCTGCGGTACCAGATGGCCCCGTCTTTTTCATAAGTGGCGCCGCGGTCGGCCAAAAGCTTCAGCACGTGGTCAATGGCCTCCGGATGCAGCTGCTGCTCGCTGAACCATACATCGTAGTGTACCCGGTACTTGGCCATATCGTCTTTCAGCTTCTGTACGTTCCGGGGCAGGCCGAAAGCCACGATGGCCTCTTTCAGGGCTTCGAAATCGCCGTCTGCGTATTGGCTTCCCACCTGCTCGGCAAACTGGCGGGCCAGTACCTTGATGTCCTCCCCCTGGTAGCCGTCCTCGGGGAAGGCTACGGCCTCTTCTCCTTTATAGAGCTGCAGGTAGCGGCAGGCCAGGCTCTTGCCAAATTTCTCCACCTGGTTGCCCGCATCGTTGATGAGGAATTCCCGGGTCACGTCATAGCCGGCCCAGTCCAGAACGGCGGCCAGGCAGTCGCCCAGTGCGCCGCCCCGGGCATTGCCCAGGTGCATGGGGCCCGTGGGGTTGGCGGAGACGAACTCCACGTTTACTTTTTCACCTTTGCCATAATCGGTACGGCCATAGCTTTCGCCGGCCAGGCCTGCGGCCAAAACCGGCGCGGCGAAAGCGGCGTCGCTCAAAAACAGGTTGATGAACCCGGGCCCGGCGATCTCCACCCGGGTGAAGGCGCTGCCCGTCAGGCTGGGCAGGTGGTCTGCTATGGCCTGGGCGATCTTGCGCGGCGCCATGCCGAATACCCGGGCGGAAGCCAGGGCCAGGTTGGAGGCGATATCGCCGTTTCTGGTGTCGGCGGGCACCTCGGTGATAAAGGCGGGCAGTTCCTTTTCCGGCAGGCTGCCGTCGCCCATGGCGGCCCGGGCGGCCTGTTCCAGGCAGGCGCGGGCTTCATCCAGCCAGGCCTGCTTGGGGTCGTACAGATGATAAACTTGCTTCATTTTTTCCAGATCGTTCACGGTCGTGCTCCTTTTCCTTCCTGTTCAGTGGCCCGCCGGCCCTCACACGGGCTTAACGGTGATATCCACGATGTTTTTGCTGATGTTCTGGGCGTCCATATCCAGATAGTATGAAAACGTCACCCGGCCCCCGTCGTCGTCCAGCCGGCTTTCGATCTCGTCGGCAGCCACGCCCAGGCTCATGCTGCCATGGCCGGTTTCGTAGTGGCACACATGGCGCCGGCCTTTTTCAATGTACAGCTGGCTGGGGGCCGTGCCGTAGCGCAGCATGCTCACCCTGTCCTGGCCTTCCACTTTTACGGTGGTTATGCAGCCCTGGTAGCCGGTGGCCTCGGTTTCCCGATAGGTGATGAAATAGCATGCGCCACGGCGCACGAAGTTGCCCCGGGTCATCAGACGCACGCTGTCAACCTCGCCGTCGTCGCGTTCCATGGTGCCGTTGATGGTGATCAAATAATTTTCCCGCATGATAATTCCTTTCCGTGGTTGCGCATGGCGCATGTCCTACTGCACCGGGTAGTGGTCCACCGTTGTGCGCGTTACCGGCCCGCCGGCGTATTCGCCCAGGAACCAGCCGGCCAGGCGGGCAAAATTATCGGTGGAATCGCTGACATAATAACGGGCGGTGCCGGCAGTGCCGTCCGGCCGCAGCAGCCCGCGCCGGGCCAGATCCTCCCGTGCGGTCAGGGCTGTTTCGCGCCCCGGGTCGATCAGCCTTACGCCCGGCCCCATCAGCCGGCCGATCACCGGGGCAATCAGCGGATAATGGGTGCATCCCAAAATCAGCGTGTCCACACCGGCGGCCTGCACGCCGGCCAGGTAATCCTGTGCCACAAGGCAGGTGACAGGGTCGTCCGGGGCGAAATAGCCGTTTTCCACCAGGGGTACAAACAGCGGGCAGGCACCGGCCGTCACGGCGGCATCCGGGCGCAGAGCCGTGATGGCTGCGGTGTAGCTGCCGCTTTTCACGGTGGCCTCGGTGCCGATGACGCCGATGCGCCCGCTGCGGCTGGCCCGGGCGGCCGCAGCCGCGGCCGGGGCCACCACGCCGGTGTAGGGCACCGGCAGGCCGGCGGCCCAATCCGCCGGCAGCGTGCTGGACACCGTGCCGCAGGCGGCGATGATGTACTTCACACCCTGCTCCAGCAGGAAGGCAATGTCCTGTTTGGCATACTGGATGATGGTGTCCCGGCCGCGGCTGCCGTACGGCACGCGGCCGGTGTCGCCGAAGTAGACGATATCCTCCCCGGGCAGGATGCGCCGTAGCTCCCGCACGGCCGTCAGGCCGCCCAGCCCGGAATCAAACACTCCGATGGGCGCCCGCTCATCCATGGCGGGCCTCCAGCGCCAGGGCGATCAGGCTGTCCAGCAGGCTTGCGTAGCTGTCGCCGGCATCCATCATCAGCTTGGGATACATGCTGATGTCCGTAAACCCCGGCATGGTGTTGATCTCGTTCAGCAGCACCCGGCCGGTGCCTTTTTCCACGAAGAAATCCACCCGTGCCAGGCCCCGGCAGCACAGCGCCCGATAAGCGCGCACCGCTGCGGCCCGCACTTCCTCCAGCTTTTCCCGGCTGAGCCGTGCGGGAATGGCTGTGCGGGAGGTGCCAGAGACGTATTTGTCATCGTAGGTGTAAAATTCGGCACTGGCCAGGATCTCTCCGGGCAGGGTGCCGGTCACGTCCTCGTTGCCGCGCACCGCACACTCCACCTCCTGCCCGTCCACGAAGCGCTCGAATACCACACGGCTGTCGTGGGCCAGGGCCAGTTCCACCGCCCTGTCCAGGGCGGCCCGGTCTCCGGCTTTGCTGATGCCCACCGAGGAGCCTGCGTTGGCGGGCTTCACAAACATGGGCCAGCCCAGCTTTTGTTCCAGCCGGGCCGCGATGACGTCCCACTGGCCCATCTGCCAGGCTTCCACGTAATCCCACTGGCATCGGGCAATGCCGCAGGCCTCCATCACGCAGTTGGCAATCACTTTATCCATACACACGGCGCTGCCCAGCACCCCACAGCCCACATAAGGAATGCCCGCCGTCTCCAGCAGGCCCTGAATGGTGCCGTCCTCGCCGTTTTTGCCGTGCAGCACCGGGAACACCACATCCACGGGAATCTCCCGCACGCGGCCGTTCTCAAGCGCGGCCAGGCCCCGGATGCCGCTGCCCGGCCAGAAGCCTACGGGCACATTGTCCGGCCGGCTTTCCCATGCGCCGCTGACAAGCCCTTCCACCGGGCCGGCGTACAAATGCCAGGTGCCGTCGCGCTTGATGCCCACGGGCAGCACCTCGTAGCGGGTGCGGTCCAGGTTGTTCAGCACGCTGGTGGCGCTCATGCACGAGACCGCATGCTCGCTGGACACGCCGCCGAACAGGACGGCCACTGTTTTCTTTTCCATGTGCAACGCTCCTTTTGCCGTGATCGTTTTCTATCTTTACTCACAAGTAAACTTAATAATACCATATTACGCGCCCAAAGAAAAGGGCACAGAGGGCAAAAAAGCAAAAAAAGCACTGCGCGGCGGCGCGGAAAGGCCGCCCGGCACGAAAAAATCCCTTGACGGGGCCGCCGGGATGTGCTATGATAAACACACCTCATTTGCAGGTCTATTTTTTTGTGCGCATTTTTCGGTGCGACGCCCTGTGGAAGAGGGAGGCTATTTTATGGAGGTGCCGATATGAGAGTGAAGATCACACTGGCCTGCACGGAGTGCAAACAGCGCAATTACAACACCATGAAGAACAAGAAGAACAGCCCTGACCGGCTGGAAATGAAGAAGTATTGCCGCTTCTGCAGAAAGCACACGGTCCATCGCGAGACCAAGTGAGAAAGGGCGGAACACAATGGCTGACAACAAGGAAACCAAAGTGGGCTTTTTCACCAAGGTGAAGAACCGTCTGGCCAGTATCGTCAAGTATTTCCGCGATACCGTCAGCGAGATGAAAAAGGTGGTGTGGCCCAGCCGCAAGCAGGTGCTGAACAACACCCTGGTGGTGGCCGTGGTGGTCATCCTGGCTGCGCTGGTCATCTTCCTGCTGGACACCGTCTTCGGATTTGCGCTGGACATGATCCTGAGCCTGGGCGCCTGAAAGGCCCCAAAACCAAACAGACGGAGGGTTGGACATGGCTGAAGACAGAGATCCCGAGGCCCGCTGGTATGTGGTGCACACATACTCCGGGTATGAAAACAAAGTACGCCAGGACTTGGAAACCGTCGTGGAAAACCGCCGTTTGCAGGATTTGATCCAGGAGGTGGCCGTTCCGACGGAGCTGGTCACCGAGATCAAAGACGGCAAGGAGCGAGAGGTGGAGCGCAAGCTGTTCCCCGGTTACGTCCTGGTGAAAATGATCATGACGGACGAAAGCTGGTACATCGTGCGCAATACCCGCGGCGCCACCGGCTTTGTGGGCCCGTCCTCGAAGCCCGTGCCCCTCACCGATGAAGAGGTGGCCAAGCTGGGTATCATGGGCGAAGCGCAGACAAGGCCTGATTATACCGTGGGCGACAATATCCAGATCGTCATGGGCCCGCTGCAGGGTTTCATCGGCGTGGTGGAAAAAATCGATGCGCGGGCCAAGAAGGTCGGCGTCAAAGTGTCCATGTTCGGCCGCGAAACACCGGCGGAGCTGGATTTCAATCAGGTGAGGCCGCTGTAAGCCTTGCCGTATCCGTATCAACATCGGTAAGGACCGCTCTGTGCGGTTTCTTATAGAGCGTCCGGTTGGATGCTCGTGGGAGGGCGGGTGCCATTCCCGCCCGCAACTGACCACATTTTTTGGAGGTGCAACAAAATGGCTCAAAAGGTAGTGGGGTATATCAAGCTCCAGATCCCGGCCGGTAAAGCGACCCCGGCTCCCCCCGTTGGCCCCGCGCTCGGCCAGCACGGCGTGAACATCATGTCGTTCACCAAGGAATTCAACGAGCGCACCCAGAAGGACATCGGTTATCTGATCCCGGTGGTCATCACCGTGTATGCGGACCGCTCCTTCAGCTTTATCACCAAAACGCCGCCCGCCGCCACCCTGATCAAAAAGGCCGTCGGCATTGAAAGCGGTTCCGGCGTGCCCAACAAGACGAAAGTTGCGTCCATCACCCGCAAGCAGCTGGAAGAGATCGCCGCCACCAAGATGCCTGACCTCAACGCTGCCAACCTGGACGCCGCCGTCAGCATGGTGGCCGGCACGTGCCGCAGCATGGGCGTTACGGTGACTGACTGAAGCGGCCCCGCCATTCGTGGGAGGAATATTCCGATAGACCACAGGAGGATACTATGAAACACGGTAAACATTATATTGAGAGCAAAAAGCTGGTGGACCGCACCAAGCTGTATGATTCTGCCGAGGCGCTGGCCCTGTGCTGCCAGACGGCCCGCGCCAAGTTCGACGAGACCGTTGAGCTGCATGTGCGTCTGGGCGTGGACAGCCGCCATGCCGACCAGCAGGTGCGCGGCGCCGTTGTGCTGCCCCACGGTACCGGCAAGGATGTGCGCGTAGTGGCCATCGCCAAGGGCGACGCCGCCAAGGCCGCCGAAGAAGCCGGCGCCATGCTGGTGGGCGACACCGACCTGATTGCCCGCATCCAGAACGAGGGCTTCACCGATTTCGACGTGCTGGTGACCACCCCGGATATGATGGGCCAGGTAGGCCGTCTGGGCCGTATCCTGGGCCCGCGGGGCCTGATGCCCAACCCCAAGGCCGGCACCGTGACGCCGGATTTGGGCCGCGCTGTGACGGAGGCCAAGGCCGGTAAGATCGAGTACCGCCTGGATAAGGCCAACATCATCCACGTGCCCATCGGCAAGGCCTCTTTCGGCGCCGAGAAGCTGAACGAGAACCTGACCACCGTGATGGACGCCATCGTGAAGGCCAAGCCTGCCGCTGCCAAGGGCCAGTATATCAAGAGCGCCACCGTGGCCTCGACCATGGGCCCCGGCATCAAAGTGAACAGCGCCAAGTTCGGCGGCTGATTGGCTGCGTTTCGAACCCAAATGATGAACAAGGGCCGGGGAGAGATCCCCGGCCCTTTCCGGCAAAGGAGGCACGCAAAATGATTCGGCAAGCGCGGCATGAGGAATACGATGCGATCAACGAACTGCGCCGGCAGAGCTGTGCAGTGCACGGCGCCGGCCGGCCGGACCGTTTCAAGCCGGGTTTCCCGGCCGGCCACCGCCGCCGGCTGCAGGCCATGCTGGACGATCCTGCCCGTTATGACGTGCTGGTATGGGAGCAGGAGGGCCGCCTGCTGGGGTATGTGCTGCAGGAGGATGTGAAGGAACCGGATACCGCAGGCATGTATGGTGCCCACTACGCCCACGTGCTGGAGCTGGGGGTGGACGGAAGTGCCCGCGGCTGCGGTGCGGGCCGCCGGCTGATGGAGGCGGCGGCCCGGTGCGCGGCGGCCCGGGGGTGCACCGAAATGCGCCTGGATGTGTGGGAGTTCAACCGGGGCGCCATTGCCCTGTATGAGAAGCTGGGCTACGCCACCGACGTGCGGGCCATGTCCATGCCGCTGAAAAACCTGCCGGAAAGCCCTTGACAAACCCGGATCCCGTGCTATAATATAATAGCTGTTTTAAAGACAGCAGGTGCCGAAAAGGCGTAAGGGGTGCATCCCGCCTGCCGAGAAACGTGCAAAAGCAGAACCTTTTTGCCTCTTTCTCGCGGGAGAAAGAGGCTTTTTTGCACTTTGCGTCTTTCAGCAAGCACAACATGAAACGAGGTGAAAGAAATGCCGAGTGAGAAGATCCTGAAGCAGAAAGAGGCGTATGTGGCCGATTTGCGCGAGAAAATGCTGAACAGCGTTGCCGGCGTGGTGGTGGACTACATGGGCATCAATGTGGCCGATGACACCAAGCTGCGCAAGGAGCTGCGCGAGGCCGGCGTGGAGTATTCCGTGGTGAAGAATACCATGCTGCGCCTGGCCGTGAAGGACAGCGATCTGGCCGGTATGGCCGATACCTTCACCGGTTCCACCGCACTGGCGGTGAGCAAGGACGACGCCATTGCCGCCGCCCGTATCCTGAACAAGTACGCCGAAAGCTCCAAGGGAAAATTCAGCCTGAAGGGCGGCTATATGGAAGGCCGTGTGCTGACCCTGGATGAGCTGAACGCCATTGCCAAGCTGCCTGACTACAAGGGCATGCTGTCCATGTTTGCAGGCGCCCTCACCAGCACCCTCAGCGGGCTGGCCGTGGCGATGCAGGCCTATGTGGACAAGGCCGGCGAGGGCGAGGGCGACGCCGCCTGATGGCGCTGCCGCCTGCCGCAAAACGAAAGTTACAACAAAAATACAATTGGAGGTATTATCATGGCTTCTGAGAAGATCACTGCCATTCTGGATTCCATCAAGGAACTGTCCATTCTCGAGCTGAAAGAGCTCATCGACACCTATTGCGAGGAGTTCGGCGTGTCCGCCGTGGCTGCTGCCGCTCCCGCCGCCGCCGCTGCCCCCGCCGCGGAGGAGAAGACCGAGTTTGACGTGGTGCTGGCCGAAGTGGGCGCCAGCAAAATGCAGGTCATCAAGACCGTGAAAGAGCTGACCGGCCTGGGCCTGAAAGAGGCCAAAGAGCTGGTGGACAACGCCCCCAAGACCATCAAGGAGGCTGCCCAGAAGGCCGACGCCGAAGAGATGAAGAAGAAACTGGAAGAGGTCGGCGCCAAGGTCGAGCTGAAATAAGTTTCTTTCCAAAAATGAAAAAGCAGGCTGCAGCTTTTGCGGCCTGCTTTTTTGTTGTTCGTTTGTCATTGCTTTTGCATGGAGGCAGTGCTATAATGAGCTTCAAAACCCAATTGCGAGGCGATCGACATGGAGGAACTGTATCTCAAGGAGATTGACGAAGGCGATGAAACCGCTGTGATGGATTACCGCGCCGAGTACCTGGCCGCCGGCGACGAGCCCAACGGGATGGGAAATCTGGCCGAGGCAGGCTCGTATGCGGAATTTCTGGCGGCCCAGCGCCGATTGGCCCGGGCCGAAACCTGCCCGCCGGGCTATGTGCCCGCCACCCAGTACCTGGCCTGCCGCCGCACCGACGGCCGCCTGGTGGGGATGCTCAATTTCCGCCATGCCCTGAACGATCACCTGCTGCAGACAGGCGGCCACGTGGGCTACAGCGTGCGGCCGTCGGAACGGGGCCGCGCCTACGCCGCCCAAATGGTGGAGCTGGTGAAGGAACCCGCCCGGGCCCTGGGCCTGGACCAATTGCTCATCACCTGCAACCGGGGGAACATCGCCAGCGCCCGCACCATCGAAAAGGCCGGCGGTGTGCTGGAGGACGAGCGCCGGGACGAAGCCGAACACCGCTGGACCCGCCGCTACTGGGTGGCGCTGTGAGGGGGCTAAATGTAAGTACGAATGTAAGCGGGCAGGCCCAACGGCATGCCCGCTTTATCTTTTAAAGAAACATAGAGATTTCTTTTGTATCGGGAGCGGTTAGCGCTCTTTGTATACTTTACATTCTTTTACTTCATCGGGATCTTCATAGGTGCGATAGTATTCACAATACCATTTATAACTGTCCCGTTCACTAGGATCGATATAAATACAGTTTTTACATTTGCAATAATAGTCAGACATTGTTATATCCTTTCAGAAGAGTGATTGCCAGGCCTCAAGTAAGTAGTTTTGTGCTTGCAAGTACTTATTGCCACAATATTCATATTGTTTTCGGTTGGTACGTTCGCGCAAATTGAAAGGTGTGTAATGATAAATGTCAAAACTCACTTCGTCGCGATACTGCGATGCTACGAGGTAGAGAGCATATTCATTTTCCTTGCTTTCTATAGCGAAACCGGGAGAAGATTTTTGCGCTAACTTGGCGGCAAAACCAATTACACCACCGATTTTTCGTGCTGTATTCGCGGTTTTAAATTCCTCTCGGTAAACTTCAACCGGAAATGAATGAGCAGCATATGTTTTGGAACATACCTCTACAAATTCATCGAGAAGCGTTTCAATAGCTTCATCTGGACACCCTTGAACCGTGAAAGTGTTCTGAATCGGAAATTTGGCTAAATCTTTCAAGTTAATCCCTCCCAAAGTGATTAGTACAATATTAAGATACCATAGTATTTTGATTGTGTCAAGAATTAAAATACAATGATATTAAAATATTAATAAAAGAGGGCGCTATGTTAAATCTAAGAATTCGAGAATTACGGCGTCTGAGAAACCTTAGTCAAGTACAGTTGGCACAAAAGTTGGGTGTCTCAAAGCAGAGTGTGTCTAATTGGGAAAATGACAATATTCAGCCATCGATTGAGATGCTCGTGGCGATTGCACAGGTGTTTTCTGTTTCAACGGATTACCTCTTGGGGTTGGATCACCGAAGAGTAATCGATGTGACTGGTTTGGCAGATGAATATGTAACGCATATTCAGCAGGTGGTAGATGATATGCGCGATAAACGTGAATGAGAGACATAGGTATGTTATCTATGGGGATACTCTTGTAAAATGCCCCGGGCTGTTGCTTGGGGCAAAATCGCGCTGTAAAATTTGGTTCGGATGCTGTCTGTATTCGGTATCTTGGACAAGCCGACGATGCTGTAAAAAGGTGCGGTTGGGCGGGGAACAGTGGTTCAGGAAGCTGTTTTTGGTGACTTCGTCACGGATTTTTCGCCGCCGGGACGGTATACTAGGGGCAGAAAATAACCGAACGGCTTTTGCCCAAAGGAGGATTTGATATGGCCATCATCCAAGCGGACAACAACAATTTCAAGGCCGAAGTTCTGGACAGCGCGCAGCCTGTCCTGGTGGATTTCTGGGCGCCCTGGTGCGGTTACTGCCGCCGGCTGGCCCCGGTGCTGGACCGTATGGACGCAGCCGGCACGGCCTACAAGATCGTGAAAGTGAATGTGGACGATGCACCTGCCCTGGCCGAGCGATACGGGGTTGACACCATCCCGGCGCTGTTCTATTTCCGGGAAGGGCGGCACGGCGATGCGCTCATCGCCCCGGGCAGCCAGGACGCTATTGAGGAATGGGTGGCTGCCCAGCGGTAAAGCGGGCGCGCCGAAGGAAGGGGAAACCCGATGCAAAGGAAGGGGAAACGGCGATGGAATATGATGTGATCATTGTGGGCGGCGGCCCCGGCGGCTACACGGCGGCGCTGTACGCGGCCCGGGCGGGGCTTTCGGCCCTGGTGCTGGAGATGCTGGGCCCCGGCGGCCAGATGGCCACCACCAACAATATTGAGAATTACCCCGGCTTCGACGAGCCGGTGGACGGCTTTGATTTGGCCCAGAAAATGCAGAACGGCGCCCACAGGGCCGGTGCCCGGACAGCCTATGAGGAGGTAACCGGCCTGGAGCTGGCAGCCAGCCCCAAGCTGGTGCACACCCGTAAGAATACCTATCGGGCCAAAGCGGTGATTTTGGCCATGGGCGCCTCGCCCCGGCAGCTGGGCCTGCCCGAGGAGGACGCCCTGCGGGGGCGCGGTGTCACCTATTGTGCTACCTGCGACGGCATGATGTACCGGGGCAAAGTGGTGGCGGTGAACGGCGGCGGCAATTCCGCCGCCGAGGACGCCCTGGTGCTGGCAAAAATCTGTGAAAAAGTGTACATCATCCATCGCCGGGATACTCTGCGGGCAGACCGTGCTTATCTGGCCCCTCTGGAGAAGGCCGGCAATGTGGAATTTGTGTGGAACAGCCGGGTGGCGGGCCTGGAATACGGCGACAAGCTGACGGGTGTAACGCTGGAGGATGTAAAAACCGGCCAGCGGCGCAGCCTGCCGGTGGAAGGGCTGTTTATTGCCATCGGCCGCAAGCCCGAAACTGCCTTGGTGGAGGGCCAGGTGGCCCTGACGCCCGGCGGCTATGTGGACGCCGGCGAGGATACCCGTACCAGCCTGCCCGGTGTGTTCGCCGTGGGCGATATTCGGGAAAAGCCCCTGCGGCAGATCGTTACCGCCGCCGCCGACGGCGCCGTGGCAGCCAAAATGGCCCAGGAATATGTAGCAGGCATGGCGTAAAACCGGCCCAAAATGCACAAGCCCCGGGGGATGCCCCCGGGGCTTGCGTGTGTTTGTGAAAGAATTCGTGCGGCGTCGATTTATCCGTGCACAGGGCGTTCCGCCGTTTCCAGCGCTTCCAGAATAAGCTGCCACAGCCTGTCAAAGAAATCCGCATCTTTCGGGTAGGAAGTAAAACACATTTCACCGCCGGCCTCCCGCAGGAGCGCCAGGGTCTGCTCCCGCCCAATGCGGCTTTCGCACAGGCGCAGCAGGCGCAGGTCCTGCAGCGCCTCTTTGAGCACTTCGCCCCGGATCGAGCCCCATGCCGTCCCGTCCGGAGCGGGGTAGACCAGGAAGGGATCGCCGGATGGGAACGCTTCTCCCGCATCCGTCACGCGGAAGGGGTCGATCCGCCTGACGGAGCGCTGCGTGTTGTAAAAATTGAAGCCCCAGTGCAAAAAGCCTTCCAGATCATACAGGTAGAGCAGTGCGCCCATGATCCGGTTGCGCGCGCTGGGCATGGCGATAAAGCGGTTGGGTACCTGCAGCGCCTGCACCGTGCAATAGTAAGTCCACAGGCCGGTCACGCCGTGATCGGCAAAAGTTTGCAGGTGGTCGTTGCAGACAACCGGTTTTTCTACAATCCCTTCCCGGTAGATCTCATAACTGCTGAGCGCGTCAATCACGTGGCAGCCCTCCAGAAGGCCGGCCACGCTGGCCTTGGCGGAAGCATACGTCGCCTTCTCACAGTCGTGGGGCTCATCGGAAATGTGGAACCAGACGTGTTCCAGCCCCACCAGCGCGTCCAGCTCCTGCTTGAGCCGGGGCAGAAAGGCATGAAGGAACCGTGTATACTCGCCGCCCACGGCCGGCGTGTGCCAGCCAAAGCGTTTTTCATCGCCCTGCGGGGTTTTCACGATGATTTTCGGGGCATATTCGGCGCCCCATTGGGTAAACAGGTGTGCCACCTCGATCTCCGTAATACCGTGCCGCAGGCACAGCGCTGCCCAGCGGCGCAGGCGGGAAAAGCCGAACTGATATTCACGGCCGTCCCATGTCACGTCCACCAGCTGCACGGTGGTGCGCTCGCCGCCTTTTGCGGTGTCCAGCGGGGGAGTGAATACCGGGGTCAGAAGCATGTTGACGCCGTGTGCAGCCGCGCTCTGCATGAAATTGTCAATGATGCGCCAGTGTTCTTCGCTGAACACCGGCACGCCGTAATAATCCGCCAAACAGTCGGCATGGAACCACTGCGTATGGTACAAAGCCTGCGGCGGAAGCTCCTGTGCCAGCACTTCGATGCCGATCGAAAAGTGCACCGGAGCCTTTGCCTGTGCGTCGGATATTTCCAGTGTAAGTTCACTGCGGCCGAGCGGCAGGCGGCAGGCATCCACCGTCACCCAAAGGCTGCGCCATTGTGCCGGAACGGCTTTGACCGGTTCCCCCCATTCAATCGGCCGCAGCAGATCCGGCAGCAGGCCGGGGCTTGTCGTGAGGTAGTTGTCGTCCCAGGTGCCGTGACAGGGGTAGTCACAGGGTACCAGTTCCACACGGTAAAGGCACAGTGCGCCGTGCGGTACCCCGGATTTCTGCACGGCAAATTCCGTGGCGCTTTCGCCGAAATCGTCGTTTCCGCAGGTATATGCGATCTGGAAGGCCCACTGCTGGTTCCTGAGCAGTTTCTGGTGCGGTGCTTTCAGCGCTTTCGGCGGGCCGGCAGGCAGCACTTTTTCCAGGCTGCTTGCCAGACAGAATGCAAAAGTTGTCATGCCGATCCCTTCTTTCCGTTGTTTGAGGCGTTTTGCACATACAGCACGGGGCGGGCCGTTTTGTTCGGCCCGCCCCGCACTGTTGGTTCCGAGAGCCAGGAGGTTTGGAAAATGTCAACATTCAGGCGGCCGGGCGCCGCAGGCACTTACCGCCATACGATCTTGTCCAGCTCGATCCACTTCCCGCTGGATGCGTCGTTTTGCGCCGCATTGACCGTAATGCGCACAGTGTGTGTGCCCGCCGGCAGCTCGCCGGTATCATACCACACGGCCTGCAGCTCCTCCTGCGGGGCGTAGGTGTCTACCGTGGCGACGGTCGTGCCGTCCACAGAGATATCCGCCGTGCCGCACCACGGAGCCTTCAGCCCGCAGATCACCGCGTTGGTCCCGTCAAACTGGAACTCCACATGGGCTTTCCATGTGTTGCTGGACAAATCGTCATTGTGATAGCAGCCATCCATCGCTTGATGCGTCCAAATCGAAAAGAGGTTCAGCCGGGCATCGTCATCGTTCCACACGGCCACATCCACCGCGGGCGCATTGGAAGCACTGTCCAGCACTTCAGCTTTGTCAAATTCGATCCAGCAGCCGGAAGACGCCTCGTTTTTGCTGCCAAGTACCCGCAGCAGGACGGTGTGCTGCCCGTAAGGCAGCTCGCCGGTATCATAAAGCAGCGCCTGATCCTGGGGCTGGGCACTGTAGGTGTCGATCTGCACCGGTGCGCTTTGGTCCACCTGCACTTGGGCAAGGCCGCACCAGTTTCCGGTGATCCCATACAGCTTGGCCTGCGTTCCCGTAAAGGTGAATTCGGCATACGCGCCGGCCTGTTCGCTGGACATGTCATTGCCCATATAGCTGCCCTGCGATTGCTGAAGGTTCCACCCGCCGCTTCGGCCGATATAGGGGGAGTCCTCGTTGAGCACCAGCGTTTTTGCCTGCCCTGCGCCCGGTGTCACGAAGGTGTGCACCGCCGCCCCGGCAGACTCCCCGGCCTGATTGACCGCCATGACCGCCCAATAATAGGCAGTTGCCGTTTCAAGGTCGCCTGAAGGCTGATAGGCGGTGCTCGGGCCGGTATATGTGTCGATCACCGGTGCGGACAAATCGGGGTTGGGGGAGACGACCAGATGGTAATTTGTCGCGCCGGGCACGGCCTGCCAGGAAAACGCCTGTGCGGTGCTGCCTGCGGCGCCTTCGGCCGGCAGTATTGCCTGCGGCGCGGGCGGCGCCGTGACGGAAGGGTCGGACGAAAAATGGTATACCACCACGCATTCCCCGGGGATATTGTCCTGCAGCACACCGTTGGCCACGGGAACGCTGCCCGCCAGATGGCTCACATATTCCGGCGTTGTGTCCCACACGTCGTCGCCCTTCATCACCATGGCGTCCACCGCATGATACTGTGCCGGAACATGCACGGTCAGCGCAGTGGGATCCCATTTGTTGATCACGATCACACGCAGGTCCGTGGCGTCTGCGTTCTGATAGCTGAACACACGCACCGACGGCGCAGAGCTGGTTGCGGTCAGCCTGTTTTCCAGCACGTTCTGGTTGATGATCCGATGCGCGAGGATCGGCCCGGTAAACCGTTCGGTCCCTTTGGTCAGATACCACGTGTCCAGGTTGAACCAGCCGAAGGCCTGGTCTCCATCATTGGTATTTGATGCTTTGCTGGGCCAGTGGGACGGCCAAGTGACGATATGGGCGTACTCCTCGCGGTCGATCATGTTCAGCAGTGCGTTCAGCAGGGCCATGCCGCCCCCGTGGTCGCGCACATGCCCTGCGGCCCAGTTGTCCTGGATCGGCGTCCAGCCGATATCGCATTCGCCCAGGATGGCCTCTTTTCCTTCAATCCGCTTGCCGGGCACCAGCAGGTCGTCGCCGTCATAATCAAAGTATTTGTCCCAGCCGTAGAAGGAGTAGCGGTGGTCGTCGTAGGCGTCGAAAGCGCCCTGGCTGGCCTTTACCAGTGTGTCGTTCCAGCGGTTCCACAGGATGTTTTCCGGCGCCCGCTGCAGTACCAGCTTGTAGTTGGGGTTGGCGTTTTTGACGATCTGCTGGAATTCGGGATAAAGCCCGCCGAGGAATTCCGCATTGGCAATGCCGTCGGCTCCGTGGTTCCACACCTCGTTGCCCATATCGAAATAGCACGTTTCTATCCCCTGTTCGGCGATGTATTGTGCCATGGACGACGTCAAAGCCTTGATCTGCTCCAGCGTGGCCTCGCCGCCGAAAGTATCCAGCGATTCCAGCGGGATCATCACGAACGGGATGATCTGATGCTTCTTGCAGAACGCAATGAATTCCCGCAGGCCGAATGTGCCCGCGGCATCGTGGGTGTTCAGCCCGCCCCAATAGCGGCTGGGCGACAGCGGCTCTTCGGTCTCCCAGTTGAAGGCCCACGCATCGTATCCCCAGCGCATCATGCTCAGCCCGCTGGCGGCAAAGGTCTGTTCCATCCAGTTCCCGTTGGCGGCCCACATTTCATCGCTTGTAAGGGACATTTCGATGTTGGTCCCTACGCGCCGTGCCCCCTGAAGCGCATGCGCGCTTTCGCCGTCCACAGTGATGCTTACTTCGGCGGGCCCCAGCGCGTAAGCGGCGGGCGCCGTGCCTGTCAATACAGCGGCTGCCGTCAGAAATGAAAGCAGTCCGCTGATCAGTCTTTGCTTTTTCATATTCATTTCCCTGTTGTTTTGGCGGTTGATAATCGGGCATAAAAATGGGGGCGGAACGATCCCCGGTTTGGAACAGTTCCGCCTCCCTTTCTGCGTTGCGGTTATTCAACAGGATGTTTTTCAAGGAATTCCAGTACCTGCGTATGGAATGCCTCCCGAATCGTTGCCGCACCGGCGGACTCCAGTTTGGCCTTCAGCTTTTCCACATCGCCTTCAGGGTCGTCTGTGAAGCCGAGCTGCAGCAGCTTGTAATCGGAGTTGTAGATCTCGGTCACAGCGGCTACCTCGTTTTTGACTTCGGAATCGTCAAATACAAAGGTCAGATAGCGTCCGCTGCGGGCGTTCGCTTTCCAGGTGTCCGTCAGCTCCTCCAAATTGGGGATACCGCCCTCAACCGTGCGCCAGAACTTGTCGTTGCGGATGCCCCAGTTGCAGTTGCCGTCATAGGCGTAGTTGGTGCTCTGCGGCAGGGATTTCAGGCCGTGTTCGCCCACGGCTTCCCAATGCACGCCTTCGATGCCGTAGCTGAACAGGTTGTGGCAGATTTCGTCGTTGCGCAGGTAATCCAGCGCCATCAAAGCGCGTTCCGGGTGCTTGGATTTGGAGAAGATGCTCATGCCGTTGGCCAGGTAGGACTGGATCGTTGCCGGCGCGCCATTCATGGCGTCGAACACCTGCACGTCCCACTCCGGATGCTCGGCCTGCAGCGTTGCATACAGGCTCTTGGCGGTGTTGATGTTCATCACAGCCAGCGCGGATTTGCCGGCCTGGAAGCTCTCTGTGTTGTTCTGGGTGTTCACAACGGCGTTCTTGCTCCAGAAGCCGCGGTCTTTCCAGTCTTTCACGCGGGTCAGCACGTCCAGGAAGATATCGGTATCCAGCGTGCTCATCACATTGGCCTGCGCATCGTTTTCACCCACGCAGGTAATCAGGCTCGACGGCGGCAGCACGGCATAGCGGTCGTCGCCGCGGGCGTTGGATTCCACATTCCACAGCAGGTCAAACACAAACTGCCGGTCATAGTCGGAGCCGACATCCAGCGGGATCATGGAGGGTTCATTGTCTACAATGGCCTGCATGTACGCCTCAACTTCGTCAAAGGTATTGAGGGATTCGATGCTGTATTTCTCCATCAGGTCGCCGCGGGCCATCCAGACATAGGCGGTCAGCTCCTGATAGTTCATGGGCAGCATATACACTTTTCCGTCTACCTGGGCCTGTTCCCATGCCTCGGGATACATGCTCTCGGCGGTCATGGGCGCGTAGGTCTCCAGCGCTTCGGGGGTAATCTCCCAGAAGCCCTGCTTGGTGGCCTGGGCGTTGTAGAAGCACCAGTCTGCTGTGAAAATGATATCCCAGTCCTCACCGGAGGCAAAGATCAGCGGATACTTCTGCTCATATTCGCTCCAGCTCATGAATTTTACGTCGATGGTGGCGTTGATCTCTTCTTTCAGCCGCTCATTGATCTTTTCAAACACCATGTCGTTGTCTACCGGACGGTCGCCGATCAGGTACATGGTCAGGGTCACTTCTTCCGAGATATCCGGCTTGCCGGGTTCAGCCGCAGAGGCAGAGACCGCCGCGGTGCTTCCGCTTGCCTGCGCAGGGGCCGAACCGGAATTTCCGGAAGAGCTGCAGGCGCTGAATACGCCCAGCATCATAACTGCCGATAAAAAGAGCGCCAGTGTTCTTGCTAACTTTTTCATGGATATTCCTCCTTTTTAATTATATCATAACGCATAGGGAATGCGCCATTTCCAATATCAGCCCTTTACCGCGCCGATGGTCACGCCCTTCACGAAATATTTCTGAAGGAAGGGGTACAGCAGGATGATCGGGCCGGTGGCCACTACTGTCATGGCCAGCTTCATGGGTTCGCTGGGCACGTCGCTCATGGGCAGGCCGCTGCGGGCCGCTGCCGCACTGAGCGCCTGCGCCTTTGTAAGGATATTGTTCAGGAAATATTGGAGCGGGTACAAATCGCTTCGCCCTTCATCCAGGAACAGCATGGCGTTGTACCAGTCGTTCCAGTAATTCAGCGCGATGAACAGCCCCACTGTGGCAAGGCCGGCTTTGCACAAGGGCAGCGCCACGTGCCAGTAGATGGTAAAATCGCCTGCGCCGTCCAGCTTTGCCGATTCGTACAGCGCTTCGGGAATGCTGGTCATGTAGCTTTTCAAGATCAGCAGATAGGTCACATTGATCAGGATCGGAAGGATCAGCGCGATGATATTGTTGTGAAAATGCAGGTATTTGGTGTTGAAGATATACCAGGGCACCAGGCCGCCGCCGAAAATGGACGTGAAGTAGAAGAAGAACGACACATGATAGCGGAAGCGGAAGCTTCGGCAGGACAGCACATAGGCCGCCATGCTGGTGAGAAACAGCCCCAGGAAGGTACCGGTGAATGTGACCAGGATCGTCACGCCGTAGGCCCGCAGCAGATCTTCCGGGATCTTGAACAGCGTCTTATAGGCGTCAAGAGAAAAGTTTTCCGGCAGAAGCTGGTAGCCGTGGGTCAGGATCGAAGTCTGGTCGGAAAACGAACCGCTCAGCACCAGGATGAACGGCAGCAGGCAGCAGGCCGACAGCACCGCCAGGATGATGTGCGACAGGATATTAAAGATGACCCTGTCCCGGCCGACCGGCTTTCTGGAGATATGGCTTGCTTTTGTCATGGTGGCTTCTCCTTTCCCGCCGTGTCAGAACAGCGCGTAGTCCGGCTCAACTTTTTTGACCAGCTTGTTCGCCAGCAGGACCAGGATGAACGAAAATACCGACTGATACAGGCCGGCCGCGCTGGTCATGCCGAACTCCTGCAGCTCCAGCAGCGAACGCGTCACATAGGTGTCGATGACGTCTGTTACATCCAGCACCATGGGGTTGTTGCCGGTAACCTGCCAGAACATCTGGAAATCACCCTTCATGATGGTGCCGATCGCCAGCAGGAACAGAATCACGATGGTGGGCCGGATGCACGGCAGCGTGATGTACCGGATCTTCTGCCACATGGTGGCGCCGTCCAGGTCGGCAGCTTCGTAAAGCTGGCTGTCGATGTTCATGATACTGGCAAGATACATCACTGTGCCGTAGCCGACGTTTTTGAATGCGCTGACCGCAATCAGGATGAAGGGCCACACTGCCTTGTTGGAATACACGTCAATGGGATCGGCGCCGATCTTTTCCAGGAACGTGTTGACTGCGCCGAATTCAAAATTGAACATGTTGTATACGAACGCGCCCACAACCACCCAGGAAATGAAGTAGGGGAAGAACATCACGGATTGCGTGATCCGCTTGAACCATTTCCCGGCAAGCTCTGAAAGCAGGATGGCACAGGTGATCTGCAGCAGCGTGTTCACCAGCAGGAATGCAATGTTGTAAAGGATGGTGTTCCGCGTCACGGTAAACGCCTTGCCGGACTGGAAGAAATACTCGAAATTTTTGAAAGCCACCCAAGGGCTTCCGAAGATCCCGTCGTGATAGTTGTACTCCTTGAAGGCCAGCACAATGCCGCCCATCGGGATATAGCACATCAGGATCACAACGATGGCCGCCGGAAGGATCATCAGCCACTTGACGCGGTTTTCCCGGAGATCCTTCAGCAGAAGGCTTTTGTGCTTCTTCATCGCATTCCGCCCCTTTCATGTACTCGGTTTGTCTGATTCTATGGTAACAAACGCCGCCATCCAAAACAACGGGAGCGGATTATGATTGGAGGGAAAAATTATGTTTTTTCTTCGTTTTTTCACCTTTTGCATCAAATTGCATTGAACTATTTAATATTTTAAGATATATTATATACAATGCACAAAACGTTCAAGAGAGGATCCTGCCCATGTGTCTTTCCGTGCTGCTTGTAGACGATGAAAAAATGCCCCGGGAGGTATTGAAAAATTACCTGCCCTGGGATGAGCTTCAGATCACAAAGGTGACGGAGGCCGAGGACGGCCAGCAGGCACTGGAGCTGGCCAGGCTTCACCGTCCGGATATCCTCATCAGCGATGTCAAAATGCCCCGTATGAACGGCCTGGAGCTGGCGGCGAAGGTGCGCGAGATGTACCCCGATTGCCAGTTTGTCTTTTTGAGCGGCTATACGGACAAGGAGTATCTGAAAGGGGCAATCAAGCTGAAAGCGGCCAGCTATGTGGAAAAGCCCATTGACTTGGAGGAACTGACGGGCGTGCTGCGGGACATTGTGGCCGAATTGAACACGCGGTCTCTGCCGGACCCGCAGCTGCTGTTCTACCGCGGGGAAAACGGCGATTTTTCACAGCCCTCCAACGGGAAGGTTTACAAGTATGAAAAGCAGAAATTTACCGCGCTGGGCAATCTGATCCGCCACAAAAGGCGGCACGAGGCGCAGGAAGCCCTGGCGCAGCTTTACCGCGACATTCGCCAGTGCGAAGGCACGCCGCCGGAAGTGGTGCGCAATATTTACTGCCAGATCGTGTTTCTGCTTCTGGCCGCAGCCGAAAGCCGCAGGATCACCGCCGTGTCCCAGCAGGGAGACTATTTGCTGTACACGGCGGCCAAGCAGCCCACCCTGCAGCTTCTGTGGAAAGCGCTGACCGATGTGATGCAGGAATATTTCCAGGCCGCCGAAAATAATGCGCAGGACCTGGTAACGCGGGTCAACGAATATCTTTCCCGCCATTATATGGACTGCACGCTCACCGTCCAAAGCACCGCGTCCGACCTGGGGTTCGTACATACCTACCTGTGCAGCGCTTATAAAAGGAATTCCGGCCTGACCATCAACCAGAAGCTGACGCAGCTGCGGATGGCACAGGCGAAAAAGCTGCTGGCGGACCCCAGCCGCAAGCTGTACGAAGTGGCCCACAGCGTCGGCTATTCCGACGGCAAGTATTTTGTAAAGCTGTTTACCAAAGAAGTAGGGATCCACCCGAAATTGTATCAGGAGAACATGAACTGCTATGAAGAATAAGCTGTATGCCTGGGGCCGCTCACTGCTGCTGGACGGAAAACTGCGCACGAAACTGCTGTGCATCTATTTCCTGCTGCTGCTGCTTCCCCTCGGGCTGTTTACGCTGTACGCTTTCCACCGCATCAACAGAGTGATCGAAGAGCAGACGTTTTCCTCGGCACAAAAGGCATTTGAGGACACAGAGAATGCGGTCAACGACCTGTTGGGGCGTCTGGCACAGGTGGTGGATATTCTGGTCATGGATCCTACGCTGTACACTCTGGCCGCCAGCGACCCGGCCGATACCTCCTATATCCAGCGCCTGGAGGACCGGGACAGGATTTCCATGACGTTTGAACATCTGCGCTCCCTGGCGGATGTGGACCGCATCCGCCTGTATGTGAGCAGCGACTATCTTTACACCAATTCCACCGATATCGTTTCTCTGGAATCCGTGCAGGACAGCAGGTGGCTGCAGGCGCTGTCGCCCGAAGAGCCTACGCGCTGGTTCGCGCCGGAAGATTTCTCCGACCAGCCCGCCGGCGAACGGGGCTGGTATTCCCTGATGCGCGTGATTTATGACCCCAGCCATGTGCAGGAGCCGCTGGCCGTTCTGCGCGTGGACCTCGCCGCGCAGCGAATTGCCTCCGCCGTGAGCCGCAGCACCATTACCCAGAACGGCGTGATGTTCCTGATGGACCAGGGGCGCATTTTGTGCAGCTCTGCGGCCGAAAACAGTGCGATGGACGCTCTGGCTTTCAAAATTGACCGCAGCCTGCCGGCGGGCTGGAACGACCTGGAGACGGAAAACGGGGCCTTCCACACACAGTACAGCCGGCTTGCACATTCCGGCTGGGCACTGGCTGCCGCGCTGCCCCACGATGATATTTTCCGCGCCAGCCATGAGCTGCGTACGGAACTGTTCGTAGTGGTTCTGTTTCTGGCGGTAACGGCCTATCTGCTGGCCTACCTGCTGAGCCAGTCCATGCTGCGCCGCCTGCTGCGGCTGAACGACACCATGCATGCCGTGGAACAGGGTGACGTATCCGCCCGCCTGGAACCGGCCGGACAGGACGAGATCGGCCAGCTGATGGGCAGCTTCAGCAATATGATGGCGCAGATTGATACGCTGATGGACGAGAAGCTGGAACAGGGCCAGCAGATCAAGGCGCTGGAGCTGAAGGCGCTGCAGGCGCAGATCAACCCGCATTTCCTGTACAATTCGCTGGATCTGATCAATTGCACGGCCATCGCCAACCATGTGCCGCAGATCAGCAAAATGGTCAATGCCCTCGCCCAGTTTTACCGTCTGTCCCTGAGCCGGGGCCGCGAAGTGATCCCTCTGGCAGACGAGCTGAAACATGCGCGCCTGTATGTGGAGATCCAGAATATGCGCTTTGAAAACCGGATTCATGTGGAGTGGGATGTGGCCCCGGATACAGAGCAGTGCCTGATCATCAAAATCATTTTGCAGCCGATCATTGAAAATGCCATCATCCATGGGATTTTTGAGCGCCCGGACAAAACGGGCAGCCTGCAGATCACGGTCCGCCGCCGGGACGGCGAGCTTTGCATCACGGTACGGGATGACGGCGTGGGGATGGACCGGCAGACGCTGGAGGACAATTTTTCCGCAGAGCTTTCCAGCGCCAACACAAAGGGCGGCTACGGCGTGCGGAATATCAACGAGCGCCTGCACCTTGCATATGGGCCGCCGTATGGGCTTTCCTGCGAAAGCGCACCCGGGCAGGGGACGCTGGTGACCATCCGCATCCCGGCCGTGGAAGAAAACACCCCGGAAAACAGGAGGTAGAATGATGGATTATTCTGTTTTTGACGACTGCACCTGGCTGTTCCCGGACACGCCCCTTTCAGGGGCCAGGGCGGCACGTCTGGACGCGCCCCGGGGCGGGCATGCGGGTTTTCAGCTTCTTGCCGCGCCGCCCGCGGAGGGCGGGCCGGTCCATGTCTCCTTTGCCTGGTCCTCTCCGGGCGGCCCCGCCGTGCAGATCTATGAGCTGCTTCCCGTTGTGGTCAATGAAAACACGGCTCCCACGCTGATGACCACAACGGACTACGCCTTGTGCCGGGATTATGTGACGCGGAAAGCCCCGTTCGAGGTGTACGACGCCCTTTCGCCCTGCTGCGGCGGGATATGCGCGGGGCGCGCGTTCTACCTGTCGGCGGAGATTTCCGCGCAGCAGGCGCCCGGCCTTTACACCGGCGTTTTCCGGCTGGCCTGCGGCGGGGAGGAACTGGCATGCCCCGTTTCCTGCCGTGTCTATGACGTGTGCGTCCCGGATCTCGGCAGCGCCCGCCTTGGCATGCTGAATTTTTTCTGCTATGAAAATATCGCTGCCCAGCACCCCGGCGCGGAGGGCCGGCAAGCGCAGCGGCGCCTGCTGCGCGCATACATCCGCGCACAGCTGGAGATGCGCTGCACGCATATCCTGCTGCCGCCCGGGCGGCCGGTGTATCAAAACGGCCGGCTTGCGGGCTTTGATTTTTCCGCCGCGGAACAGGCCGGCCGGATTGCGCTGGAGGCGGGCGCGCCCTGGCTGTGCGGCGGGCATATTGCGCATTGGGCCGAATGGACGGGCGCTGAATACTATCCCTTCTGGGACGAGAGCACCGGCGTCACCACGCTGGAGGGCTACTTCCAGCTTCGGCTCTATTTTTCCTCCTGGGCCCGGGTCATCCGGCAAAACGGCTGGCAGGGACGGATTGCGCAGGCGCTTGCCGACGAGCCGCAGGTGCACAATACGGCCGCTTACCGCATCCTGGCTGCCGTCTGCCGGAAATTCCTTCCGGGCGTTCCCATCCTTGATGCCGTGGAGGCGGCTGAACTGGGCGGCGGGCTGGACATCTGGGTTCCCAAGCTGGATACCTATGAAAAGCACCGGGAAATTTTTGACCGCCTCAAGGGCGCCGGGGAAACCATGTGGTTTTATACCTGCGCATTCCCGGCGGGCCGCGCGATGAACCGAAGCATGGACCTGCCGCTTACTGTGAGCCGCGCGGTCCTCTGGATGGCCGCGCTTTACCGGCTGAGCGGTTATCTGCACTGGGGGTTCAATTATTACATCGGGCAGGATATCTGGCACAGTGCCTGCTGTCCGCACAAGGGCGCTCTGCTGCCGGCCGGAGATGCCCACATCGTCTACCCCGGCGCGCACGGGCCTTTGCGCAGTATGCGCTTTGAAGCCCAGCGCGGCGGTGCGGAGGACTGCGAGCTGCTGTTCCAGCTGATGGATGGGTCACAGGAAGAAGCGGAGGATCTGATCCGGCCCGTCTGTATTTCGTCCTGCAGCTATACGCCCGAAGGCGAAGTGCTTCTTCGCGCGCGCCGCCAGCTCATGGTGGATCTGGAACGGCGTGCCGGGCCCGGGGCCCCGGGCGAAAGGCAATAGAAAAAGGCTGCCGCGCGGTTTGCTCTGCGCGCAGCAGCCTTTCGGCGGCATTGTGCCGCCCTGCTTTCGGTGCGCCGGCACAGCCGGCCGGAAGGCAGCCTTTTCCGGCCAGCGCGCCTGCGCGAAAAAGTGTTTGCGGTGCAAAGCGGATGGAGGAAGCCGGGCTTCCCCGTCCGCTTTTTCCTGCAGCGGGAAATTCAGGAAGATCTACCGCCGGCGGCCGCGCCGCACCGTGCCGGACGGCCCGGGCGAAAAAATCCCGGGGCATCCGGGGTTTTGGAACGTCGGGTGCTGCGCAGGGCCCGGGCGGGGATCACTCCGCCGCTTCCGGCGCCTTGGCGATAAAGGCCACACCGGCGGCGCCCGGCCCCGCGTGCACGCCGATTACCGGCCCGATGGGGCACAGCGCAGGCTTTTGCAGGTGCAGGTTCTGGGTGACGTACCGCATGAACGGTTCCGCGCCGGCCTTTTTCCCGGTATATCCCACCAGCACGGGCCAGTCCTCGTCGATACCGCCCACCTTTCCGATCTGCTTGAAAATGGCCACATAGGCGCCGGGCAGCCCGCGGGCCTTATCGGCCATCACTACTTTGCCGTCCAGTACGCCGATCACCGGCTTGATGCCCAGCAGGCCGCCGGCGATGGCCACTGCGGCGGGCAGACGGCCGCCCTTGTGCAGATATTTCAGCGTGTCCACCAGAGCGAACAGATGGACCCTGTCCCGGCATTCTTCCAGATCGGCCGCAATTTCCGCCGCCGTAAAGCCCTGGCGCATGCGCTGCACGGCCCGGCGCACCAGCACCTGCTCGCCCAGGGTAGCCTGCTTGGAATCCACCAGGTAAATGGGTTCGTAGCCGGTTTCCTCCCTGGCGATCTGCGCACTTTGGAACGTGCCCGACAGCGCCGAGCTGATCAGTACGCACACCACTTCGTCGCCGGCGGCCTTGGCATCGGCAAATTCCGCCAGGAACAGCTCCGGGCTGGGCTGGCTGGTGGTGGGAAGCTTGGGCGCAGCGGCCAGCTTTTCATAAAATTCCTCGGGGACAATGTCCACGCCGTCCCGGTAGTGTTCGTCACCGAAATTTACTGTCAGGGGCACCACGCGCACCCCCAGGGCCCGGGCCTCTTCAGGGGGGAAATCGGCGGTGGAATCGGTCAGAATGCGAATCATAGCAATGCTCCTTTGCGTTATTTGCAGCGGTCGGATACGAAAAAGGCGTGCAGGTCTGCCAGGGCGGTGCACAGCGCGTCGGTTTGGGCCTCGTCCAGGCGGGCGCAGGCGCGCCGTACCATCCGCCTGTGAAAGGCTGCGTGGGCCTCCAGTACGGGGCGGGCGGCGTCGGTCAGCTGTACACACACGCGCCGGCGGTCCCGCTGGTCCCGGATGCGCCGCACATAACCTTTCTGTTCCAGGGTGTTTACCGCCACCGTTACAGTGCCGCCGGTGACGCCCAGGCTGGCCGCCAGGGTGGCCATGGAGGGCCGGCCGCCGCCGGCCGCCGCCTGGGCAATGGCCTCCAGCACATGCAGTTCGGTGACGGACAAATTGGGACAGGCCCGGCGCAGGCAAGCTTCCTCCAGGCGCAGAATGTCATGAAACACAGTTACCAGAAAGGTATTCAGCTGTTGTTCCCGCTGGGTCATGGAAACCTCCCGCTTCTTTGATTTGAAGTTCAAAATGTTTGAACTTCAAATATTTTATCACAAAAAGCGGCGCTGTCAAGGGAGCTGCCGCGAAAAAAACCAGGCGAAAGCGCGGCAGCTTCCCTTGCACCGCACTTTTCGCCTGGTTTTTGTGGCTTTTTTGGGGGGCGCACCCGTTCGGAGACGGTTTTTTCGCACCATGGCGCAGCGTACACCGTTTTTGCAAGCGATGCGCCCGCCGGAATTATTCCGGCGCTTTCATGCTCTCCACCATGCTGATGCGCTTGAGCTTGCGGTTCATCACCAGGTTGACAAAGGCGCTGAACACCATGGTCAGCGCGGCGCTGGCCAGGTAGCTCAAAACTTTCACCGTGCGGCCGAACATCACGGCGTCCACATGGACGGAGTAGATCACAAACTGGTGCATCAGCATGCCGAGCACCAGCCCCAGGGCGGCGCCCATCAGCGTCAGCATCACGTTTTCGCGGTATACATAGGCCGAAACTTCTTTGTCGTAAAAGCCCAGCACTTTCAGCGTGGCAATCTCTTTCACCCGCTCGGCGATATTGATATTGGTCAGGTTGTACAGCACCACAAAGGCCAGCATGCCGGCAGCCGCAACCAGCACCACCACAATGGCGTCGATGTTCGTCATCATGTCGTCGAACGTGGCTTTCAGGTCGGCAATCATCTGCACACCGCTCACCTGGCTCAGCCCCAGCAGCCGTTCGCTCAGCGCTGCGCGGGCTTCTTCGCTGTCGTCGGCCAGATGGGCCGCCACCGTGGTGAAAGCAGGCTGCGAGCCGAACCCGTCCTCATAGGTCTCGGCGGAGAGATAGACGTAGTTTTCCACATAGTTTTCCGCCACGCCGGTGACCTGGAAGGAGGCCGCGGCGCCGTCCGCGTTTTCCAGTGTGACGCTGTCCCCCACATCAGCGCCCGTCTGTTCGCTCACCAGTTCCGTGATCACCACGCCGGCCTCGGGGAAGGTGATCTCCTGGCCGTTTGCACGCTGGCGCAGATGGACAAACTGGGGCATCTGCAGCGGCTCTTCCGGTACGAACAGATAAACTGCAAAACTTCCGTCCTCGGTGTCGGCATGGCCGTCCTCCTGGTGGAACAGCATGGTGTCGGTGACAGCCTCGGTATCGCCCAGCACCGCCTGCACCGCGTCGGAATCAATGTCTCCTTCCTCCCGCAGGCTGACGGTCATGTCATAGGTGAAGATTTCGCCGAACTGGTTGTACACGATGTCGCTGATGGAGTCGTGCAGGCCAAAGCCTGTCACCAGCAGCGCCGTACACCCGGCAATGCCGATCAGTGTCATGAAAAACCGCTTTTTATAGCGGAACAGGTTCCGGGCTGTCACCTTGTGGGTGAACTTCATGCGCCGCCACACAGGGGTGACGCGCTCCAGCAGGATGCGCTTGCCGGCCTGGGGAGCTTTGGGCAGCATCAGCGTGGCGGGCACCTCATGCAGAGTGGACCAGCAGGCGTTCAGCGTGGCAGCCAGTGTGCAGGCGATGGCCAGGAAAGAGCCCAGGAACGCATAGGAAGCGTAGAAACGGCAGACCAGCGCCGGGAACTCGTAGATGATGGAGTAGGCATTCCAGATAACGGTGGGGAAGAATGTGAAGCCGATGGCCAGGCCCACAAGGCTGCCGCCGATGCAGGCCGCCAGGGCGTACAGTACATATTTGGCCATGATGGCCCCTTTGGAAAAGCCCAGGGCCTTCAGCGTGCCGATCTGCAGGCGCTCTTCTTCCACCATACGGGTCATGGTGGTCAGGGCCACCAGGGCCGCCACTAGGAAGAAGAACCAGGGGAACACCCGGGCGATCCCCTCCACCTGCTGAACATCGGAGTGGAAAGACACAAATCCCGGATTGGTCTGGCGGTCCAGCACGTACCACTCGCACTCGGTCAGTTCGTCCAGGGCGGCCTGCCCGTCCTCGATCTGCTGCAGGGCGTCGTCCAGCTGGGCCTGGGCGTCGGCCTTCTGGGCTTCAAACTCCGCGCGCCCCTCGTCCAGCTGCTGCTGGCTTTCGGCCAGCTGGGCGGTACCGTCCTCATACTGCTGCTTGGCATTTTCCAGCTTTTCATCGGCCAGGTCCAGCTCCAGCCGGGCAATATCCGGCGCCAGATTCAGCTGGATCTCTCCGGCGGCCACCTGGGCCTCGCCGGCGGTGATCTGCTGCAGGGCAGCGGCCAGCTGGGCGCGGGCCGCCTCCAGCTGGGCCTCGCCGTTGGTGATCATCGGTTCATATTGGGCGATCTGCTGGCGGGCCTGCTCGATCTGAGCCTGATAATCGGCGATCTGGGCGCTGGCGGCGTCCAGATTGGCCTGGGCGTTGTCCGCCTGGCTTTGGGCCTGGTCGGCGGCGGCCTGAGCTGTGGCCGCGGCGGCATCCAGCGCCGTCAGACGGGCGTTTTCGCTTTCATAAGCCGTGCGGGCGGCATCCCTGGCGGCCAGCAGCGGGCCTGCGGCCGCCGGGTCGGCGGCGGCCCATTCCTCTTCGCTCAGGGCCCCCCGCGCGGCATCCACCGCCGCCTGGGCTGCGGCGTAATCGGCCTCCAGCTGGGCAATGTTGGAATTGGTGCGTTCGGTCAAAGCGGTCTGGGCGGCGGCATCCGCGGCGGCCTGGGCCTGCTGGGCCGCTGCCTGCAGGGCGGGGATCTGAGCCTCCAGCTGCGGGATCATGTTCTGGGCCTGCTCCAGCAGCGGGCCCAGAACCTCCACCAGCTGCTGGGCGGCGGCCAGCTGGGCCTTGGCCTCCTGCAGAGCCTGCTCCTGGGCCTCAACCTGCTGCAGCCCGGCTTCGTACTGGGCTTTGGCAATAATCAGCTGTGCCTTGGCGCTGGCCAGCTGGTTCTGGCTGTCGGTCAGGGTGCCGGGCAGCTGCTCCTTGTTGGCCTGCAGCTGGGCCTCGCCGCTCTCAATCTCTTCCTGGGCAGCATCCAGCTGGGCCTGGGCATCGTCAATCTCTGCCTGCCCTTCATCCAGCTGGGCCTGGGCGTCAGCCAGTTCGGAATCGGCGGTGGCTTTGGCGTCCTCGTATTCGGCCCGGGCATCGTCCAGCTGGGCCTGGGTCTCGGCGCGCACATCGGCCAGCCGCACGGCGCACTGGGCCCCGCTGATGTCCTCAATGCGGCGGACGGTCTGATCCACAAAGTCCTGGTATGAATCCTCCAGGCTGTTCAGTTCGGCGGCTCCCGACACGGAGATATAGGCGTCGGTATAGGCATCCAGGGAGAAGTTCTGGCTGCCGGTGTAAATCACCAGGTCCAGCGTGCCGTCGCTGATGGTGACGCTCTCCCGCTGGGGCGCCACGTAATAGCCCGAGCGCACCGTGCCCACCACTTTGAACTGGGTGCGGGCCAGGGTGCTCTCCACGTCCTCGTTTTCCCCGGAAATGGTCAGCGTATCGCCGATCTGTACGCCGGAATTCATCAGATGCCCGGCCTCAATCACGCATTCATCGTCTTTGACGGGCACGCGGCCTTCGGTCACAATGAAACGGTTCAGATAATTTTCCGGCTCCTGGGCTTCGATTTGATCCATGGGCAGGCTGTGCAGCCGGGCGGCAAGGGTGTCGCCGGAAGGGGTGTCCACCAGCAGTTCGGCGGTGTAGGCGGGCATCACTTCCTCCACGCCTTCCACGGCGCGAAGGGCCGCGATGTCATCGTCCGTCAGCCCCAGCGTACCCACCACCCGCACGTCGAACAGGTGGGTCTGGTCAAAATACTGGTCCGCCGTGTAGCGCATATCCGGCGTAACGGCCAGCAGACCCGCCAGGAACCCCACGCCCAGCGCCACAATGGCAAAAATGGCCAGAAACCGGCTCATGGTGCTGCGCAGCGTGCGCAGCATGGATTTACGATACGTCCGCTTCACTTACCATTCGATCCTTTCCACAGGGGTGGGATGGGGGTTTTGCTCCATTGCCGACACCTGGCCGCTTTTGATGTGGATAACCCGGTCCGCCATGGCGGTGAGGGCGCTGTTGTGGGTGATGACGATCACCGTGCGCCCGGTGCTGCGGCAGGTGTCCTGCAGCAGCTTCAGCACCTGCTTGCCGGTGTTGTAGTCCAGCGCACCGGTGGGTTCATCGCACAAAAGGATCTTCGGGTTTTTGGCCAGCGCACGGGCAATGGATACCCGCTGCTGTTCGCCGCCGGACAGCTGGGCGGGAAAGTTGCCCATGCGCTGCTCCAGCCCCACGTCCCGCAATGCTTGCCGGGCGGGCATGGGCTCTTTGCAGATCTCGCTGGCCAGCTCCACATTTTCCAGGGCCGTCAGGTTCTGCACCAGGTTGTAGAACTGGAAGACAAATCCCACATCATACCGGCGGTACTGGGTCAGCTGCTTTTGGCTGTAGGCGCTGATCTCCTGCCCGTCCAGGTAAATGCGCCCTTCATCGCAGGTATCCATGCCGCCCAGCATATTCAGCACGGTGGTTTTGCCCGCGCCGGAAGGGCCTACGATCACGCAGAACTCACCCTTATCGATGGTGAAGCTGATGTGGTCTGCCGCGGCGATGCGCGTTTGGCCCATTTGATAATATTTGCACACGCTGTCAAACATGACGAATGGTTCCGACATGGATGTCCCCCCGGTTAGCAGCACAGCTGTCTGTTAATAAACGCCGTGTTGATTTCTGTTCGCTCCCTTATTATAATAAAAGAAACGTTTTCACACAACAGACAATCCGCGTTGGACTGTGGGAAAAACGACATTTCAGCGCGAAATGTCGCATTACGCTGTTAAAGTTTTATGAAAAAACCGTGAAGGTACCGATGGGGCGCGTCTAAGGAGGGACAAAGCATGGAGCAAACGGATGACCGCCGTGTGCGGAAGACACGCCGCCTGCTGCGCGAGCAGCTGGCCAGGCTGATGGAACACAAAAGCGTACGGGAAATCACCGTCACCGAGCTGTGCCGGGCGTGTGATATCAACCGGGGCACTTTTTACCGGCACTACGCCGACGTGTACGACCTGCTGCACAGCGTAGAGGAAGAGATCCGCCGCGGGTTCCAGCAGGTGATGGACCCGGTGTTCAGCGGGGGCAAACTGGGCGAACAGGTGATCGGCCCCGGCCTGCAGGCGGCCTTCTGCTATTTGGCCGAAAACGCCGATATGTGCCGGGTACTGCTGTGCCGGGGCGGCGACATGGAGTTTGTGCAGCAGGTGGAGAACCTGATGCGGGAATTTGTGCGTGAGCAGTACCGCAAAGTGAACCGCAGAGAGGGAGAGATGTATGATTACATCTTCACCTATATTGCCGCCGGGTGCATCGGTGTGCTGCGTCAGTGGCTGGAGCAGGACATGCCTCAGCCGCCCCAGCAGATCGCGGCCCTGCTGGAACAGATCATGCGCGAGGGGGTACTGGCCCTGCTGTAATTTCCCGGGCAGTGCGTCCCGCCCGGCCGGGCATTGCCCTTGGCGCAGGCGGTCTGCCGCTGCGCCTGGAAATCCATGACAGGGGGACGGGCGACGGATCTTCCAAGCGGCAACCAACCGCACCCCGGCCGTGGGCAGAACAGGCTGTGCAGCTTTGCGGCCGCCGCAGGCGGCAAAGGCCCCGGGGCAGCCTTTGCACAAACGGGTCGGCCGCGCAGCAATGGCCGGGGGTACAGCCTGCGATTTTGAATGCAGAAACGCGAAAAACGCGGCAATCCATCTGGATTGCCGCGTTTTTTTGAGGGGTTCAGGCGCCAAAACCGAACGCCGGAACCGGTATTTTCTGGTGCTGCCGCGCCCTTTGGCAGGGCATCCTCCAGGGATCCCGGATGCTCAGGGCTTGATGAGATAGGCGTCCCGGTCGGCCCCCACGGAAACATAGCGGATGGGCACGCCCACGGCATCCTCCAGGGCTTGGATGTAATCCCGGGCGGCCTGGGGCAGTTCCTCCCAGCTGCGGCAGGCGCTGATGTCGCACATCCAGCCCGGCAGGGTCTCGTACACGGGCTTGGCCCGGTCCAGCCTGGCGCCGGTGGGGAAGCGGTCGGTCTGCACGCCGTCTATTTCATACCGCACGCACACCCGCAGCCGCTCATGGCCGCTCAGTACGTCCAGTTTCGTCAAGGCAATTTCGTCCGCCCCCTGCATATGGGCGCCGTAGCGGCTGGCCACCACGTCGAAGGGGCCCACCCGCCGGGGCCGGCCTGTGGCCGCGCCGTATTCACCGCCGGCGGCCCGCAGCTTCTCGGCCTCCTCGCCGAAGAACTCGCAGGTGAAGGGCCCCTCGCCCACGCAGGTGGAGTAGGCCTTCATCACGCCGATGGATCTGTCCAGCTTGCGCCCGGGAATACCGGCGCCGATGGGTGCATAGGCGCTGATGGTGGACGAGGATGAGGTATAGGGGTAGATGCCGAACTCAATGTCCCGCACAGCGCCCAGCTGGGCCTCGACCAGGATGTCTTTGCCCCCGCCGGCGGCTTCGTCCAGATAAGCCGATACATCGCACACATAAGGCTTCAGCCGGCTGCCGTATTGCTCAAGCCAGGCCCACACCGCCTCGAAATCCACCGGCTGCGCACCGTACACACCGGTGAAGGTGGCGCTCTTCCAGGCCACAATGCCGTTTAGGCGCTCTTTCAGGGCCTCAGGTTCCAGCAGCTCGCCCATGCGCACAGCCTTTTTCATGTACTTGTCGCCGTACACCGGCGCAATGCCCCGGCGGGTGCTGCCGTACTTGGCGTCGCCCAAACGGTCCTCCTCCAGGCAGTCCTGCATGGGATGATAGGGCAGGCAGATCACGGCCTTGTCACTGATCTTCAGCCGGTCCGGCCCAAGGGGCAGGCCGGCCTGGGCCAGGCGGTCCAGCTCGCCGCACAGATGGGCCAGGTCAACCACCATGCCCGGGCCCATCACGTTTACCACATCCTCCCGCAGCACGCCCGAGGGCAGCAGGTTCAAAATGAACTTGCCCTTCTCGTTCACCACCGTGTGGCCGGCATTATTGCCGCCCTGGTAGCGCACCACAATCTCATAATCCCGGCTCAGCAGGTCCACCATGCGGCCCTTGCCTTCATCGCCCCAGTTTACCCCCGTGATCGCTGTCAGCATTGCTTTTTGCCTCCTTACTTTCCCGCCCCGGGCCCACTTGCCCGCCGGCGCAAAAAACACGGCGCCCAGCCAGGGCGAACCTCGCCTGCCGGACGCCTTCGTCTACCCCCCTATTATAGGTACGGGCTCGGACGCTGTCAAGAAAGGCCGCCCTTTTTTGTGCATTGTGACCAAAACGCGCCCCGCCGCCGGCGGATTTTGCGCCAGTTCCAAAAAGATGCCCGCCCCACTTGACGCACACTGCGCCCGCGCGCTATAATTGAGCAGGAGCAGCAGGGACGCTGCGGGCGCTGCCCGCGGCGTTTTTTCCTTTTTTTGCTGCAGGAAAGAGAAACCGCAGGACCCCTGAAAAGACAAGGAGTGTGCCACGATGGAAAAACTGGAGCAGCTGTATGAAGGCAAAGCCAAAAAAGTGTACCGCACGGACGACCCCAATGTTTATTTGGTGGAATACAAGGATGACGCCACCGCCGGCAACGGCGCCAAGCGGGGCACGATTCTGGGCAAGGGTGCGGTGAACAACAAAGTCACCAATCACCTGATGCGCCAGCTGGAGGCCAGGGAAGGCATCCCCACCCACTATGTTCAGGAGCTCAGCGACCGGGAAACGCTGGTCAAGCGCGTGGCCATCGTGCCGCTGGAGGTGATCGTGCGCAACATCGCTGCCGGCAGCCTTTCGAAACGCCTGGGCCTGCCCGAGGGCACCCCGCTGAAAACCCCGGTGCTGGAGTATTGCTACAAAAACGATGAGTTGGGAGACCCCATGGTGAACGAGTACCACATCGCTGCCATGGGCCTGGCCACCAAGGCAGAGCTGGAGACCATTGCCGATTACAGTTTCCGGGTGAACCGCTTCCTGTGCGCTTACCTGAAGGAAGTGGGCATTGACCTGGTGGACTTCAAGCTGGAGTTCGGCCGCCTGGATGACGGCACCATCATCCTGGCCGATGAGATCAGCCCGGACACCTGCCGCTTCTGGGACAGCAAGACCCACGCCCATCTGGACAAGGACCTGTTCCGCAGGGACCTGGGCGGCGCCGAGGAGGCTTATCAGGAAGTGCAAAAGCGCCTGCTGGGCCAGTGAGCCGTTAAGGAGGAAAGCCATGTCTCACGATTCCTATCAAAGCCCCTTCTGCACCCGGTATGCAAGCCGGGAAATGCAGTACCTGTTCTCCGAAGAGCACAAGTTCCGCACCTGGCGCCGGCTGTGGATCGCCCTGGCCCGGGCCGAGCAGGCCGAGGGCCTGCCCATCACCGACGAGCAGATCGCCGAGCTGGAGGCCCACAGGGACGACATCAATTACGAGGACGCCCAGCGCCGGGAGAAAGAGTGCCGCCACGACGTGATGAGCCACGTGTACGCCTACGGCCTGCAGTGCCCCCACGCCAGGGGCATCATCCACCTGGGGGCCACCAGCTGCTATGTGGGCGACAACACCGACGTGCTGGTGATGCGCGACGCGTTGGAGCTGGTGCGCAAAAAGCTATTAAACGTGATGGACAAGCTGGCGGCCTTCGCCGAGGAGTACAAGGCCCTGCCCTGCCTTGCCTACACCCATCTGCAGCCCGCCCAGCTGACCACCGTGGGCAAGCGCGCCTGCCTGTGGCTGAACGAGCTGCGCATGGACTACGAGGAGCTGGAACACCGCATCGGCACCCTGGCCCTGCTGGGCTCCAAGGGCACCACCGGCACCCAGGCCAGCTTCCTCGAGCTGTTCGACGGCGACGGCGCCAAGGCCCTGGCCGTGGAACGGCGCATCGCCGAACACTTTGGCTTTGAACGGGTGGTGCCCGTCTCGGGGCAGACCTATTCCCGCAAGGTGGACTACAATGTGCTGTCCACCCTTTCCGGCATCGCCCAGAGCGCCATGAAGTTTGCGAACGACGTGCGCATCCTGGCCAACTTCAAGGAAATGGAAGAGCCCTTCGAGGAACACCAGATCGGTTCCTCCGCCATGCCCTACAAGCGCAACCCCATGCGCTGCGAGCGCATCTGCGCGCTGGCCCGGTACGTGATGGCCGACGTGCTGAACCCCGCTTTCACCGCCGGCACCCAGTGGTTCGAGCGCACATTGGACGACTCCGCCAACAAGCGCATCGCCGTGGCCGAGGCGTTCCTGGGCACCGATGCCATTTTGAACATCCTGCTGAATGTGTGCGGCGGCCTGGTGGTATATCCCAAGGTGATCCGCGCCCGGGTGATGGCCGAGCTGCCCTTCATGGCCACCGAAAATATTTTGATGGACGCCGTTAAGCGCGGCGGCGACCGCCAGGCCCTGCACGAAAAGCTGCGGGTGTACGCCCGGCAGGCCGCCCGGGCCGTGAAGGAAGAGGGCCTGCCCAACCCCATGCTGGACCTGGTTTGCGCCGACCCGGACTTTGGCGCCGACCGCGCCGCCCTGGAGGCCGTGCTGGAGCCCTCCCATTATGTGGGCCGCGCGCCGGCCCAGGTGGAGGAATTTTTGGCTGCCGACATCCGCCCGCTGCTGGACGCCCACCGGGATGCCCTGGGCATGACGGCCAAACTGTCCGTTTAACGCCATTCGGCCGCGCGTTTGGCCCGCGGCCGGCCACAGAGGAGGTCTTTGCGTTGGAACAATCGGCCCAAGAGCTGCTGCGCTACATTGAGGACAGCGACATCAAATTCATCCGTCTGGCCTTCTGCGACATCTTCGGCGTGCAGAAGAACATCGCGATCATGGCCAGCCAGCTGCCCCATGCCATGGAGCGGGGCGTGGCATTCGACGCCTCGGCGGTGGCGGGCTTCGGCAATGTGGTGGAGTCGGACTTACTGCTCGTGCCCGACCTGGACACCTTTTCGGTGCTGCCCTGGCGCCCGGCGGAGAGCGGCGTGGGCCGTTTCTTCTGCCACATCCGGTACCCGGACGGCCGTCCCTTTGAGGGGGACGGCCGGCAGCTGCTGCGCGGCGTGCAGCAGCAGGCCGCCCGGGAGGGGTATTCCTTCCTGGTGGGCCCCGAGTGCGAGTTCTATCTGTTCGAAACCGACGAAAAGGGCCTGCCCACTGCCGTCCCCTTTGACCAGGCGGGCTATTTCGACATCGCCCCCATGGATAAAGGCGAAAACGTGCGCCGGCAGATCTGCCTGATGCTGGAGGATATGGGCATCCAGCCCGAACGCAGCCATCACGAGCAGGGCCCCGGCCAGAACGAGATCGACTTCCGGTGCGCCTCGCCCCTGACAGCGGCCGACAACCTGATGGCCCTGCGCACCACGGTGAAGGCCGTGGCCATGGCCAACGGCCTGTACGCTTCCTTCCTGCCCAAGCCGCTGGAGGGAAAAAGCGGCAGCGGGCTGCACATCAACCTGTCGCTGTTCTACAACGGCGCCAATCTGTTCGAACACTTTCCCCACAGCCCGTCGCCCCGGGCGGCGTCCTTCACCGCCGGGGTGCTGCGCCGCGTGCCGGAACTGACGGCCTTCCTGAACCCGCTGCCCGGCAGCTACCGGCGTCTGGGCAGCTTCGAGGCCCCCGCTGTGGTAAACTGGTCGGTGCAAAACCGCTCGGCCCTGGTGCGGGTGCCCGCTGCCCAAGGACGGGATTGCCGCATCGAACTGCGCAGCCCGGACCCCGCCGCCAACCCCTACTATGCCATCGCCCTGCTGCTGGCAGCCGGCTTCGAAGGCGTGCGGGAGGGCCTGGCCCTGCCCGCCGCCAGCGGGGACGGCACCGGCTGTGCCCGCCTGCCGGAAAACCTGGGCAGGGCGCTGGACGCCGCTGCGGACAGCGCGTTCCTGCGCAGCGTGCTGCCGGATGTGCTGCTGCGGCGCTACATTGCAGCCAAGCGGGACGAGTATGCCGCCTACGAGGCCAGCGGGAACCGCCGGCAATACGAGGCCGACCATTACTTTGACCGTGTTTGACGGCGCAGGGGGAGGAATGAGGGCCCCATGTCCAACATATTGATCGTCAGTGCCCCAAGTGCCTGGCCTTCCCTGCAGGCTTTGCTGGGGCCCGGCGCCGCGCCTGTGTGTGCGGCCACCGGGGGCGAGGCGCGCCGCCAGGCGCTGCTGGCCGCGCCCCAGCTGGCCGTTATCAACACGCCCCTGCCCGATGAATTCGGGCGGGAGCTGGCCCTTCAGCTGGCGGCTGCCGGTGCCGACGTGATGCTGCTGGCAGCGGCGGCCCAGGCGGATAAGATCGCTGCAGGGATGGAGAAGCAGGGCGTCTATGTGCTGCCCAAGCCCATCTCCCGCCAAAGCGCGGCTTTCGCGCTGCGGGTGATCCGCACAGCCCGGGCCCGTACCGAGCAGCTGCGCCGGCAGAACCAGAAACTGACCCGCCGGCTGGAGGAGATGCGCCTGATCTCCCGGGCCAAGTGCGCCCTGGTGCGCTACTGCGACATGACCGAACCGGAAGCCCACCGGGTGCTGGAACAGCGCGCCATGGACGAGCGCCTGCCCATCCGGGAAGTGGCCCTGGACGTATTGAAAACCTACGAAGGCATTTGAATTTGCAGGCAAAGGCGCCTGCCCCAAGGGGAAACCTTCCCTTTGGGGCGGGCGCTTTTTTCTTTGGCGGCGGCCGGGCTTTTCCGCCTCCGCCTGGCCCGCGCCGCCGGATGCGGGCCGTTCCAACAATTTGAGAAAAGAGGTTTTTTCCATGACAAAACTGCCCCGCTATGTGCCCATCGACTACGCAAAGTACGCCCCGGACATCCCTCAGGAAAAGCGCCAGGCCTACTACGGCCTGCCAAACCGCGTGCAGTTCTGCACCGAGTGCGTGATGACCAACCAGAAGCCCAACAGCTGCTACGAGTTCGAGCACACCATCCGCTCGAAGAAAAAGACCATGGTCATCCAGCCCGACGGCGTGTGCGACGCCTGCCACGCCTGCCACAACAAGGAGGGCAAGATCGACTGGGACGACCGGGAGCGCCAGCTGCGGGAGCTGTGCAGCCGCTACCGCAAAACCGACGGCAGCTACGACTGCCTGGTGCCCGGCTCCGGCGGCAAGGACAGCTTCTACGCCGCCCACCTGCTGAAGTACAAGTACGGCATGCACCCCCTCACCGTCACCTGGGCGCCCCACATCTACACCCCCTGGGGCTGGAAGAACTTTGAGGCGTGGATCCACGCCGGCTTCGACAACTACCTGTGCACCCCCAACGGCCTCACCCACCGGCTGCTCACCCGCCTGGCCACGGAGAATTTGTTCCACCCCTTCCAGCCGTTCATTTTGGGCCAAAAGCAGCTGGCCCCCAAGATGGCCGCCAAGTTCGGCATCCCCCTGGTGTTCTACGGCGAGAACGAGGCCGAGTTCGGCAATCCCATCGCCGACAACAACTCCGCCCTGCGGGACGAGCACTTCTTCGCCACCAACGATTTCGACCACATCTACCTGGGGGGCGTGTCCCTGCGACAGCTCCAGGAGGACTTCAAAATCGACAAGGCGGACCTGGCCATCTACCTGCCCAGCGAGACCAGCGACATCGAGAAAAACCACATCCAGGTGCACTACATGGGCTACTACGAGCGCTGGCACCCCCAGGGCGCCTATTACTACGCCGTGGAGCACGGCGGCTTCATGCCCAGCCCCGAGCGCACCGTGGGCACCTATTCCAAATACAACTCCATCGACGACAAAATCGACGATTTCTTCTACTACACCACCTACATCAAGTACGGCATCGGCCGGTGCACCTACGACGCCGCACAGGAGATCCGCAACGGGGAGATCACCCGGGACGAGGCCGTGGCCCTGTGCAGGAAGTTCGACGGCGAGTTTCCAGCCCGTTTCGCCGAGGAGATCTTCCGATACCTGTCCATTGACAAAGAGCATTTCGGCGCCGCGGCCGACTGTTTCGAGCAGCCGAAGATGGACCTGGACTACTTCATGCACCTGGCCGACCGGTTCCGCTCGCCCCATCTGTGGAACTACGCCGACGGCAAGTGGCGCCTGCGCTTCACCCCCTTCGAGGGCGAGAGCCTGTGCGCCTGGGGCGCGCCGGCGGGGAGGTGAAGGCCGTGCAGAAAATCCGCCTCATCGCCCGGCTGGACGTGAAGGACCACAACCTTGTGAAGGGCATCCAGTACGAGGGCCTGCGCAAATTGGGCGACCCCCACGACTTCGCCCTTCGCTACTACGAGCAGGGCATCGACGAGCTATTGTACCTGGACACCGTGGCCAGCTTATACGGGCGCAACAACCTCTCGGACATTCTGGCGCGCACCTCGGCGGACGTGTTCATCCCCGTCACCGCCGGGGGCGGCGTGCGCAGCGCCGCCGACGCCGAGGCCCTGCTGCGGGCCGGGGCCGATAAAGTGGCCGTGAACACTGCCGCCATCGCCCGGCCGGCCCTCATCACGGAGATCGCCCGGGCCTTCGGCAGCCAGTGCATGGTGCTCAGCGTGCAGGCCAAGCGCCGGGACGCCCAGAACCCCGCCGCCGGCTGGGAGGCCTACTGCGACAATGGCCGCGAGCACACCGGCCTGGACGTGCTGGATTGGGTGTGCCGGGCCCAGGCCCTGGGGGCGGGGGAGATCCTGCTGACCAGTGTGGACTGCGAGGGCGTGGGCAAGGGCATGGACATCCCCCTTTATGAGGCCGTGTGCGCCCGGGCGGACGTGCCGGTGATCGCCGCCGGCGGGGCCGGCTGTGCGGCGGATGTGGCCGGGGCCGCCCGGGCCGGGGCCTCGGCCGCGGCGGTGGGCAGCCTTTTGCACTACGGCCGGGCCACGGTGGCCGGCCTGAAAGAAGAACTGGCCCAAATGGGCGTGGAGGTGCGCAGATGAGGACGGTGACGGTGATCAACTATGGGCGCAGCAATCTGCTCAGCGTCCGGCGGGCCCTGGAGCACTGCGGCGCGGCGGTGCGCCTGGCTCAGACGCCGGCGGAGCTGGCCGGGGCGGAAAAGCTGGTTCTGCCCGGTGTGGGGGCTTTTGCCGACGGCATGGCGGGCCTTGAGGCCGCGGGCCTTGTGGAACCCATCCGCGCCATGGCCCGCCGGGGCGTGCCCCTGCTGGGCATTTGCCTGGGGATGCAGATGCTGCTGGAAGAGAGCGACGAGAGCGATACCGGCGCGCCCTGCCCGGGCCTGGGGCTGATCCCCGGCCGGGTGCAGGCCATTCCCGCCCGGGACACCGCCGGGGCCAAGCTGCCCGTGCCCAACATCGGCTGGAGGCCCTTGGCGCCCGCCGGCGGGCGCGCGGATTTTTCGGGCACGCCTTTTTCAAGCGTGCAGCCGGGGGACGAGTTTTACTTTGTCCATGGTTACAGCGCTCACCCTGCCCGGCTTCAGGACGCCCTGGCCACCGCCGCCTATGGGGGCCACAATCTATGCGCCGCCGTGTGGCATGGCAGCATCCTGGGCACCCAGTTCCATCCGGAAAAAAGCGCCGCCCCGGGCCTTGCCTTGGTGCAGGCGTTTGTGGACCTGTAAAAAACGCGGAGCGGAATACTGTAAAAGAAACCGCACAGACGGGCTGCCGTGCCGTCTGTGCGGTTTCTTTATAACGGCGGCGCCCGACCCGCGCGGAGGAAGGGCATGCTTCCTTCGGCCGGCTCAGCGGTTGGCGGGCGTCCGATAGGCCCTGGGCGGATAGCCGAATTCCGCCCGGAATACCTTGCAGAAGTAATTGGGGGAATTGAAGCCGCAGGCCGAGGCGGTTTCGCTGACACTGGCCCCTTCGCGCAGCATCTGCACGGCTTTCTGCATGCGCAGGTTCCGCAGGTATTCCGTGGGTGTGCGGCCGGTCAGCTGATGAAATTGCCGGCTGAAATGATACGGGCTGTAGCTGACCATTGCGGCCAGTTTTTCCAGGGAAAGGTTTTCGCCGAAATGCTGTTCCATGTACCGGAACAACATGTGAAAGCGCTGCGCGCGGCGCCGGCGTGCCTCCCACTCGTTTTTGTCAACAGGCTGCGCGGGGATGCTTCGGTACAGATCGACAAACAGGCGCAGCAGTTCGGCCTTGACGCACAGCTCGTAGCCGGGCGCGCAGCGCCGGCACTCGCGCACCAAAGCCTCAAATGCGGCGGCCCGCTGCGGTGTGGAGACGGTTTTGTTCAGAAAGCGGAGGTCTCCTTTGATGAAGGGCCGGACGTATTTCTGCGTGCAGATGTCGCCCTGGTCGGAACCAAGGAAAAGCGGGTCCACAATGATACAGTGATAAAACAGGATGCCGTTCCCGCTGTAAGCGGTGTGGATGTCATGGGGGTTCAATACGGCGATATCCCCCGCGCGCAGCACGTAGTCCACGCCGTTGCAGCACAGCTCCAGGGTGCCGCGCCGCACAAACAGCAGCTCAAACTGTTTGTGCCAGTGCCCTCCGAAAATCAGCTGAGGGCCGTTGATCAATGTCCGCCTGACAATGACAGGGAAAGATTGATCCGATAAAATTTCTTCATGCTTGATCTCGTGCTCCATGATTTGATACCAGCAAAAAATTCCTGAATAGAAAGGGAGGGCGGGCAAGAGCAGTTTTGACGAATTGGGGAGATATTCCAGTTTTTTTCTGAAACAGAAAAATGTATATGGCTATTATAACAAAAATATGGGAGAAAAATCAAATGTTCACTTTTCGGCGCGAAGAAAAGAGATTAGCAAAAAAATACAGATTCTTCGCAATATAGTAGATGCACAGCCGAGGCGGCTATGCCATAATGGAGAAAAGATAGCCCACAGGAGGTGCACACCCATGAAAACAGTGACAGGCGTGGTAATTGGCGCGGGAGACCGCGGCCGCAACGTGTACGGCCAGTATGCTTTGGAACATCCCCAGGAACTGCAGATGGTGGCGGTGGCCGAGCCGGACCCGCAGCGGCGCAGGGAGTTCCAGGCGCTGCATCATATCCCGGATGAGCGCTGCTTTGCCGAGTACGAGGCGCTGTTCCGGCAGCCGCGTTTGGCGGATGCCGCGTTTATCTGCACACAGGACGGCATGCACTATGACCCGGCCTACCTGGCCAAGCAGAAAGGCTATCATATCCTTCTTGAAAAGCCGATCTCCAATTCGCCGGAGGAGTGTGTCCGCATTTGGAAGGATTTCGATGATACAGGCGGGCAGCTGTTTGCCGTCAGCCATGTTTTGCGCTACACTCCCTTCTTCCTGCAGATCAAACAGATGCTGGACCAGGGGATGGTGGGGCGCATTACCAATATGGAATACGCGGAAAATATCGGCTTTTACCACTTTGCGCACAGCTATGTGCGCGGCCATTGGGCCGATTCCACAACCTCCAGCCCCTTGATCCTGGCAAAATCCTGCCATGACCTGGATATCCTGCGCTGGCTGGTAGGCTGCCCGGTAGAATCGCTGTCGGCCAGCGGCTCACTGCTGGAGTTCCGCGCTGAAAACGCCCCGGCCGGTGCGCCGGAACGCTGTATCGACGGCTGCCCTGCCGAGGACAGCTGCCCGTACAATGCCGTTCGCCTGTATGGCTGGTTCAGGCCCAACAGCTTCCTGCGCCGGATTGTGGAGATGGAAGACGAACAGCATAACCTGGACCATGCGCTGCGCAGCAGCGATTACGGGCGCTGTGTGTACCATTGCGGCAACAATGTGCCGGACCATCTGGCCGTGCGGCTGCACTTTACGAACCAGGTGGATGTGGTGCTGACGGTGACGGCTTTTTCCAGCCGCATCACCCGGACGCTGCGGATCCAGGGCACCCGGGGCGAGATCACGGCGGATATGGACCGCAACACCATCAGCAGCGTGGATTTTGCCACGATGCGCAGCAACAAGATCCGCCTGGATGTGGACAGGGAAGGCCATTTCGGCGGGGACAAGGGCCTGACCCACAGCTTTGTGAGCCGGATTGCCCAGGGGCAGACCACGTTGCCCACGTCCCTGAAGCAATCGCTGGAAAGCCATCTGATGGCCTTCGCGGCGGAACAGTCCCGCAGGGAGAACAGGGTGATTGATTTTCCGCAGTTTGTCCGCTCGTACGGCGTGGAGCTGCTGTAAACGATTTGAAAAACACGGAACAGGCGAAAGGAGGCGGCACGATGGATTTTGCATCGAAACGGCCGAATATTCTGCTGATCAACTGTGATGATATGGGATACGGGGACCTGGGCTGTTACGGTTCGCGGGTGAACGACAGCCCCCACGTGGATGCCATGGCCCGGGACGGTATTCTGTTTACGGATTTTTACGCCGCGTCCCCGGTGTGCTCGCCCTCCAGAGGCGCCATGATGACGGGCTGCTATCCCAGCCGGATCGGCTTTGCCGATTTCCACGGCAAGGCGGTGCTGATGCCCGGCCACGATATCGGTTTGAATCCCCGGGAAATAACCATTCCCAAGCTGCTGAAACAGGCAGGCTACCGCACCATGCTGGTGGGAAAGTGGCACTGCGGCGATCAGCCGGAGTTCCTGCCCACCCGCTGTGGGTTTGACCACTACTACGGGCTGCCCTACAGCAACGATATGGGGCGCCAGCGCCGTACCTGGGCACCGGTGGAACAGGTGGACCGGGATTTCCCGCCGCTGCCGCTTCTGGAGGACGAGGAAGTGATCCAGCAGCAGCCGGACCAGCGGGGGCTGATCGAGCGCTATGTGGAACAGTGTGTGCGCTTTATGCGCGGCGCCGGAACCGACCCGTTTTTCCTGTGCCTGGCTCCGCTGCAGGTGCACCTGCCGCTGTACGCGCCGGAGCGGTTCGTGGCCGAATCGCGGAACGGGGATTTCGGCGCCTGTGTGAGCGCGGTGGACTGGGCCCTGGCGGCTTTGGAGGACGAGCTGCGGCGCCTGGGCAAGTACGAGGATACGCTGGTGATTTTCACCTCGGACAATGGCTCACGGGCCGACCACGGCGCCAGCAACGGCCCGCTGCGCGGGGCGAAAACAACCACATGGGAAGGCGGGCAGCGCGTACCCTGTGTGGTGCGCTGGCCGGGCGTGACGCCATCGGGGGTACGATGCGGAGAGATCGTATCCAACCTGGATTTCCTGCCGATTTTTGCCCGCCTGGCCGGTGTGGAAGTGCCGCGGGACCGCCGCATTGACGGCGAGGATCTGACGGAAGTATTCCTGACCGGCCGCGGGCAGGGGCGCGCGGAGTTTCGGTATTATCACATGGAGACGCTGGAGGCTGTCCGCATGGGGTGCTGGAAACTGCACGTCTACAAAAACGAGGAACCGATGCGCGCGCTGTACAATTTGCAGGAGGACCCCGGCGAGCAGCATGACCTGATGGCGCAGAGGCCGGAAATTGCACGCCGGCTGGAACAGGCGCTGGCTGCGGCCCGGGAGGACCTGGGATGCCGCGCCAGCGGTGTGCCCGCGCGCAACGCCCGCCAGCCGGGCAGGGCGGCGCACCCGAGGAAACTGACGGCCGATTACGACCCGAACCATCCGTACCTGATTGCCCTGTACGATAAGGAAGAGGATTTTTGACGCCGTAAGCGGATCAAAAACCGCAGGCGTCTGAGATTAAAACAAAAAACGAAAGGAAGGAAAACGATGAAAAAGCTTGTGAGTTTGGTTCTGTCTTTCTGTATGCTGACAGCGCTGTTGGCCGGATGCGGAGGTACGGCCAGCTCTTCCCAGGGCGCATCGGCGCCGGCGTCCGGCGCCGGCACATCGGCTGCCGCCAACACGGAGGACCTGCCCACCCTGCGCGTTGCCGTCATGCCGCTGATCACCAGCCTGCCGGTGAAATATGTGATTGAAAACGGCCTGGATACGGAGCGCGGCTTCAAAATTGAACCGCTGACGTTTTCGACCGGCGCGCCGATGAACGAAGCGCTGGGCGCCGATCTGTGGGATGTGGCCACCATCGGTGTGGCGGCCGTCACCAGCGTGGCCGCGTATGGCGGCGTCCTGGTGGGCGACCTGCTGGAGGCCAGCGACGGGATCGGCCTGTATGTGCGGCCCGACAGCCCGATCGCCCAGGTCTCGGGCACAAACCCGGATTATCCGGAACTGCTGGGCGACGCCGACACCGTGCGGGGCGCGCAGTTCATTCTGGACATCGGCACCATCAAGCACCTGAACGAGCTGAAATACCTGGAAGCCATCGGCCTGAGCAACACGGATGTGAGCACCATCAATATGGATACGGCCCAGGGCTACCAGGCGTTCCTTGCAGGCGAAGGGGATATTGTGGGCCTGATGCCCCCGTTCAGCTTCATGGCGGAAGATGAGCACGGATGGATCAACATCGGCGGCCTGCGGGAGCTGGGCATCCCGGTGGTGGATATGATGGTGGCGAACGGGAAGTCGCTGGAGAATGAGGACACGGCGGCGCTGATCGTGAAATTTATGGATGCGGTTTATGAGGCCAACGCAGCGCTGAACGCCGATTCGGAAATGGCGGAAGACCTGCTGGCGCAGTATTACACGGAAAATGCTTCGGAGGTGGATGAAGCCAACATCGCCCAGGACGTGGCCCGCGTGCACTTCCTGACCAAGGAAGATATGAGCGAGCGCGAAAACGGTGAATTCCTGCGGGTAATGGCGGAATTTATGAACGGGATCGGCACGGTGGAAGATGATAAGATGCCCCTGTTCGAAAGCAATATCACAGATGAATACCTGGACCAGGTGCTGGCCGGGTAACGCTGCGGATCAACCGGCGGCCGATGCGGGGTATGGGGTTTGCACAGCCGCACCGGCTGCCGGCTTTTCAAAAGAGAGGTAGCCTATGAAGCGAAAGAAAAAGTATCTGTGGCTCTCCGTGCTCAGCGTGTGTGCGGCGCTGGGCGTGTGGGAGCTGGTCACAGACATCCTGCAGCTGATGCCCAGCTATATGCTGCCAAGCCCGGCTGCCGTGGTGGAGGCGTTTATCTACAAGCTGACCGGCGGTGTCAACCCGGACGGCGCAACGCTGTGGCAGCACATCTCCACCAGCCTGAAAATCGCCCTGGGCGGCTACACGGCAGGCGTGGTCATCGGCGTGCCGCTGGGCATCGCCATGGCCTGGTACAAAAAGGTAGACCTGTTCGTAAAGCCTTTGTTTGACCTGCTGCGCCCCGTTCCGCCGCTGGCGTGGATCCCGCTGCTGATTTTGTGGTTCGGCATCGGCTACAGTGCAAAAGTGGCGGTGATTTTCCTGTCGGCCATGATCGCGTGCGTAGTGAATTCGTACGCCGGCATCAAACAGACCCGGCAGGTACACATCTGGGTGGCCCAGACCTTCGGCGCATCGGATCTGGAGATCCTGTTCCGCGTGGCCATCCCCACCGCCTGGCCCATGATCTTCACCGGGCTGAAAACTTCGCTGGGTTCTGCCTGGATGGCGCTGGTGGCGGCAGAGCTGCTGGCTTCCACCAGCGGCCTGGGCTACATGATCCAGATGGCCCGTCAGATGGGGCGTGCGGACATCATCATCGTGGGGATGTTCGTCATCGGCGTCATCGGTTCCCTGATGAGCGGGATCCTGGATCTGCTGGGCAAAAAGTTTGTGCACAGAGGAGGGTCAAAATGAGCAGGATACCGGCTAAACTGCAGCGGTGGTTCCGCCAGAACCGCCAGGCGCTGCTCTGGGTCGTCATTTCTTTTTCCTGTCTGCTGGCCGCCTGGCAAATCGCCTCCATGGCGTCCGGCGGGCGGCTGCAGATCCCGCCGCCGCTGGAGGTGTTCCAGGCGTTTTTTACAGCTTTTGTCAAGCCCATCGGCCAGAATACCATCCTGGAGCACGCCGCCATCAGCCTGGGGCGGGTGCTGTCCGGCTTTGCGGTGGCCACGGTGGTCGGCGTTGTGCTGGGCATCGCCATGGGCGTGTCGGACGCGGTGTACGCCATTGCCAACCCGATTTTTGAATTCGTGCGACCCATCCCGCCCATTGCGTGGATCCCGCTGTCCATCCTGTGGTTCGGCCTGGGCAGCGCCAACAAGGTCTTCATCATCTTCATCGGGTCGTTCACATATATTACCATCAATTCCTATGAAGGCGCGCGGAACGTGGACCCGCAGCTGATCGGCGCGGCACAGATGCTGGGCGCCAGCCGGCTGCGCATCTTTACAAAGATCATTTTCCCTTCTGCCGTCCCGTATATTTTCGCAGGCCTGCAAATTGCGCTGGGCGTCAGCTGGGCCGCGGATGTGGCGGCGGAGATCATCTACTCCCAAAGCGGCGTGGGGTGGATCATCACCATGGGCATGAACAACGGCAATTATACGCAGATCATGGTGGGCATCATTGCCATCGGCGTGATCGGGTATCTGCTGTCCACGGTGATGCGCGCAGTGGAAGGGAGGTTGTGCAGATGGAACCGGCAAGCCAAGTGATTTTGCAATGCGAACACCTGAGCCGCTCATTCCGGCGCCCGGACGGTTCCATGTACCAGGTGCTGGGGGATGTCAGCTTTTCGGTGCATGAAAATGAATTCCTGGTTCTGTTCGGGCCCGGGCAGTGCGGGAAAACAACGCTGCTGAAGCTGCTGGCCGGCCTGGACCGGCCGGACGGCGGGACGGTGAAGATGAATGGGCAGCCGGTTGCCGCGCCGGCGCCCAGCCGCGGTGTTGTATACCAGACAACGGCGCTTTTCCCCTGGATGACCGTAATGGGCAACGTGTCCTTCGGGCCGCTGGCACAGGGCCTGAGCAAGGAGGAAAGCCGGCGCCGCGCCCAGTATTTTATTGACCTGGTGGGCCTGCACGGCTTTGAGAACCACTATCCCAACCAGCTGTCCGGCGGTATGCAGCAGCGCGTGGGCATCGCCCGCGCCTATTGCAGCAACCCGCAGGTCCTGCTGATGGATGAGCCGTTCGGCCACCTGGATGCACAGACGCGCTATATGATGGAAGAGGAGCTGGTGCGCATTTGGCAGGAAGAAAAGCGCACGGTGATTTTCGTCACGAACAATATCGAAGAAGCGCTGTATCTGGCGGACAGGCTGATCCTTCTGACGGATTGCCCGGCGGTGATCCGCAGGGAATATCCCATTCGGCTTGCACGGCCCAGGGACTATGTGGACCCGGAATTTTTGCATCTGCGCCAGGAGATCAGCCGGCAGATGGATCCTGCACAATAGGAGGTAGGATATGCAGACACAGACCAAGGTGAAAGTGGAGCATCTCGTCAAGCGGTTCGGGGATTTGCTGGTGCTGGACGACGTTTCCTTTGAAGTCAAGCAGGGGGAATTTCTGTGCATCGTGGGGCCCACGGGCTGCGGGAAAACGACGTTTCTGAACAGCCTGACCGGGCTGTACGACATCACGTCCGGTTCCATTTTGATCAATGGTGAAAAGGTGGACCTGAAAAAACACAGTGTGGCGTATATCTTTCAGGAATATTCCACCATGCCGTGGATGACGGTGGAACAAAACGTCCGCTTCGGCCTGTCGCTGAAACACGTGCCGGCACAGCGGGCGGCGCAGCAGGCGGAAAAGTATATGGACCTGGTTGGCCTGGCGCCGTTCCGGGACTATTACCCGGACCAGCTGTCGGCCAGCATGCTGCAGCGTGTGGTGATTGCGCGTGCGTTTGCCACCGAGCCGGAGCTGCTGCTGATGGATGAGCCTTATGGCCAGCTGGATACGGAATTGCGGTACAAGCTGGAAAATGAGCTGCTGAATCTGTGGCAGCAAAGCGGGACGACCGTCATTTTCATCACGCATAACATTGAAGAGGCAGTTTACCTGGGCCAGCGGATTTTGGTGCTCAGCAATAAGCCGACCACGATCAAAAAAGAGATTGTCAACCCCCTGCCGCTGCCCCGGGATATTGCGGCGCCGGCGTTTATTGCCCTGCGCAACGAGGTGACAGAGCTGATCAAGTGGTGGTAAACCGCAGTGCGGGCCCCGTAAAGCGCCTGCCCGGTGCAGACGGGGCGCCGGGGCGGCTTTGCGCGGCCAACGGTGCAAAGGCCGGCAAGACGGGATGGCCGCGCGCCGGAAAAAGGAGCCGGCCGGCCGCCGGCGCGTGGGCAATTTCATCAAGCGGCTGAAACAGGCATAAAAACCCCGGCCGGGAGCGTTCCCGGCCGGGATTGCCACTGGCGGCAAAATGGGCCAGCAAAGCTGTAAAGGGAAAACTAAAGGGAAAACGTTGCAACAGAAAACAAAAAATCCGCTTAAACGCAGTGTTTAAGCGGATTTTTTGTTGGCGGAGATGGAGAGATTTGAACTCTCGCGCCGGTTTCCCGACCTACTCCCTTAGCAGGGGAGCCTCGTCACCACTTGAGTACATCTCCATGGCAGCGTCGTTGGACGATTCTGTTGTACGCCAGAAGCGGCCGCCCGACCCTTGCCTTTGGCGGAAAGGGTGGGATTCGAACCCACGGAACATTGCTGTTCAACGGTTTTCAAGACCGCCTCCATCAACCGCTCGGACACCTCTCCACAGTGCGGTTCAGAGCGCTCATATATAATACCACACCTCTATGGGTTTGTCAATGCTGTTTTTTTCGCCGCTGCGGCAGCCCGGATGCCGCCGGGACGGTACCTCAGCGGCGGCGCAGCTGCCAGAATGCCACAGCGCTGGCGGCTGCCACGTTGAGGGAATCCACCCCGTGGGCCATGGGGATACAGACGGCCCGCCGGCAGGCGGCCACGGTGGCCGGAGCCAGGCCGTCGCCCTCGGCGCCCAGCACGATGGCCAGCCGCGGCGCACCGGACAGTGCGGGGTCATCGATGGCGGCGGTGTCGCCGTTGAGGGCCATGGCCGCCGTCAGGAATCCCGCCGCCTCCAATTGGGCCAGGGCAGGCCCGGGCCAGGCGCCTGGCTCCAGCACGGCCCAGGGTACCTGGAATATGGTGCCCATGCTGACGCGCACGGCGCGCCGGGTCAGCGGGTGGCAGCAGGTGTGAGACAGCAGCACGCCGTCTATGCCCAGGGCTGCGGCACTGCGGAAAATGGCCCCAACATTGGTGGCGTCCACCACACCCTCCAGCACGGCCAGGCGGGCGGCAGGGCCCCACACCGCCTCCGGGGACAAAGGGGCAGGGCGCTCCATGGCGCATAGGATGCCCCGGGTGAGGGTGTATCCGGTCAGGCCCGCCAGCACCGCCCGCTGCCCGGTGAACACAGGCGTTTCAGGGCAGCGGGCCGTCAGGGGGCGGCCGGCCCCTTCCAGATGGCGGTGTTCCATCAAAAAAGCTAGGGGACGGCAGCCGGCATCCAGGGCCAGGGCGATGACCTTGGCGCTCTCGGCGATGAAAATGCCCCGGGCAGGCTCTGTGCGGCTGCGCAGCTGGGTATCGGTCAGGCGGGCAAACAGATCCAGCCGGGGGTCGTCCAGACAGGTGATCTCGATGGGCTGCATGAAAAGAGCTCCTTTCGCGGCCAAGGGGGGCCGCCGGGTGTCTGTGTGCGGCAAAGTGACTTTATTATACAATAAATTAGCGGAAGATGCTACGGGATGGAAAATAATAGATCCGCCTGGCAATGAGGGGCTGCGGCAGCGCGGCCGCACCCGGGGACATCATGAGCCGAAAAATGATCTTTGCCGGGCTGTTGCGCGCTTGGCTGCTGCCGGCAATTTGCATTCCGAAACCAAAGGCCGCCGGCAAAAGGGAGGCAAAAAGGCACGCCGCGCAAATTTGCAGAAGATTGTGACGATTTGATGAAATCCTATTGACAAAATTGTTTCGGTGCGGTAAAATATCGTTCGCATCCGAACAAATTGCAAGGGGGTGTCAGGTCAGTTGGAATGGGATTGCGGCGGATGGATCAACCTGTTGAGCCACAAGGTCAAGCGCCGGCTGGACGCGCAGCTGGCAGATTTGGGCATTACCGGCATGCAAAGCCGTGTGCTGTACCATATTGTGAAAAACAGTGCCAAGGGGCCCATTTTCCAGCGAGACGTGGAGGCGGCTTTTGGGCTGAGCCGTTCTACGGCCACAGGGATCCTGCAGATGCTGGAAAAAGAAGGGCTGCTCGTCCGCTGCGCCGTGCCTGATGACGGGCGGCTCAAACAGCTGGTGCCTACCGCGAAGGCCCAGCAGATGGTGGCCCAGGTGGGGGCGGGCGTGCGCGAGACCGAAGCGCGCATGACGGCGGGCATCAGCCCCGGCCAGCTGCAGGTGTTTTTGGAGGTGGCCGCCAAGATGAGCGAAAACCTGGACGCCTGTGCCCCCTTGGGCGGACGGAACTGCGGGTGACAGTGGGGAACCTGCAGATTGTTGGAATCGGAACAAATGATGGCCCCCCGGCGGGCCGGAAAGAGAGGGAAGTTCCCATGGTCAAAGTTTTGGCAAGGAGTATCCGGGAATTCAAAAAGCCCGCGCTCCTCACGCCGCTGCTGGTTGTGGTGGAAGTGGTGCTGGAGTGCATCATCCCCTTTACCATCGCCAATCTGGTAAACCAGATGCAGGCCGGCTGCGGCATGGATGTCATTGTCAATTACGGCATCCAGCTGGTGGTGATGGCAGTGCTGTCGCTGATTTTCGGCGTGGCCGCCGGCAACACCTGCGCCACGGCCTCCACGGGCTTTGCGCGCAACCTGCGTCAGGATATGTTCTATCGTATTCAGGATTATTCGTTCGAGAACATTGACAAATTCTCCGTGTCCAGCCTGGTCACCCGTATGACCACGGACGTGGTGAATGTGCAGCTGTCTTTCATGATGATCATCCGCGTGGCCATCCGCGGCCCGCTGATGCTGATTTTCTCCTTTATCATGGGCTTTGTCATGGGCGGGCGGCTGGCCATGATCTTCCTGGTCACCATTCCGCTGCTGGGCATCGGCCTGGTGCTGGTGATCCGGGCGGCCATGCCGATCTTCCGCCGGGTGTTCCGCAAGTACGATGCGCTGAACGACTCGGTGCAGGAAAACGTGCAGGCCATGCGCGTGGTGAAAAGCTATGTGCGTGAAGAATACGAGAAAAAGAAGTTCGGCGCGGCCGCCGAAGACGTATGCCGCGACTTCACCAAGGCCGAACGCATCATGGCCCTGAACAGCCCCATGATGCAGTTCTGCGTGTATGCGGGCATGACGTTCGTGCTCAGCTTCGGCTCCTACGCGGTCATCACCAGCCGCGGCACCGAGATTGCCGTGGGCCAGATGTCCGCCATCCTTACTTACAGCTTCCAGATTTTGATGAGCCTGATGATGCTCTCCATGGTGTTTGTGATGATTGCCATGTCCATGGAATCCATGGAGCGTATCGTGGAAGTGCTCAGCGAAAAAAGCAGCCTGAGCAGCCCGGAGGACGCTGTGCAGAACGTCAAAGACGGTTCCATCGACTTTGAAAACGTCAGTTTCAAATACTCCAGGAAGGCTGAGCGCAACGCCCTGGAAAATGTGGACCTGCACATCCGGTCGGGCGAGGTCATCGGCATTCTGGGCGGCACCGGCTCGTCCAAAACTACCCTGATCCAGCTGATCCCCCGCCTGTACGATGTCACGGAAGGCAGTGTGAAAGTGGGCGGCCTGGACGTGCGCAAGTATGACCTGGAGGCCCTGCGCAACCAGGTGGCCGTGGTGCTGCAGAAGAACGTGCTGTTCAGCGGCACCATTAAGGACAACCTGCGCTGGGGCAACCCCGAGGCCACCGACGAGGAAATGCTGCAGGCCTGCAAACTGGCCCAGGCGGACGAGTTTATCCAGCAGTTCCCCAATAAGTACGACACCTGGATTGAGCAGGGCGGCGCCAACGTGTCCGGCGGCCAGAAACAGCGCCTGTGCATTGCCCGCGCCCTGCTGAAGAAGCCCAAGGTGCTGATCCTGGACGACTCCACGTCTGCCGTGGATACCCGTACCGACGCGCTGATCCGTCAGGGCTTCCGTGAATTTATCCCCGAGACCACGAAGATCATCATCGCCCAGCGTGTGGCCAGCGTACAGGACGCCGACCGCATCGTGGTGATGGACGGCGGCAAAATCAGCGCCATCGGCACCCATGATGAGCTGATGAAGACCAGCGAGATCTACCGTGAAGTTTATACTTCCCAGAATAAGGCAGGTGATCAAGATGGCAAACAGTAAAGCCAATACTGCAAATGCGAAGCCGGCCACCACGGCCCGGGGCCAGCGCGCGCCCAAGGGCGTTTTGTGGCGCCTGCTGCGCACCCTCTTCGAATTTTACCCCGTGCTGCTGCCTGTGACGCTGGTATGCATCCTGATCAACGCCATCGTCAGCAGCGCACCCACCATTTTCATGCAGAATGTCATTGCCCTGGTGGATGCCACCTATAAAACGGGCGATTGGTCCGCCGTGTCCGGCCAGATCCTGCGCTTTGTGGCGGTGCTGGTATCCATGTACATCGTCAGCTTGATCGCCGGTGCCTTCTACACCCAGATGATGGCCATCATCACCCAGGGCTCCCTGAAGAAAATGCGTGAGAAGATGTTCAACCACATGCAGGATCTTCCCATCAAGTACTTCGATACCAACGGCCATGGCGACATCATGAGCTATTACACCAACGACGTGGATACCCTGCGCCAGCTCATCAGCCAAAGCCTGCCCAATATGCTCACCTCCGGCATCACGCTGCTGACGGTGTTCTGCATCATGATGTATTACAGCGCCATTTTGGGCGCGATCGTCGTGGCGGGCGTCATCTGCATGGTGTTTGCGGCACGCTTCATCACCAGCCATTCCTCGAAGTACTTCCTGCGCCAGCAGGTTACCATTGCCAAGGCCGAGGCGTTTATGGAAGAGATGATGACCGGCCAGAAAGTAATCAAGGTTTTCTGCCACGAGGAACAGGCCAAGGTGGATTTTGACAAGGTGAACGGCGAAATCTATTTCAACGCCCGCAACGGCAACCGGTTCGCCAATATCCTGATGCCCCTGCTGGGCAATATCGGCAACGTAATGTATGTGGTGGTTGCCCTGGTGGGCGGTGCCCTGATGCTCTCGGGCGCGCCCAATATCAGCATCTCCGGCATGGCGTTCAGCATCAGCATCGTGGTGCCTTTCCTGAATATGACCAAGCAGTTCGCCGGCGCCATCGGCCAGGTGTCCAACCAGGTGAACATGGTGATCATGGGCCTGGCCGGCGCCCACCGCATTTTTGCGCTGCTGGACGAGGAACCCGAGACCGACGAGGGCTATGTGACCCTGGTGAACGCCAAAGAGAATGCCGACGGCACCCTGACCGAATGCAAGGAGCGCACCAATGTCTGGGCGTGGAAGCACCCGCACCACGACGGCACCCTCACCTACACCAAACTGGTTGGCGACGTGCGGTTCTACGATGTGAATTTCGGCTACACCCCGGAAAAAACCGTGCTGCACAATATCAGCCTGTATGCCAAACCCGGCCAGAAGGTGGCTTTCGTAGGTTCCACCGGCGCGGGCAAAACCACCATCACCAACCTGATCAACCGGTTCTACGATATCAATGACGGCAAGATCCGCTACGACGGCATCAACATCAACAAGATCAAAAAAGCGGATCTGCGCCATTCCCTGGGCATCGTGCTGCAGGATACCAACCTGTTCACCGGCACGGTGATGGAGAACATCCGCTACGGCAACCTGGACGCCTGCGACGAAGAGTGCATCGCCGCCGCCCGCCTGGCCGGCGCACATGACTTTATCACCCGCCTGCCCGAGGGCTACAACACCAGGCTGCCTGGCAACGGCGCGGACCGCGCCCAGGGCCAGCGCGAGCTGCTGGCCATCGCCCGCGCCGCCGTGGCCGACCCGCCCGTGATGATCATGGACGAGGCCACCAGCTCCATTGACACGCGCACCGAGGCCATTGTGCAGCGGGGCATGGACGCCCTGATGACCGGCCGCACGGTGTTCGTCATCGCCCACCGCCTTTCCACAGTGCGCAACTCCGACGCCATCATGGTGCTGGACCACGGCCGCATCATCGAGCGCGGCACCCACGACGACCTGCTCAAACTCCATGGTACCTACTACCAGCTGTACACCGGCGCCCTGGAGCTGGACTGATTTTTTCAATCGGGCGGATGTGCGCGCCGCGGATCACGCGGCCGGGGCAGGTCGGCTTTGGGGTTCGGCCCCTGTTACGGCCGTGCACGGCTGAAAGCGTGTGCTGCGCCGCGCGGCGCCCTGCCGCAAGGCGGGCGCGTACCAAACCGCTGTCGCCAGGGGCTCCCCTGTGGTAGGGGAGCTGGCGCGCGAATGCGCGACTGAGGGGTTGAAAGCCCGGAAGTCAGATAAAACCCCACATCTCCACCGCGCTAAAACACCAAAGCAAAAGGCCCCGGGGCTCTCCGGGGCCTTTTCTGTGCAAACGGGCGGGTTTGTGCCGCCGCCGGGGCGCCGCGACCGAAGGCCGTTCCCTTTGCCATTGGCCTGTTTTCGCTGTTTTGAACAAAATATTTTCATTTTGGTGAAAAATTATTGACACTTAATGGATATATGCTATACTGAGGGTGAGATATATCTCATGTTTCCTTATTATCGTTCTTCCATACAAGCGAGGTGAGTCTCCAATGAAAAAAAGAAGAATCATTGCCCTGCTCATTATTGCATTGTTCGCAGCTGTACAGCCCGTCTGCTCCTATGCCGAATCCGCGGTTACCCCTTGCGCACAGGAATGTCCTTGCGGGGGAACAATATTCGAATCGAGCTATATTGAGGATCGTCTGATTTCCGCACAGCCCTGCCAGCATGGTTGGGGTGGCGCAGTTGATTGTCTATATGGGAAGGTCCTTACATGCGGAAGGTGGGGTTGATATGAGAATCGGCCGGCTTTCCGCACTTTGTTCCCTGCTGCTTTCGCTGGGAGTGCTGGCCGCCTGCACCGGCCAGGCCGCGTCCTCTGTGCCATCCTCCGCCGCGCCGGCCCCCTCCGTTTCCACCGTGCCGGCATCTTCCGCAAGCCCGCAGGAACAGCAGCTTGACCAGCTGATGGAGGATCTGGAACGGCTGGCAGCCCTGGAGGATGCCCGGGACGAAGTGCTGGACGGGCATGTGCTGCGCTATAACGAACATCTCCTGTTCGAATATGAGGGCAGTATTGTCGAGTGCAGCGGCAGCAACACGCCCATCCGCACTTGGGAGGAGCTGACGTCCTTCTACCCCGCGTGGGGGCTGCCCCAGACATTTGATGGGTACACGTTTTCGGTGGCTGCCATCATGGCAGGCGACAATCTGACCATGGGGCCGTACATACAGGGCGATTCCCCAATGCCCCCGCTGAATGAGGTGTTTGCCGTTACCCTGGATATTGCGGAAATTAAGTGTGCACGTCTGACGTATACCGGTCAGGCCGGGACGTTTAGCCTGATTGTTTTTGACCCGGCCTCCTATTCGTCCACCGCTGTCAGCGACCCGGTGGAGGCGCTGGCCGACGGCTATGCCATGGTCACGTCCACGCTGTTCCCCGATTTGGATGGCACTGCGCTGCACTGGAGCGATGACGCTTTTGGCTATCTGCTGTACGGCCCCACGGACGAGGCGATGCGCAGCTGGGCTGAACGGGGCATCCGGGAAAATTTTCAGCTCATACAGGAGGTATGAGATGTGAAACTTTCTTTGGCCTCTTTTGACCGTGCGTCTATTTGCAGCGGCGTGCCCGGCTTTTGCCCAGAGGCCGGATGTGGCTTCTCCGCGTGCAGCGGTTTGCGGGGCTTGCCGGTATGGGCAGATGTTCACTGTTACACGGGATGAACCGTATGTTTCATACAATGCGCCGTGTCACAACAACATTCCCGGCTGCCGGGATACGGAAGTCTACATGCATCGAAATACATATTATGAGTGCAATGCTTGCGGTGCGCACACGTTGATTGCAAGCGTTTTCATGGATATTCTCTCCTGGACTTGTCCGTCTGTTTCATAACAGAAGAATCAGAACCACCCCGGCGGGCCCATTGCGGGCCCGCCGGTTTGTCGATGGCAGTGGTTCGGCGCTCGGCCTTGTGCGGCTGCCCGCGGGCGCATCCGTCATCCCATCCAACAAAACCGGAAAATTTAACGTATAACATTAAAAAATAGTTGACAAACATAAAATTATCCGATATACTGAAGGCGAAGAGAGAACCGGCGGCCCGGGCCGCCTTTGCCCCTTTGGAAAGGAGGGTCCTGCTGTGAATACGAACGAAACTTCGCCTGTCACCGCCCGCATGGTCGCCGCCGCCCGCTTCGGCGAGCTGATCGCCCGGCTGGTGCAAATCGCCTGTACCATCCTGGCTGCCCTCTGCGTTCTGGGGGCGGTGCTGGGGGGCTCCGTGGCGGGGGCCCTGGGCCTGGCCGTGTACGAGGGCCTGTCCGGCTGGCAGCTGGCGGTGCTGGGGCTGGGGGCCGCTGTGAGCTACGGCCTGCGGGCGGCAGCCTTCGCGGCCCTGGCCCGCTTTTGCCGGCTGGCCGCCGCGCCGCCCACGCCCTTTACCGGCGACAGCGCCGGGCTGCTGCTGCGCGCCGCCGCCCTGCTGGCCGCCGAGCAGGGCCTGAGCCTTGTGCTGGGGCTGGCCCTGCGGCTGCTGAGGGTGAGCGCCGCTTTCAGCTTGGTGGACCTGCCCGCGGTGCTGGGGGCCGTGTTCCTGTACCTGATGGGCCGAATTTTCCAGTATGGTGCTCAGCTGCAGCAGCTCAGTGATGAAACGCTGTGAAGGCCGGCGGCCTGCGGATCTGCAAGGAAGGTGAGACGAGTGCCCATTGTGCTGCGGCTGGACCGGGTGATGGCGGACCGAAAGATGTCCCTGAATACCCTCAGTGAGAAGGTGGGGGTGGCCAACGTGAATTTGTCCAAGCTGAAAAACGGCCGCGTGTCTGCCGTGCGGTTTTCCACCCTGGCGGCCATCTGCAAGGCGCTGGACTGCCAGCCCGGGGATATCCTGGAATATGTAAAAGAGGACGCAGGGCCCGACAGGGAATAGGCCGCCGGCGGCGTCGGCGGGAGATTTTGGCGGCTGCCGTCCCGCTGTGCGCTCTGTGTTGGCGGCGCGCCTTTCCTTCGGCATTTTCCATCTTTCCGGCCCCACCGAGCAGGGCCCTGTGTGCCACGCGCCGGCGCGCCGGTGTATCGGTTGAAAATTTTGCGGCCAGTCGGAAACCCAAAGGGGGCTTTTTGCAAAAGCCCTCTTTTTAAAATCCCCTCAAAGATTTTCATTGGGGCATCGCACCGGCCGGCGCGCTCCATTGGCATACGGCCGCAGCGGGGGCGGACACCCAAAGCGGCCCGCCGCTGCCGCGTGCTGCGCGCCGGGCAGGACCCTGCCCGCTGGAAGCTCTTTGCCGGCTTTTTTCCCTCCAAAGCGGATGGTTTGCCTTTTGCAGGTGATTTTGTTATAATATTACCGATTATTGTATCGAAAGGGGAGGCATCGCCATGGTCAAGCTGGCGCCGTCCATTCTGGCGGCTGATTTTTCCCGCCTGGGGGCCGATTGCGCGTGCGTGCTGGAAGCCGGGGCCGATTGGCTGCATATCGATGTGATGGACGGCCACTTTGTGCCCAATATCAGCCTGGGCGTCCCCGTGCTGGAGAGCCTGTCCCGGGCGCTGCCCAACGCCTTTTATGATGTGCACCTGATGATCAGCGACCCGCTGCGCTATGTCCATGCCTTTGCACAGGCCGGTGCGTCACTGATCTGTTTCCATCTGGAAGCAGACAGTCCTGCGGCGGACACGATCACGGCCATCCGCGCCGCCGGGTGCCGCACCGCTGTGGCCATCAAACCGG
>CALXBN010000007.1 GCA_944386555.1 uncultured Ruthenibacterium sp. | reverse complement strand
TTTTCTATAATTTTCTCGCCCGTTACGGAATTCCAGTTTCCGGAGTTTCGTAACGGGTTTCTTTATGCTTCGCATGTAAAATGACGCACGTTTACGATATATCTCAAAAATATTTCCTACGGAACGGATGGCGGCAGATCTCCGCCGACTATACACGAGTCAAGCGGGTCTTTGGCCGGAGCAGGTAGCGGCGGCGGTGGAGGCCGCCAAACAGCAGGAACAGGAGGAGAAAGGCCGCAAACGGCCCAGGCGCTCCCTTGACCGGGGCGGGCGGTAAACGGAAACTTTTTGACGGGCAGGGGCGGGATTATCCACCCCCGCCCTTGCCTTTTAGGACGGCAGTCGGTATAATGAACTTGACTAAAATTCTGCGCCGTTCTGGTGCGACAGGGGGGGCTTGTGTTGTGGGTCTGCGTGACAAGTATGCAAAGAAAATCGAGGAACAGGGCTTTCGTCCGATTGATTTGAACGAGGGCAATGTCCAGGCCATCTTCAATCGGTGTTTGGCAACGGATAACACCACCGAGCATATCAAAAGCGAGCTGTATCATAAAGAGTGGGATTACCTAAAGGACTCAGATCTTACGGAAGAACTGACTGAAGAATTGAATGAAAAGTTGTGGTATACGGGGAGCGACCATCTTATTATATTCGACAAGAAAGCCCTGCTGAACAATCTGAAAAACATTCGATATCTGTATGGGCAGTTGATTGCGGTACATCGGGACACCAACTCCATCCACACGGATGAGGACAGCAACAGCTCCGTCATGAAAAACTACCAGGGCAAGATTTGGGCGGTAAAAAAAGTACTCTTCTGCAATTTTTCCATTTGGGCGTTGGTTCCAACACCATTTATTGGTTTACTAGAAGCGGAGACTCTGGCTTCAAGTATAAAATCCCGGCCACCCTCTCCCCGAAAGACCCCAACTTCCCCGCCTGGTGGGAGGCCCACAAGGGCGAGTGGGAGAACAAGGCGTGATCTACACAACCCTGACAAACAAGGCCCTGCGTCTGGCCTACGCCGCCCACCACGGGCAGACGGACAAGAGCGGCCAGCCGTACATCTTCCACCCCTACCATCTGGCGGAGCAGATGACGGACGAGGTAAGCGTCTGCGTGGCCCTGCTTCATGATGTGGTGGAGGACACCGGCCTGACCTTTGCGGATTTGGAACGGGAGTTCCCGAAGGAGGTCACGGACGCTCTGCGTCTGCTTACTCACGAAAAGGGGACGGACTACCTTGACTATGTGCGGGCGCTCCGGGAAAACAGCGTGGCGGTGAAGGTCAAGCTGGCCGACCTCGCCCACAATTCCGATGAAACCCGGTTTGCCGGGTGCGGGGACATTCCGGCGGAACAGCTTGTGAAGCGGCGGGAGAAGTACGCCAAGGCCAGGGCGATTTTAGAGGGCGGCGAGGATTGACGGCGGGGTAGCAACCCCAGCCGGGGCCGTCAATGGTCAAGATGAACGGCGCACAAGTGCGCCGCCATTGACCGCCCCGCCCGGGATTGCTGAACAGTAATCAGGGCGGGCAAGCCCCAAGGGTGCTTGCCCGCCTCCTTTGATTTTGGGCGGTGCCGGTGGTCGAATTGTGTCCCATGGTGGGATTGATTTCCGCCCTCGGCGGAAATCAATCCCCTGTTGCTTGGGAGCGTTTACGCTCCCAGGCGGTGGTCGAAATGGGTCTCAAATCGAGACCCATTTCGACAGAAACTTACATCAAAAGGTGCTGGCCTTTGGCTGCACTTTGATGCTGACAGGTGCCCTTGGCAGCACCAGGTGGATCTTGGCCCGGGTGGCGATTGCGGAACCCGGGCCTGGAATTCAGTGCTGAATCGATTTTCCCCGGCATCGCCCTGGCTTTTTATGGCGTGACGCTGGCTGACGCTGTGCTGACTGTGCGTGATCTCAGCAAGGAATAGCCTGCGTCATCAGATCAGTGGCTCAACCGGAAAGATTCATTGCAAATGCGGATATAAGTGCATGCGGCTGCTGGATTTTGGCACCGGGAAGGAGAGAGGTATATGGAGCCAGGCAGGATCATCATCCTTACAGGGGCGCCGGGCACGGGCAAAACTACGGTGGCTGCCCTGACAGCCAAAGAGTCGGATCGGGCACGATCTGTTCATATGCGCACAGATCGGTTTTATCACGATTTGAGCAAGGGAGCGGTTCCACCGCATTTGCCGGAGTCAAACAAGCAAAATCAGGTTGTGGTTGAGGCGATTTTAGCGGCGGCGCAGCACTTTGCCCGGAACGGTTACGACGTGATCGTGGATGGGATCATTGGCCCCTGGTTTTTGGAGCCTTGGAAACGGGCCGCCAGGACAGGGGCTGAAATACACTATCTGGTGCTGCGGGCCAGCCGGGAGGAGACGCTGCGGCGGGCGCTGGGCCGGGCCAAACTGAACCCTTCCGCAAACCGGGAGCTGGTGGCGGCTTTATGGGGGCAGTTTCAGCATTTGGGCCCGTATGAGGCAAATGCCATTGATATCACGGACTGTTCTGCAGATGAGGCAGCTGCAATGGTCAAAGCGGCAGTGGCCGCAGGAGTGATGCTGCTGTAGGCAGCCGGTTGCATCCTGCGGGCAGGTCCGCCAGCCTGCGCGGTATGCGGCAAGCTGTATTGAAACGGCCGGCTGTATGCTATGGACATGGCGGGCTGAAAATTTATGGAGGTTTTTATGGAACGAGGATTGATCCATCTTTACACAGGCACAGGCAAGGGAAAAACTACAGCGGCCATGGGCCTGGCGCTGCGTGCGCTGGGGCATGGCCGGCAGGTGACGGTGCTGCAATTCCTGAAAGACGGCCAAAGCGGTGAATTAGAACCCCTGCGCCGCCTGGGGGCCCAAGTATGCCCGCCGGTCTGCGGGAATAAATTTGTATTTCAAATGACGGAGGCGGAGCGCCGGACCACACGGCAGGCGCAGACGGAGGCTTTGCGGGCGGCTGAGGCGGGCGGCTGCGATGTACTGATACTGGACGAGGCTTGCGCGGCCTGCGCACTGGATATGGTGGACGAAGCGTTGCTGAAACGGGCGGTGCTGGAAAGGCCGGCGGGCAGGGAAGTAGTGCTCACAGGACGCGACCCGGCCCCCTGGATGATACAGGCTGCCGACTATATGACGGTGATGTGTGCAGAAAAGCATCCGTTCGATGCCGGTGTACCGGCCCGGGAGGGTGTGGAGTATTGAATCATAGGCGGTTGTTTTTCAGAAACCGCTTTTCCCGGATCCAGCAAGCGGCTGCCTTGCGGCGTCGGCCAGGGTGTGTTGACAAGGTACCGTTGGCGGGATATAATTAAAATTAATTTGCTGTTGCCGTCCAGTACCCCGGCCCGTTCCCCGACGAGAAGGGGCCGGGGCGTTTTTTGTCAATACGCAGTGGGCATTGGTGCATTGAGAGGAGTGGGGATATGTTCCGCGAGATGAGAAGAAAACGCCAGCAGTTGGATGAAGAGGCTTGCGCAGAGATCCTGCGCACAGGCAGTGCCGGTGTATTGGCAGTATCGGGAGATGCTGGTTACCCCTATGCTGTTCCACTCAGCTATGTGTATGCGAACGGCAAGCTGTACTTCCACTGCGCCCGGGCAGGCCATAAGATCGATGCCATCCGCCGCAGCCCGAAGGCTTCCTTTTGCGTAATCGGCCAAGATGTGGTAAAGCCGCTGAAGTACACAACTTATTTCCGCAGCGTGATTGCTTTTGGTACAGTGCGTATCCTGGAGGATGACGGCGAAAAGTACGCCGCTGTCAAGGCGCTGGCGCTGAAATATGCCCCGATGGACACCGATGCCCATCGGGAGGAAGCAATTCGCGGGGATTGGGCGCCCCTGTGCATGCTGGAGATGACCATCGAACACTGCACCGGCAAGGAGTGCATTGAGCTGGTGAAGGCCCGGGAGGGCAATCCGGCGGACCGGTGCGAAACTTTGCCTGGCACGAACGCCCTTTGACAGCGTGGAGATCATAGAGGTATAGAGATAGGAATATCCCTGCGGCATGGCTGCAGGCCGAATGGAGGAATAAAGAATGAAAGTATTGCTGATCAACGGGAGCCCCAATGAGTTTGGCTGCACCTATACGGCTTTGCGGGAGGTAGAGGATACCCTGAACCGCAACGGGGTTGACACAGAGATCCTGCATGTGGGGAAAAAGCCCATTGCCGGCTGTATCGCCTGCCGCAAGTGCAAGCAGACAGGCCGCTGCGTGTTCCAGGACGCCGTGAATGACCTGGCGGCCCGGCTGGACGAGTTCGACGGCATTGTTTTGGGCGCACCGGTGTATTACGCCGGCCCGGCTGGGCAGGCCACCGCTTTTTTTGACCGTTTGTTCTACTCTGCTGGCAGCCGTATGGACGGCAAGCTGGGCGCATGTGTGGTCAGCTGCCGGCGCGGCGGTGCCAGTGCGACGTTTGATCGTCTGAATAAATACTTTACCATCAGCAATATGCCGGTAGTGTCCTCTCAGTATTGGAACCAGGTGCACGGCAATACCCCGGATGAAGTGCGCCAAGATGAAGAGGGCCTGCAGACGATGCGGACTCTGGGTGAGAATATGGCCTGGCTGCTGAAGTGCATTCAAGCCGGAAGGGCGGCAGGGGTGAACCCGCCTGTCCGTGAGCCGTTCCGTCCCACCAATTTTATTCGCTGAAAATGGAAGACGGGCTGCAGACAGATTGCCTGCGGCCCATCATTTTTTGTGAAAACAGGCAGTGTGAGAAAAATCAGCTTGACAGTGCCGGACGGATGTGCTATTCTAATACTGCAAACGTTAGCCAATGCTAACCTTGCCCCGAGAACGGGCGTTCCCCTTGGGAGCATATTTTTTTAGCCAGAAGTTAGCTTATGCTAACTTCTGGCGGGAAAGAAGTTTTGCCATGACAAGTAATCACCTGGAACAAATGCTGGCTGCCCACTGTGCGCCTACGCTGCTGGGAGCCAAGTGCGCCAGCCTGATGTCTCTTTCCAAAGAACAGTTTGATGATATACCTTCCCTGGCAGAGCTGTACAGCCGCCGTTTTTCGGCTTGCGGCCTGTGCTTTCAAGTTGTGTGCGACTGCGGCTGCAGAAGCCTGCTGCTGGTATACCGCCCGGCTTTGCTGCGTGCACGCCTGCAGCGGGCCGATGTGGCGGCCCTGCTGCACAGGCAGGGCTATCCGCTCCGGGAAAGCCTGGAAGCCCAGCTGGCATTCTTGCGTGCGCGGCTGGCCCGGAAAAGAGCTTTCCCGCATGAGATAGGCCTGTTTTTGGGGTATCCGCCGGCAGACGTAGCCTGCTTCATTCGCACAGGCGGCGCTGGATGCAAGTTGAGCGGCTACTGGAAGGTGTACACTGATGTGGACGCCGCACGGGAGACTTTTGCATGTTATGACGCATGCAGGGCCTGTCTGCAGCATGTGCTGGCTTCCGGCCAAACGATTTCACAGCTGCTGTGCGCGGCTTGAAATAAATACGGGGCGGCACACCGCCCAAGACTTGAATCATCTTCAGGAGGTCATCCTTATGGACAAAATTGCTGTCATCTACTGGTCCGGCACCGGAAACACCCAAGCTATGGCCCAGGCTGTAGCAGAAGGCGCCCAAGCCGAGCTGTTCAGTGTGTCTGACATTACGCCGGCATTGGCCGCAAATTACGAAAAACTGGCCCTGGGCTGCCCGGCCATGGGAGACGAAGTGTTGGAAGAGGGGGAGTTTGAGCCCTTTTTCACCGAGCTGGAGTCCGGCCTTCCCGGCAAGCCGGTGGTGTTGTTCGGCTCTTACGGCTGGGGTGATGGGCAGTGGATGCGGGACTGGGCTGACCGCGCCGCTGCTGCCGGTGCAAAAATGTGCGCCGAACCGCTGATTGTCAACGAAACCCCCGACGATGATGCCCTGGCACAGTGCCGGGCGTTGGGCCAGGCGCTGGCCGGGGCCTGACGGAAATTACCTGTACCGATCCTCTCTTTCCTCACGATTCATAGAGTTTGCAGGGCGCTTCGGTTTGGCCGCACCCACCTTGGAGCCGGCCGGAGCCAATGCAGCCCGCAGCCGGCCGTTCACCGCTGCGGCCCCCAAAGGGAAAAGCCCGGAACCGACGGTTCCGGGCTTTTGCGTGGAAACAAAAACTGTACGGCCGCCTTAGAATTGCAGCTGCTCCAGCTTCTGCACCACGGCGCACCACAGCTTTGTCCGGGAAAACAGGCTTTCTACCACGGCATACTCGCGGTCGGTATGGTTCCATTCGCCGCGCACACCACAGCTGCACAAGGTGGGCGTGCCGGCCATGGCCATCTGCACGGCGTCGCTGCCGCCGCCCAGGAACACATGTCCCATAGCGCCGTAGCCGTTTTCGCGGCTTACCTCTTCGCAGAATTTCCAAAGCGCCATATTTTCATCGGATTGTTCATATACCTGCAACAGCAGGTTGGTAGGGGGTTCATAATGGGTGGTGGTCCCTTCAACAAAAGTGGTTTTCATCAGGCGGTCCACTTCGTCCAGCACACGCTCCATTTCACTGTTCAGGGCAAACCGGCCCGAGAAAGTTACTTCACAGTGGTCCGGTACGGAACTCCAAACCTTGCCGCCGTTGACGATGGCTACATTCATGTGCGAACCCTTTTCCATGTCGGTCATCCGGTCAATCGCAAGGATTTTGTGCGCGGCTTCCACAATGGCATTGCGTCCCGCCTCGAAGTTGTTGCCCGAATGGGCTGAGACGCCGTCCACGGAGAAATGTGTGTTGAAGGCGCCTTTGCGCCCCACGCACAGGTCGTTATTGATCGGGCCGGTCTCCATATTGAAGCCGCACAGGCACCCTTCGGCGGCTTTGCGAATGATTTTGGCGCTGTAATTGAAGTGATAGGTCCCGCCTTCTTCATCGCCGCAGAACACGATGCGGATGGGGCGTTCGCTGTAGCCGGCGGCCTCCAGAGCTTTGATCACGTACAGCGTGATGATGATGCCGCCTTTCATGTCCAGGCAGCCGGGGCCGTGGGCTTTGCCGTCCTCGTCAATACGGAAAGGGGCGGGGCCGAAAGCGCCCTTTTTGAAAACGGTATCGTAGTGGCCGCCGAAAAGCACGGGCTTGCCCGGCCGTCCGCTGCCAATCTCGCCCACCAGCACTTTGGCGGCCTGCGGATGTGCCTGCTCCAAATGGCAGGAAACACCGGCCTCGGCGAACAGCTTCAACAGGTGGCTGACCACCGCATCCATGGCCTCCAGCTCATCGGCTTTGCCTTCCAGGTTTACCAGTTCCCGCCAGCGATCGATCATCTCCTCCCGGTGGCTGTCAACATAGGCTTCGATCAGTTTTTGCATGGAAAAAACTCCTTTCGCCACAGCACATCCGCCGGAAGGCAGTACGCTGTTTCTTGCTGCCCGGGTGCAGGCTGCGAAGTGCCGCCCAATGTGCGTCTTCAGTGTTTGCTGTCTGCGCACCCTGCCGTACCCGTATGATATTATCCCTATTAAAGCACCATCACAGGTGCCTTGTCAATATCCTGCCGGCATGGGCTGCAAAAAATGCCTGCCGCTGTTCAGCGGCAGGCAGCAAAAGGTGAGGATGTCAGCCCCACACCTGAACCAGGACAATCAAAGAAGCCCAGCACACAGCGGCCAGCAGGGCCAGCTTGGGAATCACCCATTTGGCATATTTGTTGTAGGGGATTTTGGCCAGGGCCAGGGCGGCCACAGTGGTGCCCAATACCGGGGAGATGATATTGGTCAGCTTGTCGCCGTACAGGAAGGCCTGCACACCGGCCTGCAGAGGAACATGCAGCATCTCACACATGGGCTGGATGATGGGGCACAGAACAGCCACTTTGGCGGAAGCGGAAGGGATGAACAGGTTGATGACGGTGATGACCATGGACATGCCGATGGCGGCTACGCCGGTGCTCAGGCTGGCCAGCGGCTTGCAGGCAAAATACACGATGGTGTGCATGATATTGCCCTCGCTCATCACCAGGCTCAATGTGGCGGCGCAACCGATGATAAAGCCTACAAAAGCCATGCTGGCGGTGCCTTTTGCAAAGCTGTTGCCGATTTCATCCAGAGAGAAACCATGTACCAGGCCGACCACGACGGCCAGAATGAGCATGCTGGCTACCAGCGCGCCATTGCCCATGCCGAATCCGCTGACCAAAACCAGGCCGATGATCGGCTGCAGCAGGAACAAAACGACAACAGCCACAGAGCGCTTGCTCAGATGGACTTCTTTCACCATCGAATCATCGGAGTGATCCACTTCGCCGTACCACTCGGAGGGGTCCAGGATGGAGTTGCGCGGGTCTTTGGCCACTTTCTTGGCATAATGCAGTACCGGCAGAACACCGACGATGGCCACGACCACCAGCATCACGCAGCGCTCTACGAAACCGGAATACAGCGGCAGGCCCATGGTCAGCTGCGGCAGCATGGCGCCGGTGGTGGGGGAAGTCAGGCCGCCGATGTGATAGGCCAGCAGGACGACCGACATGCCCACCACGGGGTCCAGCTTCAGCTTTTTGGCAAATACCAGGCCGATGGGCACCATGGCGATGATCTGGTCGCCGCCGGCAAAGGCGCCAACGAACACGTAGATGAAGAACACAATGGGAACCAATACGGAAAGGCCCTTATCTTTCAGCTTGTAAATTGCCCAGTCCACGGTCTCGTCAATGGCTTTGGTGGCAATGACAACGCCGGAGAAACCGCCGGCAGCCAGCAGCATGCCGATGATCAGGCCGGAGTTGGTCAGGCCGTCCAGAATCAGCACCAGTGCACGCCAAGGGCTGACGGGAGTTTGATAACCCAGGAAAGAGAACTGGTCACCGATCAGGCTGCCGGTCTCGGGGTCGGTGGCGAACTGACCGGCCGGTACAACATAGGTCAGCAGGCTCATCACCATCAGGATACCCAGGATCAGAAAGAGGATATGGGGCATTTTGAATTTCGCTTTTTTCTTTTCCTTTGTTTTTTCAGCAGTAGACATCACGAAAACCTCCTCAATACGCAATATGCGGCGTGCCTCTTACGCAGAGGTCACGGGCACTGAAAGGCGTTCAATTTCTGCACGACACCGCACCACAGCTTGGCACGGGTGAACATGGACTCTACAACGGCGTACTCACGGTCGGTATGGTTCCACTCGCCCAGGACACCGCAGCTGCACAGGGTGGGCGTGCCCACGCTGGACATCTGCACGGCATCGCTGCCGCCGCCCAGGAATACATGCCCCATTTCACCCAGGCCCAGCTCCTGGCTTACCTGGTTACAGAAGGCCCACAGAGCCATGTTGGTGTCGTTTTGCTCAAACACACCGCCGCTGCCGCCGGGATGATATTCGGTGGTCGTCCCGTCAATCCGGGTGGTGGCCATCAGTGTTTCGATCTCCTTCATGACATGTTCCATCTCGCTGGCCTTGGCGAACCGACAGGAGAAATCCACTTTGCAGTAGTCCGGGATCTGGCTCCACAGCTTGCCGCCATTCACAACGGCTACGTTCATGGCGGTGCCTTTTTCCAGGTCGGTCATGGCGTCCAGCGCCAGCATTTTGTGGGCGGCCTCCACAATGGCGTTGCGGCCGGCCTCAAAATTATTGCCCGAATGTGCCGAAACGCCGTGAACGATAAAGGTACCCATCATGGCGCCTTTGCGTCCCACGCACAGGGAGTTGTTGATGGGCCCGGTCTCCATGTTCAGCGCGCAGGCGCAGCCCTCTGCCATTTGGTGGAACAGCGGGCCGGTGGCCGCATGATGGACGCCGCCCTCTTCATCACCGCACAGGATCACCCGCAGGGGCCGTTCGTTATAACCGGCGGCTTCCAGGGCCTTGATCACATACAGGGCAATGATGATGCCGCCTTTCATATCCAGGCATCCGGGGCCATGGGCCTTGCCCTCTTCGTCGATGCGGAAAGGGGAGGGGCCGAAAGTACCCTTTTTGAAAACCGTGTCGTAGTGGCCGCCGAACAATACCGGCTTGCCCGGCCGTCCGGTACCGATCTCGCCCACCAGGACCTGGGGCGCCTCGGGGTGGGGGCGCTCCAGGCGGCAATTCACCCCGGCGGCAGAGAACACCTCCAGCAGATGCGCGGCAACGGCATCCATGGCTTCCGGCTCATCGGCGCGGCCCTCCAGGTTGACCAGCGCGCGCCAGTCCTCTATGATCTCTTCGCGGTGACTGTCGATGTACGCTTCAATCGCTTTCTGCATGGTTTCGCTCCTTTCAATATGGCTGTAATCTTTGACGGACGTTTTATCTCTGCGCCGGCAGCGCCGCAACGGCAGCGCGCAGGCGTTCCAGACCTTCTTGAATGTAGCGGGTAGGGCAGGCCAGGTTCCAGCGCTCGAATCCATCGCCTTCCGGGCCGAACATACTGCCTTCGTCAAAGAACAGCTGTGCCTTTTCCTGCATGAAAGTTTCCAGTTCTTTGCCCCGCATACCCAGTGCACGGCAGTCCAGCCACTGCAGATAGGTGCCCTCCAGCGGTACCACTTTGATCTGCGGGATATGTTCGGAAATGTATGCGGCCATCAGGCGGCGGTTCTCATCCAGCACCTGCATCAGTTCTTCATACCAGGCCCCACACCGGTTGTAGGCCAGTTCGCAGATTTTGTACGAGAACAGGTTCAGCATGATCATGCCTGTGCTCTTCAGGTAGTCCAGGAAGCGGCGCCGCAGCGACTCGTTGGGAATGATGATGTTGGAAACCTGCACGCCGCCCAGGTTGAAGGTTTTGCTGGGGGCGGTGCAGAATACATTATTCTGTGCTGCCTCTTCGGACAGGGTGGCCAGTACGGTGTGCTGATGGCCGGGGAACACAAAGTCAAAGTGGATCTCATCGGAAATAACCATTACGCCGTTGCGGTTGCAGATGGAGACCAGCTGCTCCAGCTCTGCGCGCGTCCATACGCGGCCCACAGGGTTATGGGGGCTGCACAGGATCATCAGCTTGTTTTCCGGCTGCCGGGCCGCAGCTTCCAGGGCGTTGAAATCCATGGAGTAGTGGCCGTCCTGTTCGATCAGCGGAACATTGCACAGCGTTCGCCCGGTTTGCTCAATGGCCATGGAGAAGGGGTAGTATACGGGCCGCATGATGATGACGCCGTCGCCCGGCTGGCTGAAGGCTTTGACGAGAGAGAACAGGGCAGGCACGACGCCCGGGGACGTGACGATCCAGTCCTTTTGAATGTCCCAGTGATGCCGCTCCCGCATAAAATGCAGCACTGCGTCGTAATAGGCTTGGGTAGGGCCGGTGTATCCGTAGACGGCATGGCCGGCGAATTCGGCCATACCCTCCAGCATGGGCTGCGGGTTGGGGAATTCCATATCGGCGACCGAAAAGGGAATGACGTTTTTCGGCAGGTTCGGGTTGACCTTCAGCATGGCGTCCCACTTTGTAGAACCGGTCCCGCGCCGGTTGGGGGCGGTAGAAAAATCGTATTGCATCAAAAAGCCTCCTTTTTAAAATATGCGGGCGCCATTATGGTGAAATGAGGCCCGTGAAAACGCAAAAGGCCAGGGCAGGCCGTGCGGCATACCCTGGCATTTGTGCATTTTGTTGAAAGAATGTTAGAGAGCCCCCCCGCTTCCAATTTTTGGCATTGTTCAGCATGACGGAAGCCTCCCTTCAGATTTGTCGCATTCGAATTTTGAAGATGTTAGTTCACTTAACAAACTAATTATAACAGAGTGATCTCGAAAATCAATAGATAAAACATAATTTTGTGTAATATGCTGTATGTTTTTGGCGTTTTCACGAAAACAGGCATCACGCTGCCGCTGAAAACAAAACTGCCCGACACCGTTTATGGTGTCGGGCGGCCGCTGTGCGGTATTATTCGGGCTGGGCCAGCCGTTTGCGCTTTCGCTCGGCGGCAGACATAATGTTCACATACGTCTGCACAACTTTATAAAAAGCGTTGATCTCTTCCGGCGAACAATCCCTCCGCAGATAATTGTAGGTTTTTTCCAGGGTTTTGATGTCAAAACGGTCGTGCGCGTCGGCTAAGTTCTGGCCTTTGGTCGTTACGTACAATCCACGGCGTTTGTTGTCCGTCAAATCTACGGTTTTGGTAATATACCCATAGCGCTCCAGCTTGGTGACAATCTGGGAGATAAAGCTTTTGCTGCGGTGCCGCTGCTCTGCCAGATCACTGGAAAAGATGCCGGGATTTTTGGCAATGGCGGACAGGAGGTGCACCTCGTTCATAGTGAAGAAATTGCTTTCACCATAATCGCGGGTGGTGTTTTCATAATTGGAGAACATATCCACAAACTGATACAGCAGCTCGGCTTGTTCCAGCAGGTTTTTTGGCTCCAGGCTGAGTTCTTCCATTGTACGAATCCTTTCCTTCCGTCGCTTGCGGTTTGCCATCCCGTTGTTTGCCCGGCCGGGCTGCCTGTGCGGTTCCTGCGGCCAAGATGCAGCCAGACATTTCGGCGCTTATAATACAACATAAGTATAGCATAATGGCTTTTGCTTTGGCAAGTAACGGAGGCCGGAAAAGCATCAGAGCTCCTTTTTCGCCAGGATGCGGGCGCTGACGGCAGCGGAGAGGGCAATGCATGCGGCGAAGGCAGCGGCGATGGCCAGAAAAATCCAGCCCCAGGGCAGGGCGGCCAGGTCCATTGTGTCCAGCAGGGGCCCCCAGTAGCTGGCGGTGGTCACAATGACGATAAAGGGCACCACCATGGTCAGGGTGGTGGGAATGCGCGCCTTTTCCACACCCAGTTTATAGTACAGGGGAATGTCCAGGGCCATCATCAGGCCGTAGAACAGGAAGATGGCCGCCCCGGTGGCGATGCCAACCAGGGCATTTTCGGCGGCATCGGCGGTGCCGAACAGCGGGCGGAATACAAACAGTTCCAGCACTACGCTGGCGGCGGCGGAGATCACCGTCAGCAGCAGCATACAGCCGTACACGGCAATGTAACGGGCCGCCACCAGCTGCCCGGGGCGCAGGCCCAGAATGCCCGCATAGGCGTTCCACTGGCAGCTGTCGTCCACGGCGAACAGGCTCAGCAAGCCCATCATACCGCCCAGCAGCAGCATGGAGGTGAACATGGCCGCGCTTTTCAGCCCGAAGCTGAGGACAAGGTAAATGACGGCGATCAGCCCCAGCTGCCGGGCGATGTAGCTGCGCACCGAGAACCAATCTTTTAGAAGCAATCCACGAATTGCATGGGTTTTCATCTCATTTCCCGCCTTTCACATAAAACGTCATGATGTCGTCGATGGTGGCCGGCTCCATCAGCAGGCCGGGGTTCTCCCGGCGCACCTGGGGGGCGTTGTCTACCAGCAGCTCCACGTCAAAACGGCTCTCCCGCCGGCCCAGCACATGGGCTCCGGCCAGGCTGTCCGACTGGCTGACGGCGCATTTGGCCACGGCGAAGCGCTCGGCCAGCTCATCCCGGGGCAGCTGGAATATGATCCGTCCCTCGTGGATGAATACGATGTAGTCTGCTACCTTTTCCAGGTCGGAGGTGATGTGGCTGGACAGCAGAATGCTGTGTTCTTCCTCCAGAATGAATTCCTGGAACAGGTCCAGAATTTCACTGCGCACCACCGGGTCCAGGCCGCTGGTGGCTTCGTCCAGCACCAATAGCTCTGGCCGGTGAGACAGCGCTGTGGCAATGGTCAGTTTGACGCGCATCCCTTTGGAGAAATTCTTGTAAGGCTTATTTTCAGGCAGGCCAAAGCGGCTGCAGTAGCTGTGGAACAGTGTGTCATCCCAGTTCCGGCACAGCTGACTCATCACTGCGCTGATCTCTCTGGCGGTGAAGACCGGAGAGAAGAAATTGCTTTCCAGAACAGCGCCAACCCGGGTGTTTGCCGGGCTGCAGCCGTGGGCCACCGGCTGGCCCAGCACAGTAATTTCGCCGCCGTCGGCGCGGATGGCGCCCAATATGGCTTTGATGGTGGTGGTTTTCCCTGCGCCGTTTTCCCCGATAAAGCCGACGATGGAGCCGCTGGGCACAGTGAATGAAACATCCTGCAGGCTGAAGTCCTTGTAATGTTTGGTCAGCCCATGTACTGCAATGGCGTTTTCCATATTATTCTCCCTCCAGTAACAATGCCAGCGCCCCGCGCACCTCGTCGTCTGTGATGCCGCTGTGTCGGGCGATGTCTACGGCCTGCCCCAGTGCCTGTTCCATGCGCAGCAGGGCGTCCTCGCGCAGCAGCTCGGTGTTCTGCTGCGCTACAAAGCTGCCCTTTCCGGTAACGGTTTCAATAAACCCGTCCCGCTCCAGTTCTTCATAAGCGCGCTTGGTGGTAATGACGCTGATGCGCAGTTCTTTGGCCAGCACGCGCATGCTGGGCAGGGCGTCCCCTGGCCGCAGGCTGCCGGAAAGGACCTGGCTTTTGATCTGTGCGGTGATCTGCTCATAGATGGGCTTGCCGCTGGTATTGCTGATGATGATGTCCATAGGGTACCTCACTGAGTAGTGTATATATACGCTATACACACTATATACCCAATATACACACTTGTCAAGAGGGGAACTGTAAAAAAATTTCCCGGGCGGTTTGCCCGGGAAAACAAAGGGATTCAGGAAGAGGCGCCGGAATTCGTTTCACCGCTGCTGTGCAGTTCCATGCTGGCGATGACGCGGTCAAACACAGTGTCATCATTGTTTTCGTCGAAGGTAAAGAAGTTGATCTGCACTACATATCCGCCCAGATTTACAAAGCAATAACGGGGATACCAGGGCTGGTCGGCATCATCGGGCCAGGCCTTATAATAATAAGTTAGGATCTGGCGGCTGTGCACGCGCACGTTGTCGCTGCGCTGCAGCCCATAACCTTCGGGGTACATGCCGCCGTCATCGGCGTATTGGTCCGAGACCTGCGTGGGAAATGCCATATCTCCTTCCACCGTGTACAGGCCCAGTACCTCTGCGGTTTTATGACCATCGGCGCCGGTGAACGTGCTGTAAGTGTCAAACGTCCAGTCCGAAGGGGTCTCCAGAACCAGCAGCCTTGTGTCGCCGGTATCACCGTCCAGCGGCAGGGAGACGTATTGCAGGATCCACTCTTCCTGGCTGGAGGAGGAAGCCGAGGGGGCATATGCGCTGGAGGCCTCGGAAGAGGCGACGCCGGATGGCGCCGGCAGGGAAGAGGAAACCCCGTCGGAGACAGCGGAAGATGCCTGTGAGGCGATATCGGGGGCGGGTAGCTGCGCAGCGCTGCTGCCATCAGCGCTGCATCCGGCCAGTGCAAGGCACAAAACAGCTGCCGTCAGCAGGCAAGCGGCGGAAAAACGGTTCATGGCAATCACTCCTTTGGCTGGGCCGGTGTACCGGCCGGATAGATGCTGCGGCTGGGGAAGGCCAGGCTGGCCCCGCGGCGGGACAGGATCTCCAGGATGCGGAAGTTGATATCCTGTCGAACAATACGGTATTGGCTGATGGCGGTATCTTTGGCATAGAATTGTACGTTGACATTCAGGCTGCTGTCTCCGAAGCCGTCCAGCCATACCTGTACAGTATCGGCGTTGACGTGCGCATGGCTGCGCAGCATGCTGTCCACATCGTCAATCACAGCCCGCAGTGTCTGCGGAGACGTGGCATATTCCAGCCCCAGGGTGAACTTGGCCAGCCGCTGTTCCATGCGGGTCCAGTTGGTGATGGCCGCAGTGGTGAATTTTTGGTTGGGCACCGTTACCACCGTGCCGTCCAGGGTGCGGATGCGGGTGCTGCGCAGGGTGATATCCTCTACGCTTCCCTCGGCATCGGCAGTGGAGACCCAGTCGCCGATTTCAAAGGGGCGTTCGGTGATCAGGACGATTCCCCCGAACAGGTTGCTGACCAGATCCTGCCCGGCCAGGGCGAAGGACAATCCTCCCAGCCCCAGGCCGGCCAGCACGCCGTTGATGTTGAACCCGAACACCGCCAGCACCATGGCGGCAGCAATGAACAGCACCAGCGCCTGGTAGATGCGGGTGATGAAGTTGGCCAGGGCTTTGCCGGTGCCCAGTTCCAGTTTGCTGCCCACGCCAAGGATCAGCTGCGGAATGGCGCGCCCGGCACGCACCAGGCCCCAGGCAAAACAGCCGATAAAGCCGGCGGCACACAGATTGTCCACAATGGCCAGCCAGGACAGCTGCTGAATGGCGGAGGGCAGCAGTTTTACCGCGCCGTATACGCCGATGGCCAGCAGGCTGTAACCGGCCGGCCGCAGGAAGGCTTCGGAGGCCTCGGCCAGCACCGGACGGTTCAGCCGGCGGGCCGCTTTGGCTGCAAAAGGCCCTAACAGCCGGGTGCATACCAGGCAGGCTGCCAGAAAAGCCAGCAGGCACAGCAGGCTGGGCACCATCTGCACCCAGGTAACCGTTTCAAACAGGGCCAAACGAATTCCCACCTTTCAAGATGCTTTTTTTTCATTTTACCACGTTTTGCCCGGTGCAACAATGCACCAAATGTTAAAACTTGCACCGGCGGACAGCCGGAAAGAAAAATGTCCTTGCATTTCGACCGGCAGGGCGCTATAATATCAACGTAGTCTGTTTCAGGGCGGGGTGAAAGTCCCCACCGGCGGTACAGCCCGCGACCGCGCCGGCCTTCCGGTGCGCTGATTCGGTGAAATTCCGAGGCCGACGGTATAGTCCGGATGAAAGAAACGACGCGTTTTCTGCGCGCAACGCCCTTTCCCTGTGCGGGAAGGGCGTTTTGTTTTGCAGCAGGCGCACCCAAAGAACAGGCCTCAAATTTCATCCTTCAGGAGGTCTTGTAAAAATGAACGCACGCACACAAAAAAATACCCGCAAGATGGTGACGCTGGCCATGCTGGCGGCCCTGGCCATCGTATTGGTGGCCTTTATCCACTTCCCGCTGCTGCCGGCGGCGCCTTTTCTGGAATATGACCCTGCCGACGTGCCCATTCTGATCGGCACCTTCCTGTACGGCCCCTGGGCCGGCCTGGGCCTTACGGCGGTGGTGTGCATCATCCAGGGCGTCACCGTCAGTGCTGCCAGCGGGCCCATCGGCATCGTGATGCACCTGCTGGCCTCGGGCAGCTGTGCGGTGGTGGCAGGGCTCATTTACCGGCGCAGCCACACCCGCAAGGGCGCGGCCCTGGCCCTGCTGGCCGTAGTGGCGGTGCGCACCGTGGTGATGTGCGGGTGCAACCTGGTGTTCACGCCGCTGTTTCTGGGCTCCTCGGTAGGGGAGGTCGTGGCCATGCTGATCCCCGCAATCATCCCGTTCAACCTGCTGTACGCAGCACTGAACAGCGCGGTGACCTTTGTAGTCTACAAGCCCATCAGCCGCTTTCTGCATCATGAGCAGCCTGCCGCTGAAAAGTAATCGTTGTATTGACAAGTGACATCCCTGCGTGTATACTTAAACACAAACAAAATAATCCTTATCAAGAGTGACTGAGGGAACAGGCCCTGCGACGTCCGATAACCTGCCCATTGGGTAAGGTGCCAAATCCTGCGGTGGATACCGAAAGATAAGATTTGCAAAGCGTCCGGGTCTGCCGGGCGCTTTTTTTTGCGCCGGGCCCCGGCAAGAGAAAGGAACGAGAATATGGCAAGAAAACTGTTTACCAGCGAATCCGTTACCGAAGGCCACTCCGACAAGATCTGCGATCAGATCTCCGACGCCATCCTGGACGCCATCCTGGCCCAGGATCCCGCCGGCCGCGTGGCCTGCGAGACCACCGCTTCCACCGGCATGGTGCACATTATGGGTGAGATCACCACCACCTGCTACGTGGATTTTCAGAAAATCGTGCGGGATGTGGTGCGGGATATCGGCTACACCCGCGCCAAATACGGCTTTGACGCCGACACCTGCGCAGTGATCTCCAACATCGACGAACAAAGCCCTGATATCGCCATGGGCGTGAACCCCGGCGGCGCAGGCGATCAGGGCATGATGTTCGGCTACGCCTGCACCGAAACCCCGGAACTGATGCCCCTGCCCATCTCCCTGGCCCATAAGCTGGCCAAACGGCTGACGGAAGTGCGCAAGGACGGCATCTTGGGATATCTGCGCCCGGACGGCAAAAGCCAGGTAACGGTGGAATACGAAGACGATAAGCCCGTGCGCATCGACGCGGTGGTCATCTCCAGCCAGCATGCACCGGAAGTGGATATGGAAAAGCTGCGGGCCGACATCAAGCGGGAGGTGATCCTGCCGGTGGTGCCCGCCGCACTGCTGGACGAAAACACCAAATTCTATATCAACCCCACCGGGCGCTTTGTTGTGGGCGGCCCGCAGGGAGACTCCGGCCTCACAGGCCGCAAGCTCATTGTAGATACTTATGGCGGTATGGGCCGTCACGGCGGCGGCGCCTTCTCCGGCAAAGACCCCACCAAGGTGGACCGCAGCGCCGCCTATGCAGCACGCTGGGTGGCCAAGAACATTGTGGCTGCGGGCCTGGCCAGCCGCTGCGAGGTACAGCTGGCCTACGCCATTGGTGTGGCGCAGCCGGTGTCCATCCGTGTGGATACATTTGGTACAGCCGCGGTGCCGGAGGAGAAGATTGAGCAGGCGGTGGAACAAGTGTTTGACCTGCGCCCCGCAGCCATTATCGAGCGGCTGGGCCTGCGCCGGCCCATCTATCGCCAGCTGGCGGCCTACGGCCACATGGGCCGGGAAGACCTGGGCGTGGCCTGGGAAAAAACCGACCGTGTTGCGGAGCTGAAAGCGGCAGCCGGCGTCTGAGACCCGCGCAGAGGCCGGCTGCGGCGGATCGGAAAATCATTCGTCACACTGCAGACATCAAACCTTTTCTGCGCAAAGCGGCTTTGGGCGGGTATACATTCCCAATATGCAGAAAAATTTGCAAATGTAACAAAAACGGTAAAATGCCCCTTGCCACGGGCCCATCAGGTTGCTATAATTATAGATGAGGAAGTAGAAAGGGGGCGCTCCACCATGTTGCTGAATGTAAATATTTGGAAATGGGGGGGGGGCTGCTCTCTAACCGGTTTAGGCAAAACGAACAAAAAGCCAAGGTTTGCTCTTGCGGGCAGGCCTTGGCTTTTTGCGTTTTGAAATAAATTCCATTAGGAGGAAGCAGAATGAAAAAAGGATTGGCTTTGTGTCTGGCTTTGTGCCTGGCACTCTCTTTGACGTTCCCGGCTTTGGCCGAGACAGTATCCCTGGCCCCGGCGGTGCTGGAAAGCGTACCGGTGGAAACGGCACCGGCGGTGGAAGGCACCGTGGAGACACCGGCGATGGAGGGGGAAGAGAATACTAATGTAGGTTCTGCCGCGAACTTGAACGACGCTATTAACAACACTACATCAGGTGGAGTGCTTACATTAAATCAGAACTATAGTCTGGAAGGAAAAGTAAGCATTAATAAAGCCATCACAATTGATTTGGGTGGCCATGAAATTTCGATTTCGACGAATATCACAGATACGACAGCAATAGAGATTACTGGTAGCGGAAACGTTACTTTACGCAATGGTTCTATTCTTGATGGTCGCGCAAAAGATGATGAGTCCAAAGGCGGCTTAAGAACGATTGTCGTCAGTGGAAGCAGTGCATCTCTGACAACAGAAGACTTGGTGATTCGAGCTTATGGCCCGAGTACAGCGACGAATAATTACAATTACCTTATAAGGGTTGAAAGTGGAGCCACTGCAAATATTGGGGACGGCACACAGATTTCAGATATAATCCCGGAAGGCCGAGAATCTTACGGCGGAGCTGGTGTTACTGTTTGGGCCGGTAGCAAACTATATATGACCGGCGGAAGTATTGAGACTAAATTGCTAGCCATTTCCGGCAACGGTTCTAACAATGATGGCACAGTAATATCGATTTCCGACGGCACAATTACTTCGCGGAACGGAACCGGCATTTATCATCCGCAGAATGGTGGATTGACCATCAGCGGTGGTACTATTACAGGTGATACCGCTGTGGAGGTTCGTGCGGGCAGTGCGACAATTTCTGGCAATGCCCACTTGATTGCGACAGGTGATTTTGACATAGACCCGAATGGGAATGGCACGACAACATCTGGCGCAGCTCTTGCGATTTCACAGCACAGCACGGATTTTCCGATAGATGTTACAATTACTGGTGGGATTTTTGAAGGCGAGTGCCCTGTCTATGAAGAAGATGTACAAAAGCCGAATGCTCCGGGTGAAGGAGAAATTCTTTTTACTATCAGTGATGGTGACTTCATCGGCACTCAAGAAGGTAGTGTAGCCATTCATATTGTGACAGCTGACAATAAGGATGAATGTGTCACCGGCGGAAATTTCAGCAGTGATGTGCGTGAATATGCAGGTGAAGGTATTGCTGCACTGAAAACAGACGACCAACAGGTGCCGTTCACATTTGGCACAGAAGAGGCTGTTGCCGAGCAAGCGACAACAAAAGTAGTGTCCGATGATAAAACTACTTACTATACCAACTTGCGCCAGGCGTTGGAAGAATCTAAAGATGCTACACCGGAAACGCCTGCCACCATCACCGTCATCAACGACACCGACCTGGACGACGCCACCATTGGTGAGCATGTCACTTTGACCGTGGCGAATGGCGTCAACCTGAACGTCACCGGTACTGTTGAAAACAAAGGCACCGTTGACAACAAGGGTACCATCACCGTCCAGCCCGGCGCCGATTTGGACGGCAAAGTGGATGGCAGCGGCGACGTGGTGGAAGTGCCCGCCCCCGTACCCGACACCGGCATCACCCTGGACAAAACCGAACTGACCCTGGCCCCGGGCGAGACGGCGAAGCTGACGGCCACCGTGAAGCCCGCCAACGCGGACATGAAAGTGACCTTCTGGACAAGCTCCGATGAATCCGTGGCCACCGTGTCCCAGAGCGGCGTAGTCACCGCCGTGGCCGACGGCGAGGCAGTCATCACCGCCGAGAGCTGGTACGGCAACACCGCCGCCTGCACCGTGACCGTGGAGACCCCCGTGGAACCGGAACCCGACCCCGACCCCACGCCGGAGTGGCCCGCCGAGGGCCTGGAGGGCTTTGTGGTGCGCTGCTATCAGGTGGCCCTGGGCCGAGACCCCGATGAAAAGGGCTATGCCGACTGGTGCCGCTGGCTGACAGACGGCACCGTGGACGCCAAGGGCTGCGCCTACGGCTTCGTGTTCAGCCCCGAGATGAACCGC
>CALXBN010000006.1 GCA_944386555.1 uncultured Ruthenibacterium sp. | reverse complement strand
GGGCTTTCATATACCTGCCGCCGTTCTCTGAAAACAGGCCGATTTTTTGCTCATTCCCATTCGCAAAAATTCAGCCTGTTTTCCTGCCGGAGCAAACGGGGTGCAAGAAGCACCGCACCCCGTTTCCCCCGTCAGCCACGCCAGCAGGTATAACACACTACACTTTGCAAGCAAAGTCGTGTGCCAATGGGGGCAAGCCCCCTTTGGAAACCCCCACAAGAAAAGAGGCGGTATGCTCCCCCCTCCACGGGGCGCATACCGCATTTTCTTGTTATCCAGCCCTCCGGCTACTGTATCGGTTGAGCAAAAGTCAGCGTGGGATTGGTGTGGTATCTTTAACTTTGAGATACCCCGGTTTCCCAGCCGGACACCGTCTGACGTGTCACATGCAGGCGGGCGGCCAAATCGTCCTGAGTCATGTGCAAAGCTGTACGCGCCTGGCGCAGCCGTGTGCCGAATCCCTCCATTGCGGGCGCCTCCTTCCGGTCCGTTTGGATGTTTCCCTGTCTTTATGATACCAAAAAATCCGCCTGGCGTCACGCAACAAACCGTTGCACGGCGCCGGGCGGTCCGCCCTTTATGCAGGTGAGCAGCTCACATCAGCGGCGCGAAGAACCGCAGGAACACCTGTCCCAGCCATTTGTAGAAGGGCGTGCGGCGGGTATCTTCCAGGGTCACCTCCCGGCTCTGGGCCATGGTGGCAGCGAAGTCTGCTTTTACATCCCGTACCATATGCCCGCCGTAAAACGCCACACAGTTTTCGAAATGCAGGTACAGGCTGCGGTAGTCCATGTTGGCACTGCCCACAATGGCTGCCTCATCATCGCACACGTACATCTTTGCGTGCAGAAAGCCGGGCGTATATTCATAGATGCGCACGCCGGCGGCCAGCAGCTGGGGATAGAAGCTTTGGGTCACCAGGTAGACATACCATTTGTCGGGAATACCCGGTGTGATAATGCGCACATCTACGCCGCTTTTGGCCGCCAGGCACAGGGCCGTCACCATCTCGTTGTCCAGAATCAGATAGGGCGTGGTCAGATATACGTAGCGCCGGGCACTTTGGATCAGGCAAAAATAGGCGTTTTCGGCCACGTTTTCATCGTCCAGGGGGCTTTCGCTGTAAGGCTGTACAAAGCCGTCGCCTTCGGGGCAGGCCGGCGCCGGGCGGTAGTTCCTGTAATCGGTCTCGCACCCGGCCACAAAATCCCACATCTTCAAAAACAGTACTGTCAGCGGGTATACCCCCGGGCCCTCCAGCATGGCGGCGGTGTCTTTCCACACGCCGAAGCGCTGCACCTGGTTGATATACTCATCGGCGAAATTCAAGCCGCCGGTAAAGCCAACCTGCCCGTCAATCACGGCCACTTTGCGGTGATCCCGATGGTTGAGCATCTTATAATCGGCCAAATGCCAGGACAGTGCCAGCGGGCTGAACACCCGGCACTGGATGCCCATCTCCCGCAGCTGTTCGTCGTAACCGCCGGGTAGGCTGAACAGGCTGCCAAAGCCGTCGTAGATCAGCCGCACATCTACTCCTTCGGCAGCCTTGCGTTGCAGAACGGCTAAAATGGCGTCCCACATAGCGCCGGGCTTGATGATAAAGTATTCCAGGAAGATGAATTGCTGCGCGGCCTCCAAGCGCTGCAGGAACACCGGGAAGAAATCCTCGCCCATGGCAAAGTAGCGGCAGGCAGTGCCCCCGTAAACCGGCGCCGCAGCATGGGTGGCCAGGTAGTCTACCATACGTGCCAGGCCGGGAAAGCGCCGCAGCACGGTGGTGCCGGCCTCAGCATCGGGGGCGGTGGCTGCGGCGGCACGGCGTTCGATCTGCAAAAAATCCGCCGCCCGCTTGGGTACGATGGTGCGCTTGCCCCACAGCAGATAGAAAAAAGGCCCTGAGGCGGGCAGGGCTACGGTGATGAGGATCCACATGATTTTATACGCGGGGTTGATGCCCGAGCGCTCCATTGCCATTGTGATGGCCAGGGTGCTGCCCACGGTGAGCAGCAGATAGGCGAAAGTACCCAGCCGGGTGAATTGGAATGTCAGAAACAAAAACAACCCCAGCTGCAGCAAAAACAGCACGGCGAATAGAAAAGTGCGCGACAGAACAAATTTCAGCAATTTTTTCATAAACCCTCCGGGCCGAAGCCCCTTGCTGTGAAGATTTGCATTTATTGTATCACAGTGCGGAACAAAAGAAAAGCGCGGCCCCGAATGTACAGGGGCCGCGCCGGGGCACGGAGAAAGAAAAAAGAGGCTGGCAGTGTCACGCGGCGGCGCCGGCTGCGGAAGAAACGGCTGCCGAGGCCGTGCTTTCCGCTGCGGAAGTGCCGGACGCGGCAGAGGTGCTGCCCGTGGCGTTTGCGGCACTGTAAGTGCCCACGGTCACCGAAAGGATGGACACATCTTCCAGGGGGCGGCCGTTTTCATCGGTTTCCACGGCGTTGATGGCATCTACCACATCCATGCCATCGTACACCTGGCCGAACACGGTGTCCAGTCCGTCCAGGTAGGGTGCGCCGCCCACCTGGCGGTAGGTGTCTACCGCCTGCTGGGGAAGGCCGGAATCGGTCAGGTTCTGGGCGCTGTCGCGGTCGATGGTGTCGGCAGGGCAGGAGACGATGTAAAACTGGCTGAGGTTATCCACCGAGCCGTCCGATGCGGCCGCCAGAGCAACGGCCCCGGCGTAATGGCGCAGCTTGGGGGTATACTCAATGGGGTAGTCCCGGTTCTGCCAGATGCTGGCACCGCCCTGACCGGTGCCGGTGGCATCGCCGGTTTGAATGATGAAGTCCTTTTCCACGCGGTGGAAGGTGACGCCTTCAAAATACCCCTGGCCAGCCAGACCGGTAAAATTTTCCACGGCCATGGGGGCGTATTCGGGATACAATACGATCGAGATATCTCCCATACTGGTGGAGATGACGGCAATGGGGTCGCCTTCCGCGGGCGTTTGAAACTGCAGTTCGGCGGAATCCACCTGAGAGGGGCGTGACGAACCGATGAACAGTCCGCCGCTGCCCGAGCATCCCGCCAGCAGACATGCGGCGATTGCCAGTGCCAGCACAGCTTTGCGCATGGGCAGGCCCTCCTTTTATGATATCCGGCCCCGGGCGGATACGCGGGCATGTCGCTTGGCACCGCGCGGCCGTTGAATTCTTTTTTACTATACCACAAACAGTGCGCGCTTTCATGAAGGAACTGTGAATTTCATGCGGCAAAGCCAATTTGCCCCTCACCCCCTTGACCGGCGGGGCGCTTTCCTGTAAAATAGAAACAGAAGAAGGCGGCACGGCTTCTGCAGCCAAAACCAGGCCGCCCGAAAGAGGCTTTAATATGAGCGATGAACGCAGCCAGGACGAACTGGATTACACCCCCGACCTGATCACACTGGAAGATGAGGCCGGTGTGGAGCACACCTGTGAGGTGCTGGACGCTGCTGATTACAACGGCGAGCACTACCTGGCCGTGGTGCCTTACAGCGAGAAACCCGAGGAAATGCTGGAGCAGGACGCCCAGCTGGTTCTGATGCGGGTGGTAGAGGAAAACGGCGAGGAGTTTTTGGATATCGTGGACGACGACGAAGAGCTGGCCGCCGTCAGCGAAGTATTCCGCAGCCGGCTGGAAGAGCTGTACGACATCGAACTGTAAGCCTGGGCCCGCAGGGCCCGCCCAATCACTGGCAGCATGCCTGCCCTGTTTGAATTGTTGTGCCCATATTTAATCCTACTAACCAAATATCGGGAGCCCGGAGTCCCAGGAGGGGATCGCAGACCTCCCGCCCGGTTCAGGCCGCAAGCGGAGGAAGGGAGCGTGAAACTCCGGCAGGGCACCCACCTGCTCATCGAGTAGGTTTTGGTGTGGCACAGACGGCAGGGCGGGTTGCTTTTTTTCAAAATTGCCGGCCGCCTTGTTCCGGGGTGAGTGCGGGTGAAGCCATCTGCGCGGAAATCCCGGGATCCGCACGCCGGCCCGCAGCGGGGCCGGCCTGCGTGAACGCTGCCCGGCCCGGCGAGGTGTGATCCCGCCGCGGGAATCCATACGGCCATCCTGCCGGCTGCCTTTGTTATGAAAACGGCGCCGCGCCTCTCCTGATGCAGGAGAGGGCGCGGCGCCGTTTGCTGCAGGGCGGTATTGATTCAATACCCCAGAGGCTCACCCACCAGAATGACTTTGATGCGGCCGGGCACGCGCTGGGCGCGCAGCACGGTGTAAGTGCAGCAGATACGCGCCGGGGATTTGCAGTGCTGGCACCGGCCGGTGGAGGCACAGGGGGTGGCCGTGTGCAGCCGGGCGGCGTTGGCCGGGGCGGCCAGGGTCTCCAGGCGGGTTTCGGCTTCGTTCAGATCCCGTACCAGTTTGTTGCAACCCACCACCAGGATCACGCTTTTAGGACCGTAGGTGATGGCCGCCACCCGGTTCCCATTGCCGTCTACATTGAACACCTCGCCGGCCTCGGTGACGGCGTTGGCCGAAGCCAGATATGCGTCGGCAGAAAAGGCCGCCCGATAGATCTCCTGCACCTGCTCGCCGCTCAGGCCGGGGGCGTAGCGATCCAGATAGCGGTAATCCCCGCCGGCCAGCATCTCCAGCACGCCGCATTGCTGCAGGCTGACGCTGCCGCCCACGGCGACCGTGTCCCCCTTGTGCAGCAGCCGGGCCACCAGGGCAGGCACCTGGGCTGCGGTGGGCACACAGTAAGCATCCATGCGGTTCGCCCGCAGGGCCTCGGCCACACGTTCCATGCGCTGCTGTGTCACACGTTGTACGATCTCATTGTCCATCATCGACACCTCCATTGCTCATCTGTATATTCCGCGATGCCGCGCAAGACAGCATCAAACGCTGCCCCGGCAGCCTGCCGATGCACTTTCTCTCAGCCCAGCACCAACCCGGCCAGCAGGGCCAGATCGTCGATCACCGGTGCTCCGGTGGCCATCAGCACCTGACGGGCCTGGTGGCCCCGGGCGTACAGCACGCAGTCGGCGCCCATGGCACGGGCAGTCTGCCAATCGTGGTCGGTGTCGCCCACCATCAGGGCCCGGGAGGGGTCAATGCCGCTGCCGGCCATCCATTCCCGGCCCCGCCGGGCTTTGCTGACGCCCAGAATATCCGAAAGCCCCAGCACTTGGGCAAAGGTGCCCTCTGCCAGCCCATAGTGGGCCAGCTGACGATGCAGCATCTCCTGCTGGGTGGCGCTGAGCACTACCTGAACAACGCCGGCATCTTTCAGGCCGGCCAGGGCCTGCCGGGCGCCGGGCTGCAGCGGGCAGGCCAGGCTGCCCGGCTCATACAATGCCATGTATTCCTCGGCCAGCGCCTCGTAGGGCGTGCGGGAAAAATCAAAGCCAACGTCCTTGTAATATTCGCTGATGGGAAAGCGGAACACCTGCCGGTAGGCCGCCAGCCCACCGGAAAGGGGCGCGTAGCCGTGGCCCGTCAGCAGGCGGTTCAGCAGCTTCAGGGAAAAATCCACATCGTCCAACAGCGTGCCGTTCCAGTCCCAGATCACAGCGTCGTATCCCACGGACCCCTTCCTTTCCTTTCAGTCCTCAAACCACCGCTTCAAAACGGGCGTCCTGTTCACGGCGCGGGCCAGCGTCAGGCCCATGGCGCCGGCACACACCGCCTGGCCGATGCCCACGGTGGCCATATTGAACAGCAGCATGGGCGCGCTGGCAGTCTCGGGCATGAAGATGTAGGTGATCTCCGGGCCGACGATCAGCATGTTCACAAAGATGGGCGGCAGGCAGGCGGCCCAGGGCAGGCCGCTTTTGGTGCGCACATGGCGCAGCCGGCGGGTGAGCAGCGCGGCAATCAGCGTGGCCAGGGTGCCCAGCAGCATGTCCCAGGGGCTCATGCTGATGGTGTTTGCCAGCAGACAGCCCAGGGTGAGGGCCCACACGGCGTCCGGCGTGAACACGGGCAGAATGGTCAGCGCCTCGCTGAAGCGGAACTGGATGCCCCCGTAGGCCAGGGATTGGGTGGCGAAGCACAGGGCCACATAGATTGCCGCGATCAGCGCAGCGCGAACAAGACGTTTGGTTTTCATGGTACACTCTTTCCGCACCCGGGCGCGCAGGGCCCCGGGCACTGGCGGCAGAATTTTGCCCGCACGGTGCCGCCAGCTCCGCCCGGGTGGGGCCGCGCCGCCCGGAAGGGGAAATGCGCGGCAGGCCTAAAAGGCAGGGCGCGGCAGGTATTCCCGCGGCACCCGGCCAAAGTTGCCTATGGGGTATTATAGCATAATCTGCCCGTTTGTGCTATACTGATGAGGAAATTTGCCCCCGGGGAAGGCCCGGGGGCGAGGGAAGTGAAAGGCTTTGGATTGGAAAACCCTGCGTGCGGCCTTTCCGCGCACAGTGCCCGTGCTGATGGGTTATTTGTTTTTGGGCGCGGCCTACGGCGTGCTGATGGCCAGCGCCGGCTACCCGGCGGCCCTGGCCGTGGGCATGAGCGCTGCGGTGTATGCCGGCAGCATGCAGTTTGCTGCGGTGCCTCTGCTGGCAGGAGCCGACCCGCTGGGCGCCTTTGCCCTGACGCTGCTGGTAAATGTCCGGCACATTTTTTATGGCGTGGCCATGCTGGGGAAGTACCGCGGCGCCGGTTCCTGGCGGCCCTATTTGATCTTTGCGCTGACGGATGAGACGTTTGCGGTGAACAGCGCAGGACAGGTGCCCCCGGGCCTGGACGCCGGGCGCTTTTACGGGGCGGTGTCCCTGCTGAACCAGAGCTACTGGGTACTGGCCACAGCCCTGGGCTGCGCCCTGGGGGCGGCGGCCCGGTTCGACACCCGGGGCATCAGTTTTGTGATGACGGCACTGTTTGTGTCCATTTTTACCGGCCAGTGGCTGGATTCCCCCGAGCACCGCCCCGCCCTGGCGGGGCTGGGGGCCGCGGCAGTGTGCCTGGCGCTGTTCGGGCCTGACAGCTTCATGCTGCCGGCCATGGGGCTGATTGTGGCCCTGCTGCTGGCAATGCGCCCCTGGCTGGAGGGCTCCGGCGGGACAGAGAAACCCGCCGCCGGCCCGCTGCCGGCCGGAAATCGGCCGGATGACCCGGGAGAGGAGGCATGCCCATGAACGGAATGACGTTGGCCGTGGCGGCGGCCGTGTGCGCGGGCACGGTGCTCACCCGTTTTTTGCCCTTCTGGCTGCTGCCCGCAAATAAGCCCCTGCCGGCCTGGGCGGCCTATTTGGCCCGGGTGCTGCCCCCGGCGGTGATGGGCCTGCTGGTTGTATATTGCCTGAAAGATGTTTCCTTCGCGGCGGCACCTTTCGGCTTGCCGGAGCTGGCCTGCATGGCACTGGCGGCGGCGCTGTATGCCTGGAAGCGCAATATGCTGCTGAGCATCGCCCTGCCCACGGCCGCCTATATGGCAGTTCTGTATCTGCTGTAAGAGCTTCCGGCTCGGCGCAGCCGGTTTGTAAAACGCCTCCGCTGCGGGTTAAATCCCCGCAGCGGAGGCGTTTTCGTGAGAAGAGGATGATGCCGGCACCTGCCGCTCGGCCGCAGACGGCAGGGCGGCCCGCAGCCCGCATTCCGCCGTGCATCAGCCGCGTTGCCTGCCGCCAAAGTGTGCCGGTCCGAAGCTATGCAAGTGTTCGCCGCACGGCAAATCCGCACAGACAGCCTCCGGGTTTGCGGCCTGCGGGGCTGTGGTCAGAGCAGCATCGCGCCGGTGCCGGCCAGGATCAGAAACAGGCCGGCGGCGGCTTTTCTGCTCAGCGTTTCATTCAAAAGAAAGAGGGAACAGAAAACCGTGACAACGATGCTCAGTTTGTCGATCGGTACAACGGCACTGGCGGGACCGTCCTGCAGTGCGCGGTAATAGCACAGCCAGGAAAGCCCTGTGGTGAGGCCGGAAAGGAACAGAAACATCCAGCTTCTGGGGCTGATTTGTTTGATTTCGTGCTGTTCCCCGGTGATGGCCACCATCAACCAGGCCATGGCCAGAACCACGACAGTGCGGATGGCCGTACCCAGGTTTGATTCCACATCCTCTACACCGATTTTTCCGAAGATGGAAGTCAGGGCGGCAAACAGGGCGGAGAGCACTGCGAAAAGCAGCCAGCTCTTGCTCTGCCCCGCCCGCTTGGCAGTCTCTTTCCGGGTGATCATCAGCAGGGTTCCGATACCGATGCCCAGCATGCCCGCCAGCTTGGGGGCGGAAATCGGTTCGCCCAACAGGAGGAAAGCCAGCAGGATGGTCAGTACGGTGCTGGATTTGTCAATCGGTGCGACCTTGTTTACATCCCCCAGCTGCAGCGCGCGGAAATAGCACAGCCAGGATGCGCCGGTGGACAGCCCGGACAGAACCAGAAAATACAGCGCCCGTCCGGAAAGCTGCCAGAGCTGCCGCTGTGAGCCGACAAGGAAGACCATCAGCCAGGAGAACGCCAGCACGACGGCGGTGCGCAGGGCCGTCGCCAGTGTGGAGTTGACTTTTTCCATCCCGATTTTTGCCAGGACGGCGGTGATTCCTGCAAAAAAAGCGGAACCCAATGCAAATATCTTCTTTCCCAGCCGGTAAATAATCTAGGGGGAGAGGTGTGGAGAGGGGGGAAACGAAAAAAGCGCCCCGGCTCAATAAGCCGAGGCGCTTTCTAAAAAAATGCGCACCTATCCCTTTGATTTTGAGACTTTCGCCCTCTTTATACGAATTCGTCATGTACACTATAATTTTTCTGATAAATTCTACATTTTATCCACCATAAAATCTTCCCAAAAACACTAAAAGCGGAGTTTCCAGCCTGAAAGCACGACTGAAAACTCCGCTCTTTTTGCTCAATAATCAATTCTTTCTTTGGACATCCACGGCGATTTCAATTCTAAGAATTCCTCTCAAAAACCCCGCAAATCCGCTTCAAAACAACAAAAAATGAGGTGACATCTATTTTGTCACCTCATCATGGTGCCGGTGGCGGGGGTCGAACCCGCACGCGGTTGCCCGCAACGGATTTTGAGTCCGTCTCGTCTGCCAATTCCAACACACCGGCTCATTGGAAGCAGCTTAATTATTATAAAGGATTCCTGAGAAAAAAGCAAGTCTTTTCGTACAGGTTGTTTTGCGCGGTGCACATTACCGGCCTGCGCACAGTTTCGGGCTGTGCCCTTGCCGCAGCGGCGTGAAGATGCAGCAGGGGCACGGCCGAAAGGGGATCGGCAGTCGGTGAACGGCCCGAGGGGGAGACAGCGGCCCGGTTTAAATCACCCGCACGCGAACCACCGGATCCAGGGCCGCGAGGGGGCCGGTAACGGCTTCATCCACGGAACCTGCAATATCCAGCATGGTATAGGCCCAGGCCGCGCGGGATTTATTGGTCATATTTTCGATGTTCAGCCCTGCGGCACTGGCGGCGTCGGTAATGGCTGCCAGCACACCGGGCACGTTTTTGTGGATGACACACACCCGTGCGCCGCCGGCCCGGGGCATGGAGACGTCGGGGAAGTTGACGCTGTTGCGGATATTGCCGTTCAGCAGGTAGTCCGCCAGCTGGCGGGCGGCCATCACTGCGCAGTTATCCTCGCTCTCCGGCGTGCTGGCCCCCAGATGAGGCAGGCACACACAGCGGCTGTCGCCGGCCAGAGCGGGTGAGGGGAAATCCGTCACATAAGCGGCCACGGTACCGGCGTCCAGGGCTGCCAGCAGAGCGTTTTCCTCCACCAGCTCGCCCCGGGCGAAGTTCAGAACCCGCGCACCGATTTTCATCCCGGCAAAGGCTTCCGCATTCAGAAGGCCCCGCGTGTCCGCAGTCACCGGCAGATGCAGGGTGATGAAATCGCAGGCGGCCAGCAGCGCCGGCAAACTGCGGCAATGCTGGACGTGGCGCGACAGGTTCCAGGCTGCGTCCACCGAGAGGTAGGGGTCATACCCAAGCACCTGCATATCCAGATGTACAGCCATGTTGGCTACCCGGGCACCAATAGCGCCCAGCCCTACAACGCCCAGGGTTTTTCCGGCCAGTTCCGGCCCGGCGAACTGGCTTTTGGCTTTTTCTACCAGCTTGCCCAGGTCCGGTGCAGTGGCGTTTTCCCGCACCCAGGCGATGCCCTGGGCCGCTTTTCGCCCGGCCAATACCAGCCCGGCCAGCACCAGCTCTTTTACGGCGTTGGCGTTGGCGCCGGGCGTGTTGAACACTACAACACCGGCGCCGGCGCAGTCATCTACCGGGATATTATTTACCCCGGCGCCCGCTCGGGCAATGGCCAGCAAGCCCGGGGGCAGCGGCGCCTCTTTCATACTGGCGCTGCGCACCAGGATGCCCTGAGCGGGAGCGTCGGTGTTCACCGTAAAATCCGGCCCCAGCTGCGCCAGGCCTACGGCGGCAATATTGTTCAGGGTTTTTACTTCATAGTGCATGCCGTATGCCTCCTCACTGATTCTCACGCTGGAATTGTTCCATAAACGTTACCAGAGCCTGCACGCCTTCGAGAGGCATGGCATTATAGATGGACGCTCTCATACCGCCCACGCTGCGGTGCCCTTTCAGATTTACCAGGCCAGCCTGGGCGGCCTGGGCACAGAACTTGGCATCCAGCTCTTTCGAAGGGCTGGTGAAAGTGACGTTCATGATGCTGCGGTGGGGCGGATAGACCATGTTGGTGTAAAAATCAGAACGGTCGATGAAATCGTACAGCAGCCGGGCTTTTTCATTGTTCCGCTGCTCCATGGCGGCCAGGCCGCCGACATCCTGTTCGATCCATTCCAGCACCAGGCCCATCATGTAAATGCACCAGCAGGGGGGCGTGTTGTACATGCTGTCGGCGTCGATGACAGTTTTCCAGTCCAGCAGTACCGGGGTATTCGGCGCGGCGCGGCCCAGAAGGTCCTCCCGCACAATCACCACGGCCATGCCCGCCGGGGCCACGTTTTTCTGCACGCCGAAGTAGATGACGCCGTACCGGCTCACGTCGGTGGGGCGGCTGAGAATACAGCTGGACAGGTCGGCCACCAGGGGCACGCCGGGCACCTGGGGAACCCGGGGAAAACGGGTGCCGTAAATGGTGTTGTTCTCACAGATATGGATGTACTCTGCGCCGGGAGTCCACTTCAGGGTATCCACATCGGGGATCCGGGTGTAGCCGATGTCCTTGGTGTCGGCGGCCACGTGCACTGTACCGAATTTCGCTGCCTCCTTGGCGGCTTTGGTGGAAAACTGGCCCGTCAGCAGGTAATCGGCGCAGCCGCCGTTCATCAGGTTCAGCGGCACAGCGGCAAACTGGGCGGTAGCGCCGCCCTGGAAAAAGCCGATGCGGTAGTTGCTCGGCACATTTAGCACCCGGCGCAGTGCATCCTGAGTGTTTTGGGCGATTGCCATGAATTGGGAACTTCGATGGCTCATCTCCATCACGGATTGCCCGCAGCCCTGGTAGTCCACCAGGTCTTGCTGTGCCCGCTGCAGCACCGGCAGCGGCAGCATGGACGGCCCTGCACTGAAATTGTATACGCGTGCCATGTTCGTTCCCTCGCTTTTCTTGAATTTGGCCGGCCGTGCAGGTGCGGCGGGGCCGAACCTGCACGGCCGGATACTTTATTGAAATAAAGTATTTTATTCATCATAACAGCCCCTCAAGGCTTTGTCAAGCTTTTTCAATCATTTGTACGCCATGCAAAGACAACAACTTGCTGCGGACGGGATCAAGATGTGGAAAGACGAAAAAACGCCGCACCAGTAAGGTGCGGCGTATGGGCGGGCCCGTGCCGATGGGGGCAGCGGCCGGTCAGAGGGCGGGGGGAATATCGCCTACGCCGTTTAAGATCAGCCGCGGGCGGTAGGGGAAGGTCTCCACCGTTTTCCGGTCGGACACGCCGGACAGTACCAGCACGGTATCCAGGCCGCTCTCAATGCCGGCCACAATATCGGTGTCCATGCGGTCTCCGATGATGGCGGCTTCCCGGGAGTGTACGCCCAGCATATTCAGCCCGGTGCGCATCATCAGCGGGTTGGGCTTGCCAATATAGTAGGCTTGTTTGCCGGTTACCAGCTCGATGGGCTTTACGAAGGCCCGGCAGGCGGGCATGATGCCCTGGTCTGTAGGACCGGTCAGGTCGGAATTGGTGCCGATCAGCCGCGCGCCGTTCTGCACGCAGTGCACGGCTTTGCAGATGTTCTCATAGTTATAGCTGGAAGATTCGCCGATCACCACGTAGTCCGGGTCTACATCATCCAGTGTGATGCCCTTCTCATACAGGGCGTTGTATAGCCCCGGTTCACCGATGACGAAGGCCCGGGCGCCGGGGCGCTGGCTGGCGATGAAGCTGGCCGTGGCCAGGGCGCTGGTGTAGAAATGGTGCTCATCCACTTCCAGGCCCATGCGGGCCAGCTTTTCCGCCAGTTCCCGGGGTGTTTTGCCGCTGTTGTTGGTCAAAAACAGAAATTGCTTATTTTCTTTGTACAGCCAGGCCACAAATTCCCGCACCCCCGGCAGGATCTGGCTGCCGTGATAGATAACGCCGTCCATGTCGCAGATAAAGCCCTTGGCTGCGCGCAATTTGTCCATGTGCATTGCTCCTTTCATCTCTTATACAAAATCAGCGTACCACAACGGCGCGCCCGGCTGCAAGCAGGAAATTGTAAATTCATGGTGTGAACGGATAAAAAGAGCATTTTGTTTTAGATTTTCGCCATCAATTCCCTTTCATAGAGCAAATGGTTTGCCCGTTTCCATCATAGATCCTGCTTTTTTCGCGCAGCTTCCGCGCGCTGTCTTCCGGCCAGCAGGCGGTCCAGCAGCTGGTCGTACACCGGGCGGGCGCCCAGCAGGTCGGCCGCGGCGTAGGCGGCCAGGCTCACCAGGGTCAGGCTCAAAAGATGGGTGAAGCTGCCGTTCATCTCGCAGATCAAAATCACCCCAGTGGCCGGCGCCCGCACAATGGCGGCGAACAGGCCCGCCATGCCCAGCATGGCGAAGTTGGCGGCCGGGGCCTCCAGGCCCAGGGCGCCCAGGCCCGCGGAGCAGGCCGCGCCCGTCAGCGCCCCCAGCACCAGCAGCGGCAGGAAGATCCCTCCCGGCGCGCCGCAGCCGAAACTGGCCATGGAAAACAGGAATTTGGCCGCCAGCAGCCCCAGCGCCAGTCCCAGGGCCGGGCCGGCCGCCGCCCGCAGCACCAGCCCCCGGCCCCCGCCCAGAATGGACGGGCACGCCGCCAGCAGTACTCCGGCCAGCAGGAAGGGGATCAGCAGCCGCAGCCAGGGCCGGGAGATGCGGGCATACAGGTCCTGGGATTTTCCCAGGCAGAAATTGTAAAAGGCGCCCAGGCCCCCCAGCGCCAGGCCCAGCAGGGCCACCAGCGGATAGGCCGACAGGGGCAGCGCCCCGGCCGCCGTCAGGCCGAACTCCGGCGCGCCGCCGCATACCAGCCTGGCCACCATATCCGCCGTCACGCTGGCGGACATGGCGCACAGCAGCACGTCGGCGGAGAAGGTGTGGTGCAGCTCCTCCAGCGCAAACAGCACCCCGGCGAAGGGAGCGTTAAAAGCTGCCGACAGGCCCGCGCTGGCCCCACAGGTGAGCAGCAGGGCCGGGGAGGGGGCGCGGGCACCCAGCAGGCGCCCTACGCCCTTGCCGGCCATGGCTCCCAGCTGGATGGACGGCCCCTCCCGTCCCAGGGAGAGCCCTGCGCCCACACACACCACGCCGCCGGCGAATTTGGCGGCCAGTACCTGCCACCAGTTCTGCTCCAGCGAGCCCTGCAGCTCGCCCTCCACCTGGGGAATGCCCGAGCCGCCGATAAACGGCTGCCAGCGCAGCAGCGCCGCCGCCAGCCCCGCCGCCCCGGCCAGCAGCCCCAGCCACAGCGCCAGGGCCCATGGGTGGGCGGCGATGTACGCCCCCGCCAGGCCGCGCAGGGCTTCGGCCCCCTCCAGCGCCAGGCGGAACGCCACCGCCGCAGCACCGCCGGCGGCGCCCACGGCCGCGCCCTGAGCCACATGGAGATACCGCGCCCGCCGGGCGGACTGACCGCTCTGTTCCATTTTGTTTCCTCCTCCTTTTTGCCCGCGCAGCGTGTTCCGCGCAGGATAAAAGGGGCGCCCTGCGGCGCCCCTTGGTGATTGGGTCATTTGCCACGGCCTTTTTTCCGCCGCACGGAAAAACCGAAGGTGCCCAGCTGCCTGCCCAGGGAATAATAGGCCCCATGAGCGTAAGCGGCCAGGCCGGCGCGCTCCAGATGCAGCTTGCCGGCATCGTCCAGCAGGGCTTCGTCGGCGAATACGCTGACGATATCGGCCAAAAACATCTCATGGCTGCCCAGGGGGATCACATCCGTTACCCGGCAGGCCAGGCACAGGGGAGACTGGCCCACCATGGGGCAGGCAAAACCCGGCACGGGCGCGGCCGTCAGGTGCATGGCGGCGAATTTATCCACATCCCGGCCGCTCTTCACACCGCACCAGTCGACAGCGCGCACCAGCTGTTCGGTGGGCAGGTTGATGACGAATTCACCGGATTGCCGGATGATGCCATAGCTGTGGCGCTGGGGCCGCAGGCTGATATACGTTTTGGGCGGCTGGCTGTTTATAATACCCGTCCAGGCTACTGTCAGGGCGTTGGGCTTTTCCAGGGTGCCGCAGCTCACCAGCGCCGGCGGCACCGGCCCCAGCAGCGTGGAGCCTTTCCACTGCACTTTGCTCACGGCGTCACCTCTCCTGTGCATGGTCAACGGGCGCAGGCCCGTCGGCGAAGGTGGTCTCGCTGATGATGAACCGGGGCCGGGCCTTGGTCTCGTTGTAAATCTTGCCGATGTACTCGCCGATGACCCCCAGGCACAACAGCTGTACGCCGCCCATGAAAAAGATGGCACAGGTCATACTGGCCCAGCCGGACACCGCGGCGCCGAACAGTTTGGTGAGCAGTACCCACACAATGCCGATGAAACTGCACAGGCTGATAAGGAAACCCAGAGCGGTGATCAGCCGAATGGGTTTCACCGACAGGCTGGTGATGCCGTCGAAGGCAAAGCTGAGCATTTTCTTCAGCGGGTAGTGGCTCTCACCTGCCAGGCGCTCGTGGCGCTCGTAGTACACGCTGCTGCTGCGAAAGCCCACCAGAGGCACCAGCCCGCGCAGGAACAGGTTGACCTCCCGGAACTGGGCCAGCCCATCCAGGGCGCGGCGGCTCAGCAGGCGGTAGTCGGCGTGGTTGTATACCGTGTCGGCGCCCAGGGCGCTCATCACCTTGTAAAAGCCCTGGGCGGTAGTGCGCTTGAACCAGGTGTCGGTCTCACGTTTGCTGCGCACGCCGTACACCACGTCCATGCCGGCCAGGTATTCGTCTACCATTTTGTCCATGGCGTTGATGTCGTCCTGGCCGTCACAGTCGATGGAGATGGTGATGTCTGCCCGGCTCCTGGCCGTCATCAGCCCGGCCAGCAGGGCGTTCTGATGGCCCTGGTTCCGGGACAGGCACACGCCCTCGTACACCGGGTCGCTCGCGGCCAGGCTGCGGATGATAGACCAGGTGTCGTCCTTGGAACCGTCGTTCACAAACAGCACCCGGCTGTCCGCCGACACCTTGCCGGCGCCGGCCAGGTCCAGCACCTTCTGACGAAACAGCGGCGCCGTCATGGGCAGCACCGCCTGCTCGTTGTAGCAGGGAATCACAATATACAAAATGGGGGGGGTCATCCGGTTTCACCTTCGCTTTCCTGTTTTCCGCACGGGCGCAGCAGCCGCACAAAGGCAAAGCAGAACGCGCCGTACAGCGCAATATTGGGAGCGGGCAGCGCGCCGGAAGAGAGGGGCGTGTCCGTCTGGAACAAAAAGGGAATGCAGATCGTGGCGTCCAGCCCGGCTCAAGAGGCCGCCGGCGCCGGCATATGACGGGTGGCTGCCGCGTATACCGCCAGCAGAATGACCGCCGGCAGGCCGTACCGCTTGTGCATGCCGGGCGGCAAGGCTGCGGCGTTTTGGGGTCAGCGGCGTTTTTCGCCGGGGTAGATGATGGCCACGGCGTTGGGGCCGGTGTTGGTGGCCACGGCAGCACCCAGCAGGAAGGTCTGCACCGGTGGATAGCCGTAGGCTTTTTTGCACAGGCGGGTCAGCTGGCGGATATTTTCTTCGTCGGTTCCGCCCACCTGATAGGGGGCGCCGGGCTCCATGCGGGCCTGGGCCTGCTGCACCAGCGCGGGCATCACGGCGGCCTCGCCCCGCACCTTGGCGATGGTGGCGGTAGTGCCGTCCACCATGCGGATCAGCGGCTTCAGGCCCAGCAGTTCCCCGGCAAAGGCCGCCGCGGCACTGATGCGCCCGCTCTTCTTGGCGAACTTCAGCGTGTACATGGCCAGCAGAATCTCGCACCGGGCGAAAGCATCCTCCAAAAATTCCACCACACTGCGCACATCGGCGCCGTTTTCCAGCTTTTCGGCGGCCTGTACCAGCGGCAGGCCATAGCCCATGGAGTAGGTGTGGCTGTCCACGATGAAGATGCGCAGGGCGCTGCCGGGGCGCTGCTGGGCGAAATTGCGCCGGGCCAGGTGGGCGTTCTGGTTGGTGGCGCTGCCGGCGGAGTTGATGGACACATAGATCACGTCCGTGTAGCCGGCGGCATCGTAGGCGCAGAAGGCTTCCTCAAAGCGCAGGGCGGTGATCTGGCTGGTTTTGGGGATCTCCTTGCAGGTGTTCAGGATGTCGTAGTACCCTTCAAAGGTCACGTCCTCCCGCTCCACATAGGAGCGGCCGTCCACGGCAATGGTGAAGGGCAGGATGTCGATGGCGTGGGCCTGGGCCAGCGCCTCGGGGATATCGCAGGCCGAATCGGTCAGCAGGGCAATTTTGCTCATGAAATTTCCTCCCAGGTAAAGCTTCGCGGGGCGCCGTGGTCCAGCAGGCCGTCAAAGTCCTGCTGGCGCAGGGCCTCGTACACGGCTACCGCCACGGTGTTGGAAAGGTTCAGGCTGCGGGCGGCGTCCCGCATGGGCAGGCGCACGCAGGTGGCCGCATGTTCGCGCAGCAGCCCTTCGGGCAGGCCGGCATCCTCCCGGCCGAACACCAGGTACGCCCCCGCGGGATAGTGCACGTCGGTGTACCGCCGGGGCGCCTTGGTGGAAAACATCCAGTGGGGCCCCGGATTGCGGGCGGCAAAGTCCTCCCAGCCCTCGTAATAGGTGATGTCCAATAGGTGCCAGTAGTCCAGCCCGGCGCGCTTGAGCTTTCGGTCGTCCACGGTAAAGCCCATGGGCTTTACCAGATGCAGGCGCGCGCCGGTGGCCGCGCAGGTGCGGGCGATGTTGCCGGTGTTTTGGGGGATCTGCGGCTCCACCAGCACAATATTCAAAGGGGTTGCCAAAAGGGGTCATCTCCATTTGCAAGATAAGCAAGAAACCGCTCGAAAGGCACGCCGTAGCGCGCCGGCAGGCCGTCTTGCCCGGCAGCTGCGGCGCAGGCGGCCACAAAGCGGGCGGCCCGGGCCACGGCGTCCGTAGCGCCGCGGCGGGACAGCAGCAGCCCCAGCAGAGCCGATGCGAACAGGTCTCCCGTGCCCGGCCAGCTGCCGGGGGCCAGGGCGTAGGCCAGCAGCCGGGGCGCGCCGCCCTCGCAGGGGGCCAGCACATTGGCCCGCCCGCCGGTATCCAGCTGCACGCCCGTCAGCACCACGCCGGCACCGTAAGCACTGCGCAGTGCCCCGGCCCGGGCCCGGGCCTGTTCTGCAGACAGCGGGCCGGCATCAGGCGCCAGGCCCAGCAAAAGGGCGCTTTCGGTCACGTTGGGGGTGATCCAGTCGGCCTCGGCGCACAGGCCGGCCATGGCCTGCGCCAGTGCCGGCGTTACAAAGCGGTAGGGTTTGCCGCCGTCGCCCAATACCGGATCCACCAGCTTCAGGGCGCCGGGGGCCAGGGCAAAAGCCTGACGCACCAGTTCGGCCTGGCTTTCATCGGCCAGGTAGCCGCTGTATACGCTGTCGAAAGGCATATCCAGGGTGCGGTAATGGGCCAGGGCCTGGGTGCAGAAGGCGCCCTGTTCCACCCGGGCAGGGGTGCCGAACCCCCCGGTGTGGGTGCTCAGCAATACGGTGGGCAGAGGCGTTACGGTATGGCCGCAGGCGGACAGCACCGGCAGTGCCACCGCCAGGCTGCATCGGCCCAGGCAGGAGAGGTCCTGGATGCACAGGACCCGCTTTTGTGCCGCCACAGGAAAGCCCCCCTTTCATACCGTTTTATTACAATACACTACAGTATACCATAAAATGGCGCGCTTGTGGAGCGGTGCGGAAAAATTTACAAGGCAAGTTGGCCGCGGTTCCGGGCAAGCTAACGGCAGGCGGATGCTGCCGAAAAAGGAGGAAGATACGATGAACCGCAATGCAAAGAATTTGGCCAAGGGTGCAGCCCTGGGCATGATGGCCGGTGCCGCCGTGGGTGCGGCGGGTATGTATGTGGCCGAGCAGAACCCCAAGCAGCTGAAAAAGGCTGTGAAAAAAGCGGCCCACACAGCGGAAAAGGCAGTGATGGGCGTGGAAAAACTGATGCAGAATATGTGACGGCGCTCCGCGCCGTCAGGAAAAGCCCCGGTCTGCCGGGGCTTTTTTCCTTGGGCGGGATACAGCCCGCTTCACATTCGGAAAACCTCTGCCCGCTGCGCCGCCGGGTGCAGGCCGTTCAAAACCGCAGCCGGCGTTTGAATTCGCTTTTGATGCTGCGGTCTCCGAAGAGGAACAGCGCCAACAGGCTGACAGCCGCCAACATACCGGGCACCACGGCACCGGGCAGGAATCGGGCCGCCCCCAGTGCGTACAGCACCGCCGGCACAAAACCGATCACCGCCAGCACTACCTGATACAGTACGTACCCCGCCCAGTTGGTGCGGTTTGCCAAAATCAGTACCAGCACCGTTACGATGCCCCCGCAGCAGATCACCGGCAGTACAAAATCCACCGACCATCCCCGCCAGCCGATCTCCCAGTCCAGCAGCACGGCCAGCGCCGACAGGCACAGCACCTGCATCAGCGTTTTGCCGCCGGCGTTGCCGCCGCGCCGCGCCATGTGGGGCACCGAGATCCAAAGATATCCCAGCGCTGTCACCACATATAGACACCACCATACGTCCGGGGTCAGCAGGAGGTTGGCCGCCGCGCAGACCACACAGGCCAGTGCCGAGGCGAAGGCCAGCAGCCGCCGCACAAAATGGTAGCCTTTGGCGTCGTGCTGGGGCGGGTAGGCGGGCCGGCACGGCGTACCGTCGTCGGCCAGCGCGCCGCCGCACAGCGGGCACTGAAAGGCCGGCGTGCACACCTGCACGCGGCAGGCTTTGCAGTATTTCATTCCGTTTCACCTGCGCTTTCTACCGTGACAGGCACCCCTGCGGCCGTCAGCCGGCGCACGATGTTCCGGGCGGCAGCGGTGCCTGTCAGCAGGCTGGTCATCGTCAGGGCCAGCTGCGGGCCGGACGGTGTCTGGTAGGAACAGGCCGTACACTTCAGCGGCTCGCCCGGCGTGGCCCCCAGCAAAAAGCGGAATCCGGCAAAAAAAGGGGCGAAATCGGGCTCCACATCCACCTTCCCCAGATTGGACAGCGTCATGGTGCTGCCTCGGTTCGAGCGCTGGTAAATGATGCGCAGAATGCCGTTCTTTACCGGCAGCGGCACCATGCGGATGGCCAGATCCACCTCGCTGCGGGCTGTGTAAGCCAGCTTGTCCCGGAAGGCCGCCGGCGTCTTTTTTTCGGCAAACTGCGGCTTCAGGATACGGATCACTTCTTCTGGCGCGCGCGGCCCGGAAAAAGGCACCCGGGCCGAGAAACCGGAAAAGAAATTGGCGGATGTGTCTGTCCCGAACACCCGCCGCAGGTCCACCGGAACGAAGATGCTCACGGGCCGTGTGCTGCCTGCGGCGGGCATGTGCTCCTCGTATACGGCCAGGGCCAGCAGCGCCGCCAGGTATTCCCCCACGGAAGCGCCCAGGCCGGCGCACTGGGTTTTCAGCGCGTCCAGAGGCATCAGCGCCGTACATACGCCCAGCTCGAAAGAGGGGCGCAGCTCGCCGCGGATGCGGTAGGCCGGCGGTTCCCGGTAGGTGCTCCAGTTTTTCTGCGGGGTGTAGTGCTTGATGTAGCCATCCTGCACGTTGCCGGCCTGTTCGACGCCGAAACGCGTGCCGAGGGGCACTTCCCCGGGGTGGGCCAGCTGCAGGTAGCGGTAGCACAGCGCCTTCAGAAAGCGCATGGCGCCCACGCCGTCCGTCAGCACATGGAACGTCTCCAGGCTGATGCGGGGGCCGAAATACAGCAGCCGGAACAGATAACGGCCCGTCACCAGCGGATCGATGTAGCGGCAGGGGGCGTCCTGTTCGGGCTGAAGCCGGGCAGGGGCATCGTTCTGCTCCAGATAGCTCCAGAACAGCCCGTGGCGCAGCCGTACGCTGAAGGCTGCGAACAGCGGCAGCGTATCCTCCAGCGCCTGCTGCAGAAGCTGCGGGGCCACATCTTCCGTCAGCACGGCGGTCATCCGGAACACATTGGTCATGCGGCGGCTGGCGATCACCGGGAACAGATGGGCGGTATTATCCAGCTTGTGCCATTTTTTTACCTGCGCCAACGGCACATTCCTCCTCTTGCGGGCGCGCGGCCCGGCTTATGAAAACAGTGAAAGGTCAATGGCTTCGGCAATGGCCGCGCCGCCGGCACGGTTGGGATGCAGGCCATCGGGCAGGGCGTATTCTTTCCGCATGCCTGTGCCGCCGGGCTCTGCAATGGGTGCACCCAGGTCGATCACGCCGTCAAACAGGCCGCAGCGGGCCAGCCAGTGGTTGATGGCCAGCCGCATCTGCTCGCGCTCAGGGGTGTAAATGCGGTTTACAGCCCGGGGCAGCAGAAGCCCGGCCAATACTTTCACACCCCGGCTGTGCAGGTACTCGGCCATGGCGGTCACGGCGCTCTGGTAGTCGGCCAGGCTGATCAGCTCCTGTTCGGGTGCGCCGTCCTTGCCGGGCAGGCCCAGGTCATTGGTGCCCAGGCACAGAATGGCGTGGGTCAGCCCCTCAACGGGGGCCAGGTCCCAGGAGAAACGCTCGGCCCCGGCGCGCCCGTACAGGCCGCCCACCCCGGGAGGCGAGCCGTGCAGCAGCCGGTTGCCGCCGATGCCCAAATTGCACACAGCGGCGGTGCCGGGAAAGGCTGCGTACAGCCGGTGGGTGAAGGGCGTCACCCAGGCGCCCTGCTGCATGATGGAATCGCCGAAGGCGGCCACCACCCGGGGCAAAGGGGTGTCGTCGGGCTGTTCCACCACCACGGCGGACAACGTGGTGACGGCGCTGGTCATATCCCAGGGCAGCACACTGCGGGACAGCGTGCTGAGGATACGGGCCTTGGGCAATACCGGGGCAGCACAGTGATCTCCCCGCACGCTGCGGGCGGCGAAAGTGCCCACGAAGTTGCCGGAGGTGACCTTGTCATTCAGCGGATAGTACAGGCTGACGGCCAGTGTCTGGTCCGGCCGCAGCGTCAGGGCCACCCGGTCGGAATATACGTCCCGCTGGGGCACCAGGGCGAAGGAGGTGTCTCCGTGGACGGTGAGAGGCCGGGCGCTGCCTGCCAGCAGGTTGCCCGCCTCGTCCGCCAGGGCGATGGAGGCGTTGCCCACCCACACCGGGCGGGCGCCGTAGTAATTGCTGAACTTGACGTACACGGCGCTGCCGGGCAGGTTGTTGGGCACCAGAATGCGCACGGTGCGCCCGGCGTTATTGAAAGGCTGGGCCGAAAGATCCGTGTGGGCCACGGCAAAAGTGCAGACACGGCGGGGCATGTTCTTCCTCCTTTTCAGGGGCCGGCCCGGGCGGCGGCCCGGTGCGTTCCGGCGCACAGGGCGCGGCGGCGCCCCTTTGCACACGGATAAGTTTTTTAGTATAGCACAGATAGTATAGCATAAAACGGCGCGCAGAAAAAGGGGAGGGGCGCGCCTGGCCCAAAGGCAGGCGGCGCCCCTCCCGTTCGGCTGGACGTTTTGGCCGCGGCCGCACGGGCCGCGGGGTCACTCGGCGTCGGCGGCCGGCTGGCTGTCGGGGTGGTCGGTCAGGCGCAGGCCCGCCGTTTGGGTGACGGGCAGAGAGAACACCAGCGCCCCGGCCTTGGTTTCCAGGCCGGCGTCGTCCATGATGGCCCGCATCACCTGGTTTTTGGCCGCCGTGCGCACCACAATCAGGATCATCTCTTTTTCCGACACCAGGCTGACGCCCAGAAAGTGCTGGGCCTGTTCCATGCCGGTACCTTTGGCGTGGATCACCGTGCCGCCGCCGGCGCCGCCCTTGCGGGCCGCCTCCATCACCAGCTCGGTGTAGCCCTGGTTGGCCACCGCTACCACCAGCTCGTACTTCGTGTTCTTCAAGGCCGATTCCTCCCCTGTTGTGTAGTCCTGGCCGGCCGTCAGAAAGGCCAGCTGCCGTTTGCCGCCGATGCTGCTCAGCGGAATAATAAATGCGATGCCGGTGCCCGGCACGTCGATCATCATCTGATGCTGCAGCGCCCGGCGCACCTGCTGCCACACCGGGCCCGTCACCACCGCCAGCAGCACGGCCTTTTCCCGCTTTTCCAGGCCGAAGTAATCCAGCAGCTCGCTGGCGGCCGTGCCCTGGGCTGCTGTCTGCAGCGAAAGGGATACACGGTTCTTTTCAAGGCAGTCCAGAAAACGCCCGGCATTGCGCCGGTCCACAATCAGCACCATCCAATATAATCCGTTCACGCTTCGTCCCTCCGTTCCTCACAGCTCAATGATGGCGTCTTCGTCCATCTGCCGGAAAGCGCGCTCGGCCCGGGCCTCGGCCAGGGCGCCGCGCCGGTGCTGCAGCTGGGCAGCCACACCCATCAGCTGAATGGTAATCAGCGGCGTCATGGCCACCATGGCCACCACGCCGAACGCATCGGTGACCATATTCCCCCCCACGGCGGTGCAGGCGCCCTGGGCCAGGGGCAGAAGAAAGGTAGCCGTCATGGGGCCGCTGGCCACGCCGCCCGAGTCAAAGGCGATGGCGGTGTAAATTTTCGGCACAAAGAAGCTGATGCCCAGGGCAATGGCGTAGCCGGGAATCAGAAACCATAGAATGGAGATGCCCGTGAGCACCCGCACCATAGCCAGCCCCAGGGATACCGCCATACCGATGGACAGCGCCGTGCCCATGGAAGAGGCAGAGATGGCTCCGTCGGTCATCTCTTCCACCTGCTTGTTCAGCACATACACCGCCGGCTCGGCCCGCACGATGAAAAAACCCACGATCATGGCCACTGGCACCAGGATCCACCGGTAGGGCAGGCCGGCCAGCACGCCGCCAAGGGCGTAGCCTGCGGGCAAAAAGCCCACATTCACGCCGGTGAGGAACAGCACCAGCCCTGCAAAGGTATACAAAAGCCCAACGCAGATGCGCGCCAGCTGCCGCCCGGGCAGACGCAGCACCGCCAGCTGGAACACCGCAAAAAAGATGATGATGGGCGCCAGTGCCCCGGCGATCTCCTGCATATAGTGGGGGATCTCGTAGGCAAACAGCTGCCACAGCCCGGCGGAATCGCTCACCTCCGGGATCAGGTTGCTGGCGGCATAGTTGCCTTCAGGGGCATACACCATCCCCAGAACCAGTACCGCCAGGATGGGCCCAATGCTGCACAGGGCCACCAGGCCGAAGCTGTCGGAGGCAGCGTGGCGGTCATCGCGGATGGCGGAAACGCCCACGCCCAGGGCCATGATGAAGGGCACCGTCATGGGCCCGGTGGTGACGCCGCCGGAATCAAAGGCTACGCTGAGGAAATCTGCCGGCACCAAGAACGCCAGGGCAAATACCGCCAGATAGAATACGATCAGCAGCCGGCGCAGGGAGATACCGATGAGCATGCGCAGCAGCGCCACCACCAAAAACGCCCCAACGCCTGCGGCTACCGCCAAAACCAGCGTCATATTGGGCACCGCAGGTACCTGGTTGGCCAGCACCTGCAGGTCCGGCTCGGAGATGGTGATAAAAAAGCCCAACAGGAACGCCACGGCAAGCACCAGCGGCACGCTGCGGCTGCGGGCCAGGCTGGCGCCGATGCGGTTGCCCATGGGCGTCATGGAGAGGTCAGCCCCCAGGTTGAACAGCACCATGCCGGCCACCAAAAGCAGCGCCCCCAGCAGGAAGCACAGCAGGGTGCTGGCCGACAGCGGCGCAATGGTAAAGCTCAACAGCAGCACGATGCCCAAAATGGGCAGTACCGCGCTGAGAGACTCCTTCAGTTTTTCCTGCAGCTGCTGCGCTGCCAGTTTTACAATATGCAATGGTTCCCCCTCTTTCCCGCACCGGCAACAGGCCCGGCAATGTGTCCCGTTTGTTATCCGGTTTGTATTATAGTACGATTTGTATAATCATTATAACACAAAACAGCCACCCGGCCAACCCCTTTTTTTATCAGAGGGGAGCGGGCAGGCGGCAGGGCCGGATGGCGAAAAAGGGCAGGCGCAAATATCCGCGAGAAAAAGCAGGCGGAGAACATTCCTCCGCCTGCGGCTTGGAGAGAGCGCGGCTCTGTCGGCAGCAGTCGTGCCGTCTTACCTGTTCCGATATCGATTGTATACTTCCGGCAGGATTTCCGTCAAATTCCGGTATTCGATGCAGCAATGTTCCGCCATCCCCCGGGCAAGGCTGCCGGTCATCCGCCGCCTGAGTATGCTGCGCAGGCAGGAAGGCAGGCATCCCCCCAGCCAAAAACGGCTGGACAGAAACAGCCCATCCTCGGTCTGACGAAAAATATGGGCCATTTCAGTATGAGGAACCAGGCCCCTGAAGGTACTTACGTGGCCGCAAACGATGAGCGGAATATGGTTTTTCTGCATGGCTGTACCGGAAAAGCCAAATGATTCAGGTGTCACAAAATCAATTTGCAAAGGCGCCGAAACCGGGCCGATCTTTTCGACCGGCCGCTGGGTGTTGGGCCTGAAAGGCGGCATGGCTGGTTGTTCAAAATACCTTTTGTCCTTTGACGGATAGGAAATGTAGAGGTGAGAGCCCGGGAACCAGATCTGATAACGCAAAGGATCCTGGCAGTGCCACCAGAACCACCATTCGATCATCTCCGGTGTGATCCCGGGCATCGGACAGGTCATCGAGACCAGCCAGCTTCCGCCGGGGAATTGGGCAAACCCTACTTCCTGCTGAAGGGGCAAACTGTATAGTATGGCCTCTTTATCCGTAAAGGAGGTCAGGGTAATGGGGGGCTTCCCAACCTTCAGCGAGGCATCCAACTTTTTTGTATATCCATGGGAATGGGCGGCAGCGGTTTCTTCAGCAATGCTTCCATGGCGGTTCCTCCTTGTCTTTTCCGCGGACATTGTATCATCGAAGCTGTTCTGATACAATAGTTCCGAAATGTTCTGGTTCACAGGAGGCAAATGATGTACCGCATCTCAAAAGATATCCGCGCACAGAGGTCTGCACAGCGCATCGGTAAAGCTTTGCTTGACTGTGCCAGGCAGAAACCGTTTGCTAAGATTTCTGTATCGGATTTGCATCGGGATTATCAAATCAGCCGCACAACATTTTATCGTCTGTTTGACAATACGGTGGATGTGCTGGAATACATGACGGAATGTATGGCACGGGAGATCCTTTTGAATCTGCGCGGAGACACGCTGAAGGAACAGGTGATCTATGCAATGATTGAACTGGAAAAGCGGCGGGATTTGATTGAAGTGCTGTCAGAAAACAGCCGCCTGGATATTTTTCAGAAAAAAGGGGAGAAATACATCCCGCAGAGCCAGCTGATGGCGGGCCTGGACGCGGACGGCAAAGATGAATACTTTCACCGCATCCTTTCCCATCTGATCCCGTTGGTCATAGACCTGTGGCTGTCCAACGGCCGGACGGATCCCCCGGAAGAAATTTACAGGAAGCTGCGGCGGAGCATACGGCTGCTGCATGAATGGTTTTCGCAATGAAAAGTGTTCGGCCGAAGCGCAGGAAGAATACAGCCTGCCCGCTCCCCGCGGCGGCACTGGGGCCTGGAGAACGAGGGGCATCTGCGGCCGGGAAACGGCCGCAGGGGCGGGCCCTTGTACGGGCCCGCCCCTGCGGTGAAAGAAGTGAGAGAAATAGAGTTCAGTTCAGGATGACGGCTTCGGTCTCCGGGTCAAACAGGTGCAGTTTGCTGGTGTCCAAAGCAACGGTGACATCGGCGCCGTTTTTGGCCTTGCTGGTGGGGGCCACGCGGGCAGTCATCTTGTAGCCCTTGTAGGTCAGGTACAGGTAAATCTCGCTGCCCATCAGCTCGCACACTTCCACGCTGGCGGTAATTTTGGCGTCGGCGTGCTTCTGCAGGAATTCCTCGTCGTCTTTGATGTCTTCCGGGCGGATACCGGCCTTGATGGCCTTGCCTACATAGGCATCCAGGGCAGGGGTCACCTTCTCGGGCTTGATCAGCAGTTTGTCCTCGCCCAGGTCTACATAATATTTTTCGCCCTCTTTGACCAGTGTGGCATCCAGGAAGTTCATCTGCGGGCTGCCGATGAAGCCGGCCACGAACATATTGCAGGGATAATCATACAGATTCTGCGGGGTATCCACCTGCTGGATCACGCCGTCCTTCATCACCACGATGCGGTCGCCCATGGTCATGGCCTCGGTCTGGTCATGGGTCACATAGATGAAGGTAGTGCCCAGGCGCTGGTGCAGTTTGATGATCTCGGTGCGCATGGCGGTGCGCAGTTTGGCGTCCAGGTTGGACAGCGGCTCGTCCAGCAGGAACACCGCCGGGTTGCGCACCATGGCACGGCCCAGGGCCACACGCTGGCGCTGGCCGCCGGACAGTGCCTTGGGCTTGCGGTCCAGCAGATGCTCGATATCCAGGATGCGGGCGGCCTCGCGCACGCGTTTGTCAATCTCATCTTTGGGGGTCTTGCGCAGTTCCAGGCCGAATGCCATGTTCTTGTACACCGTCATATGCGGGTACAGCGCATAGTTCTGGAACACCATGGCGATGTCGCGGTCCTTCGGGGGCACATCATTTACCAGGCGGTCGCCGATGTACAGCTCGCCTTTGCTGATTTCTTCCAGGCCGGCAATCATGCGCAGCGTGGTGGATTTGCCGCAGCCAGAGGGACCTACCAGGATGATGAACTCCTTGTCCTCAATTTCCAGGTTGAAATCCCGGACGGCGGTGACATCACCGGGGTAGATTTTGTAGATGCCTTTCAGGCTGATCTTTGCCATGGGTACAACACTCCTTTTTGTCGTTCGTTTCACAGCGCACAGGGCATTTTGTTGATGGCTCTTGCGCTTGCTTGCAAGTTCTACTATAATATTAACAGGTTTTTATGAAAAGAAAATAGTAAAATATTGATGTTTTGGGGTGATTTGATGCTGTTCGCTGCAGACGGACTGTGCAAAGTGGAACTGGTGCGCCAGGCCGCAGGCGATGACGGAGCGGTGTATCTGGCATCGCCTTTTGCCGTGGCGCTGGTGTCCCGGGGGCGCTGCGCGGCCCAGGGCACGGGGGACGCTGCCGCGGGCCTGGGGCCCGGCGGGCTGGCCCTGGCGGCGGAGGAGCTGACGCTGCTGCCCGAAGCCGACTGCCATCTGCTGTGCGCGGGGCTGTCCGGCGCTGCGGCGCAGGCCATTGCCGGGGGCCTGGCGGCCCGGGGCGGGCTGCTGGCGGCGGACGGCGGGGTGTGCCCCGCCGCGCCCGAGGCCATGGCGGCCCTGCTGGAGGCCTGGCAGGGCGAGGCCGGGCCCGGGGCCCTGTGCGCCGCGGGCTGCCGCCTGGTGTGCGCCCTGGTGGAGGCGGACGCCGGCAGGGCCCGGGCGGCCATGCCGCCCCTGGTCACCCAGGCGGTGCTGGCCATGCGGGCCCACTACGCCGAGCTGTACGGCGCCGAGGAGCTCAGCCGCCAGCTGGGCGTGAGCAAGAGCCACCTGGTGCGGGTGTTCAGCAAGGCCATGGGCATGGGCCCGGGGCAGTACCTCACCCAGGTGCGCCTGGAGGCCGCCAAGGCCATGCTGGCCGCCCGGGACTGGCCCCTGGAGACGGTGGCCAGCCTGTGCGGCTTCTCCGGGGCCAATTATTTCTGCAAGGTGTTTAAACGGCACGAGGGCTGCACCCCCGCCGCCTGGCGGGCCGGCCACGCCGGCGCGGCGGGAGACCCCGCCCTGGTGGAGCAGGCCGAGCGGCGCATGTATGTGTGAGCCCTTGTGCGCCGTGCCGAAAATGCGGGAAGATTTTTGTACACGTTGCCCATGGACAGGGAGGACGGGAATTTGCTACATTAAAGGTACAAAATATCGTCGTTCGCGGCGAGGGCCCGTCCCCGCCGCCGGAAGGGAGGCCCCTGATGAGACGCATTGCCGCGGTGCTGCTGTTGTGCGCCCTGCTGCCGCTGTGGGCGGCCGGCTGCGGCGGGCAGCCCTCTTCCGGGGAGCAGGCGCTCTCCGTTTTGATCGACAGCGAAGCCGATTCCAGTTTTGGCCCCTTCCTGCGCAATGAGCTGCCGGCGCTGCTGGACATGCCCGTGGAGGTGACCGTGCTGCCGGTAGGCGACGGCGCCAGTCAGGCCGAGATGGAGGAGCTGGAGGCCCAGCGCACCCGGGTGCGCACCCAGCTGATGAGCGGCGGCGGGCCGGACCTGCTGGTGCTGAGCAACCAGGTCCCCACCCTGCTGGACGACCCGGTGAAGACCATGGACGCCGGCGCCTTCCTGGATCTGGCCCCCCACATGGAGCAGCTGTCCGGCGGCCTGTCCCTGCACCCGGCGGTGCTGGCCGCCGGCCAATGGGACGGCGCCCAGTATCTGCTGCCCCTCACCTTCACCCTGCCCGCGGTGCTGGCCGACGCCGGCGCCCTGGCGGGTTTTGCGCCGGCGCAGGACGACGCCCCGGCGGCCTTCCTCCGGGCCCTGCTGGCCCACACCGGCGCGGAAGATCTGACGCCCCTGGTGTACCTGCAGAGCGGCTATGGGGACTGCTTTACCGCCGCCCCGGTGCTGGACTACGCCGCCGGCCGGGTGCACCTGAACGAGGACCAGCTGGCCCTGGCCGAACTGCTGGCCCAGGTGAACGCCATGGGCTTCACCGGCTCGATCAACGCCATCTTCCCCGAAGGCGGTGCGCCCTTTGCGGCGGCGTTCCTGGGGGAGAATATGTTCCGCCAGTGGGCTGAGGCCCTGGTGCAGGCGGGCGGCCGGCCGGCGCTGCTGCCCGTGCCCAACGGGGAAGGGGGCGTCACCGGCGCGGTGGCCCTGTATGCCGGCATCCGGGCCAACAGCCCCCTGGCCGACCGGGCCCTGCAGGCCCTGGGGGCCCTGCTGCAGCCCGAGGCCTTTCAGCGCAATGCCGCCGGCCAGCAGGTGCTGAATGCAGGCGCGTCCCTGGCCCTGGCCCGGGAGACCACCGAGACCCTGCTGGCCAAAACCTTCGGCGCGGACAGCCCTCTGGCCGCCCAATACCTGGATGCCGCGGCCCGGGTGGATACTGCCCGGTTCTGCTATCTGGGCAGCCGCGCACTGTACCGGTATGTGGTCTATCCACTGGCCACCGGGCAGGCCACCGCCGCCCGGGGCGCCGAGGACCTGGCCGCGGCCTATCACTACTATTTCAGTGAGTGACGCCCGGCCGGGCCATTGAAAAAACCATCTGCCATTTTTGCACTTTCGGCTCTTTCGGTGCGCAGCGCTTTCCCGCCATGCACAAACGTGCTATGATGAGACCAGAAAACTCCCAAGAAAGGATGTCTGCGTGATGAATGTGATCGTGACCGAAAGTTATGAGGAAAGCTGTGCGGCGGCTGCGCAGATGATTGCCGACCTGGTGCGGGAAAAACCTGCCTGCAAGCTGGGCCTGGCCACCGGCGGAACCCCCGTGCCCATCTACCGCAAGCTGATTGAGATGAACCGCGCCGGCACGGTGGATTTTGCCCGTGTGCGCACGGTGAACCTGGATGAATACTGCGGCATTCCTGCGGATCATCCCCAGAGTTACCGCTATTTTATGGATACCAACCTGTTTGACCATATCAACATTGACAAGGCCAATACCTTTGTGGCCGCCGGCATGGGCGATTACCAGGCCAACGCCGCCCAGCTGGAACGCATGGTGTACGAGGGCGGCCCTGCGGACCTGCAGCTGCTGGGTATTGGCAACAACGGCCACATCGCTTTCAACGAGGCCGGCGACACGCTGCATGCAAAGGCCCATATTGAACATCTGACCGACAGCACCATCTCCGCCAACGCCCGCTTCTTTGAGAAAAAAGAGGATGTGCCCACCATGGCCATCACCATGGGCATGGGCGATATCCTGGCCGCGCGCAAAGTTGTGCTGGTGGCCACGGGCCCGGCCAAGGCCGAGGCTATCCGCGGCCTGGTGACGGGGGATACCATCACCCCGCACAACCCCTCCACGCTGCTGAAGCTTCACCCGGACGCCACGGTTATCATCGACCGCGCCCTGGCCGAAGCCGCCGGGTACGGCGCATAAGACGGTATGCCAAAAGGCTCCTGCCTCTGCGGGCAGGGGCCTTTGCCATTTCCGGCGCGGCTGCCGCGTGTTCAAAGTAAATGGAAGCGCCGATTTCACCGAAGGCCCGCTTGAAAGGAGTTGGTTTCATGAAACGTTCGCGATTGCTGGGCGCTGTGCTGCTGGCAGCTTCGGCCCTGCTCTGTGTGCTGCTGCCTTCCGATACGGTGTCTGCTGCCCTGACGGCCGGAACACCCATGCCATCCGACAGTGAGCCACTGGTCCAGACGGAGGCGGAGATCGTCTCCTATGACCCGGACACGGGTGCCGCCATGGCGGTGGGCATGCGGCACGGCGGTCTGTTCACGTTCAGCACCGCCGGCGCATGTTTGGTGGACGCGGAAGGCCGGCAGATCGAGCCTGAGACGATTTCCGTGGGCACGCTGGTGACGCTGACAGGGCCGAACCGGATGCTGGCGACCTACCCGGAACAATATCCCGACGTTTCGCAAGTGCAGGTCACCGGCAGCCGGCCGGACTTCATGGCCCTGCATTATGACGAACTGTACTGGCACCACGCGTCCCTGTTCCGGGATGTGCTGGATGTGGCCGTGGACGGCCTGGGCGATTTGACCGCAGGGGAGAAGGAGGCGCTGCGATACCGGCTGATGTGCGACTTTGGCCTCTATTGATATGCTTCGCGCCGCCGCGCCCCGCCCGGTGGGCGGAACGCGTCCTTTTTTGCATTGACAAGCCCCCTGCGCGCGTGTATTTTATTATATGGAGAAAAAGCGCGGCCCCGGGCCGTTGTGGAGAGGGCCGGCGCGGCCGGCCGATGGAGGGATTGTCGATGACACTGGATAAACTGCCGCTGGGCCAGCAGGCCCGCATCACCGTGGTGGGGGGCGAAGGGGCCCTGCGCCGCCATTTTCTGGATATGGGCCTGACGCCCGGCACCGCTGTGATGGTGCGCAAAATTGCCCCTATGGGAGATCCTATTGAGCTGCACCTGCGGGGCTACGAGCTGACGCTGCGCCTGGAGGACGCCGCCCGCATCGAAGTGGAGCCCCAGGGCGCGGAGGTGGAAGCATGAGCCTGGTATTTGCCCTGGCCGGTAATCAGAACTCCGGCAAAACCACCCTGTTCAACCAGCTCACCGGCTCCAACCAGCATGTGGGCAATTTCCCCGGCGTCACTGTGGACAAAAAGGAGGGCGTCATCCGGGACCATCACGCCGGTGAACACCATCGCGGCCTGCGCAGCTGGGGGCACCCCCGTCACAAGCGGGCGGATATCCCCGCGCCCGCACCCGCGCTGGTGGTGGACCTGCCCGGTATTTACTCCCTCAGCCCCTATACCAGTGAGGAGATCGTCACCCGGGACTTTATTTTGAACGAAAAACCAGACGGCATCATCAACATCGTGGATGCCACCAACATTGAGCGCAACCTGTATCTGACGCTGCAGCTGATCGAGCTGAACATCCCCATGGTGGTGGCGCTGAACATGATGGACGAAATGCGCGCCAACGGCAGCACCGTGGATGTGAACCGGCTGGAAGAAGAGCTGGGCGTGGCGGTGGTGCCCATCTCGGCGGCAAAGAATGAGGGCGTGGACGAGCTGATCGAACATGCGCTGCGGGCTGCCGAACACAAAGACTATCCCAAACGCCAGGATTTCTGCACCGGCGCAGTGCACCGGTGCATCCACGGCATCGCCCACATGATTGAAGACCATGCCCAGGCCGCCGGCGTACCGCCCTATTTTGCCGCATCAAAGCTGGTGGAGGGCGATGCACCCATGCAGCGGCGCTTGAAGCTGACGGACAACGAACTGGATCTGATCGGCCATTCGGTGAAGGAGATGGAGGACGAACTGGGCACCGACCGGGAGGCTGCACTGGCGGATATGCGCTACACTTTCATCGAAAAACTGTGTGCCGAGACTGTGGTGAAAAACGGTGAGAGCCGCGAACATGCCCGCAGCGTGGCCATCGACAAAGTGCTCACCGACAAGTATGCGGCCATTCCCGTGTTTTTGGGCATTATGCTGCTGATCTTCTGGCTTACCTTCGGGCTCATCGGCGCCTATCTCAGCGACCTGCTCAGCCTGGGCATCGACATTGTCACCGGCTGGGTGGATGCGGGCCTGACGGCCTGGGGCGTCAACCCGGTTGTGCACAGCCTGGTCATCGACGGCGCATTTGCCGGTGTGGGCAGCATGCTGGGGTTCCTGCCCACCATTGTCACGCTGTTTTTCTTCCTCTCTTTGCTGGAGGATTCGGGCTACATGGCCCGTGTGGCCTTCGTGATGGACAAGCTGCTGCGTAAGATCGGCCTGTCCGGCCGCAGCTTCGTGCCCATGCTCATCGGCTTCGGCTGCAGCGTACCGGCCATTATGGCCACCCGTACCCTTTCCAGCGACCGGGACCGCAAAATGACCATGCTGCTGGTGCCCTTCTGCTCATGCAGCGCCAAACTGCCTATCTATGCGGTGTTTACCGCGGCCTTTTTCCCGCAGCACGGTGCCCTGGTGATGATGGGCCTGTATGTAATGGGCATTGCGGTGGGCATTGTGTGGGCGCTGCTGCTGAAAAACACCATGTACAAGGGCAACCCCGTGCCCTTTGTGATGGAGCTGCCCAATTACCGGATCCCAAGCCCCAAAAGCGTGGCGCTGTTGGTTTGGGACAAGGCCAAGGACTTTATTACCCGCGCCTTTACCATCATCTTTGTAGTCACCATCATCGTGTGGTTCCTGCAGTCTTTCGATACGCGGCTGAATGTGGTAACGGATTCCTCCGCCAGCCTGCTGGCCGGCCTGGGCCGGCTGCTGACTCCGCTGTTTGCACCTCTGGGCTTTACCGACTGGCGTATGGTGACGGCGCTGATTGCCGGGTTTTCAGCTAAAGAGATGGTGGTCAGTACCCTGGCGGTGCTCACGGGGGCCAATACTGCCACACTGCCCGTCACACTGCCGGCGCTGTTTTCCAGCACTCTGGCGGCTTTCAGCTTCCTCACCTTCACGCTGTTGTACACCCCCTGCGTGGCGGCGATCTCGGCAGTGAAGGCTGAGATGCGCAGCGGCCGCGCCGCTGTGGGCGTGGCGCTGATGCAGTGCGCCATTGCCTGGGTGTGCGCGCTGGCCGTGTACCAGGTGGGCAGCTTGATTTTGTAATCCCGCCGCCGGCCCGCTGACTGGACGTTTACAGCGGCCCGGATGGGCCTGCCTGGACCCGGAGCGGGCCTGCATTGGAAGGAGGTTTTACCCCGATGAACCTGGTGGATTTTCTGCTGCTGGCGGCCCTGGCCGCCGGCGTGTACATGGCCCTGCGCGCCATCCGCCGCGGCCGTACCGGCGGCTGCTCCGGCCACTGCGCCGGCTGCGCAGGCTGTACGGGTCAGATGTCTCACTCTGCCACCGAAATCCCGAACCGTCCCAAATAATCATTCTGTGGTGATGGTGATGCCAGTGTAGCATGGCGATTCTCAATGACCTTGCCGGATTCTCCGTTTTGGGGGATCCGGTTTTTGTGTGCGGGTAATAGAAATATCGTATATCGAAAAAAGCTGGATGATGATTTGCGGTGTATAAAGAAAGAAAATCCCTGTTTGACGAATTCTGGAAAAATGGTATAATGAATATAAATATTGATCTGTCAGATTCAACAGTTTTTATCAATTATGGGGTTTATTTATGGAAGAAATTAGAGCTGCAGTACAACAGAAGAGTGAAAAAGTTACTGCGCAACAGATTGCGGACAATGTAGTGGAGATGATTCAAAAAAAGGTGTTTCGCCCGGGGGAGCCGATTCGAGAAGCCGAGCTTTGCAAGGCATTTCACGTCAGCCGTACCCCTGTCCGGGAAGCTTTGCGCCTGCTGCAGAACAATGGCGTGGTGAAATATATCCCGCACTGTGGAGTTCAGGTAGTAGATATGACCGAAAAGGAATTGCATTATATAACGGATACACGCATCGCATTGGAAGTACTGAGTACCCGTGAGGCTGCATTGTGTGTTACGCCAGAACAGATTGCGGAATTGCGTCAGATCAATGATACGTTTCTGAAAGAGCAGGATACTTATTATGATGCCGAATTTCACATGGCGATTGCAAGGGTCAGTGGGAACTTTTGTTTGCTTGATTTCCTGCACAATCTGTACATCCGCCAGGCAATTGTTCCTTCAACCATTCCCATGCAGCCACAACGGTTTCCTTGCGCCCATGCAGAGCATGAGGCGATCGTCCAGGCGCTGGAACTGCATGATCAGGAGCTAGCGGCCAAACAGGCTGACATTCATTTCCATATCAGTCAGGCCAACTTGCAGACCAAACTTCGCAAATATCTTGAGACAAAACAGCAGAAATGATCAGACTTTTCTTCCCTGCCGGACTCTTTTGCAGAGTCCGGCTTTTCTTTTGCATATACCGATCGGCAGACTGGTGTGATAGACGATCATTGGTCGAAGGAGGGAACAAATTTGGAATAGTGAGCTGTGTCGTGGCTGGAAAAAGGCGTAAATATCCTTTTAAAGGAACTTTTACACCAGTTCTCGGTGAAAGTAACAAAAAATGCTTTGCAAATTTGGAGAACTTTACGAATAGACAACAGGAGTTGAATGTGCTAGATTGTATACAATAAGTCCGATATTATCGGGTTTTAGCTGTATAAATGCAAAAATTGTATTCAAAATTGGAGGTCGGCAATGAGCTGGTGGAAAGACAAACCATTCCGCATGGTGCAGAACAATCTGCGGGATATTGACGGCGCCATGGATGTGGACTACGAAGTGGAGATGCTGAAAAGGCTGGGCGCCAATGTTGTTCAGGTAGGCTGCGGCGGGATTAGTGCATTTGGACCGTCGAAATTGGCTTGTCAGCGCCCTACACCCTATCTGGAGGGGGATAAATTCGGCGAGATTGTCGAAAAGTGCCATGCAGCCGGAATTCGGGTGATTGCCCGGTTTGATATCAGCAAGGTGCATCAGGACTACCTGAAAACCAATCCGGAGTGGTTTACCCGGCGAGCAGATGGCAGCCCAGCCTATTTTGAAGACTGCGCAGCAGTTTGTGTCAATGGCGATTATCAGCAGAAATATATTCTGGATGTGTTGCGGGAGGCGTTGACCCGTTATCCACTGGATGGTATTTTTTTCAACATTCCCGGATATCCCGTTACGGATTATAACGGAAATTATGTGGGCATCTGCCAGTGCGAAAACTGCAAACGCAGGTTTTATGAGTGGTCTGGTGGAATGACACTTCCCACCAAGGAAGACGATACAGATCCGGTCTTCCGAAAATATGAAGAGTTCAAAGTATACACAGTGGCAGATATGCTTCACAAAGTGCGGAGTTTGATCAAAAGTGTCAATCCGGATATTCCCTTGAGCACTTACAGTGACGATGGAATTGACATTATCCGGTGTGAAGCTCAGTCGGCTGTAGTGCCCAAAAGTTTCTGGCTGTATTCCGGCTCAGAGGATCCTGCGGCCATCATCACGACATTCCCGGATAAGGTCCCCAGCGATTGCGCAATCAATGCAGTAGACATCCCTTATCGTTTTATGGGGGTGTCCACCTGGCTCAACCAGATCCGACTGTATCAGAGTGCAGCAGTGGGCGGCAACCTGGATTGGTGCATTGTTGGTGCGTTTGAAGATTATCCGGACCGTGCCAATTTTGAGGGTGTCCGGGAGGCGTTCCATCTTCATGCACGGCATGAGGAACTGTTCGCCAGGCTGCAAAGTAAAGCCCGTATTCTGATTGCCAATCCCCGCCCGTTTTACCAGTTCAGTACCAATACGATGTACAACGAACGGGAGTATCGCGGTATTGTGCATATGTTGAAGGAACGACATCTGGCGTTTGATACAGTGATTTACAGTGCGATCGAGAATCTTGCCGATAAGTTGGATAACTACGATGTGGTGATCTTGCCGGATTTGCCGCGCGCACCCAGCCCGAAGCTGCGCAAGGCGCTGTTAGAGACCAGTGCGACGGTGGTTGGCACGGCCCATACATTCCGAGAGGATCCGGAGTTGTTGGAACAGCTGTTCGGAATTCGGATTAGCAGGCCGGTTGAACCAGTGGCAGCCAGTTATCTTCTTACGCAGCCCAAAGAAGTCTTCCACTCGTTCCCCCTGCGGGACTGGGTATTCCTGTATCAGGATGCTTATCGGATCGAGTTGACGGATGCAGAGGGCTATTTGCCTTTGGTGGCGGCAGCGCCTTATGGCCCGCCTGAGCGCGCTTATGGCCATGTGGTAACCGACGACCGTATGGCAGCAGTCAAAGATGGTAAAAATCTGTATCTGCCCTGGATGGTCGGAACGTTATACTACAGTTTGGGATATGAAGATCATAAGGATATATTTTTCGACTTATTGGATAAAGTACGCCCCGTGAAACAGCCTTTTGCCACTGATGCGCCTGCCTGTGTGGAGATGTTCTTCCATCAAACAGGGCCTTCGGAGTATTTGCTCCAAATGATTAACCTCAGTGGTTTCAATGGAGTGACTTTCTCTGAACCATTGCCGTTGGATAACATTCATCTGACAATTGAGGGACAGCATCCCCGAATGTTGGAGCTGTTGACGCGTGATGGATTTGAAGCGCAGACAATCCAGGGGGACGTTCTGACATTGAAATGCCCTGGTTGCTATGTGGGCTATCGCATTACCTGTGGTTAAATAAAGCAACGCCATTATCTGATCATGGAACTTTTACTGTATTAAGGAGGTAGAATGATGGATTTCAAGCAACAGATTGAGCAGGCAAATCAAAAGGCGGCCGAAATTCTGACAGGTGGACGCCCGGTATGGGTGGATGTGCAGCCCGCAGGGGATGTTATTCCCGGAATGACGCCGGATACGCTGCTGATTGCCGGCCCTCCTATTGCGGTGGAGGAGATCCCTGGACCTGTCAAAACTGCAATTTGTGGTGCGCTGATTTATGAGGAACGGGCGACTACAATGGAAGAGGCCTGGCAGTTGGTGACCAGCGGAACAGTCAAGGTGGAGTCGGCTCAGGATCATGATGCTGCCTGTGGAGCTGCGATGGCCACCTCGGCTTCCATGCCTGTTTGTGTAGTGGAAGATAAGGTCTATGGTGGAAGGGGTTTTTGTGCCGTGCACCCGGGCAACAAACAAAATGTGTTGCGCTGGGGCTTTTATAACGAGGAAGTACAGCGGGATTTGGTCTGGTTCCGGGATCATTATGGACCGGCGCTGGGGGAAACTGTGCGGCGCATGGGTGGTATCGACCTAATCAATGTAATGAGCAAGACTGCTGGAATGGGAGATGAAAACCATAATCGCCAGCCGGCTGCATCCATGTATATGGCGCTGCAGATGATTCAGACGATGATGGAAATGGAGTTTCCGTACAGGGATCAGATTGTGAAGGAATTTGCAGCCAATGATCGCTTTTTCCTGCATGTGATGATGGCAGGGGCAGAAAGCGTGTTGGCTTCAGTGAAAAAAATCCCGCACAGTACGGTGATGGTGGCAATGGGGGGCAACGGGATTCGATTTGGTACCCGCTTTGCCGGTACGGGAAATCGCTGGTTCACAGTAGAGGCACCGCTGATCGAGGGCCTTTTCCTCAAGCCGACATATACCCGAGAGGATATGCTGGGCTTCCTGGGTGACAGTTGTGTTACGGAAGTGTATGGTTTGGGCGGTATGTCTGCCAGTGCCGGTCCCGGATATGTAATTCTTACAGGATCAACCTTTGCGGATGCATTGCAGCGCAGTGCGGACGCCCGAAAAGTATGTGTAGCGGAACACATGTTCGCACCCATTCCTTGGGATGGCAGTCGTGGGTTCCCTGTAGGCGTGGATGCCCGCAAGGTAGTGGGATTGAATATTCTGCCGACGAGCCATGGCGGTGGTACGCTAAAAGCAGGCGGTCAAGGCACTATGGGATCGGCTAAATTGCCGTTGGATTGCTTCAAGCAAGGGCTGGTGGCAATCAATGAAATTCTGATAAATGAGGCGAAGTGAAAAATGGAGCTGTTTACCATTCTGCAGAAAAACACGTATGTGGATTCTCTGGCGTCTCTGTTTACCATGTCTGTCCTGATGGATTCTGCTGGAATTGAAAGTGCTTATGCTGGTATGGCGACGGCGAGCAATCGTCAGACTATGGAAGAGCTGGGCTTGGCGGACGACACCGTGCGCAGCGCAGGTGAGAACGATTTTGTTGTAGCAGTGAGGGCAGATAGCCGAGAGGCATTTGAGGCAGCAATGGCCAAGACAAAAAAAGATGAGCGGACAAACAGCATAGGAAAAACATCTTTTGTGACCATTGATGACGCGGTTCGGGAAAATCCTCGGGCCAACATTTGTTCCATCGCCGTTCCCGGTGAATATGCCTGCGAAGTAACAAAGCAGGCGTTGAACAAAGGGCTCCATTGTATTGTGTTTAGCAGCAATGTTCCGTTGGAGCAGGAGCGCGAGATGAAAGAGTTGGCACGCGAAAAAGGGCTGTTGTGCATGGGTCCGGATTGCGGCGTTGCCAATATCAATGGTGTTGCCTTTGTTCTTTCCAGCATCAACAATCGGGGCCCTTTCGGAATTTGCGGAGCTTCTGGTTGCGGGATCCAGCATGTGGCGGCCTTTCTTCATGAGGCGGGAAGCGGTGTTTCACAGACCATTGGTACAGGCGGTAATGACCTGAAAGAGCAAGTGGGCGGCATTAGTATGATGATGGGGATCGATGCACTGGAAAATGATCCTGATACGGACTATATTATTGTGATTTCGCGCAAACCGGCGGACAGTGTGCTCCAAACGTTGCTTGTACGCATTAGCCAGTGCAAAAAACCAGTGGTTGCTTGCCTGATGGGGGTTGATCGGTCTCTTGTTGAGGCGACCGGTGCCTTGTGGGCCAATGATCTGGATGGATGTGCACAGCAGGCGCTCTCTTTGATCGGTAAAGAGATTGCCTTTGACAGTGACGAAACGTTGACGCAAATGGCCAGGCAGGCAGTTGAAGGCATGAGTCCGCAGCAAAAGTACGTACGCGGCATTTATTGCGGAGGTACCTATTGTGATGAGGTAATGCAGACAATGCAGCCTGTCATCGGAGGTATTCACTCCAACTGCCCCCTTTCTCCGGAGCTTCGTCTTGAGGATTCCCGCGTCAGCGTGGGCAATACGGTGGTAGACAGCGGAGAAGAGGAATTTACCCGCGGTCGGCCGCATCCTACGCTGGAGCCTACGATGCGGTTGCCATTGATTGCCAAGGAGGGAGAAGATCCGGAAACCGCTGTGATCTTGCTGGATTTCATCCTGACACCACCGGAGCACATTGATCCGGCAGGCGTTACGTTGCCAGTGTTGACCAAAGCAATGGAGGCAGCACGTGCACGCGGCGGAAAGATTGCAGTAGTATGCTCTGTACTCGGCACAGATGCTGATTTACAGAATGCGGATGCTCAGCGGCAAAAGCTACGGGATGCCGGTGTCTATGTTTGCAGGTCAAACCGGCAGGCAGGGCAGTTGGCGGCAAAGATCATACAGATGAAAAAGGAACGGGATGGCAGATGACAAATACGGATCGGATCCAGGAACTGTTCAATTCAGAGTTGGTGGTACTGAACATTGGTCCCCGGCTGTTCGGAGATGCTCTGGGAAAGCAGAATGTCGAGGTGGTTCAGGTGGATTGGCGCCCCTTAGCGGGTGGCGACAAGCAAATGCAGGATCTCTTGGCAGATCTCGGCATCTGAAAAATCAATCCAGCCGCATAGCATGGTGTCGCGATACACCGGGGGCCGTGATAAGGCGGAAAGGAGTATGTGTATGTATATTCTGGTCTGCAATGTGGGCAGTACTTCATTGAAATTCAAACTGTACGATATGCCTGCCTGTCAGGTGCTTGCTCAAGGCAAGGCAGAACGTGTAGGCAGCCTGGATGATGCGATTTTTCAATATGAAAACCGTTGTTCAGGTAGTCAGATAGAAGAAAAAAACGTTTCCATCCCAGATTATCAGGCGGCAGTTAGCCGGTGCTTAAGCTGCTTAACAGATACGCAGATTGGTGTGATATCCGAGGTTGGACAGATTGAACGAGTGGGATTCAAGACAACGATTTCCAAAAATCACTTTGGCAACCATGAGTTGACCGAGGAAGTGCTGGAGGGAATGCGTGCCTGGATGCCGCTGGCACCGCTTCACAATGCCGGACACCTGCAGGCCATCAATGTTATCCGCAAGGCTTTACCGGATGCAATATTCCTGGGATGTTTTGAGACTAGTTTTCATCGGGAAATCCCATTGGAACGAAAGTTATATGGTGTCCCCTACGAGTGGTATGAGCGCTACGGAGTACAGCGACTGGGATACCACAGTGCTTCACATGGGTATATTGCGGACGTGTTGGGGGAAATCGCCGGCAGTAAATATCGGGCCATCTCCTGCCATCTGGGTGGAAGTTCCTCGGTGTGCGCCATTCAAGATGGAAAAAGTATTGATACAAGCTTTGGTATGTCTCTGCAGTCCGGGTTGATTCACGCAGCGCGGGTGGGGGATATGGATTGCGATTTGTATGAATTCCTGCGCCATGAAGGGCTGAGCGAGGAGGAGATCCGTGAAGGATTTGGAAAGAAAGGTGGATTGTTGGGAATTTCTGGTGTCAGCAGTGATCTGCGATATGTAGAGGCTGCGGCGCAGGAGGGAAACCAACGAGCCCAGCTGGCAATTGATGTATTTGTCAGCGGAATTGTTCATTATATTGGTGCATTTTACATGGATCTGTGTGGCTTGGATTTTCTTGTGTTCACTGCGGGAATCGGTGAAAATGACAGTACTTTGAGGAAACGTGTTTGTGACAAACTTGGGGTTTTGGGAGTCGTACTTGATGAAGAAAAGAATGCAGCTTGCCATGGGACGCAGCAGGAACTGACTGGTAGTGGCTCAAAGGTGAGAGTTTTTGTGATCCCCACCGACGAAGAGCTGGGAATTGCCCGGCGGACCTATGAATACAAGCGTACCTGACAAGGAGGGATGCCTACGCACGGTATGCCGGCAGGCGGGAGTTGTACATATAGAATATGGAATCCCGGAGGAAATGCGGCGTGGAGTGCTGGCACCTGAAATCTTGGCTCTCATGCAGAATCCGGAGCAGAAAGAAAATGACTGGGTACGAGCTCTGTGCGGCGGAGACAATGCAGCGTTGCGCGCTTTGCCCCCTACAGATTGCGACCTGGCAGACGCACCACTGCAGGAGACAGAGCTAACGGCGCAGGGCCCACAAGGAAACATTCCAATGACAAGTTACCGCACAATTGGTGGGTTGCAGGTTCGTCCGGCTTTGGTATATCTGCATGGCGGAGGATTCCGAATGGGATCACGGCGCAGCGTAGAACATTCTATGCGGCTTCTGGCTCAGTACAGTGGAGCGGCTATTTTTAGTGTGGAATATCGCCTTGCGCCGGAGCACCCCTTCCCGTGCGCTGCAGATGACGCCTGGAGCGCCTTGCGTTGGATCTGGCGCATGGCGGAACAATTGCAGATAGATCGTAGCCGTATTTTGATCGGCGGCGACAGTGCCGGCGGGAATTTAGCAGCAGCCTGTGCCCGTCGGGATCGAAATATGCGTCTGGGGACTCTGAAAGGGCAGCTGTTGGTGTATCCGGTGCTCAGCCAATGCGAACCGGATGTGCCCGGATATCATTTTTCTTTGGATTCATACGAGATCTGCCCGGAGCAGCGTGTATGGATTGAAGCGGCGATTTTGTCATTGAAACGCACGATGGAGCAATTCCGCTTGTATACCAGAACAGCTCAGGAGGATCATTCACCGGATGCCTCGCCGCTGCAGGATAGGAACTTTGCAGGGCTTCCACCCACCTGGATTTTCAGCGCAGAATTTGATTATCTTACTCAGCAGGCAAGGGCTTATGCCAGTTTGCTGGCCCAGGCCGGCGTCCCTGTAGGAATTTCCGTGTACCGGGGGATGGTGCACGGTTTTATGAACCGGTTGGGACAAAGCCCACAGGCCGAATGGGTGCATCGTGAAATGGCAAAGGTCATCCAATGGATGGCATATGATCAATCTTTGGAAAGGATGGATTTGTTATGAAAATCGGATTGATTGGTTTGGGCATTATGGGAAAACCCATGGCGAAAAATCTGCTGAAGGCGGGCTATACCGATCTGCTGGTCAATGACCGCAATCAGGTCAATGTGGACGAAGTGGTAGCAGCCGGCGCTCAAGCGGCCAGTCAGCCGGAAATCGGTGAGAGCTGCGATGTGGTACTGACCATGCTGCCCAACAGTCCCCAAGTCAAAGAAGTGATGCTGGGAGAAGACGGCGTGGCAGCTCACATGCGCCCTGGCACTGTGTTTATCGACATGAGTTCCATCAACCCAGTGGCCTCTAAGGAAATTGCTGCGGTTTTGGCGGAGAAGGGAATCGAGATGCTGGATGCTCCTGTTTCCGGCGGAGAGCCAAAAGCTATAGACGGTACTCTGTCCTTCATGGTGGGCGGCAAGCAGGAGGTCTTTGAGACGTACAAGCCTCTGCTTTCAGCAATGGGGGCCAGTGTGGTGCGCTGCGGTGAAGTCGGTGCAGGCAACACCACCAAGTTGGCCAATCAAATCATTGTAGCCTGCAACATTCAGGCGTTGGCCGAAGCGCTGACCCTGGCCCAAAAGGCCGGAGTGGATCCCCAGCTTGTCTTCGAGGCGATTCGCGGCGGGTTGGCGGGCTCCACGGTGATGAACGCCAAGGCTCCGATGATGATTGCTGGCGATGCGCGCCCAGGTTTTAAAATTGATCTGCACATTAAAGATCTGAACAATGCGCTGGACTGCGCACACGCTGTGGGCGCCCCTGTGCCTATGACTGCTGAGGTTCAGGAAGTGCTGCAGTGGCTGCACAATCAGGGTAAAGGTCAAGCCGATCACAGTGCCATCGCACAGTATTATGAAAAGCTGACAGGTATCGAAATCGGACGCTGAGGCGATGATCCCATAACAGTTTTACGTTCCTCCTTTGGGCGCCGCCGGGCTTGTGCCGGGCGGCGCCTGCTTTTCTGCCCGAAGGGAAAGGCGGCCCATGAACCGCCGGAAAGGAAAGAAGTATGAATCAAAGGTTGCGCAAAGACGCTGATCAAATTGTTGCCGCTAGTATCCAGGCGGTGCTGCCTGATCAGGCTGTCCGCCGGGCGCTGGAGAATTTTGAGGCGGGTGCCGGGCGCACAGTGTTGGTAGCAGTGGGGAAAGCTGCCTGGCAGATGGCTCACGCGGCGGTAGAATATTTGGGCAGCCGTCTCTCTGCCGGTGTTGTTGTTACAAAATATGGTCATGTGAAAGGAGATTTGTTCCGTTGCGTCTGCTATGAGGCCGGTCATCCGGTTCCGGATGAGGCGGGTTTCGCGGCCACCCGTGCTGCGCTGCAACTCACCGCTGGCCTTCAGCCCCAGGACACGGTGTTGTTTTTGCTTTCTGGCGGAGGCAGTGCGCTATTTGAACAGCCGTTGGTATCCGGCGAAGAGCTTCAGGATATTACCGGGCAGCTGCTGTCCTGTGGGGCTGATATCGTGGAGATGAACACACTGCGCAAACGACTGTCTGCCGTCAAGGGCGGACGCTTCGCCCTGCATTGTGCCCCGGCCAAGGTGTTCCAGATCGTGCTCAGTGACGTTCTGGGGGATCCGCTGGATATGATCGCCTCAGGCCCTGCCTGTCCGGATTCCAGCACCTGCGCTGACGCGCTGGCTGTTGCGGAAAAGTATCATCTGATTTTGAGTAAACAGGCTAGGGACTGCCTTTGCCAGGAGACGCCGAAAGTGCTGAATAACGTGGAGACACACATAACAGGCAGCGTACGAGAGTTGTGTGCTGCGGCGGCCCGGGTTTGCCGTGCGCTGGGTTATGAACCATTGGTGCTAACAGACTGCCTGAACTGCGAAGCCCGGGAAGCCGGACGTTTTCTGGCTGGAATAGTCCGCACTCATGCTGGAAACGGACGGCGGCAGGCTTTTCTGGCTGGTGGAGAAACGGTGGTTCACCTGACCGGGCGCGGATTAGGCGGCCGTAACCAGGAGCTGGCTTTGGCTGCTGTGCAAGGCATCGCCGGCCTGACGGCGGCAGTATTCAGCGTGGGGTCCGACGGCACGGATGGCCCCACTGATGCTGCAGGCGGATATGTGGACGGCGAGACAGCGAAGGCTTTGGATGCACAGAGTATTGACGTGGTCGCCACGCTGAAGGAAAACGATGCCTACCACGCGCTGGCTGCAGTGGATGGCCTGATCATCATCGGGCCCACAGGAACCAATGTAAATGATGTGGCGGTGGCATTGGTGGGTTCGTGAATAACGTTTCCTTCATCCAGACAGAACAGGGCCTGTAGCGGCATTGCTGCAGGCCCATTTTTTGTTTCCTCATTTCGCGGGAAACATTCTCGGGGAACACAAAAGACTGGTGGTATGCGCTTTATGGTGGTGTGGACAAGGAGCTACGGCTGACACCCAAAGCCGAGCAAATACGTTCGCCTTCTACCAGATTGGGAAGCAAGTAGGTCTTGCCGCTTTGTAACGTGAGAGATACTGCGCCATCGCCCCGCCGGATGAGATACATGACGGTGCTTTTCAAAAAACTGGCGCGTTTGATATCGCTGCGCAGAATTGTGATGCTCCGGCCGGGCTTGCCCAGCAGATCCATTTTTTGATAGATGAGCCGGTGAGAAGTCACCAGGACATAAGTGCGTTTAGCAAACAACAGCAGCCAGATACCGCTGTAGAGAAGTACCGCGCCAGCCAGCACCACCGGAACTACCAACAGAGGGTGGCCAAAAGCTGCCGGATGCAACAGTGAATCCAGCAGAACGACAGCACCGATTAACAGAAGTGAGACACCTGGCAGAATTTCGGCCTTTTGGTAGGACAGGGCAAGCGGAAATTCTCCTGGCTGCAGATGTTTCCTGATCCAAGGGAATTGTCGCAGCAACATATTGCTGAAATGGCTGGCAGGCTGTTGGCTTTTTTCGGGCGCCATACACCATTCCTCCTGTTCTTGTCCCGTTTCGTGTGACGGTAGTACAATGAATTTGCATCCGGTCTTAATTTTCACCACAATTATTAAATCATCATTCGCAATCCTTGTCAATGTTTAGAACGGAAGGCTTTTCTGATATTGCATACAAATGGAGAATATTGGAATAAAAGTATCCGCAAAATTGGCAGCAAGATGAAGGTAATTAATTTGCAAAAAGTAGGTGTTTCTATATTTTTCCCTTATTGAAACGAATATTTGTGGGGTTTGCATAAATTTTTGCCACAGAATATGTGCAAAACACGAATTTACAAGCGATGCGAAATTGTATACAATTATTTCAAGCCTTAACCGGAACTGCATGCTTGAGTTCCGGGAAACAAGAAAAAAGAAATTCGATTAAGGAGGAAAACACAATGAAAAAGACACGCTTTCGCAAAGTGCTCAGTTTGATGATGGCACTGGCTCTGACTGCGATGACATTAGTCAGCTGCGGCTCATCGGGTGGAACGGGCACGGCAGGATCTGGTGCCACTTCAGGCGATGGCACCGCCGCTTCGAAGGATTCCCTGACGGTTGTGACATATGCGGAGCCGGTGGGTTATTTCCCGCAGAACGTAAACTATTCGGCTGACAAAACCCGTGACGGCATTGTCTTTCAGCAGATTTATGATACCTTGTTCCGGCTGGACGAGGACGGCAACCCGATGCCCTGGTTGGCCACTGACTATGAGGTTTCCGAGGATGGTCTGGAGTGGACCTTCACGCTGCGCGATGATGTCTACTTCCACAATGGTGATAAGATGACGGCTGAAGATGTGGTGTTCAGCTGGGAGACCGCTCTGGAAGAAAACCCGACTTCTGCAACATCCATGCTGAACGGCCTGGCTGGCGGTGAAGTAATTGATGATACCCACTGCAAAGCCATTATGTCTCATGTTAGTCCGGCATTTTTGAATATGCTGTGCACGCAGATGGGCGTTGTCATCAGTAAAGATTACTATGAGGAAGTGGGTGGCGCCGATGGCTATGCCGCCAATCCTGTCGGAACGGGTGCCTATAAATATGTTTCCCGCAGCAGCGGTGAAAACGTGGTTTTTGAAGCCAATGAAGATTATTGGGCTGGTGCCCCCTCCATCAAGAATGTAACAGTGACGGTGATCAGCAACATTAACACACAGTTTGTTGCTTTGGAATCCGGCGATGCAGACGTTGTAATTAATGCGGATCTGGCTTCCTGCACGCGTATGGCGGAAAATTCCATCGCCACTTGGGACCATGCTGATTCCACTACCCGTACACTGATCTCATTCGGCTGGGCCAACGATTATATCCGCAACGATCTGAATCTTCGTATGGCAATTCAAAGTGCCATCAATAAACAGGACCTGCTGGATGGCGTTCTGTATGGTTACGGAAAAATTTTGGATATTGATGTGGTCACCGGCTTCCCCACTTCCCCGGAAGAGGGTACATACACGGTGATTCCTTATGATCAGGATGCTGCACGGGAATATTTAGCGAATTCCAACTATGATGGCCGGGAGCTGGAAATTTATGTGATTTCTGGTTCTACCTGCGAGAAGGCAGCACAGATTATTCAGGGCCAGTTGGCAGAAGTAGGTATCACAGTGGCGGTTGTCCCTTGCGACAATGCAACCTTCAGCGCAGCACAGCGAGCTGCTACTGCTGATATGGTGATCTATGACAACACCAACGTCTGGTTCGACTTCTGCAACCCTGGCGCCAGTTATAATCCCGACATGGAAACCACCTTTACTTATGACAAGTACTTTGAGGGTGTGGATGTGCTGAAGGATTATTATTCCCGCATTATGCTGGAGCAGGATCAGGAAGCCAGAAAGCAGCTGATGGCTGACCTGATGTCCTATAACAATGAGAACGCCTATCAGATTCCGCTGTACGCAGGTGTGAATGCAGTTGCTTACAACAAGAATTTGCAGGGAGTTTCCGCCAGCCCCGTCGCCGATTTCTATATCGGCAATATGAGCTGGGCCTGATTGTAAAAACGGTATTTTCGGATCCGCACGTGTGAACGGAGGGGACAGAGACGAAAGGTGTTCCTTTTCGATCTGTCCCCTCCGTTTTATTCATGAACGAAAAGCTGTCAATGCGGAAAACTGCCGAAGAACCCAGCGTGTTATAGGAGGCGCTCTATGCTGAAATATACAATCAAGCGTGTATTAATGCTGATTCCAACAATCATCGGTATCACGCTGTTCATTTATCTGATCATGTCACTGGTGCCCGGTGATCCGGCCGAGCTGCTGAGTCCGCCGGAAGCAACAGCAGCGGAGGTGCAGGCCCTGCGGGTGGAGATGGGCCTCGACAAACCGATTCTGGTACAGTATTTAAACTATATGTGGGATATCTTGCATGGTGACTTTGGCGTGTCCTGGTTCACACAGCAGCCGGTGGCGGATGAGATTTTACACCGGATGCCCTACACACTTACACTTGGCGTGTACTCTACCATTATTGCCAGTCTCATCAGCATTCCGTTGGGCACACTAACAGCTGTGAAACACAACACATGGATCGATTATGTGCTCACTTTCCTGTGTCTGGTATTCGCTGCAATGCCCAACTTCTGGTTGGGGATCATCCTACAGATCAACCTTAGCCTCAACACCGGTTGGCTTCCGGCCTACGGCATGGGTACACCGGCCCATTATGTGTTGCCGGTGATTGCAGTTTGCGCCTCCAGTGTGGCCAATAATATCCGTTCCACCCGCACATGGGTATTGGATGTAATCCGTTCGGATTACGTGCGCACAGCCCGGGCTAAGGGGGCGAGCGAGTTCGTAGTCATCATGAAGCATGCGCTGCGCAACGCATTGTTGCCCATTATCACGGGATTTGGTTCTTCGTTTGCCGGCGTCCTGGGCGGTTCGGTGGTTATTGAAACCGTATTTGCAATTCCTGGCATCAGCACTTACCTGACCAGTGCCGTGAAAACCCGCGACATGCCCATCATCATGGGCAGCATCCTGGTTATTTCAGTATTTGTAGGTGTAGTGAACCTGTTGGTGGATTTGATGTACTCTGTAATCGACCCCCGGGTTAAGTATGAATGAGAAGGCAGAGGTGATTGTATGAAGGCAAAAAGCGCGGTGGGCAAGGAAGGCGCCAACTTCAAGATTAGCCGGAAAGGCCGTTATAAATTGATCTGGATGCGCTATAAACGCAACAAACTGGCAATGCTGGGGCTGATTGTCCTGGCAGCCATGCTGCTGGCGATTCTTACTGCTCCGCTCTACCTGGACTATAACAGAGCGATTACTCAGAATATCTCTGCAGCATTTACCGGACCCGGGCAGGATGGTTATCTTTTCGGAACGGATCAGTTCGGGCGAGATCTGCTGGCCCGTGTGATTTATGGCGGGCGGATTTCTTTGGGTGCTGGCCTGGCCACAGTGGCGATTTCATTCGTGGGCGGCGTGATACTGGGCGGTGTATCCGGCTATTTCGGAGGCAAGATCGATAACATCATCATGCGCATTTGCGACATGCTGATGGCCATTCCCGGTACCATGCTTGCAATGGCCATTGTAGCGGCACTGGGTGCTGGCTTGGACAAACTGCTGATTTCACTGGCAATTGTGACCATCCCAGGCAATGCAAGAACGGTGCGTGCTGCTATTATGAACTTGCGCAATGCGGAGTTTATAGAGGCAGCTCGTTGCTATGGAACACGCAACGCCCGGATTATTTTTGTCCATTTGCTGCCCAATATTCTTGGGCCGCTGATTGTCACAACCTTTATGTCGCTGGGTACAATCATCCTGTGCATTGCCTCCATGGGTTACCTTGGCATCGGTGTACAGGCACCAACACCGGAGTGGGGCAGCATTATTTCGGAAAATCAGAGCAATATCCGATACTTCCCCTATCTGGGAACCATTCCGGGCCTTTTCATTATGATCTCCGTGCTCAGCCTGAGTTTTATCGGTGATGGTCTGCGTGATGCGCTGGATCCCAAGATGAAGAATTGAGGTGGCAAAATGGAGAAACTACTTGAAATTAAAAATCTGAAGGTTCAGTACAATACAGACGAAGCGGTCGTCTATGCACTCAATGATTTTTCTCTGGATCTGAACAAGGGCGAAATCCTGGGGGTTGTAGGAGAAACGGGCGCCGGCAAAACAACCATGGCCCTCAGCATTATGAAATTGTTGCCCGAGCATGTGGCAGAGGTGACCGGCGGGAACATTACCTATAATGGACAGGATGTTTTCAAAATGTCGAAAAAGGAACTGCGGGCATTGCGAGGGGCTGAGATCTCCATGATCTTCCAGGATCCGATGACAAGCCTGAACCCGGTAATGACCGTAGGCGATCAGATCAATGAAGTGCTGAAGATCCATCATCCGGATATGTCCAAGCAGACTCGCGCCGAAAAAGTAGCTGAGATTCTCACTCTGGTAGGAATTCCGCCCGAGCGGGGCGCCCAATTCCCTCATCAGTTTTCCGGTGGAATGAAGCAGCGCGTTGTCATTGCGATGGCGCTTGTAGCTGAACCCAATTTGCTATTGGCGGACGAGCCGACTACAGCGTTGGACGTTACCATACAGGCTCAAATTTTGATGCTGATGAAGGAGCTTCAGAAAAAGTTTGGTACATCCATGATTCTTATCACGCATGATTTGGGAATCGTAGCTGAGTTCTGTGAAAATGTGGCCGTGGTATATGGCGGCGAAGTGATCGAGCGGGGCTCGGTAGAGCAAGTATTTGCACGTACAAAGAACCATCCTTATACCGATAGCCTGTTCAAATGCATTCCGGATTTAACTACAGATGCAACCCGGTTGACACCCATCCCCGGATTTGTGCTGGATTCCCGCACAGCCCCTGTTGGATGTCCTTTTGCCGAGCGCTGTCAGAAGGCAACGGAACGATGCGTGCAGGTGAAGCCGTCGATCCATTATGTTGAGGATGGGCACTATATCAAGTGCCACCTCTATGAAAATGAGGTGGGCAAATGAGTGAAACATTGATCCAGGCAGTTAACCTGAAAAAGTATTTTCCCACAAATGCCGGTGTCGTTCATGCAGTGGACGATGTGAGCTTTTCGATCAATGCCGGCGAGACACTGGGTGTTGTCGGCGAATCAGGATGTGGCAAGTCCACATTGGGCCGGGCAATGATCCGTTTGTATGAACCCACGGAGGGTAAAGTGCTTTATCGAGGTCAGGATATTGCCACCATGAAGAAGGAAGATTTTTACAAGATCCAAAAGAAGATGCAGATGATCTTTCAGGATCCGTATTCTTCCATCAATCCGCACTTCTCAGTAGGTGAAACCATCTTAGACCCTTTGCGCATTTCCAAAGAGATTACTGACAAAAAAGAGAGAATGCAAAAAGTGGCCCAGACCATGGAGTTGTGTGGCCTTCCGGAGCGCTATTTCAATACGTATCCGCATGAGTTGGACGGCGGTCGCCGCCAGCGTGTGGGTTTGGCCAGGGCTTTGGTATTGGATCCGGAATTCATCGTCTGTGATGAGCCTGTCTCGGCGCTGGATGTTTCCATCCAGGCGCAGATTCTAAACTTGCTGATGGATTTGCAGGAATCGCGAAGGATTGCTTATATGTTCATCACCCATGACTTGTGCGTTGTACGTCACATCAGTCATTATATCATGGTAATGTACATGGGGCAGGTTGTGGAGTACGCGCCGCGTGATGAGTTGTTTCAACACCATGTTCATCCATATACGGTGGGGCTGCTCAATGCAATTCCCACGGTGGATTTGAGTAAGCGGAACCGTGAAAGACATCTCTTGGCAGGTGAGGTTTCAAACCCGATTGATCCGCCACCGGGATGCCGCTTTGCCAATCGTTGCCCGTATGCATCGGAAAAATGCAAGGAACCGCAGCCGCTGACAGAGATTGCTCCGAATCATTTTGTGGCCTGCCACGAATGCGCGAAGTAGAAAGTTTGTACAAATTGCAGTGTGAAGGTGACAACTATGAGAAATATCCGCGAAGTTCAGTACAAACAGCTCACATTGGGCCATTTGTCCCGCAATAAATTCTGGGGTGAGGACCCTGACACACAGTACCATTCTGTAGTTGCGTCGTCTGTGCTGCTACAGGACGGTGAGCACAATATCCTGGTGGATCCTACGTTGCCGGTGGAGGAAATGGAACACCGTTTGATGACCTACTGCGGCCTGGATCGCAGCAGTATTGATATTGTGTTTTCTACACATTTTCATACGGATCATCGCGTAGACGCAGAAAAATATCCAAATGCAAAATTGTATATGTCGGAAGAGTCTGTACAGGAAGTGGCTGATCTGCGTGTGCAAGGGGGACCGATGGCGGAGATCTTTCTGAATGGTGCCGTATTTGACTTCCGGGCAGCGCCCAGACAGCTGACTGATAATATCTGTGTACAACCGTTGCCTGGACACACCTTGGGAAATGCAGGCCTTGTATTCACAAGCGGTGGCAAACGGATTCTGTTGTCGGGTGATACTATTATGAACCCGGAGTATTATATGGCACGTGAAGGGTACTTCATCGACGCCAGCCAGGAAAAGACTGTGGCATCAATGGAATGGGCGCGTCAAAATGTGGACATTATCATTCCAGGGCATGGTGATTGCTTCTTTGCGGATTTGAGTGCCAGCCAGAAGTTGTCCTGGAGAAAGCTGAACCTGTGTACCAATGACGGGGAAACTGCAGTTCTGGTGCAAGTAGGGGAGGAAAATATCCTGATCAATCCCATATTGCCTGGCCCTACATTGCGCGACGCACTGTATGATGCGCGAGGCTTGAATCCTTCGCAAATTACCCGAGTAATCTGTATGAAAAATGATCCGCAGCATACTTTGGATTTGCCTATTATGGACAATGCTGTATATTATCTGCCGGAGGAAGAATTGAGAAACAGCAAAAATGGAGCAAGGCTGGCGTTCAGTGCCTGGGAGAAGACACCACAGTTGCCGATCGATCTTATAAATATCGATGGCACAGTTGGTTGCCTGTTTGCCAGCGGTGACAGGAAAATTGTCGTATCTGCGGGCGTTTGCACAAAGCAAGCTTTGTCAGAGCTAGAAGTGGATGTGGCTGTGATGGACGGCGGTGTGCAAATCCTGCGCTGAATACCGGTTGAAAGAAAAATAGTGTTTTTGATAACAACTTAATGTGGCTGCTCCGGAACGTCAGGTCCCGGAGCAGTTTGCCACTGTGATAGAGGAATATACAGAGATATATGCGTGGTTTTAGATAGCCGGAAAGGAATGTGATTATGAGGAAAGAACAATATTGGTGGCAGGATCGCGCCTGGCGGATTGTGCAAACCAATCTTCGGGAAATCGACATGGCTGACATGGATGCTGAACAATATGTGCGTGAGCTGCAGGAATTTAACGCCAATACAGTGATCATCAATACCGGTGGTATTGTGGCCAGTTATGAGAGCAAAATTCCTTTTCAATCGCCCAATCGCTTTCTTACGGGGGATAGTCTAAAAAAAGTTGTTCAGGCCTGCCAGGAAGCGGGAATCCGGGTGATCAGCCGGGTGGACTTTTCTAAAGTTCGCAAGCCACTATATGAACAACATCCGGAATGGGCTTATGTTAGCCCCAAGGGTGAAATCATCAATTATCATGATCTGATCCATATGTGCTTTAACAGCGATTACCAGCAGGTTGTCGCTATGGAGATTATTCGCGAAATCATTCGTGAGGTAAAGCCGGATGGTTTGTTTTTGAATATGGCTGGTTATTCGGTTGCCCTGGATTATACACGAGGATATCAGGGTATCTGCCAGTGTAAGAATTGCCGGGAACGTTTCTACCGGATGTATGGGCTGGATCTTCCGCGAAGAGAAGATCCGGATGACCCGGTTTATCAAACGTACAAAGAGTTTCAGAGTGTTACGCAAAAATCCTATTATGAAAAGATCAAAGAGGTCATTGCGCAGGAGAAACCGGATTTGCTGTTTTTCCCAATCGATATGTTGCGCGGCGAAATTGGTACATTCTTTGATCAGGCAGAACGCAACAATTACATGTACAAGGGCTCTGATGTGCTCAAACTGGAGAAGTACTCAAATCCAAAGCAAATTTCTTCGGTTACCAGCGTGGATTTTATCGATATGTGGTATCGACACGCAGCAGTTTCCCCTTGTGAGCAGGAATTGCGCCTTGCGCAAATGTTTGCCAACGGCGGTTTCGCGGACTTTTATCAGATTGGCCGGCTGGATAATCATCCGGATAAATCGGGATATCGCGTGTTGAAGAAAATGTTCCGTTATCATGCAGAACATGAAGAAGACTATCATGCCAATACCTCTGTAACGGAAATTGCGCTGCTTTGCCCATGGGAAACCAATTGGAACAAAGGTGAGCTGTCGTTCCCGGCGGAGTATTATGGCTGGTATGACCTTCTGACACAGCAGCATTATCTTTTTGACTGCATTTGGATGAATGCACTGAATCAGGTCTCATTAAGCAAGTACAAAACACTCATTCTGCCAGATGTTCAAAATGTCAGCGACGAAAATGTCAGAAGGCTGGATGCGTTTGTACAATCAGGTGGTACATTGATTGCCACAGGTGAAACGGCATTGTGGAACGAGAAACGGAAGAAGCGACAGAACAGCGGGCTTAATTGCCTGGGAGTGGAGAAGATTGGCGATGTCGGCCGAGATTATATTTCTGCGTATTTTGAAATAGGGGACGCAAAAAGTCAGTTTCCTCGCTTTCGGGATACAGCATGGATTTATTTGCACGATATTTATTGCTATGCAGAATATCAGCCGGATGTTCAAACCTATATGCGGTTGATCCCGCCGCATCGGCATTCGCCCGCGGAAGACGCTTATCCCACGAACATCACCAATTATCCGGCGTTCACAATCCATCCTTATGGAAAGGGGCGGGGGGTATTTGTACCCTGGAAACCGGGAGCTGACCACTATCGCTATGGATTTCCCCATATGGCTAACTTTATGGCAGATCTGATGGAAACTGTTCTGGGGGTTGAAAAGGTAACGGGTAATCTGCCGGAGATGGTAGAAATAGAACATACCGCACGGCAGGATGGAACTGTAGAATATGTACACTTGATCAATTATACAGGACATTGTCTCAAGTCCTATTATGATCCTGTTCCAATGTACGATTTAATGGCAGAGATTCCGTGGCAAAAAAAGAAGCCCCAAGCTGTATATAGTATGACTGCAGAAGAGCCGGTAAAATTTGAATGCGCTCAAGGTCGCCTGCGATTGGAGGTCAAACAGTTGAAATTGTTCGAGGCGATGAAGATTATCCTTTGAAGTAAGAATTTACAGAAAATTGCCCCGGATTTTCCCTGAAACTGGTGGACGTGTGCGGGGGTGCGGGCGTATAGTGGGGACAGGAAAAACTGCGGCCCCGGGCGTGTGACGGCCCGGGCGCATGCGGAAAAGGAGTGGTTCGCCGTGCTTCCCTGCCAAACGTCCTGTCCCGATTACTGTGCTGGCTGCCACAAGGACTGCGCCCGCTGGAAGACCATCCAGCAGGAGACCCGCGCCCGCCAGCAGGCCAAGAAGGCCTATCTGAATTATTACTGGCAGCTGTGCGGGCTGATTGTGCGTCAATGCAAAGCCCGTTGAGTGGGGCGGCCCTGCCGGCCGAACCCCTGGCCGGGGCCGTCCGGGGCGGGGTGCGCCCCCGCGGCGCGTTGCCCGGCAGCGCCCGCGCCTGGAGCCGGCGGCGCCGTCAGGCGGCGGCCGGCCGGGCCCGGGCGGGGGAGCAGGCCCGCCGGGACGCCCGGCTGGCCCAGGTGCGCCTGGGCAGTGCCGTGGCCCTGGCCGGGTTATGCGGCCGGCCGCTGGTGTGGCTGCCCGGCAGCGCGCCGGTGCACGGGCTGATGGCCGCCGGCCTGCAGCTGGTCTGCCTGGCTGCGGCTGTGGCCGGGCCGGCGGTTGTGGGCCTGGCGCTGGCTCGCTGCCTGCAGGGGCGGTGAGGGCCGCGGGCCGGCACGCCGCTTTTGGCGGGCGCGCCCGCCGAGAATTCCGCCGAAAACAGGAAATGCAGCCGACAGGGGCCTTGCCGAAAGGCCCCTGTCGCTCTGTCCGCCGTCCTTAGGGCCGCAGCCGGCCCCGGGCCCGGCGGTCGTCCAATTCCAGCACGCCGTCCCGCACCATGCGCCCCAGCTCCCGGCTGAGGGCGGCCCGGTTGCAGCCCAGGTACGCCGCCAGCTGGGTGCGTGTGGGCGGCAGCAGAACCCAGCCGCCGGCGTCGGAGGGGCGGCCTTCCAGATAGCGCAGCACCCGGGCCCGCAGGCTTTTGGTCATCAACAGCTCGATGCGCGTGTCCAGGGCAAAGTATTTGTCCGCCAGCATGCCCACCCAATTGCGCAGCAGCTGCAGGTGGGCCGGGCGCAGGGCGCTGTCTGCAGGCCCTGCCAGCACGGCCTCACATGGCAGCCACAGGGCGGTGACGGTGCCGCGCGCCAGCACCGTCACCGGGCTTTTGTGCCCGTGGCTCCCGCTCAATACGTCGCCGAATACGCCTCCCGGCCCCATGTGGGCCATGGCCAGCTGTTCGCCCTCGGGGCCGGTGCGCACAGCATCAATGTGCCCCGCCAGCACCAGGCCGATGCGCTTGTTTTCGTAGCCTGCCAGTACCAGTGCCTCGCCTTTTTCGTACCGGCGCACCGCCGGCTGCAGCGCTGCCACCAGTCGGCGCGCCGTCTCCTGCCCGATACCGGCCAGCAAAGGGCTGTCCGGCAGAGGCGGCAGCATCGGGCGGCCCGCTTTGGAATCACGCATATTTGATACTTCCTTCACAATCTGTTGCCATGGCAACATATATTTTGCTTTTAGTATAGTATAATAACTCACGTCGCGCAAGGTGCTGTGCCGCGGCCGGCGGGCTCGGCGGGGCCGATGCGCGGGAAAGAGGGTAATACAATGAAAAAAGTATGCAGTATATTGCTGAGCCTGGCGCTTTCGCTGGGCCTGCTGGCGGGCTGCAGCAGCGCCGCCTCGTCTTCCGCTCCGGCGTCCGCTTCGGTGCCGGCTTCCTCGGTGCCGCCGCTGACGGACAGCCAGGTGGAAAGCGCTGCGGAAGCCGCCCCCGAGGGCAGTGCTACCGTGCGGGTGGCCAGCCTGCAGGGGCCCACTACCATGGGCATGGTGGAATTGATGCAGACTGCTGATGAAGGCGGTGCGGCCCAATTCTACAACTTCAACATGTATGGTGCCGCCGAAGAGGTGAGCACCCAGGTGATCAGCGGCGACGTGGATATTGCCCTGGTGCCTGCCAACCTGGCCAGTGTGCTGTATAATAAAACCGAGGGCGGCGTGCAGGTGCTGGCTATCAATACGCTGGGCGTGCTGTATATCGTCACCACCGGCGGTGACGTAGCCTCTGTGGCGGACCTGGCCGGCAAAACCATTTATGCCACCGGCAAAGGTACCACACCGGAGTACGCCCTGAATTACGTGCTGCGTCAGAACGGCCTGGAACCGGGCACCGATGTGACTGTGGAGTATTACAGCGAAGCCACTGAAGTGCTGGCCGCCTTGCAGAATGCGGAGGGCCCCGCCGTGGCGATGCTGCCCCAGCCCTATGTGACGACTGCTCAGATGCAGATGGAAAACCTGTCCGTGGCGCTCAATCTGACGGAGGAGTGGGACAAGGTCAGCCCGGATTCTGCACTGGTGACCGGTGTCACCCTGGTGCGCACGGAGTTTGCCCAGGAGCATCCCGAGGCAGTAGAAGCTTTTCTGCAGGAGTATCAGACCAGTGTAGAATGGGTGAACGCCAACACCGCCGATGCCGCCCAGCTGGTGGCCGATTACGGCATTGTACCCAAAGCTGAGGTGGCTGAAAAAGCCTTGCCCGCATGCAATATCGTGTACATTGCCGGCGATGAAATGAAAGCAGACCTGTCCGGTTATCTGCAGGTGCTGTACGATGCCGACGCCGCTTCGGTGGGCGGCGCCATGCCCGGGGACGATTTTTACTACGGTGCGGCGTGAACGGCCCCAATGCCGCTGCGGCTATCTGCCGGGGCGGTTGGCGGCGCGGCAGTGCAGCGGTCGTAAAAATTACGAATTGTAATGAAAGATAAGAAAAATACAAAAAGTAAAAATATGGCCGCCACGGTCCTGGCGGCAGCCTTCTGGCTGATGGCCTGGCAGCTTGCTGCCGTGGCCATCGGCCAGAAGCTGTTTCTGGTGGGGCCGGTAGAGGTGTGCCGTACTCTGGTACGCCTGATGGGTACCGGGCAGTTTTGGGCCACGGTGTCTTTCAGCACCGGGCGCATCGTGGGCGGCTTTGCCCTGGGTTTGGCTGCAGGCACAGCCTTGGCGGGGCTGGCGGCGGCGGTGCCCTTTGTGGCGGTGCTGCTGCGGGTGCCCATGGTCACCGTGCGCAGCATCCCGGTGGCCAGCTTCATTGTGCTGGCGTTGGTATGGCTGCGCAGTGCGGGCAACCTGGCGGTGTTTATCAGCTTCCTCATTGTGCTGCCCGTGGTGTATACCAATGTGCTGAAGGGCCTCTCCGGTGTGGACGGCCAGCTGCTGGAGATGGCCCGGGTGTTCCGCTTCACCCGATGGGGGAAAGTAAAGAACCTTTACATTCCGGCGGCCTGGCCCTATTTCGATGCTGCGGCCCGGGTGAGCGTGGGCCTGTGCTGGAAGAGCGGTGTGGCCGCCGAGGTCATCGGCATCACTGCGGGCAGCATCGGCGAGCAGCTTTACGATGCCAAACTTCTGTTTGACACCGCCGGCCTGCTGGCCTGGACGGCGGTGATCGTGGCGCTGAGCCTGGTCTTTGAGAAGGTGTTCCTGCGGTTCCTGGCGGCTCTGCGGAAGGTGCTGTTCCGGGTGACGGGCCCGGTGACGGCCCCCGCCGGCGGTGTGCCCGAGGCTGTGGGCCTTTCGGAGGTGACCATGGCATACGGCGGCCAGGTGGTGCTGGCCCGCTGCACGGTGCGGTTCCCAAAAGCGCGGCCTACCTGTGTGATGGCCCCTTCGGGAAGGGGGAAAACCACGCTGCTGCGGGTGCTGTTGGGGCTGGCGCAGCCACAGGCGGGCAGAGCGGACACCGGCGGGGCGGCGATTGCCGCAGCTTTTCAGGAGGACCGTCTGCTGGACTGGCTGAGCGCCCGTGACAATGTGCGCCTGGTGTGCGGTGCCGGGCAAGAAGCGCTGAATGCGGCTTTTGAGGCGGTGGGCCTGACCGCGGCAGACGCGGACAAGCGCGCAGATGAGCTGAGCGGCGGGCAGCGCCGGCGGGTGGCTGTGCTGCGGGCCGTGCTGGCCGACGGCGCAGGGGCCGTGGTGCTGGATGAGCCTTTCAAGGGCCTGGACGATGCTGCGCGGGCCCGCACGGCGGCCTTTGTGAAAGCCCGCTGTGCCGGGCGTCCTCTGGCTGTGGTGACCCACGAGGAACAGGATGCCGCGCTGCTGGATGCGCAGGTTGTACGGCTGCCCTGCCCCGGCGGCGCCGATCCGAAGGTTCCTCCGGCATAAAAAGACAGATCAAGTGCCGCTGTGCGGTATGGACGGGAGAGGAACCTCCGCCGTTCACAGGCGGGGCGATTTTTCTGGAATCCGCCTGAAGAAAGGAGACTGTTGAGTTGGTGTTGACATTTAAGCAGCTGACACAGCCGCATGCGCTGGAAATTGCAGACCACTGGAAATATGATGGTGCCTATTCTTTCTACGATATGACAGCTGACCCGGAGGACTATAGGGAATTTGTAGACGAAGCGCTGAGGAATCACAATGACTATTATGAAGTGCTGGATGACGGTGAGCTGATTGGGTTCTTCTGCGCCGTCCGGGAAAATACAGCCATTGAAATCGGCTTGGGGATGCGGCCGGATCTCTGCGGCCGGGGCGGCGGAAAGCGGTTTGTAACGCAGATCATCGCTTTCATCGAAGGCCGTTACAAATTTGATCAGCTCGTCATGTATGTGGCGTCCTTCAACCAAAGGGCCATTCGGGTATATCGCTCCTGCGGTTTTATGGATGCAGGGACAGTTATGCGCCGTTCCAACGACGGTGTCTATGAATTTTTGAAAATGGTCAAAAAGGCGTAGCTTCCAATTGCGGGAAAGGTTACAAAACGCACCGGGCAGCCTGCCGCACAAAGGCGGGGTGCCCGTTTTGCGTAAAATTTATGCAATGGCCCATTTGCCTGCTTTTCTTTGCCATGGGTTTCCGCTATAATACAGTTAAGTAAAGCCGGGCCGGGCCCGCCCTGGCCGCAGCCCATTGAGAAAGGAGACAAACCCTGTATGAATCCTCAAGAATTGTTGCGCCAGCTGACGCTGGAGGAAAAAGCTGCGCTGTGCACCGGCAGCGATTTCTGGCACACCAAAGCCATCGAGCGCCTGGGCATCCCTGCCGCCATGGTCAGCGACGGCCCCAGCGGCCTGCGCAAGCAGGCGGGCGACGCCGACCATCTGGGTATCAACGACAGCATCAAGGCGGTTTGTTTTCCCTCCTCGGCGGCCGTGGCGTCCAGCTTCGACACGGCCCTGGCCGAGCGACTGGGACACATCCTGGGCAGGGAATGCCAGGGGGAAAACCTGGCCGTGCTGCTGGGCCCCGGGCTCAACATCAAGCGCAGCCCGCTGTGCGGGCGCAATTTTGAGTATTACAGCGAAGACCCCGCCCTGGCCGGGCAGCTGGGCGCGGCGCTGGTGAACGGCCTGCAGGCCGAGGGAGCGGGCAGCTGCATCAAGCACTTTGCCGCCAATAACCAGGAGACGGACCGCATGGTGAGCGACAGCCGCGTAGACGAGCGCACCCTGCACGAAATCTATCTGGCAGCTTTCGAGACGGTGGTCAAGCAGGCAAAGCCCTGGTCGGTGATGTGCGCATATAACAAGATCAACGGCACCTACTGCAGCGAAAACAAGCAGCTGCTGACGGATATCCTGCGCACCCGCTGGAGCTACAGGGGCCTGGTGATGACTGACTGGGGCGCCGTGAAGGACCGAGCCGTGGGTGTGGCTGCCGGGCTGGACCTGGAAATGCCCGGGGGCAGCGACAAGGGCATCCGCGAGGTAATCGATGCAGTGCATGCGGGGACCCTGTCCATGGAGGAGCTGGACAAAGCCGTTCTGAATGTGCTGGAGCTGGTGCAGAAATATCTGGAGGGCCGCAGGGACGGGGTGACGTTTGACCGCGCCGCCGATTATGAGGCGGCACGCCGGGCGGCGGAAGAGTGCGCGGTGCTGCTGAAAAATACCGGCGCGCTGCCGCTGACGGAAGGGGCGGACGTGGTTCTGATCGGCGATTTCGCCAGGGCGCCCCGGTATCAGGGCGGCGGCAGCAGCCATGTGAACAGCACCCGCGTCAGCACCCCTTACGAGGCCATGGCCGACGGGATGCGCTGGGTGCGCGGCTATGACGTGGCCTCCGATACGCCCGACAGCGCCCTGCAGGCCGAAGCGGTGGCCGCTGCCGGCAAAGCCGGGGCGGTGGTGATCCTGGCCGGCCTGCCGGACCGCTATGAGAGCGAAGGGTATGACCGCACCACGCTGGAGATGCCCGCCAACCAGAACGCGCTGATCGCCGCGGTGGCGGCGGTGCAGCCCAACACCGTGGTGGTGCTGTATAACGGCGCGCCCGTCACCATGCCCTGGCTGGACGACGTGAACGCCGTGCTGGAGATGTATCTGGCCGGCGATGGTGTGGGCGAGGCCACCATGAACCTGCTGTACGGCCGGGCAAACCCCTCGGGCAAGCTGGCTGAGACCTTTCCCCAAAAGCTCAGCGATACCCCTGCGTACCTGAGCTATCCCGGCGAGGACCGCGCCAGCGCGTACAATGAGGGCGTGTTTGTGGGCTATCGCTATTATGACAAGAAAGAGATGGATGTGCTGTTCCCCTTTGGCTACGGCCTGTCCTACACCACTTTTGCCTACAGCGGCCTGGCCTTGGACAAAGCGGCCATGGCCGACACCGATGCGCTGGCGGTGCGCTTTACCGTCACCAATACCGGCCCGCGCGCCGGCGCTGAGGCCGCCCAGGTGTATGTGTGCCCGCCGCCCGTCACCGCCAAGGGCCGCCAGCGCCCGGTGCGGGAGCTGAAGGCATTTGCCAAGGTGTTCCTGGCGCCCGGCGAGAGCAAGACGGTAACCGTGAACCTCACCGGCCGAGACTTCGCCTACTATGAGCCCATTCTCCATGATTTCTATGCCGAGACCGGTGAATATACGGTGGCCGTGGGAGCCTCCAGCCGGGATATCCGCCTGCAGGGCGCGGTGACAATCACGGCCAGCCGGCCGCTGCCGGTGGTGTACGATGCCTGCAGCTCTATCGGTGAAGTGATGGCAACGCCGGCTGGTGCCCGGGCCCTGGGCTCTGCCCTGCAGTCCCTGGCTGCCGGTGCCGGCGGTGCATCCCTGGGGGATACGGGCGAAGACGGCGTCAGCAAAATTTTCACCGGCATGTTGGTCGGGCAGCTGGTCTCCTTCGGTATGCTGAGCCAGCAGCAGCTGGATGATCTGCTGGCTGCGCTGAACGGCTGAGCACGGCGCCGCTGCGCAGGGCAGGTACGGAAAACCGGGGCGCGCCTCACAGCAGGCGCGCCCTTTTTTTGTACCGGGAAGAATGGAAACCGGCGGCAGGCCGCCCTCCGGCCGCACTCAACCACTGGTCGGTTGCCCGCAGGGGCCGGCGGTGCTAAAATGGCGGCAAGGAGGAGATGAGAGAATGGACGCACAAAACGAGACCACCCCGATGCCCGGCGGCCCGCAGGAGAGGCAGGGCGGCGCGGATGGCCAGGAAGAGAATTTTACGATCGACAAAGTGGCTTTCGGCGCTTTTGTGGCTGCCCGGCGCAAACAGCAGGGATTGACCCAGAAACAGCTGGCCCAGCGCCTGTTCGTCAGTGACAAGGCTGTCAGCAAATGGGAGCGCGGCCTGAGTATGCCGGACATCCAGCTGCTGCGGCCTTTGGCCCGGACGCTGGATGTCACTGTGGCTGAGCTGCTGGCCTGCCGGCCCCTGCCGCCGTTTCCGGTGCCGCCCGCCGATGCCGAGGCTTTGGTGCAGCGGGCCATTGAGCTGTCTGCACCTGCCCAAAGCCTGCCGCGGGCCCATCGGCCCGGGCTGTTGGCCGGGGCGCTGGCAGCGGCGGCGGCGGAACTGTTCTTCCTGCGCTTGCTGGGAATGCCCGGACAGGATATCGCCGCCGGCCCGCTGCTCCCCGCTGCCATGGCGGCGGGCTTTTTGGTCTATTTCTGTCTGGGCGTGCGCACGCAGCTGCCCTATTATTACGATTTGGACAGAATCAGCTTTTACGCCGACGGGCCTTTCCACATGAATATGGCCGGCCTGGCTTTCAACAACCGCAACTGGCCTTTCATTGTGGCGGCGGTCCAGCGGGCGCTGGCAGCCGCCCTGGTGGCTGCGCCCGTGCTGGGCGGGGCGGCGCATCTGGCGGGCCTGCCGCCCCAAGCGGGGATGGCGGCCGGAGGGCTTGTGCTGCTGCTGGTGCTGTTCATCGCGATTTATCGGGCGGGCAGAAGCCGCAATTGAACCGGGAAGGCCGCCGGAAGTGCAGATCCGGCGGCTTTCCTTTTTTTTACCTGCCGCCGGGAAGAAAAGCCTTGACAAACCCTGTCGGAAAGGCATAAACTGTTAATGGTGCCTGCGGGTGCGCGCGCCGGTGTGCGGCATCTGAGGCAGTGCGGAATTTTCTGTAAATTTGTGTAAAGGGGAGCGTGACAGCCGTGGAAGGCGAGCCGGTAGGCCGAAGATGCAACCAGAATAAAACAGCAGCCGTCCACGGCGCCGCGGGCCTTTTGCCGTTTTGAGTAAAAGCCCTGCCGCGCTGTGCTTCGGCGCGGAAAGCAGGGAGAGTATGATTTCAGTTTATATGAGCGACGAGGGCCGCCTGCTGGAGCGCGAGCGCATTGCGCCCGGTGCCTGGGTGGATTTGTGCGCGCCGACAGAAGACGAGGTGCTGCTGGTGAGCACCCGTTTGGGGATTGACCCGGCGTCTATCCGGGCGGCACTGGACGAAGAGGAACGCAGCCGCATCGAAGTGGAGGATAACCACACGCTGATCCTGGTAGATACGCCCACAGTGGAAATGGAGGCCGGCCGTGGATTTGTGTACACCACCATCCCCTTCGGTATCATCCTGGCCCAGGACAACATTATTACGGTGTGCCTGAAAGAGAATGCCCTGTCCCGGGCGTTCAGCAACAGCCCTGTCAAGAATTTTTCCACCAAAAAGCAGCGGCGTATGACGCTGCAGCTGCTGTACCGCAATGCCACCTTGTTCCTGTATTATCTGCGGGAAGTGGACAAGGCTTCCGGCCGGGTGGAAAATGAGCTGCATATCTCTATGAAAAACAAAGAGCTGATCCAGATGCTGGGTCTGGAAAAGAGCCTGGTGTACTTTTCCACTTCGCTGAAGGGCAATGAGCTGGTGCTGGAAAAGCTGCTGCGCATGGATTTTGTGCGGGAGTTCCCCGATGATACCGAACTTTTGGAAGACGTTATCATTGAAAACAAGCAGGCTATCGAAATGGCGAACATTTACCGGGACATCCTTTCCGGCACGATGGACGCCTTTGCCTCGGTGATCTCCAACAACCTGAACATCGTGATGAAGCTGCTGGCCTCTGTGACCATCATCCTCACGGTGCCCACCATCGTGTTTGGCTTGTGGGGCACCAATGTGCCGGTGCCCTTCGAAACATCCCCCTTCGGGTTCTGGCTGGTGATCCTGATTGCGGTGGCGGCTACATTCTTCAGCGTAGTGCTGATGATCAAGAAAAAATGGCTGTGAACCATGTGCCCGGGAGCAGGGCCCGGTCCGGCGCAAGAGGAACCGTTGGTTCCTCTTATTTTTTTGCCGCTTTGCGCTTCTTTTCCGCCATTCCCCGGGGAAAGCAGCGGAGCCGGCGGCCGGCCGCAGGGCGATTCACTCGGTGAGGGCAAGCCTGCGGCGCCAGGCCGCTGCGGAAGATCCTGTGCGAACGGTTTGCGCACAAGTTCTTGCACACGGGCTGACGGCGTGGTACAATGGAATTGACCAAAGAATGAAACGGAGGGGTCTATATGTCCGTCGCAGGCATTCAAATTTCCAGCCTGAAAGCTTTTTTGCAGACGCCGGAGGAGGCACGGCGCACATTTCGGCGCCTGGCGGCCATGGGCTGCCGGGTAGTGCAGCTGCAGTGGCTGTCACCGTCTCTTTCGCCCCGTTGGGTGGCGGATGCCTTGGCGGAAGCCGGGCTGACGAGTGTTTCCACCCAGGACTTTACCTGGCAGGTGGAAAAAGACTGGGATACGGTGGTGGAGATGAACCGCCTGTGCGGCAGCCGTCATGTGTGTATCAGCGGCGTACCCGGGGAAAAGCTGGACCGGGCCGCCTGCGAGGCGCTGGCGGAGACCTCCCGCCGAATGGTACGCGCGCTCTCCCGCCAGGGAATGGTGCTGTCCTTCCATCCGCGCAGCCGGGAATTCGCCCCCATGCCGGGCTGTCCCGACCGGACGGTGACGGATTGGCTGCTGGAACAGGTGCCGGAAATGATGCTGGGGCTGGATGCGTTCCATGCGGTGCGGGGCGGGCAGGATGTGCCGGCTCTTCTTCGGCGTTATGAAGGGCGGGTGGACTTCGTCCACTGCAAAGATTTTGTTCTGGAAAACGGTGCGGTGCGTCTGCGCGTGCTGGGTGAGGGGTGTGTGGACTGGCCGCCCATTGTGGCCGCCTGCAGGGAGACCGGTGTGCCCTGGGTGTTTGCCGAGCAGGAGACCTTTGCCGCCGGTGACGATCCCTTCGCGTGCATGGCCCGAAGCTTTGCCTACCTGCAGGCATGCGGCCTGCAAGCCGGCGTGTAACTGTGTTGATTATGGTATAAATTTGAGGTTTGCATTTGTGAAAATTGCACAAAAAACAGGATGAAAATTTTCGAGTGAAAAAATTTTACGTAAATTTTGTGCAAAATGTATAGATTTTCTGCCGATTTTTGGAGGGCTGTTGAATAAATAATACAGAAATCTATTGAAAAATTCTGCAAAAATGAGTATGATAATAAGTAACCAAACTGCGCCAAAAGCGGTGCAGCGCCTGATGCCCACCGGTGGGCGCCGGCACAGTGCCGCTGCGGGAGGGAGGAAAAGATGTTGACGAAACGAACGCAGAAAAAACCGGAAGGGGAGATCCCCATTTACCTGTTCAAGCAGGGCAACAATTTTGAAAGCCAGCGCTTTTTCGGTGCTCATTTTGCCCGGCGCGACGGTCTGGACGGCGTGGTGTTCCGCGTGTGGGCACCCCGGGCCAAGGCGGTCAGCGTGGTGGGCGATTTCAACAGCTGGGTGCCCAAGGCTACGCCGATGAAGAACCTGGATCCGGACGGCGGCATCTGGGAAGCGTTTGTGGCCGGGCTGGCTCAGTATGACATTTATAAGTACTGCGTCACCACCCCTGATGATGAGCTGATTTTTAAGGCTGACCCCTACGCGTTCCATGCGGAAACGCGCCCGGCAAATTGCTCAAAAGTATACGAGCTGGCAGGCTATGCGTGGCACGACGGCCCCTGGCAGAAAAAAGCAGCCGCTGAAAACCCGCTGGAGCGCCCCATGAATATCTATGAGATGCACGCAGGCAGCTGGAAGACGTATCCCGACGGCAACCCGCTGAACTACAAAGACCTGGCAGCTCAGTTGGTGCCGTACTTACAGCAGATGGGCTACACCCATGTGGAACTGCTGCCCATCATGGAATATCCCTTTGACGGAAGCTGGGGCTATCAGGTGACGGGCTATTTCGCCCCCACCAGCCGATACGGCACCCCGCATGACTTTATGGCTTTTGTGGATGCCTGCCACCAGGGCGGCATCGGCGTCATCATGGACTGGGTGCCCGCCCATTTCCCGAAGGACCAGTTCGGGCTGTATAAGTTTGACGGCACCAACTGCTATGAAGACCAGAACCCCCTGCGGGCCGAACACAAAGAGTGGGGCACCATGGTGTTCGACTACGGCCGGCCCGAAGTACAGAGCTTCCTGATTTCCAACGCACTGTTCTGGCTGGAGCAGTACCATGTGGACGGCCTGCGTGTGGACGCCGTGGCCAGCATGCTGTATCTGGACTACAACCGCAAGGACGGCCAGTGGAGCCCCAACATCAACGGCGGCAAAGAGAACCTGGAAGCCATCGCCTTCCTGCAGAAGCTGAACACCGAGGTGTTTGCGCGTCATCCCCACGCGCTGATGATCGCCGAAGAGAGCACCGCCTGGCCCAAGGTGAGCCATCCGGTAAGCGACGGCGGCCTGGGTTTCAACTTCAAATGGAACATGGGATGGATGAACGACATGATCAGCTATGTCTCCACCGACCCGCTGTTCCGCTCAGGCAATCACAATAAAGTCACCTTCAGCTTTTTCTATGCATTCAGCGAGAACTTCATCCTGCCGCTGTCCCATGATGAGGTGGTGCACGGCAAGTGCAGCCTCATCAATAAGATGCCGGGCGAATACGATATGAAGTTCCAGGGGCTGCGCACGTTCTACGGCTATATGGCCGCTCATCCGGGGAAAAAGCTGCTGTTCATGGGCCAGGAGTTTGCCCAGTTCATCGAGTGGAACGAAAACCAGCAGCTGGACTGGCTGCTGCTGGATTATGACCGCCATGCCCAAATGCAGCAGTATGTGAAGGACCTGAACCGCCTGTATTTGGATACCCCCGCCCTGTGGGAGGTGGACTTCAGCTGGGAAGGCTTCCAGTGGATCGTCCCGGACGATTCCTCCCAAAGCGTGGTGGCGTTCCTGCGGCGGGACAAAAAGGGCAATGAGATCATTGCCGTTTGCAACTTCGCACCGGTGCTGCGGCCGGATTACAAAATCGGCGTGCCCAAGGCAGGCACCTACACCGAGCTGCTGAACTCTGACGACGTCAAATACGGCGGCTCCGGCGTGCTCAACGGCAAGGTCCGCAGCCATAAAAAACCCATGCACGGGTTCGACTACTCCGTTTCGCTGCAGGTGCCGCCGATGAGTGCCGTGCTGCTGAAAGTACCGGCAACCAGGGCCAAGGCACCTGCCAAAAAGGCCCCGGCCAAAAAGAAGGCCCCGGCCGCCCGCAAAGGCGCGGCCAAGGCACCGAAAGCCTGAGGCGCCCGGCGCAGCCGCAGGCAATTACCCAATGTAAACCGGGCCGAAGGCGCATGTGGCGCCCGGCCAGAAGGGGAGAAGATTATGAAAGAATGCATCGCAATGCTGCTGGCAGGCGGACAGGGCTCACGCCTTTATGCCCTGACCAAAAAGCTGGCAAAACCCGCAGTGCCGTTCGGCGGAAAATATCGCATCATCGATTTCCCGCTGTCCAACTGCGTCAATTCCGGTATCGACACCGTGGGCATCCTCACCCAGTATCAGCCGCTGCTGCTGAATGAATACATCGGCAACGGCCAGCCGTGGGATCTGGACCGCGTATACGGCGGCGTGCATGTGCTGCCGCCCTATCAGACGGCCACTGGTTCCGACTGGTACAAGGGCACTGCCAACGCCATCTACCAGAACATCAATTTCATTGAGCGGTACGATCCCCAGTATGTCATCATCCTCTCCGGCGACCATATCTACAAGATGGATTATGCAAAGATGCTGGCCTTCCACAAGGAAAAAGAGGCCGACTGCACCATCGCCGTGATGGAGGTGCCCTGGGAGGAGGCCTCCCGCTTCGGCATTATGACGGCGGACAAGGACGGCACCATTACCAAGTTTGCCGAAAAGCCCAAGCAGCCCGAATCCAACCTGGCTTCCATGGGCATTTACATCTTCACCTGGGAAAAACTGCGCAAATATCTCACCGAGGACGAGGCCGACAAAACTTCCTCCAATGACTTCGGCAAGAACATCATCCCCAACATGCTGGGCGACCACCAGAAGATGGTGGCTTATCCCTTTGAAGGGTACTGGAAGGACGTGGGCACCATCGACAGCCTGTGGGAGGCCAATATGGATCTGCTGGATCCCAACGTCCCCCTGGACGTGTGGGAAAAGGACTGGAAGATCTACTCCCGCACTGCCGGCCTGCCCGGCCACTGGATCAGCAGCGAGGCGAAGATTGACAACGCCATCATCACCGAAGGCTGCCAGGTGGAGGGCCATGTGGTGGACAGTGTCCTGTTCGCCGGTGTAAAGGTGGAAAAAGGCGCGCTGGTGCAGTCCTCCATCCTGATGCCCGGCGCCAAGGTGGAAGAGGGCGCGCAGGTGTTCTATTCCATCATCGCCGAAAATGTGGTGGTCAAGCGCGGCGCCGTTGTGGGCGCAGCGCCCGAGAATGTGGAGGATAAATCCAAGTGGGGCGTAGCCGTTGTGGGCGAGGGCGTCACCGTGGGCGCCGGCGCCAAGGTGGGCCCCAAGGCAATGCTGGAAAAAGACGTACAGGATGGTGAGAACTTATGGTAAATATCAGTACGCTGGGTGTGATTTTCCCCAATACCTATGACGAGCAGCTGCCGGAGCTGACCCGGCTGCGCAGCATGGCCAGCATCCCCTTTGCGGCCCGCTACCGCATGATCGACTTCACCCTGTCCGCCATGGTGAACGCAGGCATCAGCAGTGTTACGCTGCTGGCCAAACGCAATTATTATTCCCTGATGGATCATCTGGGCAACGGCCGCGAGTGGGACCTGTCCCGCAAGCGGGGCGGCCTGAACATCGTGCCGCCCTTCGCCCAGTCCAACAACAATGTGTACCACGGCCGGGTAGAGGCCCTGTGCAGCATCCTGGACTATCTGGAGAGCCATAAGGAAAAGTATGTGGTGCTCAGCGATTGCAACATCGCCTGGGATTTGGATTATGCCGACCTGCTGGCTCAGCATGTGGCCAGCGGCGCGGACGTGACCATGGTGTACGAGCGCACCGAGATCCCCGAGCCCATCAAGACGGCCAACTACACCCTGACCATGGACGGCGAGGGACGGGTGAGCGAGATCCGCACCGATGACTACCGCCCCGGTATGCAGAACCTGTGCATGAATGTGACGGTGATCGGCCGTGAGGAGCTGATTGCCATGGTGAAGGACGCCCGCACCCACAACATGGTGTATTTCGAGCGGGACATTCTGGCCCCCAGCCTGAAGGCGCTGAACGTGCGCGGGTATGAGTTCACCGGTTATCGCAGCCGTATCTATGATATGCGCAGCTACTTCCATGAGAACATGCGCCTGCTGGACCCCAAAAACATGGATGCACTGTTCCCGGCCGAGCGCCAGGTGTACACCAAAGTGCGGGATGAGGCCCCCGTGCGCTATGCCCTGGGCAGCAAAGTCAGCAACTGTGTGGTGGCCGACGGCTGCGTCATCGAAGGCGAAGTGGAGAACTGCGTGCTGTTCCGCGGCGTGCGCATCAGCAAGGGTGCCAGGGTGAAAAACTGCATTCTGATGCAGGGTACCGTGGTGCACCCCGGCGTGGAAATGGAGTATATCGTCACCGACAAGAATGTACAGGTCAGTGAAAACCGCCATCTGGCGGGAAACGATTCTTTCCCCGTGTACGTGGAGAAGAACACCGTGATCTGACCGGACGGCCGGGCGGGCCCGCGGGGGCCCGCCCGCTTTTGAACCGGTTTTGCTTGAAAACCCATGCTTGAAAAGGAGAGAAGTGTTATGAATGTTCTGTTCTGTGCCAGCGAGGCTGCGCCTTTTGCTGCATCCGGCGGACTGGGCGATGTGGCCGGCAGCCTGCCCCGGGCCATCCGCAACCGTAAGGTGGCCTGCCGGGTGGTAATGCCCCTGTACGGCGATATTAAGCCCGAATGGCGGGAAAAAATGAAATATCTCACCAATTTCAACGTGCCTGTGGGCTGGCGCAACCAGTATTGCGGCGTGTTCGAGATGACATGGGACGGCGTGAAGTATTACTTCCTGGACAATGAATACTATTTCAAACGCATGGGCCTGTATGGCTTCTATGATGACGGCGAGCGCTTTGCCTTTTTCTCCCGCGCCATTCTGGAAATGCTGTTCCACATCGACTTTAAGCCGGACATCATCCATACCAACGACTGGGAGACCGCCCTGGTGCCCGTGTATCTGAACCTGTACTATCGTCACCTGGAGGAGTTCCGCAATATCAAAACGGTGTTTACCATTCACAACATCCAGTACCAGGGCAAATATGGCCTGGAGATCCTGGAGGACACCGTGGGCGTCAGTCGGGCCGACGCCCACATTCTGGAGTATGACGGCTGTGCCAACTTCATGAAGGGCGCCATTGAGTGCGCCGATAAGGTGACCACTGTTTCGCCCAGCTACGCCGGAGAGATCCTGGACCCCTGGTACAGCCATGGCCTGGACGGTCTGCTGCGAAAGAAGCAGTACAAGCTGTGCGGTATTCTGAACGGCATCGACACCAAGGGTTATGACCCGGCCACGGACAAGAATCTGGCGGAGAATTATGACAGCGCCACCTTTGCCAAGGGCAAACCCGTGTGCAAAAAAGATCTGCAGGAGATCTTCGGCCTCCACGACTGGCCTGTGCCCGTTGTGGCCATGGTGACCCGTCTGGTGGGCCATAAGGGTGTGGATCTGGTGCGCCATGTGGCGCAGGAGATCGTGAACAACGGCTGCCAGCTGGTGGTGCTGGGTTCCGGCGAACATGAGTATGAGAGTTTCTTCGGCGACCTGGCTGCCCGCAACCCGGGCAGTGTGGGTGTGAAGATCGGCTTTATTCCCTCCCTGGCCCGCAAAATCTACGGCGGCGCCGATATGTTCCTGATGCCCAGCAAATCCGAGCCCTGCGGCCTGTCCCAGATGGTGGCTCTGCGCTATGGCACTATCCCCATCGTGCGCGCTACCGGCGGCCTGCGGGATTCCATCCACGATTCCGGCGACGGCCAGGGCAACGGTTTTGTGTTCGACAATTATAATGCCCATGAGATGCTGCATGCCATTCTGCGGGCAAAGGAAGGCTATGAGCACGCCGAGGGCTGGCAGGTACTGGTGAAGCGTGCCATGGAGTGCGACTACAGCTGGAGTGCCAGCGCCAAACAGTATGTAGATATGTATGAGCAGGTGTGCAGCCTATGGTAAAGCGCATTGGCACTGCAGGTGAGCTTACAGCCATGTGTGAACCCAATAAATACATGTAAAGGCCGGCGGGACGCAGCAACCCGGAAGGGGTGCTGCGTCCCGCATTTTTGTTTGTGCGGCGGAAAAGATGGGCCGCATGCGCTGCCGGCCGGTGCTTGGCCGGGTATGGAGCTTGTAAAATCCGGCGGTTTTTTGCCAAATAACGGCGAAACTTTTTTTACGGCGGTTGTACATCCCTTTGGTTTTTCCTTTTCGTTGTGTGTTCTATAATAAAGACAGCCGCCGGGCATCCGGCCCGGGCGGCGGAGAAGAGAAATGTGAAAAACTGCAAGGAGAGAAGAACAAAATGAATCATCTGATGAAACGCGCCGGCGCTTTCTTGGCGGCCGCCGCACTGACTTTCAGCCTGGCCGGCTGCACTGCCGCGGGTGAAGCGGCTTCTGCGTCGGAGGCTGTGCCCGCTTCCGCAGTGGCCGCTTCGGCGCCTGCCCAGGCCGCCGGAACCCCCAAGTACATTTTCCTGTTTATCGGCGACGGCATGAGCTATCCCCAGATCCAGAGCACCAACTATTATCTCTCGGCGCTGGAGAACGGCACCAGCATGGGCGGCGACGGTGCGGTGCTGCAGCACGAGGACGCCCTCAGCTTTGTGGAATTCCCCGTGGCCGGCAGCGCCCAGACCTATGACAGCACATCTTTCTGCCCGGATTCCGCCTCCACCGCTACTTCCATCTCCACCGGCCACAAAACTTACAGCGGCACCATCAACATGGATGAAACCGGTACCGTGGCCTATGAAACCATTGCCGAAAAGCTGAAAGATCAGCTGGGTTACAAGATCGGCATCATCAGTTCCGTCAACCTGAACCACGCCACCCCTGCGGCATTCTACTGCCACCAGGTCAGCCGCAACAGCTATTACGAGATTGGCCTGGAGATGATCGAATCCGGCTTTGATTACTTCGCCGGCGGTGCGCTGCTGCAGCCCACCGGTGCGGAAGAGGACCAGGATGACCTGTATACCCTGGCCGAGGACGCCGGTTACACGGTGGTGCGCACCCAGGCCGAAGCCGAAGCACTCACTGCCGAAAGCGGCAAGGCGGTAGTTATCAGCGAACAGCTGGCCGACGGCGATTCCATCCCCTATGAACTGGACCGTGAGGACGGTACGTGGGCACTGCGGGACTATGTGGCCCAGGGCATTGATATGCTGGACAATGATACCGGCTTCTTCATGATGGTGGAGGGCGGCAAGATCGACTGGGCCTGCCACGCCAACGATGCCGGCAGCACCCTGGGCGACACCAAGGCCCTGTCCGATGCGGTGGAGGAGGCCATTGCCTTCTACAACGAGCACCCCGACGAGACACTGATCCTGGTGACCGGCGACCATGAGACCGGCGGCCTGACCATCGGCTATGCAGGCACCAACTACGATACCTTCCTGCAGAATCTGGATAATCAGAAAATCAGCTATGCGAAGTATGACAGCGACTATGTGGCCCGTTACAAAGAAGAGGGCACCAGCTTTGAAGAGGTGCTGGCGGATGTGGAGGAACTGTTCGGCCTGACGACCGAGGCGGCCGCGGGCCAGGCGGCTGAGGACGGCGTGGTCACCGACAGCGCCGACAGCCACCCCTCCAACGTCACCTCCGGCAGCCTGGTGATGACCGAGTACGAGCTGGGCCTGCTGGAAGACGCCTACAACATGACCATGACCAAAACCGACGACACCGAGCTGACCCAGGCCGAGTACGTGCTGTACGGCAGCTACGAGCCCCTCAGCGTCACCATCACGCATATCCTGAACAATAAATCCGGCATTGACTTCACCAGCTACAGCCACACGGGCCTGCCCGTGGCCGTGTTTGCCATGGGTGCCGGACAGGAACTGTTCGAGGGGTACTACGACAATACGGAAATTTTCTTCAACCTGGCCGAACTGACCGACGTGGCGTAAGCACGCTGTCCGGCCATACAGCCGAAGGGCAGCGCCCGGCAGGGCGTTGCCCTTTGTGCTGCCTGCGGAACATCAAGAAAAGGAGAACATGTCCATGGGTGCCAAAATGTTGGCCATATTCAAAAAGCTGTGGGGCAGTCAAACTGCCTCCTGGCGCGTACTGCTGCCGGGCCTGCTGCTGACGGCATTGCTGCTGATGCTTCCCACCGGGTACGAAGGCGCGCTGATCTACCAAGGCGCGGATAAGGTGAAAGCCACCGTGCTGTCGGTAGACAATTCCACCATTATCAGCAGCGGCCTGATCCAAAGCGGCGAGCAGGCGTGCACGCTGCGCATCGAACAGGGACAGTTCAAAGGCCGGCAGGCCCTGGGGGTCAACCTGCTGTCCGGCAGTTTGGAGCAGGACAAGATGTTTGCCCCCGGTGACAGCGCGCTGGTGGTAGTCAGCCATGCAGACGGTCAGATCACTTCCGTCACCATGATCGACCACTACCGCATTGGATGGGAAGTGCTTTTGGCTGCAATTTTTGCGCTGCTTCTCATCCTGTTTGCGGGGCCGGGCGGGTTGCGTGCGCTGCTCAGCTTTGTGATCACGGTGCTGTCCATCTGGAAGATCATGGTCCCGGCCTCCCTGAAGGGGGCAGATCCCATCCTGGTTGGCCTGGGGCTGGTGGCCCTGCTGACGATTGTGATCATTGTGTTTGTTTACGGGTTTGACAAACGCAGCCTTTCTGCCGTGCTGGGCAGTATGCTGGGTACGCTGACGGCCTGCATTCTGGGTATTGTGTTTACCGGGCTGCTGAACATCCACGGCGCAGTGATGGAGAACAGCGAATCCCTCCTGTACGCCGGCTACCAGGACCTGAACCTCACACGGATCTTTATGGCGTCCATTTTCATCGGAGCGGCCGGCGCCATGATCGATCTTTCGGTGGATATCACCAGCGGCATCTGTGAAGTGGTGCGCAAAAAGCCGGGTATTCGCCCCTGGGAGGCCGTAGGCAGCGGCATCCGTATTGGCCAGGCGGCTATGGGCACAATGACCACAACGCTGCTTCTGGCGTACTCCGGCGGCTATATGGCACAGCTGATGGTGTTCATGGCCCAGGGGACGCCGCTGGTCAATATCTTCAATTACAAATATGTCGCCAGCGAGCTGCTGCAAACGCTGGTGGGCTGCTTTGGCTTGGTGACAGTGGCCCCTTTTACGGCTATTGCTGCCGGATTTTTGCTGACACGCAGCACCGCTTCGCATCGGCCGCCCGCTTCACCGGAGAACCGGCCGGAAACCGCCGGGCAGGAGGTATGAGCAGAGCGTTATATGGAGAAAACGTTCCGCGTGAGACTGTGTCTCATGCGGGATTCTTTTTACGGGAATTTTACAAAGTTGAAAACCAAGCTAAAAACGATGAAAATGAGCACTACTTCATAAAATATTCTGATATACGAAATTTTGATGGGAACATATGGCAGAAATCCTCGGCGAACTCACCAAAATGCAGTTTTGGAGAAATGTGCTTTTGTGCAGATGAGAAAAAATTTGCCAAAATGCTTGCTTTTGGGCAATGTGCACAACACAAGCGGGAGTTTTTGTGATATAATGCACAATGCAAGGACGGGAAAGTGATCGGGCATTGGGCCCGGTGCCTTGCAAAAAAGATCACCGCTAGAAAGTGAGGATGATTGACGATGATCAAAGAAGTTAAGATTTCCAATTTCAACGAAGTAAAGAACATCATGAACGCCGCAACCACCTGCGGTGACGACATTGGGGTGCATGACGCCCGTGGCGCCATCGCCGATGCCAAGAGCATCCTGGGTTTGATGAGCCTGGACTACACCAAGCCTGTAAAGCTGGTGAGCGAGAACGTCCGGGAGCTGGAGCGCGTGTACAACGCCATCTGCTGAGCCCCAACACTTCTTCGAAATGGGAAAAGCGCCGCGCTGCGGCGCTTTTTTTGTTGCCCTTTTGTCCGACGGGCGGCAGGCCTTCCGGAAAAATTCGCCCGGCGTGATTCACTTGCCCGAAGTTATGCGCCTTTCTTCCGCCCGGCGCGGAAATACCTCCACAGGCTCAAAGACCGTCTGCCGCGCCGCCCTCCGCAGCCAGTTTCCGCAGGCGCTGGCGGCCCCGGCGCATCCAGGTGCGCGCTGTGGCCGGGCTGCAGTGCAGCCGCGCGCCGATCTCCGCCGAGGTATACCCCAGGCCGGCCAGCCACAACGCCCGCCGCCACCGGGCAGGCAGCCGGGCCAGCAGGGCCGCCGCGTCCGGACAGGCCTCCCCGGGCCCGCCGGCCCATCCCGCCAGACTTCGGTCCTCCGCCGGCCAGGGGGCCCGCAGGCGGCGTCCGGCCCGGCGCAGCTCGTCTTTGCAGCAGTTGGCCGCCGTGCGTGCCAGCCAGGCTTGTTTGTGCCTGTCGGGCCAGGCGTCCCGCCCGGGCTGCTGCAGATAGCGCACAAAGGCCGTCTGCACGGCGTCCTCTGCGTCCTGGGAACAGCGCAGGTAGCCCAGGCACAGCCGGTACAGGGCCGCGCCGTAGCGCCTGTAATCTTCTTCAAAGCCCACGGCGCCACCTCCTTTTTGCCATTATACTCAATTAATTGAGCATAGTCAACACATTGAGTATGGTACAGTGAAACCGAGGTGGTAATAATGATCTCTTATGATCCCTTCTATAAAACGCTGTACCGCAAAAACATCACCGAATACCAGCTGATCTACAAGCATGGCTTCTCCAGCCATATCCTGCACCGGATGAAGCACGGGCAGACCATCACCCTGAAAACCCTGGACACCCTATGTTTCATCCTGGACTGCCCGGTGTCCGATGTCATTGAATACCGCCGTGAGGAGTGAGGGCCCTGCCGGCGGAACAGGCAGGGAAGGTGCCGGCCCGGCGCTTGTGTGCCCCTTGCCGGGCGGCGCGGCGGCGGGTACCCGGCAAACAAAAAACCGCCGCCTTCAGCGGCGGCGGTTTCTATATCACCATATCTTAAAAGCCATTTTTTACTTGATGGCGTCTGTGCCTGGGGTTGTGGCGCCTGATGCTTGGGCGGTATTTTGATGGCTGGCGGCACGTGCAACGGCTGAGGCGCGGCGTTTGCGCAGCAAGTGAAGCCCCCAGGCTTCCAGGCCCTGCAGAATCAGCCCGCTGATGACCAGCTCATACAAGGATGTCTGCTGGCTGCGGGGCCAGAAAAAGGGGCGGATCATCCCCAGGCCGCCGCTCTCCCGGATGGAGATCTGGTCGTAGCCCAAAAAGCTGAACATATTCACCGTATCGCCCTCCACCTTCCGGGTGGAGAAGGGGGCGCGGCCCCAGCGGTTGAACACCCGGTTACAGTCATACCGGGTCATTTTCCGCTGGCCCTGGGGGTCTTCAAACAGCACATAGCCGCAGCGGCCGGTGCCGATGGGGCCATCCAGCTGTTCCGCGGACATGCTGATGAAGGTGCAGCCCTCAAAATAGGGGTCGTCCACGATTTTGTCGGCCGTCAACGGGCCGGGGATTGTGTGAAAAAATAGAACCTGAATCAGTACAACCAAAGCGATATTCAAAAAAATAACGGGGACCCACAACCATCCGCGTATTTTCTCCCACAGCCCTTCGCGCCGGGGCACGTTTGTCTGGGACATCCAACATCACGTCCTTTCGCAATGTGCACCAACAGCTGGGGCGCATGGGACAAGTGCACCCGGTCTGCTGGCGAACTGCCTGCCGCGACACAGCCAAAGAATGTGCTCTTTGGCTGATGGCCGGCAGATCGTCGGGGCGCCGCTGCTGCACATGCAGCGCGGCAGCGGAATTTGGAAAAGCATGATCAGCCGCCACTGGAGCTCCAATTGAACGAATTGTTTTGTGCGCTCAAATTGATGATCGTGCTTCCAAGAAGGCTGTCGGTTCATTCGCTGCAAGCAATATGTCAATACTTCTATAGAAAGTGTACCATGAATCGCTTGTGCAATCAATCGCAAAAACAAACAAAAATATGGACCATAATTATACAAATTACACAAAATGGCAATAAACAGAAGATATGCGGTTGCAAATAGTGCAGCTAGTGCTGTAAAAAGACGGAGAATTTCCGGAAGATTTTCCGCACAGGTAAAAAGAAGCGGCGCACCCGGACGGGTGCGCCGTTTCTGCCAATCTTTTGCGCTGGTAAGCGTGCCCCCTCGCGCGCGGATGCCGCCGGCCGCGTTCCCCGGACGGGACATCCGCGAACCCGCAGACAGGCCGATTATTTCTTCATGTCCAGCACCAGGGCCTGGGTGTCCCGGGCGATCATCAGCTCTTCGTTGGTGCAGATCACCAGCACCTTCACTTTGCTGCCGGCGCCGGAGATGTCCCGGATGTCGCCCCGGGCCTCCAGGTTCAGCTTCGGGTCAATGGACAGGCCCAGGAAGCCCATGTTTTTGCACACATAGGCGCGGGTGCGCGCATCGTTCTCGCCGATGCCGCCGGTGAACACCACGCAGTCCAGCCCGCCCATGGCGGCGGCGTAGCTGCCGATGTACTTCTTGATCTGGTAGCTCAGCATCCGCAGGGCCAGCTTGGCGCGCTCGTTGCCGGCGTCGGCGGCGCTGGTCACATCGCGCATGTCGCTGGATACGCCCGAAACGCCCAGCAGGCCGCACTTCTTGTTCAGGTAGTCGGCCATCTCCTGGCCGTGGATGCCCAGCTTCTGCTCCATATAGGTCACCACGCTGGGGTCCACATCGCCGCAGCGGGTGCCCATCATCACGCCGGCCAGCGGGGTCAGGCCCATGCTGGTGTCGATGCACTTGCCGTCCTTCACGGCGGAAATGGAACTGCCGTTGCCCAGATGGCAGGTCACCATCTTCAGGTCGGTGCTGTTCAGGTACTGGGCGGCCACCTGGCTCACATACCGGTGGCTGGTGCCGTGGGCGCCATAGCGGCGGATGGAGTACTTCTCGTACATCTCATAAGGCACGCCGTACATATAGGCCTCGGGGGGCATGGTCTGGTGGAATGTGGTGTCGAACACCACCACGTTGGGCACGTTCTCGCCGAACACGTCTTTGGCGCTGCGCAGGCCCTGTACATGGGCCATGTTGTGCACCGGGACCAGGGGGGCAATTTCTTCAATCTTGTCGATGATGGCATCGGTGACGATCTCGCTCTTGGTGAAGAACTCGGCGCCCTGCACCACGCGGTGGCCGATGGCGTCAATCTCGCTCTTATCACGCACAACGGCGCCTTCGCCGGTGGTCATCATCTCCACCACTTTCATAAAGGCTTCCGTATGGGTGGGGAATGGAACCTCTGCGCTCCACTCGCCGCCGTTGGCTTTGTGGGTGATTTTGCTGCCCTCAATGCCGATTCGCTCGCACAGGCCTTTGCACAGCACGCTCTCGTTGGACATATCGATCAGCTGATACTTCAAAGAGCTGGAACCACAGTTGATAACCAAAATCTTCATCCGTTTTTCCTCCCATAAGATCGTCGCGCCCCTGCGGAAAAGGGGCTTTCTTCAGTTGCGTTAATATTATATAATGAGAGCAGGGGATTTTCAAGGGAAACGGAGGGGAAAATCATCAAAATCGCAGGAATTATTGCTGAGTATCACCCTTTTCACAACGGCCATGCCTGGCAGATCAGCCGGCTGCGGCAGATGGGATACGGTGCGGTGGTATGCGCCGTAAGCCCTTCGGTGGTGCAGCGGGGCCAGGTGGCTGTTCTGCCGGCAGGTGTGCGGGCCGACGCAGCCCTGGCCGGCGGGGCGGACCTGGTGATTGAGATCCCGGCGCCCTGCGCCTGCAGAAGCGCCGAAGGCTTTGCGTTGGCGGGCACGGCGCTTCTGAACGGCCTGGGCTGCGTGGATACCCTGGCTTTCGGCGCCGAGACGCCGGACCTGGAGCAGATCCGGCGGGTGGCGCGCACCCTGGAAAGCGGGGCGTTCCGGGCAGCCTTGCGCCGTGCCCTGGACGAAGGCGTGCCGCTGGCAGCGGCGCGGGCCCGCACGGCAGAGGCCCTGTGCCCGGGCGCCGGGGCCATGCTGGACCAGCCAAACAACATTCTGGCGGTGGATTATTGCCGCGCCCTGGCGAAGCTGGGCAGCTCCATGGAGCCCCTGGCCCTGGGCCGGCAGGGCGCCGGCCATGACGCCGCCCTGGAACCGGAGGAGACGCCGGCGTGCGGCGATACCGGCGCCGAACAGCGGCGGTATGCATCGGCCTCGGCGCTGCGCCGGGCGGTGCGGGGCCGGGGCATAAAGGCGCTGGCGGCCTATGTGCCGCCGGCGTGCCTGGCCCGCTACCAGGCGGCCTGGGATGCCGGCTTGTGGCAGGATGAACGGGCGCTGTCCACGGCGGTGCTCAGCCGCCTGCGGGCACGGCACAGCTTTGATGACGTGCGCGGGGCGGGGGAGGGCCTGGCCAACCGCCTGGCTGGCGCCGTGCGCACGGCGCCCACGCTGGAGGCGTTGGTGGAAGCGCTGAAAACCAAACGTTACCCCACTGCCCGCCTGCGCCGGCTGGTGCTGGATGCGGCGCTGGGGTATACCGGCAGCCTGCCGGTGCTGCCCCCTTATATCCATGTGCTGGGGGCCAGCCGGGCGGGCTTGGCCGTGCTGCGGGCTGCCCGGCCCGCTCTGCCGCTGGATGCCAGCCTGGCCGCGCTGTCCCGCCGCGGCGGCCCCTGCGCAGCCATGGCGGCCGCCCATTGCGCGGCCGAGGACCTGGCTGCGCTGTGCTGCATGAAGCCGCAGCCCTGCGGCACGGCGTATACGCGCAAATTTACGGTGTTGGAGCGGGAGGGATGAATATGGTGTGTCAGGCCCTGGAGGGGGATGTGCCCCGGGCAGCTGCCCTGGCCCGGCAGCTGTGGCCCGGCCACACCGCCGGAGAGCTGGAGCGGGAGCTGCGCCCCTACTGCGGCGCCCGGCCGGATTTGGTGCTGTATTTGTGGTGCGAGGGCGGCCGCGCGTTGGGGTTTGCTCAGTGTGGGCTGCGCCGGGATTATGTGGAAGGATGCACCGGCAGCCCGGTGGGCTATTTGGAAGGGATCTTCGTTTTGCCGCAGGCAAGGGGGCGGGGAATCGCGCGCGCACTGGAGCACGCCTGCGAGATGTGGGCCAGGCGGGCCGGCTGCGTGGAATTTGCCAGCGATTGCGCGCTGGAAAACGCCGGCAGCCAGGCGATGCACCGGGCGCTGGGCTTTTGCGAGGCCGGACGCATTGTGTACTACTGCAAGCGGCTGTAATAGCCGCAGGGGGGTGCAAACGCCGCTTGCCGCCGGAAAAAGACGTTCTTTTTTCACAAACCTTCGCAAAAACCCTTGTACTTTATTTCGCGATGCGGTACAATAACATCAAATGGGGTTTTTTGAAAACGCCGTTTCGCCGGGAATGGCAGAAGCCTGCTTTTGCCGGGCCCGGCAGTGGGAATATCAGAAAGGAAAGGTTGATTATTATGGCACTGACGAACAACCAGCACGTCCTGGACTGGGTTGCCGAAATGGAAGCCCTGATGACTCCGGACGCCACCATCTGGATCGACGGCAGCGAAGGCCAGCTGCGCGCGCTGCGCGAGGAGGCGTTCCGCACCGGTGAGATGACCGAGCTGAACCAGGAGAAGCTGCCCGGCTGCGTGCTGCACCACACCGCCAAGAACGACGTGGCCCGTGTGGAGGACCGCACCTTTATCTGCACCAAGAACAAAGAGGACGCTGCCCCCATCAACAACTGGATGGAGACCAGCGAGATGAAGGCCAAACTGCTGCCGCTGTACAAGGGCTGCATGAAAGGCCGCATCATGTACGTCATCCCTTACTGCATGGGCCCTGTGGGCAGCCCCTTCAGCAAGGTGGGCATTGAGGTGACCGACAGCATCTATGTGGTGCTGAATATGGACATCATGACCCGCGTGGGCGTGGGCGCCCTGCGCCAGCTGGGCGATTCCAACGACTTTGTGCGCGGCCAGCACGCCAAGGCTGACATCGACGCCGAAAACCGTTATATTGTGCAGTTCCCCGAAGAGAACGCCATCTGGTCCATCAACTCCGGCTACGGCGGCAATGTGCTGTTGGGCAAGAAGTGCTTTGCTTTGCGCATCGCCTCTTATCAGGGCAAGAAAGAAGGCTGGATGGCTGAGCACATGCTGATCCTGGGCATTGAAGGCCCCGACGGCGACACCAAGTATATCACCGCCGCCTTCCCCTCCGCCTGCGGCAAAACCAACCTGGCCATGCTGATTCCGCCGGAGATCTATGCCAAACAGGGCTATAAAGTGTGGACCGTAGGCGACGACATCGCCTGGATGCACATCGGTGAGGACGGCCGCCTGTACGCCATCAACCCCGAGAACGGCTTCTTCGGCGTGGCCCCCGGCACCAACGAAAAATCCAACCCCAACGCGCTGCACACCACCATGAAGGGCACCATTTTCACCAACGTGGCCCACAATCTGGACGACAACACCGTGTGGTGGGAGGGTCTGGACAAGAACCCGCCCGAGAACGCCCAGGAGTGGACCGGCGTGCCCGTCAACGGCAAGGAATATGTGGCCAATGGCGGCAAGCTGGCGCACCCCAACAGCCGCTTCACTGCCCCGGCCGAGAACTGCCCCTGCCTGAGCAAAGAGTTCAACAACCCCAACGGCGTACCCGTTACCGCCATGGTGTTCGGCGGCCGCCGCGCCAAGACGGCTCCGCTGGTGTACCAGTCCTTCAACTGGGAGCACGGCGTGTATGTGGGCTCCGCCATGGCCTCTGAGACCACCGCCGCCGCCACCGGCGCCGTGGGCGTGGTTCGCCGCGATCCCATGGCCATGCGCCCGTTCTGCGGCTACAACATGGGCGACTACTTTGCCCACTGGCTGGAGATGGGCAAGAAGCTGGGCGACAAAGCCCCGAAGATCTTCCACGTCAACTGGTTCCGCACCGACGACGAAGGCCACTTCATCTGGCCGGGCTTTGGCGACAACATGCGCGTGCTGATGTGGATGCTGGCACGCTGCGAAGGCAAGGTGGACGCCGTAGAGACGCCCATCGGCTATGTGCCCAAAGCCGAGGACATCAACATCGAGGGCCTGGACGGCATTACGCTGGATACCGTGAAGGGCCTGCTGGATGTGGATAAGAACCTGTGGCTGGAGGACGTGAAGGGCGTGGAAGAGCTGTACGACATGATCGGCAGCCGCGTGCCCGCCGAACTGCGCAAACAGCTGTCTGACCTGCGCGATCGTCTGTCCAAGTAATCCCCGCGTTACTCCCTTCAAATTTGATCCTGCCTCCTCGGCGCACCCCGGGCTTTTGCCCGGGGTGCGCTTTTTTTAATTAAAAGCGCGGCTAAGGGTGATATCGGCACAAAGAAAGCGCTCCCCAAATGGGAGCGCTTTCGGGCTGTATGGGAATATCCGGCTTCTTATTCTTCGGCTTCGGCCGCGCGGTAACCGCCGGGGCAGGAGACGAGAACCAGATCATTCTTGGAGATCAAATCGCGCTGGTAGACGCCGCACACCGAGCACACGTGCCCCAGGTAAGTGACATTCCACGTTTCATAATCTAAGCGGAGGCCGTGGGGTACAGGGAACTCCTGCAAGTAATTGACCTGCCGCGTGGTAACGGTGCTGCCGGGGCAATGGGATGCGTGCGGCGAAATGGTTTCGGCGGAAACAGTGGAAGCAAACGAAAACACGAGACAAAGAATCAGAACGACAGACAGAATTTTTGCAAAACGTGTTTTCATTTTTTACCTCCTTAGCGAATATGTGCGTGTATTGCATACAAAAAACAAGAAATTTGATAAATCACCTCCATTCTTGTGGAAATTCCACTGTTGTGATCGCAAGAGCAAGGGCAAAACATTGAAAAGCACAATATTTCGTCCCAATCAACAGCATAAAACTGAGATTGAAAACGGTCAATAGAGACTGGGTAAATCGGTGGCAAATTTTTGGTAAAGAAAAGAAGGGCTTTTATTGACACCAACAGAACAATTAGGGTATAATTAAGCTGCAGAAACCGTACAATAAGGGGTCTGCCGCAAGAGCAATTTGTCCGCATCGAAATCCACCAATGTCACGATGGCAAAGGAGTGATCATCATGACGTTATGGCTTGTTATCGCAGCGGTCTTTGTGCTGGTTCTGGCGCTGGTGTTTGCCATACTGGGCGGGGACGACCTGTCCAGGCTCTCCGGCAAGCGCTTTTCCGGCCGGGCCAGGGGAACAGTGGACGGCATGGTGCGCCACCACTTTCTGCAGCGCTATGAAAAAACGGGCCGCGTGCCCGACGATGCCTACCACTATTGGGGCTACAGCACAGCCCATGGGGTGCAGTTTGCCCTGCTCAGTGCCCTGGGCCGCAAAAACTGGTACCCCTGTGTCCAGTTCAGCGCCGGCGGCCGAACGGTCAGCAGCATCTCGCCCAACGGCTTCGGCCGGGATGTGTGGAACATCGGCCAGGAGGTGGAGGTCCAGTACGACCCCTCAAACCCCGCCGAGTGCCTCATCGTCAACCAAACTGCCCTGCGCCGGATGGCGGCCCTCCATTTTGGGGCGGCGCTGCTGTGCGCGGTGCTGGCTGTCGCTTTGCTGGTAGCTGCGTTCTAAACCGTTTTTTGTCATCACACAACCCCAGCGGGGGCGCATCGCCGATGCGCCCCCGCCTTTTTGTGCTGCCGGCGGAAATTTTGTCAAATACACTTGATGAGACCGCTTCCCCGCGCAATACTGCACGATTGCCGGATATGAAATCAATTTTGCAGGGAAGCCTGCTATGGCCGGCGAAGGTATGAAGGCGGCCCGCAAGGAGCGGGGCCTGGCCCGGGAAGAGCCGGCCCGGGTGCTTTTTTCTCCCAGCGTCTTGACAAATATACCCCGTGGGGGTATGATGTCAATATACCCCCATGGGGTATATTGCGACGGAGGCGATTTGCGGTGAAACGATTGACGCGGAACCTGGAGCATTTGCTGAGCTGGGGCGGCACACGTCGGGAGGCAGCTTTCCTGATCCTGTCTGGCCTGGCGCTGGCAGGCAGCATCCTGGGTATTTCTCCTTTTCCTTTTGACCTTGCGTGGGTGGCCATCGTTCTGTGCGGCGTCCCTATTCTTTTGGAGGCGTTTCTGGGGCTGGTGACGGCCTTCGATATCAAAGCCGATGTGTTGGTGAGCATTGCGCTGGTGGCCTCAATCATCATCGGCGAGGATTTCGCCGCTGGCGAGGTTGCTTTCATCATGCAGCTGGGCGGCCTGCTGGAAGACCTGACGGTGGCGCGGGCGCGGGCGGGCATCGAGCGTTTGGTTCGCCTGACGCCCCGCACTGCACGGGTACTGGGGCCGGACGGCGCCGAACGGATCCTGGACGCAGCCCGTGTGCAGGTAGGCGACCGGCTGCGGGTGCTGCCCGGGGAGACGGTGCCGGTAGACGGTGTGATCCTCAATGGGCAGACTGCAGTGGATCAGTCGGTGATGACCGGCGAGAGCTTGCCGGTAGATATGGGCCCGGGAGATACGGTGTCCAGCGGGACGGTGAACCAATTTGGGGCTTTTGAGATGCAGGCCGTCAAGGTGGGTGAGGACAGTGCCATCCGGCGGATGATCCGTCTGGTGCAGTCCGCCGATGCGGGCAAGGCCAAAATTGTGGGCCTGGCCGACCGCTGGGCCACCTGGATTGTGGTGGCGGCCCTGGCGGCGGCCGGGCTGACCTGGCTGCTCACGGGACAGGTCATCCGCGCGGTCACCATCCTGGTGGTGTTCTGCCCCTGTGCACTGGTGCTGGCTACGCCCACGGCCATTATGGCGGCCATCGGCAATGCCACCAAACACGGCTTTCTGGTGCGGGAAGGGGATGCGCTGGAACGTCTGGCCGGCGTGCAATGCGTTGCATTTGACAAGACCGGTACGCTCACGCAGGGCACGCCGCGGGTGGTGGCGGTGTGCCCGGTGCCGGGCTTTGCAAAAGAGCGGCTGTATGCCCTGGCCGCCGGCGCGGAAACGGGTTCGGAGCATCCGCTGGGCAAAGCGGTGGTGCGAAGTTTCCGGCAGACAGGCGCGCAGCCGCCCCGGGCGGAACAATTTGCGATGCTGCCGGGCCGCGGCGTACAGGCTGTGGTGGAGGGCGTTTGCGTTTCCGCAGGCAATGAGGCGCTGCTGGAGAGCGTTGGTGTGACAGTTCCGAACCAGGTCAAAAAGGAGGCACAAGGGTGTGCACAGGAAGGCTGTACGCTGATCTGGCTGGCGGCTGACGGGCGGCCGGCGGGGTTCCTGGCGCTGGCGGACACGCTGCGCCCGGATGCGGTGGATACGGTGGAAGGCGTGCGCGCTGCCGGCGCAGAGCCTGTGCTGCTGACGGGAGATCATGAGAGCGCCGCCCGCCATATTGCCGGCCAGCTGGGCATCACCCGGCTGCAGGCGGGCTGCCTGCCCCAGGACAAGCTGGCGTTCATTGACTCAAGCCAGGCGGCGGGCCGCCCTGTGTGTATGATCGGCGACGGCATCAACGATGCGCCTGCGCTCAAGCGCGCGCAGGTGGGGATTGCCATGGGTGGTGTGGGCAGCGATATCGCCGTAGACGCCGCCGATATTGCCCTGGTGGGTGACGATATCCGCCAGCTGCCCCATCTGCTGGTTTTGTCCCGCCGCATGATGGGCACCATCCGGCTGAACCTCGCTTTTTCCATGACGCTGAACTTTGCGGCCATCGCCCTGGCCATCACAGGCGTGCTGAACCCGGTCGTGGGCGCTCTGGTACACAATGCGGGATCGGTGATGGTGATCGTCAATTCCGCGCTGCTGCTGGGATGGCGCCGGCGGTAAAGTATGTATCTGTGTTTCATCTGTGCGCCCCTGCGCTCTGCAGGGGCGCTTTCTGTTTTGCGGGCGACGGAAAGTTGTCAAATATACTTGACAAAATCCGTTCGCTGTGCCATACTGTAATTGTCGGATATAATTGACATTTTACGGGGAGGCATGTCATGGCCAACGAACGTATGAAGGCGGCCCGCAAGGAGCGGGGCCTGTCCCAGGAGGAGCTGGCCCGGGAGGTGGGCGTGTCGCGCCAGACGGTGAATATGATCGAAGGGGGAGACTATAACCCCACGCTGAACCTGTGCATTGCCCTGTGCAAGGCCCTGGGGAAAACCCTGGATGAACTGTTTTGGGAGGTGTGACCCATGCGCGTGAACCTGTTTACCGAACTGAAATACATGGAGACAGTACTGGACGAGCGCACCGAGGCCGACAGCCTGCGCCGGTGCGTGTCCTACTTCAACGGTTCCTTCATCCTGCTGGCCATGGCTATGTCCCTGGTGTTCAGCCTCAGCGTCAATGCCACGTCCGAGGTCGGCCTGCGGCAGGGCATGCCCGCGGTGGTGCTGCGGCCCTTGGGCGGCGCGCTGTTCGCCGCCGGGCTGCTGTGGCTGGTGGGCTGGGGATGCTGCCAGCTGGCCTTCGGCCTGTTCCGGCTGGATCTTTCAGCCCGCCGCAAGGGCCGCATTCCCGGCGGGGCGGAGCTGGCCATCTACATCCTGGGCGGCGGAATGTGGCTGCCGTCGCTGGTACAGGGCTTCTGCAACGGGGTGGACGTATGGAACGGCCTGGGGGGCCTGATGGCCGCTCTGTGGCCTCTGGGGATGTGCGCGGTCTATGCCGCTATGGTGCTGGCCCACAACGTGTGCCTGTGGCGCCCGGGGGCCGCGGCCCGGGCAGCTCTGCCCCCGGCCCGGCGGGCCAACGCCGCGGCGGCGCTGGCCTTCTGCCTGGTGCTGGCCGCCGGGGCCTGGGCCACGGCGGGCAACGACGTGCTCCGGGGCACATCGGTGATCCGGCCCCTCACGGCGGTGGAGGCCGCCTGGGACCAGCTGGACGAGGCCGTCTACGAAAACGAGCAGACCATCGACGGCGTCACCGAAACCTACACCGGCTACGACCAGCCCGCCGTTCCGGGCCGGGACGCTGCCAGCCTGCTGGTGTGGCCTGACGGCGCCGCCATGAAGGAGGAATACGCGGTGTCCCCCTCCAGCGATAACAGCTGGAGCGTGTACACCTGGGCCTGGGACGGCGCCGCCTGGCGGCGGGTGAATTCCACCGACCGATTCCCCGGCATGTGCGTGTGGGCGGCGCCTTCCGCGTCCGCCCGGGATGTGGCGTCCTGGGCGATGGAGCATCTGCCGGACGGCGGCGCCCGGTACACCGTCACGTATACCAACCGCTACTGGCGGCGCCGGCCGGGCCGGGAGACCTGGGCCGGCGGCACCGCCGCGTACACCCTGGACGCCGACGGTGAGCTGACGGCATTTTCCATCACAACCCCCGCCGGGGACCGGGCCGGCTGGGCCGTGGCCGCCCGGGGCGAGGAGGCCCGTCGGCAAAAACAGGCTGCCCTGGAGGCCCTGGGTGCCGGCGGCTGGCTGTACAAAACCCAAGGGAATGGATAAGGAGGGAACGCTATGGCGCGTTTGAATTTGTTTACCGAATTGAAATACATGGAGACAGTGCTGGACGAGCGCACGGAGCTGTCCATCCTGCGGGCCCACTACCGCTTTTCCAGCCGATCGCCCTTCCTCCTGCTGCTGATGGCCCTGAATCTGGCCAACTTGGGCCAGTGGGGCAGGCAGCGGCTGAATATGGCTCTGTGCATCATCCTGCTGCTGTTGGTGGTCATCTGGCCCATGTACCAGCTGCAGGCCGGGGTGTTCCGGCTGGAACTGCCCGCCCAGGCGCGCGGGCGCACCCTGCGCCCCGACACCCCGGGCACGGGCTACTACGGCCTGCTGGTGGCGGTATACGCCCTGGCGGGCGGGCTGTTCCCGCTGCCTCTGTGCGCCCTGCTGGGCTTTCGGCCCGGCGGCGCGGCCCTGGCGGGGCTGTACCTGCTGGGGGTGTGCTGCGCCTACCTGGCCCTGTGCGCCGCCCATGGCCGGTATGTGCGCCGTGCCGCGGGGTGGCCCGCGCCCCGCGCCAACGCCCCGGCCCTGGCGGCCCTGTGTCTGCTGGCCGCCGCCGGCGCGGCCCTGGTGGTTTGGAGATGAAACTAATTCGGGGAATTATACAAAAAACGACAAATAAGTTTGTCTACTAATCATATTGAAATTGAGCTAATAACTGTATATACTAAAAATAAAGAAAAGAGCAGTCCTCTCTTGGCGTTGCTTTGCATTCATCGTACAGCCTTGGGCTGCCGGCTGCGATAATTGCGGCGTTGGCTTGCTTTTTTGAAACAAAACATCCGCATTTTGGAAACAGGTCCTGTTTATACGCCGTGTACGCATAGACCCCGCGGCGAAGACAAGACTTGGAGAAATGTGAAGTACTATCAGCTGAAATGCAATAATGCAGCCTGCGGTTTCCTGAGCGGTCAAATGTCTGCTGACCTTGGTGCATCAAGAACAGAATGCCATGGTTATTATTGATTTGATTGGATAGTAACTTTTATTTTGCCCCATTCATTTGGGGCATTTTATTCTTTAAGAACAGGAGGGAAGATACCATGAAACGCCGCCTTGTGTGCCTGCTGCTGTGCTGTGCCCTGCTGGCGGGCTGCGGCGCGTCCTCGGCCGAAAGCCAGCCGCTGCCGGTGGTGACCATATGCACCGACGCCGAGGCGAACCACGCCTTTGGCCAGGCGCTGCAGGCCCTGGCGCGGGAGCATAGCGGCGAATACGAATTCGATTTCATCACCCTGCCCGGCGACGACAACCTGACCCGGGAAGACGAGGCGCTGCAGGGGCAGCTGGCCCGGCTGCGTACACAGATCATGAGCGGCCGCGGGCCGGACCTGTTTTTGTGCAGCGGCGGCGGCAACGCCCTGTTTACCGACCCGCAAAAGATGATGCGCGCCGGCGTCTTTGCCGATCTGGCCCCGTATATGGATGATTTCAGCGCCGGGCGGCAGCTGAACGAGGCGGTGCTGGCCGCCGGCCGGGCGGAGGGCGTGCAGTATGTGCTGCCGCTGACGTTCACCGTGGGCGCATTGCTGACGGACGCCGAAACGGCCGGCGCCATCGCCGCCCAAACCACGGGCTGCACCGCGCCGGCGGATTTCCTGGGCGCGGTGTGGCAGATGACGTCCGACGACCCTCTGGCGATGATCACGCTGGCGGACATGCTGAACAGCCTGTGCGCGCAGCCCGCGGTGGACTATGACAGTAAAACCGCTGCGCTGGACGAGGAAGGCCGCGCCCTGCTGGCCCTGGCCGCCCAGGTGGAAAGCGCGTGCGAGGCCGCCGGCGTCCAGGGGGAGCTGGCCGTTACGGCGCAGCGGCCGTTTGTCCTCATCGCGGCGGGCGGCAGGGACACGGGGGACATGGGCGCCCACACGCGCCATGTGCTGGCGCTGGGCCGCACGCCCGCGCTGGTGCCTGTGCCCAACGGCAGCGGCGGCGTCACCGCCAGCGTAGGCGTGTACGGGGGCATCCGCGCCAACAGCCCCCATGCCGCCCTGGCGGCCCAGATTCTGGAACAGCTGCTGGGACAGGCGGCTTTCGCTCCGGCCTCCGGCGCCAGCTTTTTCTTCCCGCTGGACAGCGCCTTGTGCCCAACCTTGGCCCGCCAGGCGGCCGAGGCCCAGGCGGCGTTTTTTTCCAGCGGCACGTCCCTGCCGGACACATCGCCCCTGGCCGACCAGTGGGCCGCGGCGGCCGATGCGGTGAACGCCGCCCACTTTGCGGCGCCTGCCGCGCGCAGCCTGTGGCAGGCCGCGGCCGAGGTTTCCACCGGGCGCGCTACGGTGGATGAAGCTGCTGCTGCTTTCGCCGCAGATTATCGGTTTTACTTCGATGAATAGAAGGCCGGTGTTCCGGGCATCCTATCCGGCAGGAAAGGATGTGTGTATTATGCACTGGTTTTACAAAATCTGCATTGTCCTCATCATTGTAGGCGGTATCAACTGGGGCCTGGTGGGCCTGTTCGGGTTTAATCTGGTGGCCTGGCTGCTGGGCGGCGCCCAAAGCATTTTTTCCCGGGCGGTTTTCACGCTGGTGGGCGCGGCGGCCATCTGCGCCATCCCCAGCCTGTTTGACGCCGGCCGGGACAGCGCGGCGCAGCCGTAAAATTTTTTCGCAGGTATCGCATGGCAAAGCACCCCCGCAGGGTTTACAGCGGGGGTGCTTTTGTTGTATAATAAGATGATCTGTGATGTCCAATACCGGGAGAGGAGGGGCCGCGGTGGCCGTGTATGAAAGCCATTCCAAAGAGGATACGCAGGCTTTGGGCCGGCGGCTGGCCGCTACGCTGCGCGGAGGCGAACTGATCCTGTTCACCGGCGGCCTGGGCGCGGGCAAAACGGCTTTCTGCCAGGGGCTGGCCCAGGGCTTGGGCTGTACGGACCCGGTCTCCAGCCCTACCTTTTCCATCGTCAATTTTTACAGGGGTCCCCGGCCGCTGGCACACTTCGATTTGTACCGCGTGTCCACCTTGGCGGATCTGGAAACCAGCGGCTTCTACGACTATTTGGATGCCGGCGTGGTGGTAGCGGCCGAATGGAGTGAAAATGTGTCCGATTTGCTGGCCGGGGAGCCGGCCATCCGCATCGACATCCAACGCCTGCCCGATGAGGAAAACGGGCGGCGCATTGCCGTGGAAGGAGGCGCGCTGTGAACACGGTTCTGGGGCTGGATTCCGCCGGCAAAACCGCCGGCGTGGCCTTGGTACGCAGCGGCGCATTGGTGTACGAGGCCGTTTTGAGCACAGGGCTGACCCATTCGGAGACGTTGCTGCCCCTGTGCCGGGACGCACTGGCTGCGGCGGGGCTGGGCCCTGACGATGTGGATGCTTACGCCGTGGCTGCCGGGCCGGGAAGCTTTACGGGGCTGCGCATTGGCCTGGCCACCGTCAAGGGTCTGGCCCTGGCCGGGAAAAAGCCCTGTGCGGGGGTATCTACCCTGGAGGCGCTGTGCTGGGGCGTACCGGTGTGGGGGAATGTGCTGTGTGCGCTGGATGCCCGGCGGGGCGAAGTGTACTGGGCGGCTTTCCGCGTGGCGCAGGGCCCTGCCGGTACGCAGGTACAGCGCCTGTATGAAGACCAAAGCGGCCCGGCTGCCGCCCTGGGCACGGTGCTGGACAAGCTGCAGGGCCCGGTGACGCTGCTGGGGGACGGCGCGGCCTTGGTGGCCGCCGCATTTCCTGCCCGGGCGCTGCGGCTGGGGCCGGTGCATTTTCGCACGGGGCGTGCGGCGGGCGTGTGCTTTGCGGCGCTGGCCGCCGGGCCGGGGGCATTTGTCCCGGCCGAACGCCTGGCACCGCTGTATCATCGGCTGAGCCAGGCCCAGCGCGAACGGGCCGCCCGCCTGGGCCTTTCCCCGGAACAAGTGTGACACCGCGCGCAGGCCGGCGCGCATCCATATCCATTACAGACAAGGAGCGATCATTATGGACCACGAAAAACCTGTCGCCTTGGGCGCCGACCACGGCGGCTGGGCCCTGAAGGAAGCTGTGAAGCAGCACCTGCTGGAGCAGGGGATCCCCGTAGAGGACTTCGGCTGCTACAGTGAGGAATCGGTGGATTATCCCGATATGGCCGTGCCGCCCTGCGAGGCGGTGCTGGCGGGGAAATGCCGCTGTGCGCTTTTGTTTTGCGGCACCGGCGTGGGCATTTCCATGGCCGCCAATAAAATCAAAGGCATCCGTGCATGCTGCTGTTCAGACGCATTCAGCGCCCGTTATACCCGCCTGCATAACGACGCCAATGCGCTGTGCATGGGCGGGCGCGTGGTGGGCCCGGGCCTGGCCTGCCAGCTGGTGGACGAATTCCTGAACACCGGCTTTGAGGGCGGCCGCCACACCGCGCGCGTGGCCAAGCTGACATCCCTGGAAGCACGCTGACCCCTCTTTTGGCAGGAATTGAAATAGATTATTTTGAAAGAAAAAGGAGCGTATCACAATGAGCAAGACAATGGTTGTGGATCATCCCTTGGTGCAGCACAAAGTAAGCCTGCTGCGCAGCAAAAACACCGGTACAAAAGAGTTCAAGGAGCTGGTGAGCGAGCTGGCCACATTGCTGTGCTATGAAGCCACGCGGGATTTGCCGCTGGAGGAAGTGGAGGTGGAGACCCCCATTGCCATGGCCAGAACGCAGATGCTGGCCGGCCGCAAACTGGCCCTGGTGCCCATCCTGCGGGCGGGCCTGGGCATGGTGGACGGCATGCTGACGCTGATCCCCGCCGCCAAAGTGGGCCATATTGGCATGTACCGCAATGAAGAGACCCTGGAGCCGGTGGAATATTATTGCAAGCTGCCCGGTGATATTGCCGAGCGGGACGTGATCGTGCTGGACCCGATGCTGGCCACCGGCGGCAGTGCCTGCGACGCCATCAGCCAGCTGAAAAAGCGCGGGGTCAAGCATATCAAATTCATCGGCATTATCGCCGCGCCGGAAGGATTCGAACGTCTGAAGAACACGCATCCCGATGTGGACATTTATGTGGCCGCAATGGATGAGAAACTGAACGAGAACGGCTATATTGTGCCCGGCTTGGGCGATGCCGGAGACCGCATCTTCGGAACGAAATAAACGCGCGGCCTGGCCCCGCGCCCACACAGGAGTTTGTGACTCATGGCAAAAAAAGAACTGATCCGTAAGGTACTGGCTACAGTGCTGACCGTGCTGGGCCTGGCCTGCGGGCTGGCGCTGTGTTTGTGGCTGCTGCTGGGCAGCGATGAATTCGGCAGCCAGCTGCGGTGGCTGATGATCGTGTGTACCGGTGTTCTGGCGGTGGCCATTGTGGGCCTGCTGGTCTGCAAGGTACAGGAGATTAAAGCCCTGGCGGAGATTGTACAATATGACAAAGAGCGTGCACAGCAGGCGGCTGCGGGCCGGGCGGACGGCCCTGCTGCAGCTGCCCCGGATGCAGCCCAGGCCGAGCCTGCCGCACCGGTGATGGCGGCCGTGCCCGCCGCCGATGGAACCGACGCGGAGGCGGAGCTGCCCGGCATTGCCGTAGAGATGCCGGCCGCGCACCCCCAGGAGGAAGAACCCAGGCACCACTGGAAACCGATCAATTTCAAGGCGGTAGACCGGCAGGCCCGGGCGGATGATGCTGCCCGCCGCCAGGCACTGGAGCAGGCCGCATCCCCTGCAGCTTCCGCCGCCGTGCCCGCCGCACCATCGCAGTCCCAGCCCCCGGCAATGCCGGCGGAAGACCCGTCTTTGGTGCAGCAGGCGCGCCGGATGGAAGCCCAGCGGCGCAGCGAACAGCTGCATCTGGCCCAGGAGGCCCGTTTGGGCCGGGTGCGGGCCGACCAGGTGGCTGCCGCCGAACAGGCACGCCTGGCCGAGCTGGCCCGCAAGGCTGAGGCGGAGCGCATTGCCCAGCGCAGTGCCGGCCTGTCTACGGCGCCGGCCGTCCCTGCGGCCGCGCCGGCACAGCCTGCCGCGCCGGCCGCATCTCCCGGCGATACAGGGTGGGTGAAGGCCGCCGGTACTGCGCCGGCTCCGGCCCGGCAGGCTTCGGAGGCCGCCGCCGCACCGGAGCCGGAGGCCGGGGAGCAGGAGACGCACAAGCTGCATGTAAAGCCCATTCAGTGGCCCGCACCGCCGCCGCCCTCCAAATTGTACGTCACCGGGCAGATCCCTGCCGTCACCGACGAGATGATCGCCCAGGCGCGCCAGGAAGCGCAGGCCCGGCAGCCTGAGGATGCCGGGGAAGCGGCGGGGGACACCGGCAGCCAGCCTTGGCACAAAAGCAGCTGACGGCCTGCCCTGATACATGTCAAAAAGCCCCCTTTTCCGGCAGTGCCGGAAAAAGGGGCTTTCTTTGAACGAAAGGAGCGTTTTCTGTGGAACTGGACCGCTTTTCTTATTTGTGCGGTGCGATGGACGCCTTCGCTGAGACTGTCCGCGCCGGCGTCAAGCGCTTGGCGCTGAGCCATCCCTGCCGCGATATCGCCGAACGGGACGCCCTGCTGCCTTACGCACGGCAGCTGTGCAGGCAGTACGGCATCCTGTGCAGCCCGGAGGACGCGCTGCTGATTACAGACCTGTTTCCTGCCCGCGCCAATGCCGGCAGGCCGCTGATCCTGCTGTATGCCCGGCCGGATACATGGCAGGCCTATCAGGCGCTGAAGCAGCGCAAAGCCGCCCTGCAGGCCGCCGGAGCCTATGCCGGTGCGCCCCGGCGGGAACTTGCCCGGGCTTTCGGCCGGCTGCTGAGCTACAGCAGCGAGGTCATTGAGGCGTATATCGACGCCAACGACGACCCGGAACCCTGAAGCGCCAAAGCGGCGCGGTGCGATCGGCACCGCGCCGCTTTTGTCGCCTTTTGCGCAAAAGGCCGCAAGAGAGGCTGCATCCGCCGAAAGGGGCGGGGCCGGAAGCCGGCATCATTTCATATTGGCGAACCGTTCCACCGCCTTGGTGAAACTGGCAATGGTCTGGTCGGCATCGCCGTGAGCGATGCCATCCCGCACACAGTGGTTGATGTGCCCTTCCAAAACGATCTGCCCCACCTTGTGCAGAGCGGATTTGGCGGCGTTGATCTGCAGCAGGATATCCTCGCAGGGCACATCCTGGTCTACCATGCGGTCAATGGCCTGCACCTGGCCGACGATCTTTTTCAGCCGCCGGTGCAGATTGTCCGCATCCATGCACTGTTTCATTGGCGTTTCCTCCTGTGGTGCCGGCAGGCGCTGTCAGTTCTTCAGCGCCTGCATGGGGGCGGGAATGCGCCCGCCCCGGTTCACAAAAATGTCCGGTGAAAATGTGCTGATGCCCAAAATGGGCGCATAGCCCAGCAGGCCGCCGAAGTCCAGCACATCCCCGGGCTTTTTGCCGATGGCAGGGATCACCCGCACCGCGGTGGTTTTGCTGTTCACCATGCCGATGGCCGCTTCGTCGGCAATCAGCGCGCTAATCACTGCGGGGCTGGTTTCGCCGGGCAGCACCACCATATCAATGCCTACGCTGCACACGGCGGTCATGGCCTCCAGCTTTTCAATGGACAGGCTGCCGCGCTCCACCGCGCGGATCATGCCGTCGTCCTCGCTCACGGGAATAAAGGCGCCCGACAGGCCGCCCACATGGTTGGAGGCCATCACGCCGCCCTTTTTCACGGCATCGTTCAGCATGGCCAGGGCTGCTGTGGTGCCGCAGCACCCGCAGCTTTCCAGCCCGATCTCCTCCAGGATGTTGGCCACCGAATCGCCGGGGGCGGGGGTGGGAGCCAGCGACAGATCGATGATGCCGGCGGGTACACCCAATTCCTGGCTGACCAGTCCCGCCACCAGCTGGCCCATGCGGGTGATCTTGAATGCTGTGCGCTTGATCTCTTCGGCGATGGTGTCCAGGGAGGCGTCCTTAGGCATTTTGGCCAGGGCGGCCCGCACAGCGCCGGGGCCCGAGACGCCCACATGGATCTCACAGTCCGGCTCGCCCGGGCCGTGGAACGCGCCGGCCATAAAGGGGTTGTCTTCCGGCGCATTGCAGAACACCACCAATTTGGCGGCGCCCATGCACATGCGGTCGGCCGTCAGGGCGGCGGCCTGGCGCACCGTCTGGCCCATCAGCTTCACGGCGTCCATATTGATACCGCTTTTGGTGGAGCCCACATTTACCGAGGCGCACACCACGTCCGTTTGAGCCAGGGCCTGCGGGATGCTTTCAATCAGCTGCCGGTCGCCGGCAGAAAACCCTTTGTGTACCAAGGCGGAAAAACCGCCCAGGAAGTCTACGCCTACGGCTTTGGCGGCGGCGTCCAGAGCTTTGGCGTACTGCACAGGGTCGGCATCGGGAGCGGCGGCCAGCAGCATGGCGATGGGCGTCACGCTGATGCGTTTGTTGGCAATGGGAATGCCGTAGGTGGCACTGATGCGCTCCACGGCGGGCACCAGGTTTTTGGCGCGGGAGGTGATCTTTTCGTAAATTTTCCGGCAGGCTGCCTGGGGGTCGGGGTCGGCGCAGTCCAGCAGGCTGATGCCCATGGTCACCGTGCGCACGTCCAGGCTTTCATCGGTGATCATGCGGATGGTTTCCAGAATATCGCTTGTGTTCAGCATCGGCTCACCCCTTTACACGTGATGCATGGCTTCATACAGTTCCTGCCGGGTGCAGCGCACGTCCACACCCAGGTCCTTGCCCACGGCATCCAGCCGGGCGGCAAATTCCGTGAAATCCACCGTGGCCTCCGTGATGTCCACCAGCATGATCATGGCGAAAGTGCCCCGCAGGATGCGCTGGCTCACTTCCTCCACATTGACATTGGCCTGGGCGCAGGCGGTGCACACTTTGGCCAGGATGCCTACGGCATCGCGGCCAATGACAGTGATAACGGCTTCCATATTTCATATCCCCTCTCATAGATTTCCCTACTAGTATAGCAGGCTTTGCCCGCCGGCGCCAGTATCTTGTGCGCAAAACATTTACTTTCCCGGCCAAATCGGCTATAATTGGGGTAATTCTGAATGCGTGTACGCGAAAGAGAGGGAATGGTATGGAACGGATTTTGAAGATCCTGGAAGAAAACGCCCGCATCAGCCTGGAGGACCTGGCAGTGATGGTGAACGATACGCCCGAAGGTGTGGCGGCACGCCTGGATGAATACCGGGCAGCAGGGGTCATCCGGGGCTTTCACACCCTGGTAGACTGGGAAAAGGCCGGTGTGCCCCGGGTGCAGGCCATCATCGAGCTGCGCGTTACCCCCAAGCGCGACTGCGGCTTTGACGAAGTGGCGGCCGCAGTGGCCAATTTTGAAGAGGTGGACAGTGTGATGCTGATGAGCGGCGGGTACGACCTGTGTGTGGTGATGACCGGCCGCAGCTTCCAGGAGATCGCCCTGTTTGTGGCCAAACGCCTGAGCCCGCTGGACGGTGTACTGTCCACCACCACCCACTTCGTACTGCATACCTATAAGAAGGACGGCGTGCTGTACGGCGGTGAAGCAGCGGATGAGCGGGTGATCTCATGATGGAGTATGATAAACTGATCTCCGGCGCGGCCGCAGGCATGCGCCCTTCGGGGATCCGGAAATTTTTTGATATTGCGGCCGAGATGAAGGACTGCATCAGCCTGGGCGTGGGGGAGCCGGATTTCAAAACCCCCTGGGCCATCCGGGAGGCGGGCATTGCCAGCTTGGAAAAGGGGCGCACCTGGTATACCTCCAACGCGGGCCTGAAGGAGCTGCGGGAGGAGATCTGCCGCTATCTGCGCCGGCGCTTCGGGCTGGAGTACACTGCCGATGAAACCCTGGTAACCGTGGGCGGAAGCGAGGCCATTGACCTGTGCATCCGCAGCCTGGTGAACCCGGGGGACGAGGTCATCATTCCCGAGCCCTGCTTTGTCTGTTACGAACCCATCACAACCCTGACCGGCGGCGTAGCTGTGCCCATTGCCCTGCAGGCAGCGGATAAGTTCAAGCTGACGGCCGACCAGCTGCGCGCGGCCATCACCCCCAAAACCAAATTGCTGGTGCTCCCTTTCCCCAACAATCCCACCGGCGGAATCATGACGCGGGAAGAGCTGGAACCCATCGCCCGGGTGCTGCGGGAGACGGATGTCATCGTGCTCAGCGACGAGATCTATGCCGAGCTGACTTACGGCGATGTGCGCCACTGTTCCATTGCCGCCCTGCCCGGTATGAAGGAGCGGACCGTGGTGGTGAACGGCTTCTCCAAAGCCTACGCCATGACGGGCTGGCGCCTGGGCTACGCCTGCGGGCCCAAACCCGTTATCGACGTGATGACCAAAGTGCACCAGTCGGCCATCATGTGCGCGCCCACTACCAGCCAGTATGCGGCGGTGACAGCCCTGAAGAACTGTGACGCCGACATTGAGCGCATGCGCCAGGAGTATGATGCCCGCAGACGGTTCCTGGTGGCACGGCTGAACAAGCTGGGCCTTACCTGCTTTGAGCCCGAGGGCGCCTTTTATGCTTTTCCGTCCATCGCCGCCACCGGCATGACCAGCGATGCGTTTGCCACGGGACTGCTCAACAGCCAGCGCGTGGCCGTGGTGCCCGGCACGGCGTTCGGCGCCACCGGTGAAGGGCATGTGCGCATCAGCTATGCTTATTCGCTGAACCATTTGGCCGAGGCGCTGCGGCGCATCGAGCTGTATCTGAAAGAGCTGGGCGTGCGCGCATGAGCGGCGCCGTGCTGTGCCGCCGGGTGGACAGCTACGACAGCCCGGCCCTGGAGGCGGCGGTGGAGGAGCTGTTCGCCGCCTGCCCGGCTGCCGATGCCCTGGGCCCGGACAGCCGGGTGCTGGTAAAGCCCAACCTGCTGGCCAAGCACCCGCCGGCCCATGCCGTCACCACCCATCCGGCGGTGGTGGCTGCCTGTGTGCGCGCTCTGCAGCGTCGGGGCGTTCGCCGGATCACCGTAGCCGATTCGCCCGGCGGCGTATATACCCCCGGTGTGCTGCGGGGCATCTACGCGGCCAGCGGTATGGCCCAGGTATGCGCGGACACCGGTGCACAGCTGTACACCGCCTGCCGGTATGAGCCGGTGGCGTGCCATGGCGCACGGGTGTCCGCCTTTCAGCTGATCGAGCCCGCCGCACAGGCGGATTTTATTGTGGACTGCCCCAAGGTAAAGACCCATGTGATGACGGGCCTGTCCTGTGCGGTAAAAAATATGTTCGGTACGGTGCCCGGCCTGCAGAAGGCCGAGCTGCACATGCGCTTTCCCCAGCGCGGCCCATTCGGGCAGATGCTGATGGATCTGTGGCAGTGCGTCCGGCCCGGCTTGGTGGTGGCAGACGGCGTGCTGGCCATGGAAGGGGACGGGCCTGCCGGGGGAGTGCCCCGGCAGCTGGGCCTGATTCTGGGAGGAAACGACGGCTGGACGGTAGACTTGGCGCTGTGCCGCATGATGGGGTTCGAGCCGTGTCAGGTGCCTTACCTGGCCGCCGGCATCGAGGCCGGCCTGTGCCCTCCGCGCTTTGATACGGCCCTTTTGCGGGGAGACGCCGATGCACTGGCGCCTGTCCCCGACTGGAAACGCCCGTCGGGCTTTGCCGGTGTGGATTTTTCCGCCAGTGTGCCGCGGCCTGTCCGCTGGCTGGTGCCCGGCGCGGAAAAGCTGGTGGCTCCACGCCCGAAGATCCGCCGGGACCGGTGTGTCGGCTGTGGCAAATGCGCCGAGATCTGCCCCGGACACACCATCCGGGTAGAGCGGGGCAAAGCGCACATCGACCCTGCCGGCTGCATCCGGTGTTTCTGCTGCCACGAGATGTGCCCGGTGAAAGCCATTGATGTGAAGCGGTTTTTCCTGTTCCGCATGTGACCTTGTTGGTGTAAGCGAGGAGGTGCCCTTTATGACCCAGCCCGTCAAACGGCCCACCCATGCGGTGACCGTGCTGGCCCCGGCCAAACTGAACCTGACGCTGGATATCACCGGCGTCACCCCCGACGGTTATCATACGCTGGATATGTTTATGCAGGCGGTGAACCTGTACGAGCGCATCACCGTGGAGCGCAGCCGCGGCCTGACGGTGCTGCTGCCCGGCAGCCGGGTGCGGGGCGGCCCGCACAATACCGCGTATCAGGCGGCCGTGGCGTTCTTCCGGCACACTGGTTTGCTGGCTGGGGCATTCATTACCATCCGCAAGGCCGTGCCCGTGCGCGCGGGCATGGCCGGGGGCAGTGCCGATGCCGCCGGCGTACTGGTGGCGCTGAATGAGCTGTATGGCGCGCGCCTGAGCCGGGAGGAATTGTGCGATATTGGCGCGCAGGTGGGCGCCGATGTGCCTTTTTCCATTCTGGGCGGAACGGCCCGGGTGCAGGGCATCGGCGATGTGCTGCGGCCTGCGCCCTGCTGCCCCCGGTGCTGGTTTGCCGTGTGTATGCCGGCTATGGGGGTATCCACGCCCCAGGCATATGCGCTGTACGATCAATATGGCGCCCGTATGCGCCCCGACAACGAGGCCGCAGCCGCGGCCCTGGCTGCCGGGGACCTGGCAGGGCTGTGTGCTGCCATGGGCAATGCCCTGCAGGAAAGCTCCCCCAGCAGGGAAAACGGCCCCATCTGCGCGGTGCTGCGCCGCCACGGTGCCCTGGCCGCTCAGATGACCGGCAGCGGCGCGGCGGTTTTCGGTGTGTTCGATTCCGAGCACGCCGCCCGGGCTGCCCGGGAAGAGCTGGCCGGCAGCTATCCCCAGTGCTGGGTACTGCACCCGGTGCCGGTGGGGGCGCGGGTGCTGCGCCGCCGCGAAAAAAGGGGTTGCAATCGGCAGCAGCATCCGGTATAATGGCCGTGGGCCGGCTTGCCATTGCAGGGCGGAAAGGCCGCAAGCCCGGCCCCGCCGCCTGCGGGACGCTTCGCCCGGCAGCCTGCCGGTGCGGCCCGGATCTTCTGTTTTCAGTACAAAATAAAGGAGGGAACATCTGTGGACGAATGCAGTAGAAGGACAGCCCGCGTGCCTGCACGCGCAGAAATGGACGCAGAGGTTCCCGCTGAAGCTGCCTGAGACGGCCCCGGCGGGGGTCGTTGTGTTTGTTCTGCTGCGGCGCATGGGGTGTTTCCCGTGCGCCGCTTTTGTGTGCCTGCGCGGTGCTTTCCTTCCTTCATACAGAAAGGAGAGGAAACCAATGCGCATGAATTTTGTTGGATATGTATGGAACAAGGCCAGGCAGCAGGATGAGCTTCGCCTGGCACGCCGCCTGGCGGGGATGAACCAGGCGGATTACGCCCGCCTGGGCAGCCGGGTGGCGGCGCTGGATGCCGCCCGTTCGCTGCCTGCCCGCCCGTCCGAGACGGTGCGGGCGGATGAACCGTATCTGCAGTCGGGTGTGGTGGCGCTGGCCCGCCAGCGGATGGGCTGGCTGCTGGTGCTGATGGCCTCGGGTATGCTCACCGGCCGGATCCTGGGCCGGTATGAGGCTGCTTTTTCCGCCATGCCGGTCCTGGTCACATTCATCCCCATGCTCACGGACACCGGCGGCAACGCGGGCAGCCAGTCCAGCACGCTGGTCATCCGCGATTTGGCGCTGAACCAGGTGGGTTTGCGAGACATCTGGTCTGTGCTGTGGAAAGAACTGCGCGTCAGCGCACTGTGCGGCGGCGTACTGGCGGCTGTGAACTATGTGCGCCTGCGCCTGGAGTACCCGCAGGACCAGGCGGTGGCGGCCACTGTGGCTCTGACGCTGCTGTGCACGGTGATATCCGCCAAGGTGCTGGGCGGGGTGCTGCCGCTGGCGGCCCGCCGTCTGCACATGGATCCCGCCGTCATGGCCTCGCCGCTCATCACCACAGTGGTGGACGCCGTGTCCCTGGTGATTTACTTCGGGATCGCCAGCCGCCTGTTGTCCATCTGATTTTTCTGCCGCCGGTTTAAGCCCAAGCGGTCGCGCCCATACTGTGGCCATCACAGAAAGGTGCGTGACCGCTTTTGTTCTACTTAACCGTTTATTGGCGCCGGGCCCGCCGGGTGCGCCTGGCGCTGGCCGCCGGCCTGGCACTGGCATGCCTGACGGCGGCCGTCAGCCCGCTGCTGGCCGGCTGCGCCTCGGTGCGCAGCCACACCCTGCGCCTGCACATCCTGGCCAACTCCGATTCTGCCGCCGACCAAGCGCTGAAGCTGGATGTACGGGACGCCATTTTGGCCCGGGCGGGTTCCATGCTGACAGGAGCCGCCACCAAGCAGGAAGCACTGGAAAAAGCGGCTGAGGCGCTGCCGGAGATCCAGGCGGCGGCCCGTGATGAAATTGCCCGCCAAGGGTATGATTATCCGGTGACGGTGCGCCTGGAGAACCGCTTTTTTGCCACCCGGGCATACGATGGCTTTACGCTGCCGGCGGGCATGTACGATGCGGTGCGGGTAGAGATCGGGCAAAGTGCCGGCCGCAACTGGTTCTGCGTGCTGTTCCCGCCCCTGTGCGTGCCGGCGGCATTGGCCGGGGAAGAACAAGGGGAAGGGCAGAAGGAAACGGCGGGCTATACCCCTGACGAGCAGACTGCCGTGGAAAGCCCCTACCGCATCAGTTTCGCCCTGGTGGAGGCTGTCGAGCGCCTGGAGGCCTGGCTGATTGCCTGACCGCGCTGGTGGGGGCGGAGCCCCTCCATCGCTCGCGGGCACGGCCGCAGTCATACATGCGGCGGGCTACGGCATGCTGGATGGCTTCCAGCGTCTGCCACAGGATTTCCAGATCCCTATCCTCAAAATCCGTGCCCAGGCGCCCGGCCAGGCGGCTGCGGGCATCATAAGCAGCCAGATACAGCCTGTCACAAGTGCTGCCCGGTGTAAACAGGCTTTCGGCGCAGGGTTCTGCCAGGCCCAGTACCCGGCAGTAAGCATCTTCCTTTTCGCGCTCCATCGCCGGCCGCCTCCCTTCCTGCCTGTTAGTGTGCGCCGGGTGCGGCCAGGTATGTACAGGCACCGTAAAATGAGCACAAATTTTGCGTTTTTCGCGTTAAATCTTTCACAGGCACTTGCGCAAATGCAATTTTTGCGCTACAATAATTGCAGACAATAGGTCAGTGTGGGCTGCCGCATCCCGTGGCCTCCCGCGCCCGATCATTTAAGGAGGATATTTGATTATGGCAGTAAAAGTTGCAATCAATGGTTTCGGCCGCATCGGCCGCCTGGCGTTCCGTCAGATGTTCGAGGCCGAGGGCTACGAGGTTGTTGCCATCAACGACCTGACCAGCCCCAAAATGCTGGCCCATCTGCTGAAATATGACACCGCGCAGGGTTCCTTCCTGGGCCACATCGGCGAAGGCAAGCACACCGTCGATTCCACCGATGATTCCATCATTGTGGACGGCAAGGAGATCAAGATCTACGCCATTAAGGACGCCAAGGACTGCCCCTGGGGCGAGCTGGGCGTGGATGTGGTGCTGGAGTGCACCGGTTTCTACACCAGCAAGGACAAGAGCATGGCCCACATTGCTGCAGGCGCCAAGAAGGTTGTTATCTCCGCCCCTGCCGGCAATGACCTGAAGACCATTGTGTTCAGCGTCAACGAAGACACCCTGACCGCTGAGGACCAGGTCATCAGCGCCGCCTCCTGCACCACCAACTGCCTGGCGCCCATGGCCAAAGCCCTGAACGACACCTATCCCATCCAGAGCGGCATCATGACCACTGTGCACGCCTATACCGGCGACCAGATGATCCTGGACGGCCCCCAGCGCAAGGGTGATTTGCGCCGTGCCCGTGCCGGTGCCCAGAATATCGTGCCCAACTCCACCGGCGCTGCCAAGGCCATCGGCCTGGTGATTCCCGAGCTGAACGGCAAGCTGATCGGTTCCGCCCAGCGCGTGCCCGTGCCCACCGGTTCCACCACCATCCTGGTAGCCGTCGTCAAGGGCAAGGATGTCACCAAGGAGAGCATCAACGCCGCCATGAAGGCCGCCGCCAGCGAGAGCTTCGGCTACAACGAGGATCAGATCGTCTCTTCCGACGTGATCGGCATGCGCTATGGCTCCCTGTTCGATGCCACCCAGACCATGGTGACCAAGCTGGACGATGACACCTATCAGGTGCAGGTCGTCTCCTGGTACGACAACGAGAACAGCTACACCAGCCAGATGGTGTGCACCATCAAGTACTTCGCCGAGCTGTAATGGCGCATCGGCAAAGGCTTGTGCAGTAAATCTTTCCCCGCCGGGATCAAAACCGGCGGGGTTTTTCTATGCATGTGCAAGCGGGGAAGCGAAAGCGGGCCATCGCGGGCAAAGATATCTGTGCAGGATGCACACTGTTTGGCAGGCACTGCGCAGGATCTGTGGAAATGGAGGCTGAGGCGACACGATTCCCGGAAGCAGCGGCACACCCGGTGAAAAGATGGTGCCCGCACGGGAGAGAACCCCATGCGCCCCTTTGAAAAATTGCCGCCGAAGGGGTTGTACATTTGCCGCCGACACTGCAAGCGCATCACGATTGCGGCGCTGTGCCGATGAACTCCCGGGCTCATCCCATATTTCACAGGTTGCAAGGGTGTCTTTGAAGTTTCCCGCTTTGCACCGGCATCAAGAGCCGGTGGAATATATTGCCCGTTTCAGTGCAGTACACCTGCGGCCGTGGAATGCAGAAAAGGGTTGACAGAAAAAATTTACAAGTCGTTCACGCTCAGATGGCAAAATCCGACGGGGAGGGCAGTTGAAGAAACCGGCAAAAACGGGTATAATGAAAGAACATCATGGCGGCCTATGCCCGCCGGGAAGGAGGCAGGCGGGTGGAGCTGTTTGATTATGATACGGCGCCGATTGAAAACGGTGCATCCGGGCCCGGTGGCACAGGGCACAAGCCGGGCAGCGGTATGCGGCAGGTCACCTTCAATATGCCTGCCGGCGGCCGCCCGGCCGGGACGAAAGCCCGGACAGGCGCCCGCCGCCCGGACGGCGGGCAGCATTCCGCCGGTGTGCTGCAGGGGGCAGGTGGGCACGCTGCCGGCAGCCGGCAGCAGCGCCCGTCGGGCACCCGCCAGACGGCCCCCCGGCCCGGCCGGCGCTCTGCCGGGCCCCGGCGGGCAGGCATCGCCTCGGGCATGCCCCGCACGGGCAGCACTCCCTCAGGCACCCTGCCGCCGTCCGCCCCCCCGGCCCGCCCGTCCGGCACCCGTCCCCGGGCGCCTCAGCACGCGGCCCCGGCCCGCCGCCCGCAGCGCCCGGCCCAGCCCCAGCATGTGCGCCGCCCGGCCCCGGGCAGCCGGCCCCGCCGCCGGCGCAGCTTTTTCGGCGGCGCAGGGTTCTTTGTGGCATCCTTTGGGGTGATTCTGGTGCTGGCCGGTGTGATCACCTATCTGCTGGAAACGCCCCAGCGGGCGGCCCAGGCCGCCAGCCTGGCGGCGGAGAGCGCGGCGGCCCAGGCTGCCGAGGCCGAGCGCCTGCAGCAGAGCCTGGCTGCCGCGGGGGACAGCGTGGGCCCGGTGTACCAGGCCAACCCGGTGATCATCCCGTTCTCCGCCTCCCTGTATGCTCTGCCCGCCAACGGCCGGGTGGACATGCGTTATTTTGACGACGCCCTGCTGATCGGAGATTCCCTGACCATGGGCTTCCAGGTGTACGCATCCTCCCTGCCGGGGGCCAGTTTCGCTGCCTACAGCGGCGCGGGGCCCCAGACGTTTTTGGAAGGGACGGTTACCGATGAAAACGGCGCGCAAGTGCAGGCCATGGATGTGATCACCAGCGCAAATGCGAAAAAAGTATACATTATGCTGGGCACCAATTCGATGGCCGTGATGCAGGATGAGGGCTTTTTGAAATACTATGGCGACCTGCTGGACCTGCTGCAGCAGACTTTGCCCGCCGGTACGGTGTTTTATGTGGAATCCATTTTGCCGGTGTCATCGTCGGTGTCCGCCGAAGACGAGGGCTTTTCCGCCCAGCGCATCCAGAACCTGAACGAGCAGCTGGCCCTGATGGCTGCCCAGCGGGATATGCATTATTTGGATCTGTACAGTGTTTTTGCCGGTGAAGACGGTGCGCTGCGCAGTGAATATGCCGCCGAAGACGGCCTGCACCTGAATGACGAAGGGTACGGCCAATGGCGGGAATACCTGGTGACCCATGCGGCTTACAGCGCCGAAAACCCCTATTTGCCGGGCTCGCCCTGCTATGTGGCGCCGGCCGCCCAGTAAGCCTTATCACTTACCCCAATCCGGAGGAACGCATTTTGGCTAATTATCAGCGCATGAGAGAACAATCCAAGCATCGCCGCAAGCACACCCTGCTGGCACAGGCCTGCCTGTCCGTGGTGATCGTGGGCCTGCTGTTTGCCAACAGTTATGCCGTGGTCAAGCTGTTCCACGGGCAGCCGGTGTTTACGCTGCCTGCGCTCAGCCTGGGCGCACCTGCGTCTTCAGCCAGCGCCCCGCCTTCGGACAGCACTGTGTCCGACAGCGGTGCCGGACAGCCGGCCGACACGGCAGAGGAGGCGTGGAACACCAATCAGGTGCTGCCGCGAACCGTAAACGCCGATGTGCCCCTGGCCCAGGTGATGCAGATGCTTGCGGTGCCCCAGAACGGCAAAGTCAGCCTGGAATATTTTCGGGACGCCCTGTTTTTGGGCGACAGCCTGATCGAGGGCTTTGCCCTGTATAAACCCCTCAGCGAGCCGGGTTCGGCCATCTTTTATTCGGCCCGGGGCGCCAGCCCGCAGTTCTTTTTGAACGACGGCGCAGGCATACTGAACCGAGACTGCCCCACCCAGCGCGAGACCGAACACGTGTGGACGGATATCAGCGGGGAGACACCGGGCAAAGTGTACATGCTGATCGCCACCAATGCCATCCAGACCATGGATGACGACGGTTTTATGCACTATTATACGCAATTGATGGACAAGATCACGGCCACTTTCCCCGGGGTGCCGGTGTATGTAATGGGAATCACACCGCCTGCAAAAGAAAAAGCGGAAACGGACAGCAATTACTCGCTGACGCGCATCCATACCCTGAATAACCGCATCGCCTGGGAAGCTGCCAACCGGGGGCTGTATTATGTGGATACACACGAGGCCCTGGCCGACAGCGAGGGTTATCTGCGGGAAGATCTGGCCGGTTATGACGGCCTGCATCTGTCCAGCGGTGAAGGGTACAATATCTGGCTGGATTACCTGCGCACCCATACGGTGTACAGCCCTGCCAACCTGGTATATGTGGAGGAAGGCCCCTATACCTGAGGGCGGCCCGCACCCGGCCGGAACAGACAAAACACAAACAGCCGCGCACCCTGCAGGGTGCGCGGCTGTTTATACGTCCGGCCGGAATCATTCGTCGTGCAGAAGGCTCAGGGTGATCTCATAAGGGCTGTCCACCGACACTTTCAGCGGGGCGCTGGCTTTGTACTTGTTCACCGAGGCAGCTGCTTTCACGGGGCTGGCAATGGTACCTGCGCCGGCCACGCAGCCGCCGGGGCAGGCCATGCCTTCCAGCAGGTAGCCGTCCAGCTTTCCGGTTTTGGCCAGCTGCAGCATTTTGCGGCACTCGGCCAGGCCCTGGGCGGCCATCACTTTTACCTCGCGGTTCGGGTCCATTTTCTTAATGGAGTTCACCACGGCCTGGGCCACGCCACCGCTCACGGCAAACCCGCGGCCGTCGGCAGTGGCTTCGGTGGGCTCGTCCCCTTCGGCAATTTCGCTGAATTTTACGGCTTTGGCGGCAAACATACCCATCACTTCTTCAAATGTCAGCACAAAGTCCACATCGCTGCGAATGCTGCGGCGGCTGGCCTCCAGTTTCTTGGCCGAGCAGGGGCCGATGAACACGACTTTGCAGCCGGGGTGCTGCTTTTTGATCAGGCGGGCTGTCAGCACCATGGGTGTCAGGGCCATGCTGATATAAGGGGCAAACTGCGGGAACAGCTTTTTGGCCATTACGCTCCACGCGGGGCAGCAGCTGGTGGCCATGAAAGGCTGTTTTTCCGGCACTTCACGCATGAAGTCCTTTGCTTCCTCAATGGTGCACAGGTCAGCGCCGACGGCCACTTCCACTACGTTGTCAAAGCCCAGCAGCTTCATTGCGTTGCGCAATTTGGCAGTTGTCATTTGCGGGCCGAATTGGCCTACAAAGGCGGGCGCTACCGCGGCGATTACCCGATCCCCCTGGTTGATGGACTGGATTACCTGGAAGATCTGGCTTTTGTCGGCAATGGCGCCGAAGGGGCAGTTCACCAGGCACATGCCGCAGGATACGCATTTTTCCTGGTCGATGGTGGCACGTCCGTATTCGTCCGAGCCAATGGCGTCCATACCGCAGGCTTTGGCGCAGGGGCGCTCGATTTTGTTGATGGCGCCGTAGGGGCAGGCGTTGGCGCACTGGCCGCACTTGACGCACTTTTCCTGGTCAATCACACTTTTGCCGTGCTGGATGGACACCGCTTTTTTGGGGCACACCTCCACGCAGGGATGGGCCAGGCAGCCCTGGCACAGGTCGGTGACATGATAGCTTTTCTCCGGGCAGGCGTTGCATGCAAAGCGGATCACATTGATCAGCGGCGGCTCGTAGTATTTTTCGGCCACAGTGGCCTCGTCAATGCCATCGGCCAGGGGAGCGTGCTCGGACATATTGCGCAGCGGCATGCCGATGGCCAGGCGCAGCCGCTCGCCGATGATAGCCCGCTCCAAGAAAATACTCTCACGATAGGTGCCCACCTCTCCGGGCAGGATTTTGTAGGGCAGGCGCTCCAGCTGATCATACCCGCCGCCCTCATAGGCCAGACGGGCCACCTCGGTAAACACTTTGCGGCGGATGTCGGTGACGGATGAATAGATGCCACGCATGGGTACAAAACTCCTTTGGTATTTGATATCGGATGACAAGGCAAAAGTCAGTGCCCTCTGCCGCGGCGCGCAGTGTGCGCCGGCGGCCGAAGGCCCGCTGCTTCCTCTTTATCATATCATCCCGCAGGCCGCCTATGCAAGGGGCATGAAAGGAATTTACCGGGCGGAAGGGCAAAAAATACAAAAAACTTGCAAAAATCCTCCCGGCGCGGTATAGTATATTTGCTGCCGGCCTGCTGGGCCCGGAACGGGCGCGCAGATCAGTGTGCAATTTTGAAACAAGAGAGGTATGATGGATATTCTGTTGCATGCACTGGCCCATGCGCTGGAGGACGGCATCCCCATGCTGCCGTTCCTGTTTGCGGCGTACTGGGTCATTGAATATGTTGAACACCGCCACTCCGAATCCATTGAACGGGTGCTGGCCGGCGGCGGGCGGCTGGGGTTTGTGCCTGCGGCCCTGCTGGGCTGCTTTCCCCAGTGCGGCTTTTCCGCCATGGCGGCCAATTTCTATGGCAGCAAGGTCATCACGCTGGGTACGCTGCTGGCTGTGTTCCTCACCACCAGCGACGAGGCCATCCCGCTGATGATCGCCGAACCCGGCAGCTGGGACAGCCTGCTGGCCCTGATGGGCGTGAAGCTGGCGGTGGCGCTGGCGGTGGGATTCTGTGTGGACTTCCCCCTGCGCCGGTGGATCCCCGCATCGGTACGGGGCGGCTACAGCGGCCGCAGTGCCGATGTGGACTGCCATGAGCACGAGGAATCCGACGGCATCCTGCTGGCGGCCGTCAAGCACACGGTGCACATCTTTTTGTACATCATCGCCTTCGGTTTTGCCCTGAACCTGGTGGTAGAACTGGTGGGAGAAGATGCCATCGGTGCGCTGCTGGCCCAGGCTGGGCCGGTGCAGCCCTTCCTGGCCGGGCTGATCGGCCTGGTGCCAAACTGTGTGGCCAGTGTGCTCATCACCCAGCTGTTCGTGGGCGGCCAGCTGTCCTTTGCCGGGGCGGTGGCCGGCCTGTGCACTTCGGCGGGTGTGGGCCTGGCGGTGCTGTTCCGGGTGAACAAAAGCCTGAAGCAGAACCTGTTCATCGTGGCCCTGCTGTACGCCGTGGGCGTGTGCGCCGGCCTGGTGTGCGGCCTGTTTGCCGGGTAAAAGCCCCGCCATCCGAATCAAAAAGCGCGCGGCGCCCTTTGGGGCTGCCGCGCGCTTTGCCGTTTATTCGTCCAGATACCGCCCCCACTCGGCCATGGCCTCCTCGGCAGCCTGGGTGGCGGAAACCGCGTTGGGCAGGCGGGCATTGCGCATTATCGCGTCCGCCAGCTCCCGCAGCCGGGGTGTGTACCGGGCCCCCACGGTGATTTCTTCGACCAGGGCCGCCAGTTGCCGGCTGTTGGCCGCAACCAGCTCCCGGGGCGGCTTTTTCTGTTGTGAGTAGTTGCGGGACATCTCCTGGACAAAGTACCCCTCCCAGCACCCCGCCCGAACGGGCAGCGCTGCCAGGCCCAGCTGACCGAACCACTGGCCGGGGTTTTCCTCAATGCCCTCGCCCGTCTGCACGCCTGTTTCCAGCAGCAGGCGCACAAAATCCCAGGCTTCCTGCTTGCGGGTGCTGTTGGCCCGCACCCCGGCCCAGGTGTGCATATAGGCCGCCAGGCCGCTGTCGTGGGCGGGCACCGCCACAGCCTGCAGGGGTGTGTTCAGCACGTCCCCGTTCGTGAAAACACCCGTCAGCCCTCCCAGCCACAGGCCGTGATCCCGCCAGGGCCACTGGGAAAAACCCGCCGGCACCGGTACGCCCGCCCAGGGCGCATCCATGGCGGTGGTGGCCTCCAAGGCCGCCAGCCGGTCGGCCAGGAGCTCGGTGGTCATCCGCACTTCCCCTGTGGCCACATCCACCGTGGGCAGCCCGGCCCCCGCCAGGAAGGGCTCGCCGGCCGTCGAGGTGCTGCCGGCCCAGGCCCAGCCGCCGCAGGCCCGGGTCAGCCAGTCGGCCCAGGCGGCGAAGTCCGTTGTGGGCGGCGCGGCCTCCGCCCAGCGCTCGCCGTCCATCAGAAGGGCGTACACATCGCAGGAGAGGGGCAGCAGGTACTGTCCCCCCTCCAGCTGCCCGGCCTCCAGCAGGGGAGCGATGTAGTCCGCCGGAAGGCCCGCTTCGCTCTCGGCCCAGATGGTGTTCCAGTCGGCGAACACGCCGGCGGCCATGCTCTTGTCCAGCTCCGGGAACAGGGGGCTGCCGCCCTGAACGATGTTGTAGTCTAAAAAGGCGTTGTCCAGCAAAAACAGGTCGGGCCCGCGGCCGGACATCACCTGGGTGCGCACCTGCAGCAGGGCGGCCTCCCGGTCATCGGGCGAGATGGTTTCAGAGGGACCGCCCAAGCTGGGAAGCGTTACAAATTCGATTGCTCGATTGGGATAACGCAAGGTGTACAGCTCGGCCAAGTCTGTGTAGAACACGGCATTGTGGCTTTCCACGCAGATCACAAGGGCGCTGCCGTCCGCCTGCCGTGCGCTGCACCCGGCCAAAACAGATATACAGAGCAAAACGGGGCACAAAATTGACATAATTGATTTTGAGTGTGTCATTTTTATCACGCTCCTGATTTATTATAGCATATAAAATTTATAAATACAAGTCTGTTTTTTTGTGCAAATATGATATGATTTGATCGGCAAATCAATTTGCATTATTCAAAAAAGGAGGGAATTGCTGATGAAAAGAATCATTGGAAGCATAGCCGCTTTGCTGGCTGCATTCACAGTGCTGGGGCAGCTGCATTCGCCGAAGAAACACCCACACCGCGCGCAGCCTATTGTGGAAATTGCGGCAGTATGGGCATCGTTACGAATTTGCTCAATGTATCGTCTACAGGGCCTACTCAGCAGCTGTGTCAACACAAACCCTATGGTGTCGACTACATTTGGGAAGATGTTTATCTCTATTTGAACAAATGCGGTGTATGTCAGTATCAATATGCCTTTACAACTACCGGAACTCGTGTTGAGTGCCATGGCAGCATGACCCCATAACACCCCTCGACCGGGTGAACAGCAAAAACGGCGGCACGCGCATAGCAGCGTGCCGCCGTCTTTGGGGCTGATTCTATTTCCAGGGGCCCTTTACGCCGCAGCACCCAGCTGGGTGCCGGGGTAGTAGTGGGCCAGGATCTGGTCGTAGGTGCTGCCCTGCTCGGCCATGGCCCGGGCGCCGTACTGGCTCAGGCCCACCCCGTGGCCGTAGCCCCGGGTGGTCACGGAAAAGGCCGTGCCCTGCCAGGTGATGGTGAAGTCCGTGCTGCGCAGGCCCAGGGCCGTGCGCACGTCCAGGCCCTTGCAGGTCACACCGCCGATCTGCACCGTGCGCACATACCCCGCGCCGCTGCGCTGGAAAGCGCCGAACCACTGGTCCGGCGGAACGCTCAGGTCCATGCCGGCGAAGTTCTGGCTCAGGGCCTCGTACACCTCCTGGCTGGTGAGGGTGATGGTCTGCTCCAGCTCGGGGTTTTCCAGGTCCCAGGCGGAATCCACACCGGTCAGATAGGGCACCGGCGCGCCCCATACATCTTCGGCGGCCAGTGTGGCCCCGTTGGAGCATGCGTGGTAACACGCCAGGGCCGGCGCGCCCTGGTAGGTGAGGATTTGTTCCAGCACCGGTTCCACCGCGCTTTTCAGCCGGGCCAGGCTGGCCTCGTATTCTGTACCCCAGGCCAGACGCATCATCTCGTCTGTCAGAAAGCCCATGCGCAGGCTGGGCGCAGCGGAAAAGTAGGCCCCCTGCAGCGCTGGGTCCGGGCTGTCGTCGGCCAGCACCTGGGCCTTTACGGCCAGCGCGTAGCTGTGGCTGGCCACAGCCTGGGCCCGCAGGGCTTCATCCGGCCAGGTCAGGGGCATTTCGGCGGCCACGGCCCCCAGCACGAAGTCCGCCACGGGTACGGTCATCACCTGGCCGGTCACTTCGTCCAGGATCAGCAGCGGTTCTTCCGCGGCCAGCGGCGCCGGGCCGGCGCCGCTGCCGGCGGACGGTGCGCCAAAGGAGGATGCGGGCAGGGGAGAGGCGCTCTCGGCAGGGGCGGCCGAAGGGCTGTCCCTCCGTGCGGCGAGAAAAGGGGCCAGTGGCAGCAGATATACCAGCGCGGCGAACAGCAACAGTACAGGCAGCGTCTTTTTCATGGAAAACCCTCCGAAACTTGTCCGCCTTGCCCGTAGCATCCCCTGCAAACAAACCTTGTATTTTGCGTGCAGTGCGTGTAAAATACAAAGTGATACGCCTGCTTGGCAGGCGCAGAGGGGATTACTTTACGGGAAAGGGGTTTTGTCCATGTCTGTCAACAGCGAATTTGAAAAGACAGGCTCTATCACATCACTATGCAAGGAGTATCTGAAAAATAACTTCATTGACCCGGAAACATGCGAACGTTTGGGCGTGAAGCGGGGCCTGCGCAACCCAGACGGCACCGGCGTGCTGGCAGGGCTGACCAATGTGTGCGATGTGGTGGGCTATGAAATGGCCGACGGCAAGCGTGTACCCTGTGACGGCAAGCTGATCTACCGCGGCATCGACGTGGCCGACCTGGTGGATGCTGCCTATCGGGAAGACCGCTTCCTGTTTGAGGAGGTGGCCTGGCTGCTGCTGCTGGGCAGCCTGCCTACCAGGCAGCAGCTGGCGGATTTTCGCGCCATCCTGGAGCGCCTGCGGGAATTGCCCGCCCACTTTGTGGAGGACATGATCATTAAAGCACCCTCGCCCAACATCATGAACAAGATGGCCCGCAGCGTGCTGGCGCTTTACAGCTACGACAACCACCCGGATGATCTCTCTTTGGAGAACATTCTGGCGCAATCCATCACGCTCATTGCCGGGCTGCCCACCATTACGGTAAATGCCTATCAGATCAAAAAACGCGTGTACGACCGCCAAAGCATGTATTTCCACCTGCCGGTGCCCGGGCAGAGCACTGCCGAACACATCCTGTCCACCTACCGGGCCGACCAGCAGTTTACCCACGAAGAAGCCAAGCTGCTGGATCTGTGTCTGATGCTTCACGCCGATCACGGCGGCGGCAACAACTCCACCTTCACCTGCCGGGTGCTGTCCAGCACCGGCACCGATACCTATTCGGCCATCGCCGCAGCCATCGGCAGCCTGAAAGGCCCCAAGCACGGCGGCGCCAACCATCGGGTGATGCAGCAGCTGGATCAGATGAAACGGGAGATCCGTGACTATTATGATGACGACGAAGTGGCCGGCTATCTGCGCCGTGTGCTGCGCAAGGAAGCGGGGGACCGAAGCGGCCTGATTTATGGGATGGGCCATGCGGTATACACCAAAAGCGACCCTCGTGCAGTGATCCTGCGGCGCAATGCCGCCCATCTGGCCCAGGTGAAAGGCTTTGAGGATGATTTTCACCTTCTGTGCGCCGTGGAGCGCCTGGGCCCCCGGGTGTTCCGGGAGGAAAAGGGCAGCAAGGACGTGTGCGCCAATGTGGATCTGTTCAGCGGCCTGATCTATCGGATGCTGGGCATCGCCGAGGACCTGTATACCCCGCTGTTTGCCATCAGCCGCATCCCCGGCTGGTGTGCTCACCGGGTGGAGGAAGTGGTGTTCGCCAACCGCATTATCCGTCCGGCCTACAAGTATCTGGGCAGGCCCCAGGCCTATGTCCCTTTGGAGGAGCGCGTTTAAATGAAAAAGCAGTTTTTGTACCGGCTGTCCCTGGGCGTTTCGCTGCTGGCAGGGGCGGCGTACCTGGCCTGCCTGGCGCTGAATGTGGACCCCGCCACCGGCTTTTTGCGGGCGGGCAGCCCGCTGCCCTGGTACGTTGTGTTTGCCCTGTGTGCCGTGCTGGCCCTGTGTGCCGGCTGGGCTGTGCCGCTGCGGGCCCCTGCCGGCGGCAAGGCGGCCGGCCCGGCTCCGCTGTGGGCGGCCATGGGGGCGGCTTCAGTACTGCAGGGGGCAGCAGTGGCCGTGCGGGCCATCGCCGGGACAGACCTGCCGGATGCCGCCCACAATACGCCGCTGTTTACGGTGCTGATCCAGGGCGGCGGGGTGCTGTGCGGGCTGCTGTACCTGCTGTGGGGGGCATTCTGCGCCCTGGCTGCCGTTCGCCTGCGCACCGGCCGTGCCCTGCCCGGCAGCCTGCTGGGCCTGGGAATCGCCGGTTCTGCGGCGGTGTATGTCTATGTGATCCTGCGTTTCATTGTGAAGCCGGCTTCCTGGCAGCGGCTGCTGATCACGGCAGATACACTGGGGGCGCTGTGTGTACTGCTGCTGTGTGCGGCGCTGCTGCGGGCACTGTTCCTGCCGCAAAGCCCTGCCGCGGCCCGCAATCTGGCCCGCATGGGCCTGCTGGCGTTTGCGTTTGGAACCTGCCTGGCCCTGCCTCAGGGCATATGGCAGCTGGCTGCCGGCAATGCCGGTTGGGATGCCCTGGCCGCAGGGATCTTCTGCGGCGTGGCAGGCCTGCAGGGCGCCGTGTGCGCCGGCCGGGCTTTCCGGGTACAGCCGGTACAGGGCACGCAGAGCGGGGCCTCTGCCGATGCCCCGGAAAATACGCCATGACCCGGCGGCCCGGCACAAGCCGGGCCGCTTTTGCGGCCTCAGCTGCCGAAAGGAGGGGGAAACCATGGAATTGACCGCTGCCTCAGTGTGCGGCCATCGGCTGCGGGCACATCACCTGTATCCGCGCCTGCCAGCCGGTCGCCTGGCCGAGGCCGCCGGGGCCTGCGGCATACAGAATTCGCCTCCGGGCGCATGGCTGACGGCCATGTACAACCGGATGGCGCACTGTACCCGGGCGGAATTGGAGCAGGCATTGGAACGGGACAAGATCCTGCTGCAGGCGTGGAGCATCCGGGGGGCGCCTCTGGTATTCCCTACGGCACAGGCGGGCGTGTTCCTGACGCCTCTGCAGGCACTTCCGGGCGAAGAACCCTGGATCTATACCCGGGGGGTCAGCCTGGCGCTGGAGCAGCTGAGCCTCTCCTTCGACCAGGCGCTGGCCCTGGTACGGGAGGCTGCAGGCTGCCTTGCCGGGCGCACTGTGACAGGCAAGGACGCCCTGGACGCCCTGCTGGCCGCAGAAGCGGCCCCCCGGCTGGATGCGGCCCGGCGGGCGGTGTGGGACGGCCCCTCGCCTTACGGTGTGCCCGGGCGCCGGACAGGCCAGACGCTGGGCGGCGCGGTGGCCTCTTTCCTGCTGAGGCCCTGCGCTTTCGGCGGACAGGTTGTGTTCGGCGCCCGTGCCGGGCAAAGCCCCGCTTTCACGTCACCTCAATCCTGGCTGGGGGCTTCGCTGGACGCGCCGGACGACGGCGCATCCCTGGCCCGGCGCTTTGTGCACTGCCAGGGCCCGGCTACCCCGGCGGATTTCGCCGCCTGGCTGGGGGCAAGCCCCTCGCAGGCTAGGCGTCTGTGGAACCTTATTGCCGGCGAGCTGATGCCCGTTACCGTGGCGGGACGGGCCTGCTGGGCCCTGGCAGCCGATGCGGACAGCCTGGCTGCCGGCGGCGGGCAGGACTGTGTGACCCTGGCCGGCCCCCACGACCCCTATCTGGACGTGCACGGCCCGGCCCGGGCGTGGATCGAACCCGACGAGGGTTGCCGCCGCATGCTGTGGCGCACGGTGGCCAACCCCGGCGCAGTGCTGGCCGGGGGGCAGGCTGTGGGGATGTGGCAGGTAAAAACACGGGCCGGCGGCGTGGAAGTGACGGTCACCCTATGGCGTCCGCTGCCGCCGGCCCAGCGTGCTGCGGTGCAGCAGGCGGCTGAGGCGTGGGCGGCCTTTCAGGAAAAGCCCCTGTACAGGTTGACCGTGCGGACGTAACGGCAGCCCGGCGCCGCAGTGATATAGCGGCCGCCCTTTTCAAAACGGCACCCGCCAGCAGGAGCCAAAAGGCCCTGCAGCGCTGACAGTACTGCGGGCTGGGTGCCCGGCTTGCAGTGCACACCGCCCAGACCCCTGAGAACACATTGCAGGCGGAGGATCCGAAAACCGCCGCGGCTCTTGTACACGGATACCGCAGCCTGCTGCCGGCAAGACGCAGCCGCCTCTTGCCAAGGGAGAGGCGGCCCGGTATAATGGGATAGTCGGGCGTGCGGACAGGCAGCCCGGCCTGCCGTGGACGAAACGGCCGGTTGCAGTGCCGGCTTGTTTTGATGCCGGGCAGAACGTGCAGAAACCCTGGATGAGGTGACGGTTGATGACAGATCTGGAAGAAATTGGCGCGTTGGTAGACCGGCGGGCCGAAACATATATCGCCCTGGCGGATGAAGTGTGGCGCGCCGCCGAACTGAACTGGCGCGAAATTTCCAGCGCCCGGGCCGTGGCCGGCCGGCTGGCCCAGGAGGGCTTTGCATTGCAGCAGCCCGCCTGCGGCATGGAAACGGCGTTCATTGCTCAATGGAAGAATGGAACCGGCGGGCCGGTAATTGCTTTTTTGTGCGAATACGACGCCCTGCCCGGGCTGAGCCAGCAGCCGGGCCTGGATGAGCCGCAGCCTTTGTGCGCCGGTGCGCCGGGCCACGGCTGCGGGCACAACCTGCTGGGTGCAGGCAGTGCCGCTGCCGCTGCGGCCTTTAAGGATTGGTGTACAGCCCACGATGTGGCAGCTACGGTGCGCTGTTATGGGTGCCCGGCAGAGGAGGACGGCGGCGGCAAGGTGTTTTTTGCCAAAGCCGGGGCCTTTGACGATGTAGATGCGGTGCTGGCCTGGCACCCGGGGGACGTGAATTATGTGCTGGGCCAGGGATGCCTGGCGGTGACAGGCGTCACTTACCGCTTCACCGGAAAAGCTGCGCATGCGGCTTCGGCACCCTATGCCGGCCGCAGTGCGCTGGACGCCTGTGAACTGATGAACGTAGGCTGCAATTATCTGCGGGAGCACATCATCCCCACGGCCCGGCTGCACTACGCCTACCGGGATACCGGCGGCACCGCGCCCAATGTGGTGCCGGCCCATGCATGCCTGCACTACTACATCCGCGCGCCGAAGGTAACCCAGATGATGGAGATCAAAAGCCGGGTGGACGATGTGGCCCGGGGTGCGGCACTGATGACCGGCACCCGGCTGGAGATCCGCGCCATTGACGGCTTTTCCGACTATGTGCCCAACCGCACCCTCAGCCAGGTGCTGGCCGATACCCTGCGCCAGGCTGGGGCCCCCGCTTGGGATGCGGAAGACCGGGCCCTGGCAGCCCGGTTCGCTGCCACCATGACACCGGAGGAACGGGCGGGCAACCTGGCCACCAGTTTGGAGAGCGCCTGCGCACCGATGGAGATCTATGAAGGCGGGCTGCTGGACGGCACCACTGCAGCCTACGTGCACCGGCCGGAATTGGCCGAGCCGGGCAGCACCGATGTGGGGGATGTGAGCTACTGCGCCCCCACCGCCCAGCTGTATGCGGCCTGCCAGGTGCTGGGCACCGCGGGCCACTCCTGGCAGGTGACGGCCCAAAGCGCCAGCAGCATCGGCCGCAAGGGGATGCTGAAGGCAGCCCAGGTGCTGGCGGGCACTGCGGCGCGCCTGGCGGGCAGCCCCCGGCTGCTGGCCCAGGCCCGGGAAGAACACCGCCGCGCATGCCCCAATGGTTACTGCAGCCCCATGCCGGCAGACGCCCGGCCGGAACCGGCCGCCGAACAGTAATACCCGCCCGGACACGCCGTCGCGGCCTGCCAGGCGGCAGGCAAGGAGGGTGACAAAGCCAGCGGTGCTGCTGCGTACCCGAAAACCGCTGCGCTCCTTGTACACTGATATTATCCAAACTACCCGTACAAAGAAAGCGCGGCGGTCCCGGAGGACCGCCGCGTTTTGTCTTGGCCAAAAACAGCCCGGTTGTTACATGCTGGGAGCGGCGTCGGTGTGGAAAGGCGCATAGCTGTGATCCACAGTGATCACCGTGTAATACTTGGTGTTCTGATGCTCCTTGTCAGCGTCCAGCGCCTGCTGAATGGCAGCCCGCAGCTGGTCGTCCGTCATGGGAAAATGGTGCGGAACCATCACGTCGAAGATCAGGTTGGTATGGGTGGGGCCGGCCACCATGCGGAAATCGTGCATGGACAGCGCCGGGTCGATGCGCACCAGCGTCCGGCGCACCCAGGCATGGATGCTGTCGGTCTCGGCGTCGCCGGTGACGATGGGGTCGAAGTGGATCACCAGATGGATGTTGTCCTGATCGTGAAAATCCCGCTCGATGTTGTCGATGATGTCATGGCATTTCATCACGTCCGCCCCGGCATCCATTTCCACGTGAACGCTGGCGAAGCGCTGGCCGGGGCCGTAGTCGTGCACCATCAGGTCATGTGTGCCCAGTACGCCGGGATAACTCAGTACTTTGCGGGCAATGTACTGGGTCAGTTCCTCACTGGGTGCCTGTCCCAGCAAGGGATCTACCGTGTCTTTCACCAAGCCGATGCCGCTGATGAAAATGAATACCGCCACGGCCAGGCCCATCCAGCCATCCAGCGGCAGTCCGGTGGCCAGCCCCAGCACCGAAGCCGCCAGAACCGCCCCGGTGCTGATTACATCGTTGCGGCTGTCTGTCGCTGTGGCGATCAATGTGTCTGAACCGATGCGGTGGCCCACCTTCCGGTTGAAAGCGGCCATCCACAGCTTGACCAGAATGGACAGTACCAGTATGGCCCCTGCGGCGAGGCCGAAATCCACCGGCTGCGGATGCAGGATCTTATCCAGGCTGGTCTGCCCCAGTTCAAACCCGATCAGCAGAATGAGCACCGACACCGTCAGCCCGGCCAGATATTCGAAGCGGGCGTGGCCATAGGGATGCTCGGCGTCCGCCGGCTGGCTGGCAAGCTTGAAGCCCACCAGTGTTACAATACTGGAGGATGCGTCCGACAGGTTGTTTACGGCATCGGCCGTGATGGCGATGGAGCCGGACAGCAGGCCGGCCAGCAGTTTGGCAGCACACAACAGGAGGTTGCACACAATGCCCACGAGCCCGGCCAGATTCCCATAGGCCGTACGCACGGCCGGGTCATGTACATTGGATGGATTTTTGATGCAGTGCTGGATCAGGAATTCCGTCATGAAAAATCACCTTGCGCTTTGCTCTGAGTGTATACGCGCCCGGTTTGTGCCCCAAAGGGAAGCGGCTGCGCTTAAACACTTATTATATGCCTTTGGCACTCTTTGTGCAAGTGCCCTCTGTACTTTCCGGCGCAAAGCGTTGTAGGTTTGTCAAACATCTTGTACAGCGAGAGATTCAAAGAAAGCAGCAAGTTTTTCTTTCGGAGAGAGCCAGCCGAGAGGGCGCATAGGTAAGTCGTTGGAACGATTTCGGTGTGCAGCGAGCTG
>CALXBN010000005.1 GCA_944386555.1 uncultured Ruthenibacterium sp. | reverse complement strand
AAAAACGGCTTGCAGCGGAGCTTTTGGCGTCCCAGACACGACTCGAACGTGCGACCCCGGGCTTAGGAGGCTCGTGCTCTATCCAACTGAGCTACTGGGACATATATCAAAAATATTCAATTTTCCCGTCCAAACGGATTCGAACGAACTGCCGCTTAGGAGGCGGTCGCTCTATCCAACTGAGCTACGGAGACGCAAAAAGAGCCCGCGGCGCTGGCACGGGCCAGGCCGCTTTGCTCTTCCTGTTTCGCAATTTTGCACCGCGGGGTTCAGCCAATCTCCACCATGGCCTTCTGGCCTTCCCGCACGGCGGCGGCGCGCATCACAACGCGGATAGCCTTTGCAATGCGCCCCTGCTTGCCAATGACGCGGCCCATGTCGTCCTCGGCGACAGTGAGGTGATAAACTGTAATACCTTCCTCATTGGGCTCGTCTACGGTCACCTGCACGGCGTCCTTGTCGTCCACCAGGCCCCTGGCAACAGCCAACAAAAGCTCCTGCATGTTGAAGACCTCCTGCTTACAGAATGTTGTTCTTCTTCAGCAGAACGCGCACCGTATCGGTGGGCTGGGCGCCGTTGGCGATCCAGGCCTTGGCCTTGTCGGCGTCGATCTTCACAACGCTGGGCTCCTGGTTGGGATCGTAATAGCCAATCTCCTCAATGAAGCGGCCATCGCGGGGAGAACGGGAGTCCGCCACCACCACGCGGTAAAACGGGTTCTTCTTGGCGCCCATGCGGCGCAGTCTGATTTTAACAGCCATGCTGTCACCTCCATTGTTTTGTGCAATTTCTATAGTCACGGCCCATGGCCGGAACTATCCCTTTCAGCCGAACAGCCCGCCCAGGCGCCGGCCCATGCCCCGCCCGAAGGCATTGGGGTTCTTTTTCAGCTGGCGCATCATCTTGGTCATCTGTTCATAGGTGCGCAGCAGCTTGTTCACATCCTCCACGCGGGTGCCGCTGCCGGCGGCGATGCGCCGCTTGCGCTTGGGATTGATGATGGCGGGCTTTGCCCTTTCTGCAGGGGTCATGCTGTAGATGATGGCCTCCACATGGGCCATCTGCTTGGCGGCAGCATCTTCGTCCAGATCCACTTTTCCGGCAGCCCCGGGCAGCATATTCACCAGCGCACCCATACCGCCCATCTTGCGCACTTTCTGGAACTGCTCAAGCATATCGTTCATGTCGAACTTGTTTTCCAGCAGGCGCTGGGCAGCCTGCTCGGCCTCTTTGGCATCGGCAGCGTCCTGCGCCTTTTCAATCAGCGTCAGCACATCGCCCATGCCCAGGATGCGCCCGGCCATACGCCCGGGGTGGAACACTTCCAAATCATCCAGCTTCTCGCCCACGCCGGCGAACTTGATGGGCTTGCCCGTCACTGCGCGCACCGAAAGCGCCGCACCGCCGCGGGTATCACCGTCCAGCTTGGTCAGGATCACCCCGTCCAGGCCGGTCTGCCCGCCGAACGCCTTGGCCACGTTCACCGCGTCCTGGCCGGCCATGGCGTCGATCACCAACAGTGTCTCGTCCACCGGAACAGCGGCCTTGATGCGCTGCAGCTCAGCCATCAGGTCCTCATCCACGTGCAGGCGGCCGGCAGTATCCAGAATCACGACATCGTTGCCGTGGTCCCGGGCGTGCTTGCAGGCGTCGGCGGCGATGGCCTCGGGCTTCTGTCCCTCTTCAAAGAATACCGGCACCCCGGCCTGGCCGCCCACCACACGAAGCTGCTCCACCGCGGCAGGGCGGTAGATGTCGCAGGCCACCAGCAGAGGGCGGTGCCCCTCTTTCAAAAAGCGCTTGCCCAGTTTGGCACAGTGGGTGGTTTTGCCCGCGCCCTGCAGGCCGCACATCATAATGATTGTGGGCCCCTTGGATTTGATGTGGATGCGGGCGGGCTCATCGCCGCCCATCAGGGCTGTCAGTTCGTCGTTGACGATCTTGATCACCTGCTGGGCCGGGGTAAGGCTTTCCATCACTTCCTGGCCCATGGCGCGCTGGGTGACATCGGCGATGAAATCCTTGGCCACTTTGTAGTTGACGTCGGCCTCCAGCAGGGCCATACGTACCTCGCGCATGGCGTCCTTGATGTCCTGCTCGCTCAGTTTGCCCTTGCCGCGCAGCTTTTTGAACACACCTGCCAGCTTGGTGCTCAGCGATTCAAACGCCATATGCCGGCGCCTCCTTCCCGGCGCGTGGCCTCATGCCTCGCGCATCTGTTTGATCAGTTCCAGCATCTCCCGGGCGGCGCGGGCCACCTCGGGGCTTTGGTCATACTGCTGGGCGTTGTAGAACCGGATGTCCCGCGCCAGCTGGTCCAAGCGCTCCAGGTTTTCACCCATGGCGCGGTATCGGGCCGCAAAGCCCACTTTGTCCTCCAGCTCCCGCACGGTGGCCTCGCCGCGCTTGATGGCGTCCCGCACGCCCTGGCGGGTGATGCCGAAATTTTCGGCGATCTCGGCCAGGGAGAGATCTTCATTGTAATACTGTTCCATCACGGTGCGCTGCTTTTCCGTCAGCACTTCGCCGTAAAAGTCCAGCAGGTAGGAAATGGTAAGGTCCTTGGCCACATGCATCCCTCCCTTGGCGCCGCGTTGTAAAGCAATACGCTTTACACGGCGCGTTTTATTATACCTTACCGCTCGCGTAAAGTCAAGTGCTTTTACAGCTTTTGCGGCAAAATTTCCTGCACAAGTGCATTTTCACGGGCTGCGCGCCTTTGCAAACGCCTGGTTTTATTGTATAATAGATACGAAAATGCGCGCACGCGCGGAAAGGATGCGGGCCCATGGACATCAAGCGCAGCTATTACGAGACCCTGTACAGCCGTCCGGTGGTGCAGCTGGGCGGATACTGCGCCACGCACAGCCTGCCGCAGGCGCTGTACGCCTACCTGGCTTTCGGCGGCGCAACGGCCTCGGCCAAAGATGCTCTGGCCGAGGGCATGCTGGCCCTGGCCACCGAAAAGGGCCTGCTGAAGCCCGGGCAAACCGTGGTAGAGGCTTCTTCCGGCAGCTTCGCCGTGGCGCTGGCCATCGCCTGTGCCCACAGCCGCCATCCGCTGATCCTGTGCATGCCGGCCAATGTACCCACCGTGCGCCAGCGCATGTTCACCAAATTGGGGGCCAAAATTGCCCTGACCAACCACATCTACGGCCGCAAAGGCCTGGAAAAGCGCGCCCAGGAAGCGGTGGAGCGCACGGGTGGATACTTTGTAAACTATTTCGCCAATGATCTGAACCCGGAATTCCACCGCCGTGTCACCGGGCCCAACATCGCCCGTGCCACCGGCGGTGCCCTGGATGCCATTGTTGCCGGTGTAGGCAGCGGAGGCACCATCACCGGCGTGGGCGAATACATCAAAGCCTGGTACCCGGACGTGCGGATGATCGCCGTAGAGCCCTTTGAATGCCAGGCCATCGGCGGCGGCTTTTTGGGCGCCCACAGTATTCCCGGCCTGGGCGCAGGCTTTGTGCCCGAAAATTACAACCCCTATATTGTGGACGCTGTACTGCCTGTCACCAGCCAGGAGGCCTGTGATACCGCTCGGGAGGTGCTGCAGACAGACGCCATTCCTGCTTCGCCTTCGGCAGGGGCCGTGCTGTGCGCCGCCCGCCGCCTAATGGAAGAAAACGCCGACATCCAGCGTGTGCTGTGTATTTTTTCCGGCAAAGAAACCTATGAGTAAACCCGCGGGCGGAGGCCCGCTTTGCCCTACCGGCAGAAAAATTTCATCTATATATTCAGACGTAAAGGAGCCTTTTTTATGAGAACCATCGGTACCGTTTCCCGCGGCGTGCGCTGCCCCGTCATCCGCCAGGGCGATAACCTGGTGCAGATCGTCACTGACGCTGTGCTGGCCTGCGCCCAGGAGCAGAACATCCAATTCCACGACCGGGACATTGTGGCCGTCACCGAAGCCGTGGTGGCCCGCAGCCAGGGCAACTACGCCTCCACCGACGCCATTGCAGCCGACTGCCGGGCCAAGTTCGGCACCGACACCGTGGGCCTGACCTTCCCCATTCTCAGCCGCAACCGCATCGCCATCTGCCTGAAAGGCATCGCCCGGGCTTTCAAGAAAGCCTATATCCTGCTGAGTTATCCCGCCGATGAAGTGGGCAACCACCTGTTCGACGAAGACCTTTTGGATGAAAAAGGCATCGATCCCTGGAAAGATGTGCTGGACGAGGCGCGCTACCGGGAGGTGTTCGGTTACGAAAAGCATCCCTTCACCGGCGTAGACTATGTGGCTTATTACGGTGATCTGTTCCGTGCGGAGGGCTGCGAGCCGGTATTCCTGTTCGGCAACGACGTGCGGGCCATTCTGCCCTATACCAAAAATGTGCTGTGCTGTGACATTCATAGCCGGCTGCGGAACAAGCGCCGGCTGCTGGCGGCCGGCGCCGAAAAGGTGCTGACGCTGAGCGACGTGATGACCGCCCCTGTAAACGGCAGCGGCTACAACGAAACCTATGGCCTGCTGGGCAGCAACAAGGCCACAGAGGACACTGTAAAACTGTTTCCCCGGGACTGCCAAGCATTCGTGGACCAGCTGCAGCGCAGCCTGTGCGCGGCCACCGGCGCCCGCCTGGAGGCCATGGTGTACGGCGACGGTGCCTTCAAGGACCCTGTGGGCAAAATCTGGGAACTGGCCGACCCCGTGGTAAGCCCCGCCTACACGGCCGGCCTGGAGGGCCAGCCCAACGAACTGAAACTGAAATATCTGGCCGACAACGACTTCGCCGATTTGTCGGGCGAAGCGCTGACCGCCGCGGTAAAGGAGAGCATCTCCCACAAAGACGCCGACCTGAAAGGCCAGATGTCCAGCCAGGGCACCACCCCCCGCCGCCTGACGGATCTGATCGGTTCACTGTGCGACCTGACCAGCGGCAGCGGTGACAAAGGGACGCCCATCGTGCTGATCCAGGGATATTTTGACAATTTCGCCAAATAAAGCATTGAAAATTTTACACCTTTGGCAAAAGCGGCATAAACAAAGCGCTTATGGGCATTTTGTCAATAATGTGTGTACATTTTCGGCATTTTCTCCATTGACAACACCCTGTGGCTCTGTTATCATAAAGCTACCTTCCTCCCTTACCAAACGAGGAAAGGGGTGTGATGATTGCATTTCGCATCACGCTAAAAAGCGTCTCTGCTGTCCACAGGGGCGCTTTTTATTTTGGTTGCATTCCCTTGGGCGCCCCTGTATAATAAAACCAGAAGGCCGGACAGCCGGCGGCAAAGGAGGCCCTGCCATGGAGCGGCGCGATAAAGTTAATTACTATTTGGATCTTGCCCAGGTGGTAGCCCAGCGGGGCACCTGCCTGCGGCGCAAATACGGTGCGGTGATCGTCAAAAACGACGAAGTGATCAGCACCGGATATGTGGGTGCGCCCCGCGGACGGAAGAACTGTTCGGACCTGGGCGTGTGTATCCGCAATAAGCTGAACATCCCCCGGGGCGAGCGGTACGAACTGTGCCGCAGCGTGCACGCCGAGGCCAATGCCATCATCAGCGCGCCGCGGGACAAAATGCTGGGCAGCAGCCTGTACCTGGTGGGCGTAAACGTGGCCGACGGAAGCTATGTGGCCCAGGCCAACAGCTGCAGCATGTGCAAGCGCATGATTATCAACGCGGGCATCCAGTTTGTCTACGTCCGGGACACCCAGGACGCCTACCGCAAAGTGGATGTGGCCGATTGGGTAGAGCACGACGAATCCCTGGAGGGCGTACTGGGCTATTGACCCCGGGAATCCCAGCCTGCTTTTTCTGTAAGTTATGGGCTCTGTGTACAAAAGCCACGGTGCTTTTCAGCCGCAGGTAAGGGCCGGCTGTTGGTTGCGGGGCCGCAGTCAGCGGCGCTGTGCCCCTTTGTACGCCGGTTCCATGTGGTTGGCAGAGGAAAAGCCGTTGTTCAAACTCCAAAGCACAAGAGCGCGGGTGAAAGCCCGCGCTCTTTTTGTATTATTGCCCCATCGGCCACAGACTGCCCGTACAGCCTACAGCCAGGCCGCGGCGTCCAAACACAGGGCCAAGGCCAGAGGGGCCGCTTCATTGCCCCAGGTGCGGGCGTCATGGGCGCCGCCTGCCAGGGCTGCGGCCAAAGTATCGGCGGTGTACAGCAGCTGGCCGAAGCGCACGCCCCGGAAGGCTGCGCAGGCCGCCAGGCCGGCGCACTCCATCTCCACCACAGCGCAGCCTTCGGCCCGGCGGCGCGCCGCTTTGGCCGCTGTCTCGCGGAAAAACCCATCGGTCGTCCAGGTACGGCAGTCCGCCGCAGCAAAGCCTTTTTCCTCACAGGCACGCCGCAGCGCTGCACGCACCGAAGCATCCGTTTCCGCCCAGCGGGCGGGGGGCAGATAGTGGTAGCTGGCCCCCTCGTCCCGCAGGGCATGGGTGGGCAGCAGAAAAGCCCCTTCCGGCAAATGGTCCAGCGCGCCGCAGCTGCCGCCGGCAACAATCGCCGTGCAGCCGCAGCCGATAAAAAAATCCAGCATCTCCACCGCTCCGGCACTGCCCAGAGGCGCGGCGCACAGGGCCAGTTCCTGGCCGCCCCAGTCCAGCGCATACACCCGGGCCGTTTTGGTGATGGTTTCAAACCGGCCGATCTCCCGGCAGCAGCCCCGGGCTGCCTGCTCTTCCACCAGGCGCTCCACCGGCTCCCAGCCGAAGAACAGCACCGCCCGGCGGGGAAAGGCGTATCCTTCTTCCCGATTGGGCACCAGGATGCCTGCCGGGTCGTCGTCATATTCCAGCAGCGGAATGCTGTGTTCCGTCAGCGCCATCTCATGTCGCTCCTCTCTGCCCTTCCCTGCAGCGGGCTGCACAATACAATTTGTAAAATATTACAATTCGGATTTCTCCTCCCCCGGCTCCCCCGCCCCGGCGGCGCTGTCGTAGCCCTCCAGAAAGGTGTGCCTTTGCCCGCTTTCCACCCAGCCTGGGATCATGTTCAGGTTCACGTTGTGCAGGCTGTGGAAGATGTTGTAATCCGCCTGGGGATTCAGCCGGCGCAATTCGCGCACCAGCTGCTTGGCCGCGCCCCGGGCGCCGGCGGTGTCATCGCCCCGCTCGGTAAAGCGGCAGGCGCACTGGAGGAATTCCAGGCCGTTGTACCGTTTCCAGGCCAGGATGTCTTCCTCCCGCACATAGTACAGCGGGCGGATCAGCTCCATACCAGAATAATTGGTGCTGTGAAGTTTTGGCAGCATGGTTTTCAGCTCACTGCCCCAGATCATGCTCATCAGGGCCGTCTCCACCATGTCGTCGAAGTGATGGCCCAGGGCGATCTTGTTGCAGCCCAGGGCACGGGCGTTTTTATACAAATGACCCCGGCGCATGCGGGCACACAGATAGCAGGGCGAGGAGCACACGTTGGCCACGCTGTCGAAGATGTCCGTTTCGAAGAAGGTGAGGGACAGGCCCAGCTCCCGGGCGTTGCGCTCGATCAGCGCCCGGTTTTCCGGGCGGTAGCCCGGGTCCATACACAGATACTGCAGGGTGAAGGGAACGTCGGAGTGGCGCTGCAGCTGACGCAGGCACACGGCCAGCAGGAAGCTGTCCTTGCCGCCGGAGATGCACACGGCAATTCGGTCTCCGGGGGCGATGAGCCGGTAGTCCTTGCAGGCGCCAATGAACCGATGCCAGATGGGCTTTTTGTACTTCTTGATGACGCTGCGCTCCACCTGGGTCTGCCGGTCTATCATCGGCGGATGGACAGCGTCTCCAGCGCGCTGCCGTCGGCGGCGTTTTTCGTGGTGAACACGCCGTCCTCGTACACCATATAGCTGTGGATGCCATCGCCTTTGGGCAGGGCGATGCTGCCGGGGTTCAGGAAAAAGTAGCTGCCCCGGTCCGCCGCCACACGCAGATGGGTATGGCCGTGGATCAGCACATCGCCCCGGCCCAGCGGGGGCAGATGTTCCTCGTTGAACAGATGGCCGTGGGTGAGGAAAACCATGCGTCCCTCCAGCCACAGGGCGGCGTAATCAGCCATCACCGGGAATTCCAGAACCATCTGATCCACTTCGGCCTCACAGTTGCCCCGCACGGCCAGGATGCTGTCCTTCAGGCCATTGAGCACGGAAAAAACATGTTTGGGAGCATAGTCCGCAGGCAGGTCATTGCGGGGGCCGTGGTACAAAAGGTCTCCCAGCAGAATCAGCTTATCCGGTGCCTCTGCCTGGTACAGTTCCAGCAAACGGTCGGCCCATGTGCCGCTGCCGTGCAGGTCGCTTGCAAATAGAAGCTTCATGGAAATTCACCTCAAATTGTTTTCGATGCAAACACAAAAAATAGCATGTGCCCGCCTTTCTTTTCCCCCATTTTACACGATTGCACCGCTGCCGTCAACGGAAAGCCTGACGCCTGCACGTTTTTCCGCTGCAGTACCACCTCTTTTCCCCCCATTTCTCCGCATATCCCGCAGCTTGCACAAAACTTGAACCGCGCTTCGTGTTTTCAGTGCCCATCTTCAGCGGCCAGCAAGTTTTCCAAAGCATCTGCAGCACGCTTTTGGGCACTTTTCACTGCATGGCTGTAGATGTTCACCAGGGTAGATGCCTGGGCGTGGCCGGTGCGGGCCTGCAGGGTGCGCACGTCCACACCGGCCGTAATCTGCAATGTGGCAAAGGTATGACGCAAGCTATGGGGCGTAATGGGCGGCAGATCACAGGCACGGGCCGCTTTGTCCACCCAGTCGTTGATGGTATGGGGCAAAATGGGGCGGCCGTCCTCCCGCACGAACAGCCGCTGCAGTTCCCCGCCCTGCCATCGGGCCCCCTGCTGAGCCGCCCGGGCCTGCCACCAGCTGCGGTACTGGGCCAGCTGGTCCATCACCAGACGGGGCACGTCGATAGCCCGCACGCTGCTGGCCGTTTTGGTTTTTACCTCCACCACGCCCCGCCCGGGCTGCCACTGGCTGGCCCGGCGCACCTGCACGGTGCATGCCTCAAAATCAATATCCGGCCAGGACAGGCCGCACAGTTCACCCTTGCGCATACCGGTGAACAGCAGCAGCGTCAGCGCGGTTTTAACACGGATGTCCGGCCAAGCCATCACCGTTTCGAATAACCGGCGCGCCTGCACCTCGTTTAAGTATTTGGCCTCCTTGCGGGCGGCGCGCGGCGCCGTCACCTGTTCGGCGGCTACGTTATATGGTACCAGACGCTCCCGCTTGGCCTTGGCCAAAATGGCACAGATCAGGCGGTGATAGTGCACCAGTGTCACATTGCTCAGGGGCTCGGGATGCAGGCTGAACAGATTTTCAGGCGGACAGCCCAGGGCGCAGGCAATCTTCAGCGCCGAAGCAAGTTGTACCCGTCCCCCACGCGCCGCAGCCGTGACGGTAGCCCGGCTGGTTCCGGCCAGTTTGGCACAGGCCGTCAGGGACAGTGCCTGCTGCTCCAGCGCCTCAGCCAGATGTTCTCCTTTGGCCCAGCCGCCCCCTGCGCGTACATCGGGCTGCCGCAGAACTGCGTAAAAACGTTCAATGTGCCGGGCATTCAGCTTGTCCAGCCAAATGCCGCCCAACTCGGGCTCGATGCGCTTCATCAGCTGGCGGTAGCCCTCCCGCGTACTGGCGGCCAAGGGCTGTGTCTCCAGCCAGTGGCGGGCCCAATCACCAAAACGGATCCGGCTGCCCATACCTTCCAGCCCCTGGCGCACCCGCTGCTCGAATAAAACCGCCTGGCGGCGGGCCTCCTTGTCGGCGCTGGCAGGGCGCATACCCTCCGGCGGGCGCCAGGTCGTGCTGCGTGTGCGCTGTTTACCGTCTCCTGTCTCTTCCACAAACACACGAATCAGATATGACGCCCCGCCGTCCTTGCGCAGGCGTTTGGAAATGCTTGCCATGATGTCCACTCCTTTTTGCCAATATCATACACTTTTTTGCGGTTTATTTGCGGTTTACTTGAACATTTCTTGAACTTTCCCGGCGAAGATGCCTCATTTTTCGCAAAAATTCTTTGCTTTTCCGTCGGAATAGATTTGTTTTGTAAGCAAATGACGTGCATTGAAAAAACAAATTTAGGAGGAAGATCAAATGAAGAGAACGTTAGCTCTGATCTTGACACTGTGCATGGCGTTGTCGATGTTCAGCTTCCCGGCCCTGGC
>CALXBN010000004.1 GCA_944386555.1 uncultured Ruthenibacterium sp. | reverse complement strand
CCGCGCCCGCCGTGCCGGCGGCCGGCGCCCCGCGCCCCGCGCCCGCCCCTGCCGATGAAACGGCGGCCCTGGCCGCGGCGGCGGTGGCCGCCGTGTGGGCCCCCGAGGACGGCGCCTTCGTGGTGCGCAGCATCCGGCGCGTGGGGGCCGAAGAATCCCCCTGGTGCCAGGCCAGCCGCACCGACGGCCCGGTCTGATCCAAAACTGCCCGCCGCTTGCGGCGGGCCCATCAACACAGAGAGAGGTGTCTGTTATGAGTATTCGCAAATTCCGCATCGTCCTGGACGGTGTGCCCCATGAAGTGGAAGTAGAAGAGCTGCGCGGCGTACCCGCCGCACCGGCGGCCCCCGTAATGCCCGCCGCACCGGCGCCCGCACCTGCCCCTGCACCTGCACCGGCCCCTGCACCTGCCCCTGCACCTGCCCCTGCTCCGGCTCCGGCGCCTGCACCTGCACCGGCGCCTGCGCCTGCCGGCGCCGAACCCATTGCCGCACCCATGCCCGGCAATATCAACGATGTGGCCGTGGCCGCCGGCCAGGCTGTGAAAGCCGGCCAGGTGCTGGTGGTTCTGGAGGCCATGAAAATGGAAAACGAGATCGTGGCGCCCCGGGACGGCGTTGTCGCCTCGGTAAACGTGCAAAAGGGCGACAGCGTGAACGCCGGCGACCTGCTGGTCAGTCTCCAGTAAAGGAGGGCATGCCATGCTGGAACTGCTGCAAGGCTTCTGGGAGAGCACCGGTTTTTCCGAGCTGGTAAAGTGCGACACCGAGCTGTTCGGCCTTCGCCTGCCCGGCGAGCTGATCATGATCGGCATTGCGTGCATCTTCCTGTACCTGGCCATCCACAAGGGCTTCGAGCCCTATCTGCTGATCCCCATTGCTTTCGGCATGCTGCTGGTGAACCTTCCCCTGACGGGGCTGATGGCCCAGGCGGTGGGCGGCGAAAACGGCGGCCTGCTGTACTATCTGTACCAGGGCACCGAGCTGGGCATCTACCCGCCGCTGATCTTTTTGTGCATCGGCGCGGGCACCGATTTCGGCCCCCTGCTGGCCAACCCCCGCAGCCTGCTGCTGGGGGCCGCGGCCCAGCTGGGCATCTTCATCACCTTCTTCGGGGCCATCCTGCTGGGCTTCACCGGCCCGGAGGCGGCGTCCATCGGCATCATCGGCGGCGCCGACGGCCCCACGGCCCTGTACCTGACGGGCAAGCTGGCGCCGGACCTGCTGGGCTCCATTGCCATCGCGGCCTACAGCTATATGGCCCTGGTGCCGGTGATCCAGCCGCCCATCATCCGGCTGCTGACCACCGAGAAAGAGCGCAAGATCAAAATGGAGCAGCTGCGCCAGGTGAGCAAAACCGAGAAAATCGTGTTCCCCATTGTGGTCACCCTGTTCACCGTGCTGCTGCTGCCCAGCGCGGGCGCGCTGGTCGGCATGCTGATGCTGGGCAACCTGCTGAAGGAATCCGGCCGGGTGCCGCTTCTGGTGGACGCCATCCAGAACAGCCTGATGTATATCATCTCCATTCTGCTGGGGCTGACGGTGGGCGCCAAGGCCAGCGCCGACATGTTCCTGCGGGCCGAGACGCTGAAGATCCTGGTGCTGGGCGTCATCGCCTTCAGCATGGGCACCGCCGGCGGCGTGCTGCTGGGCAAGCTGATGTGCAAACTGGACGGCGGCAAAACCAACCCGATGATCGGCGCGGCGGGCGTATCCGCCGTACCCATGGCCGCCCGGGTGGTGCAGAAGGAAGGGCAGAAGTACAACCCCGCCAACTTCCTGCTGATGCACGCCATGGGCCCCAACGTGGCCGGCGTCATTGGCAGCGCGGTGGCCGCGGGCATGCTGCTGCTGTTCTTCCAATAAGCACACCCGCCTGATTTTGTGAAACGAGGGACGGACTTTGACTGATTTGATCACCATTTTAGAGGGGGTGCCCGCCGCCGCATACGGCGGCGCCGCCGCAGTGCTGGCCCTGGTGCTGGCCCTGGCCGCCGCGCTGGCCAGGGGCCGGGCCGCCCGGCCCGCCGCCATGGACCCATGCCTGCCGCCGGCCGGGCCGGCTGTGCCGGCCGCACCGGCCGACAACACGGCGGTGCTGGTAGCGGCGGCCATTGCCGCGGTGTGGGCCCCGGAGGACGGCGCCTTTGTGGTGCGCAGCATCCGGCGCATCAGCGCCCCGGAAACCCCCTGGATGCGCGCCGGCCGCACCGGCGCGCTGCGCTGAGCGTTGCCCGGCGCCGCAGGCCGCCCTTTATGCGGGGCCTGCCGAATTTTGCTGATCCCTTTCCTGACCGGCGGCCCGCAGGCGCCACCCACTCGCCTGCGCCGGCCGCCCCCACAAAAAAAAGAAGGCCCCCCGGGGCCTTCTTTTTTTGTGGCCGGATGGGGCGGACGCCCTGCCCCCGGCCCGGCTTTTCCATGCGGCGGCCGGCGCTCAGCCCAGCAGGCGCAGAAAAAACATTTTCACCGCCCCGTAGCCGTTGGCGGGGTCGGTGCGCAGATCGGCGGCCGGCTGCCACAGCACGGGCCTGCCGTCGAACACCAGGGCTCCCCGGCCCGCGCCGGTAAGGGTCTTGGGCGCCTCGGTTTTGCCGCTGTAGGCACAGGCGTCATAATCCCACCGGATGTGCCCGGCCTCGTCCGCGCCGGCGGCCCACAGGGCGCACACCCGGCCTGCGGCCTCGCCGTAGCAAAAGCGCTCGAACAGCAGCCGGCCGTCCCGGTAGACGGTGATGCGGTCCCGGAATTTGCCGGGGGCGCCGCCCTTTTCCCAGGCGCGGCCCGCCAGCTTCCGGGCCTTCAGGTCTGCAAGGATCCCGTCCAGTTTCATACCTTTTCCCCTCCGTGCATCAGCGCGTGTTCCTGCCGCAGCTCCGCCAGCAGCGCGCGCAGCGTCCAGGTGCGGCTGGTGGGTGTCACCACCGCTTTCAGCTCCGCCGGGCTGCCCGCCGCGCGCAGGGCCGCCAGGGCCTCAGCCAGCTGGCGCTCGCCCAGGGCGCTGAACAGCACCGCCCGGGCCGCCGGCGCCTCGGGCACAGGGCCGGGCCCCGGCTGTGCCGCAGCCCGGCCGTCCGCCAGGTCCCCCACCAGGCAATCCGCCTGCCAGGGTTCCACCTGCCGTACCTGCAGCCCGCAGCCGGCCATGGCCCTGCGCACCGCATCCCCTTGCGGGCTGCCCGCCGGCAGCCCGTAGGCCAGCACCGCCGGCGCGGCCTGTTTGATATGTGCACGCATCGCAGCGCCCCCTTTCCATGCTTCTATTATAGACAATTTGCCCCGGGAAGGCAACTTTGACAATATGCACAAAATTTTTATTAAAAGTATATTACTTTTGTCAATAGACACGGACGCTTTTGCCGGGTATAATTAAGACAAGAAAAAGGAAAGGAGTTGGACCCCATGTACCACACGGATGAACCCGTGCATTGTGTGCAGGGTGCTTCACTCTAAGGCGAACCGCTTCTATCAGACCAGATTGTTGGTAAAGGCCACAGCCCGGTGTTGCGTGACGAGAAAGCGCAGGAGATGAGGCACAGGGCCATGTAAAGCAAGAGCGAGCGTCGCCATAGAAAGAGTAGACAGCGCCTTGCACGGTAATATGCACAACCGCCCATTTGATATAGATGGCCAAAAACAACGCGTTGTTTTCATTTGATCCATTCTGTAGCAAAAGGCTTTTGCAGAAATGTCTGTTTGCAGCGATACGAAACGATACAAACCATTGACATTCCGTTCTGCGAAAATGATTTTATGAAATCTGAAAAGGAGTTTGAGTCCCATGTACTGATTCGTTCCGCCCGTTTGAGCGCAGGCTGTATCACATTCAGAACGACTCGTTTTTGATTTTCATTTGAATCCACACGAAAACCAGGCAGGCCGTGTTTCCAAATCGTGAATCGTGTACAGTGGTTTGAAGTGTCCTTTGAATCATCCGTACCGACTGGAATACAGGGTGCTGCAGCGATACCGAACCGAAATTGCAGCCGGACGTTTGAACAGACAAAAACGAATTGCGGGAGGCAATTCCCATGCAGATTCAAAAGTAGCGGGGCCGGATATGTGATCCGTTTTAGGTCGCCATTATCAGGTAGTCCGCAGAACAACAGAATACCGATTGATCAATTGCTCCGCAGCCAGTCGGCTGCGGAGCTTTTTGCGCTTTGAACAGGCCGCCGGCGCCCTTCCCTTCCGGCGGCCTCCCGCCCAACCGGAAACTTTCCCCGGGCCCCACCCGGGCACAGCGGCCCGCCGGATCAACGCCGCGGCGGCACGGTCACTCTGTCCGGCCGGGGCTATACACCGGGTCCGCCGCCTGCTCCAGCAGCACGCGGCTGCCGCGGTTGTCCAGCAGTACCCGCAGATAGCCGCCGGGCCCCACGCCCAGCAGTTCCAGCGCCAACGGCGGCAGTGTCACGCGCCCCTGCTCGTCCACCTGAAGCCGGCAGTCGATGTTTTGCAGCAAATGGATCATACAAAACGCCCCCTTTTTTTGAGTATAGCATCATTTTTCCGGAATGGAAACCCTGATTTAGGGAAATATCTACGAATAGAGCATCCCCGAAACACCGGCAGCCGGTATACTATTTGTAGAAGATTTCCCCAAATAGAAAGGGTGAGGCGATGGATGCCAGGAGCTTGGGCAGAAAGCTGAAAAACTGCCGCGGCCAGCGCGGCCTGACACAGGATGCCTGCGCCGAACGGGCCGGCATTACCACCCGCTACCTGGCAGATATTGAGCGAGGCGACAAAACGCCCCGCCTGGAGACGTTCATTGCCATCCTGAACGCGTTGGACGCCTCGGCAGACGCAGTGCTGCAGGACAGCCTGAACACCGGCTATCTGCCCAAAAGCTGCGAGATCTCGCGGATGCTGGAGGGGCTGAGCCCCCAGGCCCGGCGGCAGGCCCTGGAGATTTTTTCGGCGGTGGTACAGGCCCTGCGCAAGGGCTGACGCTTTTCCCGGGCAGCGCCGCCCGGCCTTGTGCGGCGGTTCGGCAGCCCGGCGGCTTTGCGTCCATTACAAAAGGGGGCTTTCCCGGAAAGCCCCCTTTTTTCTTTTTCCGCCTGCTTCTGCCTTCCGCCTGCGGCGCGGGTGCATGGCTCACTGGGCCATTGCGAACTGATCGAAGCGCCAGCCGGCCGGGGTGCGCACCATCCGCAGGGGAATTTCCTCCTCCCCTTCGGCGTACTGCCCCACCAGGGTGAAGGAAACGGCATCGTCATCGGCGGTACCCTGAAGAAAATACTCGCCCTGGTACCCGGCGGCGGCGCCCCGGGCGCCGGTGGCGCTGTACAGGCTGCCCTCATGGTCCAGATACAGCGGCGCGTTCAGCAGGCTCTGCTTCAGCTCCGGGGTGAACACTGCGTCCAGCGCGGCGTCGAAGTCCGCGTAGCTGGCAAAGCCGTCGTCCGGATAGTAGTCGATCTCTCCAAAGGCCGCATCCTGCACGGGCTGGGCCGTTTGGTCCGGATGGAAGCCCCCGGCCAGGGAGAAGTGATAATACAGGTAATACGCCGCCAGGTACAGCTGCTGCTGATCCCCGGTGAGGAATTCGGGCACGGGTACTCCGGCCGTGACGGCTTCAAACTGCCAGTCCTCCTCACCGCTGGGCAGCAGGGCCACGGCCTCGGCCCCGCCGGTGGCATCCGCCTGCGCGCTGTCCGCAGCCGAGCCGGCATCCGGGGCCGCATCGCCGGACGACGCGCCCAGCATTCCTTCCGCACCCGGCGGCGGGGCGGCGGATTGGGACGGGATGCCCACCTCCGACGAAGCTGCGGGCCCGCCGGCACCGCAGCCCGCCAGGGCCAGCACCAGGCACAGGGCCATCGCCCAGGAAATCCATCGTTTCATGGTGTTCGCCTCCTTCTGGCTTCAGCATAGCAAACCCCGGCCCCGCCGTCAAGGGGAACCGCGCAACGTTTACATTCCGAATACGGCACAGGCCGCCGGGGCACGTTTCCCCCGGCGGCCCGCCTGTTTCCCGGGCCGGGCGGCAGCGCCCCGCCCGCGGGGGTCACTGGCTTTTGCAGCGAATGCCCCGGTCCTCCATCGCCTGTATGATCGGCCGCATCGACTGCCCCAGCTCTGTCAGCGCATATTCCACATGCGGCGGCACTTCCGGGAAAACCGTGCGCATGATGATGCCGTCGGCCTCCATGGAGCGCAGGCTGTCCGTCAGGACCTTCTGGCTGATCCCTTCCAGTGATCTCTTCAGCTCGTTGAACCGCCACGGGCGCTGGAACAGGTTGCGCAGGATCAGCAGTTTCCATTTGCTTCCGATCAGCTGCACCGTTGTAGCCACCGGGCATTCTGGCAGCTCTTCCTTTGTCCGCACTGCAGGCACCCCTTCCCATCTGCGTTTTCCGTGCTGCTTTTTTTCGAATTATAATACAGCGGCGCCGATTGTTCAAGCGCAGGCGGCCGGTCACAAAAAAGTGCCTAAGTAATAGAATTGTGCGTACTTTCTTTCGCCGCCGCCGGCCGTTACAATAAAAGCACGGGGCGAAGCCGCTCCGAAAACAGACAGGAGGGAATGACCGATGGCACTTTCTGACCTGGCCGGCTGGCGCGGAAGATCTGCGGCCTGCGGCGCCGCCGAGAACATGATGCTGGCGGCGGATTCCCTGGGCATCGGCTCCTGTTACATCGGCCAGGGCTGGGCGGCCTTTGCCAACCCTTACGGGCAGCAGATCCTGCGCCAGTGGAAGATCCGCCCCGATTACCGGGCCGTCATGCAGCTTCTTTTGGGCTATCCCCGCCCGGGCGACCGGCACCCGACGGGCAAGCCCCGGAAGGCCGGCTGCGTCCTCCGGTTTTAAGCCGGGGCCGGAAGGGCCGTTTGCCCGGCACACCGCAAAAAACGGAGGCTTTGCGTGCAAAGCCTCCGTTTTCCTTCCTGCGGGGCGCGGGGCGCGTCAGGCCTCGTCCCCGCTTTGTTCCTGGCGGGCCAGGTTTTCCAGCACGGGGCGGTGCAGCCACCGGCCCGAGCGGTAATAAACAAAGAACAGCGCACTGGTCAGCGTCCAGCTGATGGGGTAGCTGACCAGGATGATGCGCAGGTCCCGCACAAAGGGCACCAGCACCAGCACCCAGAGCACCCGGAACACACAGATGCCCGTGCCGGTGAGCACCATGGGCACCAGGCTTTCGCCGCAGCCGCGGATGGCGGCGCTGTACACCTCCACCATGATAAACGTCAGATAAAACGGCATCATCCAGCGCACCATCACCAGGCCCACGTCGATGACGGCGGTGTCCTGGGTGAAGATGCCCAGCAGCCAGGGCCCGCACAGGCACATCAGCAGGCTCATCACCGCGGCGGTGGCGCCCTCCAGGCCCATGCACACCCGCACGCTTTTGCGCACGCGGTCGATGCGGCCCGCGCCGAAATTCTGCCCTGCGAAGGTGGTGACGGCGATGCCGAAGGCGCCGGAGATCATCCAGAAAAAGCCGTCCAGCTTGCCGAAAGCCGTCCAGGCGGCCACCGTATCGGTGCCGAAGCTGTTGATGGATGCCTGGATGAGGATGTTGGAGATGGTGTACATATTGCTTTGCAGCGCGGCGGGCACGCCCACGCGCATCACATTGCTGAACGCGTTTTTGTGCAGGCGCACCTGGCGTGCCTCCAGCCGCAGGGGGCCCTGGCTGCGGGCCAGGTACACCCAGGCCAGCACGGCGCTGATCACCTGGCTGATCACCGTGGCTGCTGCCGCGCCGAATACCTCCCAGTCAAAGCCCACCACGAACACAAGGTCCAGCACGATATTGGTCAGGCAGGCCGCCACCAGGAAGTACAGCGGGCGCTTGGTGTCGCCCACGGCCCGCAGCACGCCCGCGCCGATGTTGTAGAAGAACGAGGGGATGCACCCCAAAAAGTACACCCGCAGATAAGTCAGGGAGTAATCCATGATGTCCGCCGGAGTGCCCATGGCCGCCAGGGCCGGGCGCGCCAGCAGCAGGCCGATCACGGTAAATGCGGCGCCGCCCATAAGGCTGATGGCCGCCGAGGTGTGCACCGCCCGGGACACGGCGCCGGCGTCCCGCGCGCCCACCCGCTGGGCCACCAGCACCGTGGTGCCCGAGGCGATGCCCACAAACAGGTTCACCACCACCGTCACCAGGGTGCCTGTACTGCCGCCCACAGCCGCCAGGGCCCGGGTGCCCACAAACTGCCCCACAATCACCGCATCGGCGGTGTTGTACAGCTGCTGGAAAAACGTACCCAGCAAAATGGGGAAAAAGTACACCAGAAGCTGCTTCCAGATCACGCCCTGGGTGATATCTGCCGCCTGCACGGCGGCCGCTGATGTTTTTGCCATGGCCAATGCCCTCTCCTTCACACGCAAAACGCAGAACATGCAGGCCTCTGCCGGGCCTCTTGCAGAGGATAGTATAACACGTGCGCCGGCCTTTGCCTAGAGGGGAAGGCCAGGTTTTTGCGCCCCTTTGGGCACAGGGCCCGGCACGCCGGCCCGACAAAAAAGAGGGCTTTTCGCAAAGCCCTCTTTTGGGATCTTCGAAAACCATTCCGCCGGGCCGCCGGGCGGCCCGTTTGCCGCCGCGCCCGGCAGGAATTACTTGAGGAAGCCCTGGATGATACGCTCCTCGGCCTGCTCGGCGGTGAGGCCCAGGGTCTGCAGCTTCTGCAGCTGGTCGCCGGCGATCTTGCCGATGGCCGCCTCGTGGATCAGGGATGCGTCCACATGGGTGGCGTCCAGCGCCGGGGTGGCAATGACCACGCCCCGGTCGGCCAAAATGGCGTCGCAGCTGGAGTGGCCGGTGCAGCGGGCGTTGCCCCGGATGCGGCTGGCGAACTCCTGGCGGGAGCGGCCCTTGGCCACCGAGCGGGAGACCAGGTCCGCCCCGGAATCCTCGCCCTCCAGTGTCACATCGAAATCGGTGCGGGCCGCCTCGGCGCCGTCGGTCAGCAGGCGCTCGCGCACCACCAGCTTGGCCCGGGCCTTCACCGTGGCCTTTGTGGTGCGCAGGGTGGTGTCCACGCCGGACAGCTGCACCGTGTCCATGGTCATCTGGCTGCCCTCGTCCAGGAAGATCTCCGTCACCGGGTCAATCACCTTGCCGCCGGCGCCCTTGCCGGTGCCGATGTGTTTCTCCTTGTACAGGACATTGGCGCCCTTGCCGATGAAAAACCGGTGGATGCCGTTGTGCCGCGCGTCGTGGCCGTCCTCGGTGTGCACGCCGCAGCCCGCCACAATCACCACGTCGGCGCCCGCGCCCACGTAGAAATCGTTGTAGGTGACATCGTTGATGTCCCCCTTGGTGACACAGGCGGGGATGTATACCGTCTCGCCCCTGGTGTCCGGGTCGATGTCGATGCGCAGGCCCGGGCGGTCGGGCAGGTCGCTCAGGCGGATGTGCTCGCTGCTCCGGCGGCCGGCGCAGCCGCCGTCCTCGCGGATGTTGTACGCGCCCTTGAACGTGCCGGTGAAATCGGACACGATGCGCAGCAGTTCGTCGGTGATCTTGTTCACTGAACGGTCACTTCCTTTCCGATGGGGCATTGGCTGGCCCGCTCGTCCGCCAGCAGCGTGGGCAGGATTTTGGCCTTGGGCCCCTGGGCCCGCACCCGCCCGTCGGCGATGACGATGATCTCGTCGGCAATGGCCAGGATGCGCTCCTGGTGGCTGATGATCATCAGCGTGCCGCCGCCGGTGCGGCGCAAATCGCCGAAGGTCTCCACCAGGCGGGTAAAGCTCCACAGGTCGATGCCGGCCTCCGGCTCGTCGAAGATGGACAGTTTGGCCCGGCGTGCCAGCACGGTGGCGATCTCAATGCGCTTGGCCTCGCCGCCGGACAGGCTCTGGTTCATCTCGCGGTCGATGTACTCGCCGGCGCACAGGCCCACCTGCCCCAACAGCGCGCACAGCTGCTCCTCGGCCAGGTGCCTGCCTGCGGCCATCTCCAGCAGGTCCCGCACGGTAAGGCCCTTGAAGCGCACCGGCTGCTGGAAAGCATAGGCGATGCCCAGCCGGGCGCGGCCGGTGATGTCCAGGCCGGTGATGTCCTGCCCTTCGAACAGGATGCGCCCGGCCGTGGGCGCCGTCAGGCCCGCAATGGTGCGCGCCAGAGTGGTTTTGCCGCCGCCATTGGGGCCCGTCACCACCACCAGGCGCCCGTCGGGCACCGTCAGGGTGATGTCTTTCAAAATATCCCCGCCCTCGGGCACGCCGAAGGCCAGGTGTTCTAACTGCAAGCTCATAGCTGTTTTCCCTTTCCGGGGCCCGTCAGGCCCCCTGGATTCGGGCGGGCCCGGGGCTTTTCCCGGGGCCTGTCCGCCGCCATTTATTCTACACCATCCGCGTGTATTTTTCAAGCGTTTTCCATCGGCCCCGCCGGCCCGCGCAAAGGAAAAAGGGGGCTTGTGCAAAGCCCCCTTTGGGTATTCCCTGCAAACGCCCATTGCCCGTTTGCACCGTGCGCCCGGGGCCGGTGCCCGGGAACAGGCCTTGCAGATTACAGGCGGAAGTAGTCCACGCCGCCGCGGAAGATGTCCTGCAGCTTGTTTCCCTCCACGTTTTTGTACAAATTGTCGCCGCTGCGTTCGGAGTGGCCCATCTTGCCCAGCACGCGGCCGTCGGGGCTGGTCACGGCCTCCACGGCCAGCAGGCTGCCGTTGGGGTTGTAGCGCACATCCATGGTGGGGTTGCCGTCCAAATCCACATACTGGGCGGCAATCTGCCCGTCGGCAGCCAGGCGCCGCAGCACGTCCATGGGGGCGGTAAAGCGGCCTTCGCCGTGGCTGACGGCCACGGTGTGGATATCGCCGGGCTGCATGGCCGACAGCCAGGGGCTGAGGTTGGAGGAAATGCGGGTGCGCACCAGCATGCTCTGGTGGCGGCCGATGGTGTTGAAGGTAAGGGTGGGGCAGTCCTCGTCGGTGTCCACAATGTCCCCGAAGGGCACCAGGCCCAGCTTCACCAGTGCCTGGAAGCCGTTGCAGATACCCAGCACCAGGCCGTCCCGCCGGTTCAGCAGCCGGCGCACCGCATCGGCCACGGCGGGGTTGCGCAGGAACGCCGCAATCAGCTTGGCGCTGCCCTCGGGCTCGTCGCCGCCGGAAAAACCGCCGGGCAGAAACAGCATCTGGCTGGCATCCAGCCGGCGCACCAGGGCCGCGGCGCTCTCGGCCACGGCGGCAGGGGTCAGGTTCTTGATAACCAGGATCTCCGGCTCGGCCCCGGCGCGGGCCATGGCCCGGGCGGAGTCGTACTCGCAGTTGGTGCCCGGGAACACGGGGATCAGCACCCGGGGCCGGGCGATGCCCGCCGCCGGGGCCTTGCGGGTGGCCTCGTTGGCCCGGTAGGTCACGGTCTCCACAGGGCCCTCGCCCTGGTCCACGCTGTGGTAGGGCAGCACGCTCTCCAGCTTGTCCTCATAGGCGGCGCGCACCTCGTCCAGGTGGATCACCACATCCGCGGCCCGCAGCTCGTAGCGGGTGCTGGTCTCGCCCACCAGCACCGCACCGGCGGGCAGGGCCTCCTCGCCGCCGGCCAGCTCCAGCAAAAAGCTGCCGTAGGCGTAGCTCAGCAGGCTGTCCAGGCCCTGGTTCTGCAGGAATTCGCCGTCGATGCGCACGCCCAGGCGGTTGCCCAGGCCCATTTTGAACAGGCCCTCGGCGGCGCCGCCGTAGCCCGGCGTCCAGGCGCTGAGCACCTTGCCCGCAGCGATGAGGCCGGCCACCTGCTGCCACAGGGCCTTCAGGCTGCGGGCTTTGGGCCGCACGCCGTCGGCCTCGTACACCGGCCGCAGCCACACCACCCGGCTGCCGGGCAGGCGGAACTCGGTGCCGATGACGTTGTCGGTGTTCCCGGCTGCCACGGCAAAGCTGACCAGCGTGGGGGGTACGTCGATTTTTTCAAATGTACCGGACATGGAGTCCTTGCCGCCGATGGCCCCCACCCCCAGGTTCACCTGGGCGTCCAGGGCGCCCAGCAGCGCAGCGGTGGGCATGCCCCAGCGGGCGGGGTCCGTTCCCAGGCGGGGGAAATACTCCTGGAACGTCAGATAAGCCTTTTCCGCGTCAAAGCCGGCGGCCACCAGCTTGGAAACGCTTTCGGCCACGGCCAGCCAGGCCCCGTGGAAGGGGCTTTGGGCGCTGAGGAAGGGGTTGAAGCCCCAGGCCATTCCCGAGCAGGTTTTCGTCTCGCCGGAGAGCACCGGCAGTTTGGCCACCATGGCCTGGATGGGGCTGCTTTGGGTTTTTCCGCCGAAGGGCATCAGCACAGTGCCCGCGCCGATGGTGGCGTCGAACCGCTCGGACAGCCCCTTGCGGCTGCACACATTCAAATCCGCCATCAGGTTGGCAAACTGTTCGGCGAAGCCCTCCCCCGGGCGGACGGGCGAAGCCACTTTCGCCGGGCCGATTTGGGCGTCGGCGTGCTTCTTGGCGCCGTTGCTGGACAGGAACTCCCGGGCGATGTCGCACACGGTTTTGCCGTTCCAGCGCATCACCAGCCGGGGCTTTTCCGTCACCACAGCCACAGGGGTGGCCTCCAGGTTCTCGTCGTTGGCCAGGGCGATGAAAGCGTCCCGGTCTGCTCCGGAAACCACCACGGCCATGCGCTCCTGGCTCTCGCTGATGGCCAGCTCCGTGCCGTCCAGGCCCTCGTATTTCTTGGGCACGGCGTTCAGGTCGATCACCAGCCCGTCAGCCAGCTCGCCGATGGCCACGGACACGCCCCCGGCGCCGAAATCGTTGCACTTTTTGATGAGGCGGGTGGCCGCCGGGTTGCGGAACAGCCGCTGCAGCTTGCGCTCCTCGGGGGCATTGCCCTTCTGCACCTCGGCGCCGCAGGTGGCCAGGCTTTCCCGCTTGTGGGCCTTGGAGGAACCGGTGGCCCCGCCGCAGCCGTCGCGCCCGGTGCGCCCGCCCAGCAGGATGACAATGTCCCCCGGCGCCGGGGCTTCCCGGCGCACGGCGGCCTCGGGCACCGCGCCCACCACCGCGCCGATCTCCATGCGCTTGGCCACATAGCCCGGGTGGTACCACTCGTCCACCTGGCCCGTGGCCAGGCCGATCTGGTTGCCGTAGCTGGAATAGCCTGCGGCGGCGGTAGTTACCAGCTTGCGCTGGGGCAGCTTGCCGGGCAGGGTGTCGGCCACGGGCGTCAGGGGGTTGCCCGCGCCGGTCAGGCGCATGGCCTGGTACACATAGCCCCGGTTGGCCAGCGGGTCCCGGATGGCGCCGCCGATGCAGGTGGCCGCACCGCCGAAGGGCTCGATCTCCGTGGGATGGTTGTGGGTCTCGTTTTTGAACAGCAGCAGCCAGGGTTCATCGGTGCCGTTGTTGTCCACGGTGATGCGCACGCTGCAGGCGTTGATCTCGTCCGATTCGTCCAGGTTTTTCAGCCGGCCGGTCTTTTTCAGGTATTTCCCGCCGATGGTGCCCAGGTCCATCAGGCACATGGGCTTGTACTTGCCGCCGTGCACCTCTTTGCGCAGGGAGAGGTATTCGTCGTAGGCGGCCTTCACCACCGGGTCGGTGATGGTGACGGTGTCCAGCACGGTGCCGAAGGTGGTGTGGCGGCAGTGGTCGCTCCAGTAGGTGTCGATCATGCGGATCTCGGTGGCGGTGGGCTCGCGCCCTTCGCTGCGGAAATATTCCTGGCAGAATGCGATGTCGTCCAGGTCCATGGCCAGGCCCCAGCGGGCGGAGAAATCCGAAAGGCCCTGGCGGTCCAGCGCGCAGAAGCCTGCCAGCGTTTCCACCATGGGGGGCTGGGGATATTCCGTGTGCAGGGTATCCCGGGGGGCCAGGGCCGCCTTGCGTGATTCCACAGGGTTGATCACATACTCCTCAATGCGGGCCACCTCGGCGGCGGTGGGGCTGCCGTTCAGCAGATACACCCGGGCGTAGGCCACGGCGGGGCGTTCCCCCTGGCTGACCAGCTGGATGCACTGGGCGGCGCTGTCGGCCCGCTGGTCGAACTGGCCGGGCAAAAATTCCGTGGCGAACACCACGTCCGCCCCGGCGGGGATCTGGTTGTAGGTGACATCCAGCTGGGGTTCGGCGAACACCACCGGGGTGCACCGGCGCATCAGCGCCTCATCCACGCCCTCCACGTCGTAGCGGTTCAAAATGCGCAGATCCGTCACCGAGGTGATGCCCAGCAGGGTACGGATCTCGTGCAGCAGGCCCCGGGCCTCCACGGCGTGCTCGGGCTTTTTTTCCACATAGATTCTGTAAACAGCCATGTCGTTCTCCTTTTCAAAGCGCCGAAGGCGCGTAAGATCGCGGTGACGCAGCCGGGCAGGGCCCGGCCGGAGACAGCCTCAGCGGGCCTCCAGGGCCCGGCGGCCGATGTCCGTGCGCAGGTGTTTGCCTTCAAAACGGATGGAGCCGGCGCCGGCATAGGCCGCCGCCAGGGCGTCGGGCAGGGTGCCGGCCGCGGCGCTGACGCCCAGCACCCGGCCGCCGGCGGTGACAAAGCCGCCGCCTTCGGCCCGGGTGCCCGCGTGGTACACCGTGCACCCGCCCCCGGGCAGCTGGCCGTCCGGGCCCAGGCCCGCAATGGCCTTGCCCGTCTCGTAGCTGCCGGGGTAGCCGCCGCTGGCCAGCACCACGCAGGCGGCGCTTTGGGCGGAAAAGCGCACCTCGGTCTCGGCCAGGGTGCCGTTGGTGGTGGCCAGCATGGCCGCCAGCAAATCGCTCTCCATCAGGGGCAGCACCACCTGGGTTTCCGGGTCGCCGAAGCGGCAGTTGTATTCGATCACCTTGGGGCCGTCGGGGGTAAGCATCAGCCCGAAGTACAGGCAGCCCGTGAAGGGGCACCCCTCGGCGGCCATGGCGTCCACGGTGGGCTGGAAGATCTCCTTCATGCACCGCGCGGCCATGGCCGGTGTGTAAAAGGGGTTGGGGGCCACGGTGCCCATGCCGCCGGTGTTGGGGCCCGCGTCCCCGTCCAGGGCGCGCTTGTGGTCCATGCTGCTGACCATGGGCTTCACGGTTTTGCCGTCGGTGAAAGCCAGCACGCTCACCTCGGGGCCGGTGAGGAACTGCTCCACCACCACCCGGCTGCCGGAGGCGCCGAAACGCCCCTCCACCATCATGCCGTGCACGGCCCCGGCGGCCTCGCCCTCGCTTTGGCAGATCACCACGCCTTTGCCCAGGGCCAGGCCGTCAGCCTTCACCACCACGGGGTATTCGTTCCGGGCACGGATGTAGGCCATGGCTTCGTCCGGGCCTGTGAATACCTTGTACCGGGCCGTGGGGATGCCGTATTTGGCCATCAGGTCCTTGCTGAAAGCCTTGCTGGCCTCGATGCGGGCGGCCGCCCGGTTGGGCCCGAAGGCGGGGATGCCCTTTTGGGCCAGGGCGTCCACCATGCCAAGGGCCAGAGGGTCGTCCGGGGCCACCACCACATAGTCCATGGCGTTTTCGGCGGCCCATGCCGCCATGGCCGCCACATCCGTGGCCTTGATGGGCACGCACACCGCGTCCGCGGCGATGCCCCCGTTGCCCGGTGCGCAGTACAGCCCGCTCACCAGGGGGCTCTCCTTCAGTTTGCGGACGATGGCGTGCTCACGCCCGCCGCTGCCCACAACCAGTACTTTCATGGCAAATCCTCCGTTTCTTCCCCCCGGGGGGATGTGCGCGCCCTTCAGCGCAGGTCGTAAAGAATCACGTCGTCGTTTTCGTATAACACCGGCAGCTGCGCGGGCCCCGCGCCCGGGGCCTCGCCCTCCAGGATGTCCCAGCCCCTGGCCGCGGCGGTCTTGCTGTACACCAGCACCGCCGCATTCCCGGGCAGCGCCGCCCGCACGCCCGCGGCCGTGTCCGCCCGCAGCGCCGCCCGCACGGCCTCCAGCCGCGCCAGCACCTCCTCCAGGCTCACGCCCAGATTGCTGCGGGCATACTTGAAGCCCTCCATCCAGCTCTGGCGGCCGGAAAGGCCCGTATACACGTTGGAAAGGCCCTCCAGCGCCCGGCCGGAATGGATGCGGTTGGTGACGAACACCGCGTCGCCCCCTGCGGGCAGGATCTCCGCCAGGGCCGCGGCGGCCGCTTCGTCGCCGGCGGAAAGGGACAGGTCCCAGCCGTCGGCGCGGGCTTGCCCGCCGAAGGAGGCCCGGGCCGCCAGCCCCTCGCGGACCATGGCCGCGGCGTTCAGCGCCCCGGTGGCAAAGCCCGCGGCGGCCAGCGCGGCCGCCGCCAGGCACAGCGCCCCTCTGGCCGCCCGCCGCGCCCCGGCGCCCTGCCGGGCCCGGGCGAAGAGGGCCGGGGCGGCGTCCGCCGCCAGCAGGGCCATCCCCGCGCCGGCGGCAAAGGCGAAGTACATCTGGCTCATGGATTCATGGTCGAACAGGCAAAAGGCCAAAAACCCGCCCCCCGCAAGGCCGGCCGCCAGCAGTGTCCGGCCGGGAATGCGGGGAAAGCGCCTCAGCGCCGCGGCAAAGCCCCCGATGGCCAGGGGCGCCGCCGCCGGCGCCCAGCACACCGCCAGCGCCAGCCAGAAAAAGGGCAGCGCCGCGGCAAAGGCCCAGCCGGGCAGCACCGCCCGGGCCAGGGCCAGCAGGTTGGCAAACCAGCTTTTTTCCAGCGTGCCCGTGGGGCTGAACACCACCGAGGCCCCGGCCCCGGCGGCGAACAGCACCCGGTACACCAGCAGGAACACGCCGCAGCACAGCCCGCCGTATACCGCCGCGGCAAAAGCCCCCCGGCGCCTGCGGCCGGCTGCCAGGGCGCCCCGGGCGGCCCCCACGGGAACGGGGCCTGCCGGGTTTGCCGCGGCAGGGGCCTGCCCGGGGCCAGCAGCGGCGAATACCCACGCAGCCGCGGCCCCCGCCAGCAGGGCCAGGGCGGCCACGCCGGCCACCGGCCCCTTGGCCAAAGCCAGCAGGGTGAAGGCGCACACCCCCACCCCCAAAGCCGGCCCCGCCTGTGCGGCCCGGCCCGACAGCAGCACCGCCGCGCAGGCCAGCGTGCAGCACAGCAGGAACAGCGCCGTGGTCCAGCCGTTGATGTTCGTCAGCACATGGCGCTGGGTCATGTTCCAGAAGGGGTCCCGGCCGGAGAACACCTTCCACAGCCCGCCGCTGCCGGCGCACAGCACCAGGGCGGCGAAAAGGGCCTGCTGCCGCCGGGCGGTTTTGGCCGGGGAAGCGGCGAACCACAGCCCCCCCAGCTCCCGGATGCAGGCCAGCGCCGCGCCCAGGGCCGCCGGGGGCAGGCCAAAGGCCAGGGCGTCGTACACCGGCACGCCGGCCATGGCAAAGCCCGCTGCCAGCAGCTCGGTGAGCCAGTGATAGGTAAGGGTATAGCCGGACACCCGCAGGTCCGCCGGGGGGAAGCCCGCCAGGAAGGCCCGGGCGTTGCCCAGGTTCCACAAAAAATCCTGATCGGGGATCAGGGCCCCCGCCGCCGCAGGGTGTGCCAGCCGGGGGGCCGCCCCCACGGCATACAGCAGCAGCCCCGCCGCCCATGCCAGCACCCAGGGCCAGCGGGGCCCGGTACGCAAGGCCGGGCCGGCCCCCGCCGGCCGCCCCGGCGCGTCCGCCCGCCGGGCCCGCCGGCGCAGCCACAGCCACCCGGCGGCGCCCAGCGCCGGCAGCACCCACACCAGGCCGTGCAGGCCCGCGGCGCCGCCCAGGGCCGCCGCCAGGGCCAGCAGCGCCGTACCGTAGACAAAGGCCCCGCACACGGGCAGGCCCGCTTTGTCGGCCCCCGTCAGGGCGGCCAGGGCCCGGCCGGGCAGCCACACCCCCGCCAAGGCGAACAGGATGAACAGCACCAGCCCCGCGGCGTCGGCCCCCAGCCCGGGCAGCAGCGCCGCCCCGGCCCCGGCACACAGGGCGACGGCCATACGGGCGGCCAGGGGCACATCGTCCCGCTGTGCAGCCATGGCCTCAGTGATGGAACAGCCGCAGGCCGTTGAAGGCCATCACGATGCCGTATTTGTCGCAGGTCTCGATCACCTGGTCATCCCGGATGGAACCGCCGGGTTCCACAATGGCCGACACGCCGCTGCGCCGGGCCCGTTCAATGTTGTCCCCAAAGGGGAAGAAGGCGTCGGAACCCAGGCACACGTCCTTGTACCGGGCCAGCCACTCTTTCTTTTCCGCCTCGGTCAGAGGTTCGGGCTGGCGGGTGAAGGTTTCGGCCCACACATCGTCGCCGATCACATCCTCGCACTCGCTGGAGATGTACACGTCAATGGCGTTGTCCCGGTTGGGCCGGGCGATGCCCTCTTTGAAGGGCAGGCCCAGGACCTTCGGGTGCTGGCGCAGGTGCCAGGTATCGGCCTTGTTGCCCGCCAGACGGGTGCAGTGGATGCGGCTCTGCTGGCCGGCGCCCACGCCGATGATCTGCCCGCCCTCGGCGTAGCACACGGAGTTGGACTGGGTATACTTCAGGGTGATCAGGCACAAAATCAGGTCCCGCTTCTGCTCGGCGGTGAGGGTTTTGTTTTTGGTGACGATATTGTCGAAGGTGTGCTCGTCGAACACGGCGTTGTTGCGGCCCTGCTCGAAGGTGATGCCGAACACGTCCTTGCGCTCGATGGGCGCGGGCTCGTAGCCGGGGTCGATCTGCACCACGTTGTAGCTGCCCTTGCGCTTTTGCCGCAGGATCTCCAGCGCCTCCTCGGTGTAGCCCGGGGCGATGACGCCGTCGCTCACCTCCTTGCGGATGACGGCGGCGGTGGAGGCGTCGCACACGTCGGACAGGGCGATCCAGTCCCCGAAGGAGGACATGCGGTCGGCCCCGCGGGCGCGGGCGTAGGCGCAGGCCAGAGGCGACAGCTCCATGCCCTCCACGAAGTACATCTTCTTCATGGCGTCGGTGAGGGGCAGGCCCAGGGCCGCGCCGGCGGGGGACACGTGCTTAAAGGAGGCGGCGGCGGGCAGGCCGGTGGCCTGTTTCAGCTCCCGCACCAGCTGCCAGCTGTTCAGCGCGTCCAGGAAATTGATGTACCCGGGCCGGCCCATCAGCACGGTGACGGGCAGCTCCCCCTGCTGCATAAAGATGCGGGCGGGCTTTTGGTTGGGGTTGCAGCCATATTTCAGTTCCAGTTCGTTCATTTGCACGTTCCTCCTTAGAAAAATCCGGCTCTGTGCACCGCTTTGCGGCCGCGGGCGGCGCTCAAACCTTGTGATACTTGTTGACGATGCGGTCCTCCGCCGCTTCGGTTTTCAGGTTGATGTAGCGCACGAACAGGCTCACCTTATTGTCCTCGTTCAGGCTGTTCCACACCAGGCTGGTAAACGCGTCGATGTCGCCGGTCAGGCGCACCTTTTCCGGCTCGCCGCCAAAGCTGGGGATGGGGCTGCCGTCGGTTTGGTAGGTGTGGATGAACCGGCCCTCGCCTTTCACCGGCTGGGGATATTCAAAGAAGAAGCGTTCCACGCTCTTGTCGTTGCCCCCGTCCGAACGCAGGATGGACAATTTGTACTTCATCTTGCCGTTTTTCACCTTCACGATGCCGCTGATGCGGGGGGTGAAGTTGGGCGCGTCCGGCTCGAAGGTGCGGGTGCGCAGGGCTTTGGCGAAGCCGCTGCCGGCGGCCAGGGCGTTGTAGATGGTGTCGGTCTGGTCGCCGTTTGTCACAATGGTTTTGGCGCCGAACACCCGCACCGGGGCGTAGATGATCAGGGACGGGTCCTCCAGCTTGGCGGGGTCCGCCGCCTGGGTGATGATGCCGCCGTCCTTTTCGGTAAACACCCGGTTGCGGCTGTTGGCGCTGCGGCCCATGATGAAATAGGCGATGACGGCGTGCTTGCCGTCCTCGCTGCGGCCCAGCACGATGCCGCGGCCGGGATAGGGATTGACCGCCAGCTCGGCGGCCAGGGACAGATGATCCATACTGTTTCCTCCTTCCGCTTTCTGTGAAGAAAGCTTGGCAAAGAACTTCAATCGGGCGGATGTGCGCGCCGCGCATCGCCGCGCCGGGGCGGGCCGCCTTTGGGCCGCGGCCCCGTTACAGCCCCGCTTCGCCGCGGCGCCCGACGATGCACAGCTGCGGGGCGGCGAGGTGCGGCGCTGCCGCTCTCGCCGCGCGAACCGCTGTCGTCAGTGGCCCCCCTGTGTAAGGGGGGCTGTCACCGTTAGGTGACTGAGGGGTTGATGGCGTTGAAGTCAGGCAAAGCGCCCGCGTTTTTGCTTGCGCTGAATGACGGGCGGGACTGGCGCGGTGCGGACACCGGGGCGAGTGGGCCGCGAGTTGCGGCGGTGCGGAAACGCCGAAGGCACGGCTGACTTTTGGGGCTTTCAACCCCTCAGTCGCGGCTACCGCCGCGCCAGCTCCCCTTACACAGGGGAGCCTTTGGTGCGCGCCCCGCGTTACGCACCACGAGGCGGGGGAAGCAGGCGCGAACAGCCGTTTTC
>CALXBN010000003.1 GCA_944386555.1 uncultured Ruthenibacterium sp. | reverse complement strand
GGACAGAGCTCCTTTTTGGGTTTGTTGGTGTCGCAACTTAACTATACCCTATGAAGGCTCTGTCCTTCTATCTTTTTATTTGCTTTTACTTGCTCTTCTGTTCAACATGTATTGTAGCTCTACAGGGCTTCCCGCGGGAATTTGCAAAAAGTACTTGCAAATTTCGAAATTTCTGGTATGATATTAAATAGTCTTTCCCTCAGGAAAGGCTGCGCGCCGCTTTGGCCGCCCATATTTTACCCCATGTGCGTCCGTAGCTCAGTTGGATAGAGCGTTCGGCTCCGACCCGGAAGGCCGCTGGTTCGAATCCAGTCGGGCGCACCACCAGGCTGAGCCTGGACGCAATTCGCGTTCCGGGCTCAGTTTTTTTATTTTACCTTTTCGCTCGCGTTTTCAGTGGGTATCTATTTTGTCAACGTTTCCCAGTCGAGAGCCTCGACGCGCAAGTCGCCTTCGAGGCTTTTTCTTTATTACGGTTTTGCGCTCGCGTCTATAGCGGGTATCTTTTTCGTCAACGCTTCCCACACCTGCGGTGAGCAATTCGCGCACTGCAGGTTTTTTATTTTGCCTGTTGTGCCTGCATTTAAGGCGGGCATCTGTTTTGTCAATATTTCCCTGCTCGTCGCAAACGATCTATCTCTTGCGGTGAGTTTTTCATTTCACTGCAAAGTACATCGTGCGTTCATTCTGCTGCCCCCCTTCCGAACCGAAACCGCTGCGCGGCGGCTTTTCCTGCCGCAAGAAAGTATCGGATTTAACCCTTCCTTTTCACACCGAAGCACGCTGTATATCCGCTTTTTAAGCCGGCTGCGCCCGTGAAAGCATCAACCCAAATGCCACCCCCCAGCAGGAAGCCGCCTGCGCCGGGATGCAGATCGACCTGGACGCCCAGCCGTAAGGCACCCGGCCGGCACAGAAAAGGAGTTGTCTGTTATGCGAAAAGATTTTGGCGCAAAGCCCTGGCTGTACCCGCTGCCGGTGCTGATCATCGGCACCTATAACCCCGACGGCACGCCCAACGCGATGAACGCGGCCTGGGGCGGCCTGTACGGCGGCGGGCAGGTGGTGCTCTGCCTGAGCGCCGGGCACAAAACCACCCGCAACATCGAGGCGCGGGGCGCCTTCACCGTCAGCTTTGCCACCGCCGGCCAAACAGCCGCCTGCGACTATGTGGGCCTGGTCTCCGGCAACGACACGAACGGCAAAATTGAAAAGGCCGGCTGGCACGCGGCCCGAAGCGGCAGAGTGGACGCCCCGCTGTTCGACGAGCTGCCGCTGGCCCTGGAGTGCCGCTTCCTCAAGCGCACCGGGGACGGCAACATCGTGGGCGAGATCGTCAACGTTTCCGCCGACGAAAGCATCCTGGGGGCGGACGGCAAGCCGGACGCCGGCAAACTGCGCCCCATCGCCTTCGACCCCGTCGCCAACACCTACCGCGTGCTGGGCGAGGCCGTGGGCCGGGCTTTCCGGGACGGCGAGGCGCTGAAATAAAGATTCCGCTTGAAAGGCGGGGCCCGCAGACAGCCGGCCCCGCTTTCGCTTTGGGGCCGGCGGCTTTTAGGGCGCGCCGGGCGCCGGCGGAAGGGGCCGGCCCCGGCGCGGTTGACTTTCGCACCGGAGCATGGTAGGATGATGTTAGCAAAAACTAACCGCCCGGGCACACAGCGCGCCCCGGGCGCCGGAAAGGCGGAAAGGGATATGACGGAATACACGGTTCAGGTGGAGGGCATGGCCTGCGGCATGTGCGAGGCCCATGTGAACGACGCGGTGCGCCGGGCTTTCCCGGCGGCGGAGCGGGTGCGCTCCAGCCACCGCAAAGGGCAGACGGTGATCCTGGCGCGCCAGCCGCTGGACGAACAGGCCCTGCGCCAGGCCATCGGCGCAGCCGGCTACCGCGCCGGGGCCATCAGCGCCAGGCCCGCCCGCCGCAAGGGCCTGCTGGGCCTGCTGGGCTGAGGCGGCGGCCCGCGCCGGCACGAAAGAAAGCGGGCCCGCCGCCCGCGCCCCGCGCCCGGGCGGCCGCGGCGCCCCCTGCCCTTCCCCCGCGGCCCGGGCGGGCCGCGGGGGCTTTTTTTTGCCCCGGCGGGCCGTATAAACCGGCGGCCCCGGGGCAACACTGTGGGAAAAGGGCGGCGGGCGCGCCCCGCCGCGCGAAAGGGGTTGCATCGGATGTAACTGGACAAAACTGCCTACGGGCGGCTGTGCCGCGCCGCGGCGCCCCGCTCGCCCTTGGGGCGGGACTGCGCCTGGGCCTTTGCCGTGGGCGGCGGCATCTGCCGGCTGGGGGAGGCGCTGCGCACGGGTTATCTGGCGGCGGGCCATACCCTGACGGACGCCGCCGCCCTGACCAGCGTGACCCTGGTGGCCCTGAGCGCCGCCGCCACGGCCCTGGGCTGGTACCAGAAGCTGGCCGCCCGGGCCGGGGCGGGCACGCTGGTGCCCATCACCGGCTTTGCCAACGCGGTGGTGTCCCCGGCCATCGAGTTCAAGGCCGAGGGCCTGGTGACCGGCGCCGCGGCCCGGATGTTCACCATTGCCGGGCCGGTGCTGGTGTACGGCGCCGTGGCCTCGGCGCTGTGGGGGGCGGTGTGGTACCTGCTGCGCCCCTGGGTGGCGGCATGAGCGGCCGGGGCGTGCTTTGCTTTTCCCGGCCGCCCCGGGTGGCGGCGGCCGGCTGCGTGGGCGGGCGCAAGGAGGCCGAAGGCCCCCTGGCCGAGGGGTTTGACGCCCTGGTGGAGGACACCCGCTGCGGCCAGCCCAGCTGGGAGCTGGCCGAAAGCGCCCTGGCCCGCCGGGCACTGGATATCGCCCTGGAGAAAGCCCGCCTGGCCCCCGAAAACCTGGACGCCGCCCTGGGCGGCGACCTGCAGAACCAGTGCACCGCCCTGGCCTACGCCATGCGGGGGGTAAACGCCCCCTTTGTGGGCCTGTACAACGCCTGCGCCACCATGGCCCAGGGGCTGGGCCTGGCGGCGGCGCTGGTGTCCGGCGGCTTCCTGCACCGGGCGGCGGCCCTGGCCAGCAGCCATTTCTGCGCGGCCGAGCGCCAGTTCCGCACGCCCCTGGGCTACGGCGGCAAGCGCACGCCCACCGCCCAGTGGACGGTGACCGGCGCCGGCGCGGTGGTTCTGGCGCCGGGCGGCCCCGGCCTGCCGGCGGACGGCGCGCCGGTGCACATTGCGGGGGCCGCCTTCGGCCGGGTGGTGGACGCCGGCGTCACCGACATCACCAACATGGGCGCGGCCATGGCCCCCGCCGCCTGGGACACCATTGCCCGGTATCTGGCGGCCACGGGCCGCACCCCGGCGGGGCTGGACGCCATTTTCACCGGGGACCTGGGCCTGGTGGGCAGCCGGCTGCTGGTGCGCCTGGCCCAGCTGGACGGCGCGGCGCTGGAAAACCATCGGGACTGCGGGCTGCTGATCTACGACCGCACCCGCCAGGCCGTGGGCGCCGGGGGCAGCGGGGCGGGCTGCAGCGCCTGCGCCCTGTGCGCCCACATCCTGCCCGGGCTGGCAGCGGGGCGCTGGCGGCGGGTGCTGCTGGTAAGCACCGGCGCGCTGATGAGCCAGCTGACGGCCCAGCAGGGGCAGAGCATCCCGGCGGTGGCCCATCTGGTAGAGCTGGCCGCCGGCACATCCGGCCAAGAGGGGGGATCGCAGTGAACTTTCTGTGGGCGTTTGTTGTGGGCGGCGCGCTGTGCGCCGCGGGCCAGCTGCTGCTGGACCTGACGGCCCTGACGCCGGCGCGCATTTTGACCGGGTACGTGGTAGCCGGCGTGGCCCTGAGCGCTGCGGGCCTGTACCAGCCCCTGGTGGACCTGGCCGGGGCCGGGGCCACGGTGCCGCTGCTGGGCTTCGGCCATCTGCTGGCCCAGGGCGCGGTGGACGCCGTGGAGCGCCGGGGCCTGCTGGGGGCCCTCACCGGGGGCCTGTCGGCCGCCTCCGCCGGCGTCACCGCCTGCCTGGCCTGCGGCCTGCTGGCCGCCCTGCTGGCCGACAGCCGGGACCAAAACTGACGGGCCCGCCCCCTGGCGGCCGCCCGGCGCCCCGCTGCAAAATCCCGGGCGGCCGCCGCAGGCAGGCGCCTCCCGGCACACGGCGCAATCAAAAACCACCCGTTCAACGGGTGGTTTGAACAGGCCCTATAAGGGCCTGTCTCCTGTGGCAGCCCTCTAAAGAGGGCATTGCGCTATTTTCAATCACACCTTTTGCACTGCAAGCCCCTTATACGGGGCTATATCAAACAATCTGTACACTATTCAAAACCATATCCTTTTACTCTAGGTTCCGGCCAACGCCGGAACCTATCCCATTTACTAAAGTTGATTTTATTGACCCCCAGTTGAACTGGGGGTTTTATCATGCCTGTTCGGCGCCAAAAAAGCGGCCGTTTCCCCGGCGGGGAACCGGCCGCTTTCGGCGGATGGTGCAGACGATGCGGCACAGGGCGGGCGCTGCCGCAGCCCCGAAGCCAGCAGCGCGCCCGGCGGCCCGGCGGCCCCTTCCCCGCTCCTCCCGCCGCCGGCGCGGTCAGGCCGGCGGCTGCCCGGCCCAGGCGCTGCAGGCCCGGGCCATGGCGTCCAGGGCGGCGCCGGCGTCGGCGGGGCCCCGGGCCCGGGCGGTGCGGTAGATCTTCAGCTTGGGCTCGGTGCCCGAGGGGCGCACCACGGCGGTGCACCCGCCGGCCAGGGCCATGCGCAGCACATTGCTGCGGGGCAGGCCGGTATCGTCGTTCAGGTAGTCTGTCATTTCCTCCACGGCGCGGCCCGCGAAGGCGTCGTGGCCGGCCCGCAGGCCGTCCAGCATCCGGTTCATGGTTTCCATGCCGGCGGCGCCGTCGAACTCGAAGCTCAGCAGCGCGGTGCGCCAGCAGCCGTATTCGGCCTCCAGGGCCGCCAGGGCCCCGGGCAGCGTCAGGCCCCGGGCCTTATGGTGGGCCGCCATGGCGCAGATCAGCACCGCGCCGTCCACGCCGTCTTTGTCCCGCACATAACTGCCGGACAAATAGCCGTAGCTCTCCTCGAAGCCGAATACGAACCGGCCGGCCTGGCCGGCGGCCTCCAGCAGGCCGATCTGCTCGCCGATGAATTTGAAGCCCGTCAGCACGTTGCGCAGCTCCAGGCCGTATTTTTGGGCCACGGCGGCGGCCATCTCGGTGGTGACGATGGTTTTCACCGCCACCGGCCGGGGGGGCATGGTGCCGGCGGCCAGGCGGGTTTTGCACAAATAATCCAGCAGCAGCACGCCCATCTCGTTGCCGTTGATCATCCGGATCTCGCCCCGCTCGTCCAGGGCGGCGGCGCCCACGCGGTCGCAGTCCGGGTCGGTGGCCAGGCAGAAATCGGCCCCGGAATCCCGGCACAGCTGCACGGCCAGGGCCATCGCCTGGGGGATCTCCGGGTTGGGGTAAGGGCAGGTGGGGAAATCCCCGTCGGGGTTTTCCTGTTCTTTCACAACGCACACTTCCACGCCCAGGGCGGCCAGGGCGCGGCGCACGGGCTTGTTGCCCGTGCCGTTCAGCGGCGAATAGGCCACCTTCAGCGGCGCTTCCAGCGGGCCTGGGCACTGGGCCAGCACGGCGGCGTCGTAGGCGTCGATCACGTCCCGGCCAATGTACTGCACGCGCCCGGCGGACAGCATCTCCGCGAAATCCGGGATGGGGGCAAAGTCCGGCTCGGCGTCGATGCACCGCAGCACCGCGGCGGCGGCATCCAGGGTGATCTGGCAGCCGTCGGCGCCGTACACCTTATAGCCGTTGTACCGGGCGGGGTTGTGGCTGGCGGTAATCACCACCCCGGCGGTGCACGAAAGGGCCCGCACGGCGAAGGACAGCATGGGCGTGGGCATCAATTCTTCATACAGGTGCACCTGCACCCCGGCGCCGGCCAGCACGGCGGCCGTCACCCGGGCAAACCTGTCGGACTGGTTGCGGCTGTCGTAGGCGACGGCGCAGGCGGGCGCGGCGCTTTGGCTGTGCAGATAGGCCGCCAGGCCGCGGGTGGCCCGGGCCACGGTGTAAATGTTCATGCGGTTGGTGCCGGCGCCCAGCACGCCCCGCAGCCCCCCGGTGCCGAAGGCCAGGGTGCGGTAGAACCGGTCCTCAATGGCGGCGGCGTCGCCGTCGATGGCCGCCAGTTCGGCGGCCAGTGCGCCGTCCAGGTCCGGCCGGCTGCGCCATTCCTCATAGCGCTGCAGTGCAGTAGGCATGAAAAAACTTCCTTTCCGTTCCTCTTTTTCCCGCTTTCTCCGAAGAAAGCTTGGCAAAGAACTTTCCGCCGGGCGGGGCTGGGCCGGCCGCGCATCGCCGTGCCGGGCGCGCCGCCTTTGGGCGTCTCCCCTGTTGCGGCCGCGCTCCGCCGCAGCGGCTGCGGTGCCCGGCGGTGGGGGGGCGAATCGCGGCTTTGCCGCTGTCGCCAGGGGCTCCCGTTGTGAGCGCGCCCCCCGCCGCTGTCGCCAGGGGCTCCCCTGTGTAAGGGGAGCTGTCACCGATAGGTGACTGAGGGGTTGAAAGCGTTGAAGTCCGGCCCGCGTTTCCACCCGCGCAGAATGATGGGCGGGATCGGCGCAGACGCAACGGTTGTAGCGAGCCGGACGGGCGTAAACGCCAAGGCACACCTGACTTCCAAGCCTTCAATCCCTCAGTCGCGGCTATCGCCGCGCCAGCTCCCTTTACACAAGGGAGCCCCTGGCGACGGCGGTTGGGCGCGTGGAGAGCCTTTGGCAGCTGTCCCGCGCTTTGCGCCTGGGGTGGGCGCTGTCGCCGTGTTGGGGCGGGCCGCCTGCGGGCCGAGGCCTTGTTCCAGCCGCCGCCGCCCTTCGGGCCGCGTTCCCGCGGCCCCCGGGGTCACAGCAGGCCCAGCTCCGTCAGGCGGGCTTTCAGGGTTTTGCCTACGGCCGCGGGGCTGAACTCCTCCCGGATGGTTTTGTAGGCCCCGGCGGAGAGCTTTTGATAAAAGGCCCTGTCGTCCACCAGCTTTTTCATCCAGGCGGCGGCGTCGTGCACGTCGGGGTCGGCCCAGTGCATCCCCTTTTCGTAGGGGCCCCAGGGCTTTTCGATCTCCACCACCCGGGCCTTCACCGGGCAGCAGTTGTCCGGGCGCATGTACTCGATGTTGCCGCTCCAGTTCGTCAGCACCGCGGGCCGGCCCCAGTACATGGCCTCGGCGGGCCCCAGGCCGAAGCCCTCGCTGCGGTGCAAACTCACATAGGCGTCGCAGCACTTGCACAGGGCGTTGATGCGCCGCTTGGGATAGTTGCCCACCAGCGTCATGATGTTGGGGTGGGCGCCGGCCAAAGCCAGCACGCCGTCGGCCTCCTTGCTGTATTCGGGCAAATTCAGCTTCAGCACCAGCAGCACGTCCTGCCTGTCGCCGAAGGCCTCCAGGAAGGCGTCCACGGCGGCCCGGGGGTTTTTGCGGCCCTGGCCGCTGCGCACGTCGTACATCTGCAGGAAAACGAACTTGTCCTCCGGGATGCCGAAGTCGGCCCGGGTGCTGTCGTCGGCCTCGGCCCGGATAGAGCAGGGGATGCAGCGCACGGGCTTGCCGCCGCTGTATTTTTCGAAGCACTCCACGGTGAAGCGGCTGGCCGTCCACACCTCGTCCACATACCGGAAGCTTTTGGCCATATAGTCGGGGAATTCGGGCAGCTCCCAGTACCAGAAGCCGATGTTGTACCGGTATTTCAGGGCCATCTCGTCCACGCCGTCCACGAAGGCGGGCAGGCCGTCGGCGTTGGTGAGGATGACATTGGTGTTGTAGATGAATTTGTTTTCGATGCGCCCGTCCCAGGTGGCGTCGGCGAAGCTCTGCTCCAGGGGGCCCTGGAAATCCACAATGGTGAAGGGGATGCCGCTGGCGTCCAGGATATCCGCCAGGATGCGGGTGGCCTCGCCCAGGCCGAAGTCCCCCTTGACGAACCCGCACAGGTTCACGCCCTTGGGGTACACCGGGGCGTCGGGGGCGGGGGGCGTCACGTCCTGCCCCAGCAGGATCTTCAGCCGGGTGACGATGCGCTGGGCCAGGGGGCGGTGGTCGCCGGCGTTGGCGGCCAGCATGGCCTGGTGGGGCTCGTAGGCCGCGCGCACCGGGGCAATGTATTCGTCGGGCAGCTTATACTCCTTCTGGGCCCACTCCAGGTACCAGGCGGCAAAGGGCATGCGCCAGTCCCCGTCCAGGCGGGGGAAGTGGCCGGCCAAATCCTCCCGGGCCTGGTAGATGGCCAGCATGGGGGCGGTGAGGGGCACGGGGTGCACGTCGCCGGTGCGGGCGCTGCGGGCCAAAAACAGCTCGGCGCAGGCGAAGGGGTTGCCGCGGCAGTCCTCCCGCAGGCGGTAGTCCCGGGCGTAATAATCCCGCAGCAGGGGCACAATCTTCACGCCGTTGTCGAAGTAATCGTTGCCGTAGCGGGGGGCCTTGGGCGCATCGGCGGGGTCTTCGGGGGCCTTGGGCTTTTCCGGCTCGGGCCAGGGCAGCGACGCCGCGGTGCAGCCCAGCGCGCCGGCGTAGGCCAGCCAGCCGGACAAAAAGCCCCACTGGTTCTGCAGAAAGGCGAAGCAGTCCCGCGGGCGGTTCATGGCGTTCATCTTGCGCTCCACATAGGCCACCTTTTTGCGGCACCAGGCAAGGTAAGCGTCCATGGCGGGGCCGGCGGTGAAGGCGATGCACCGCTCGTCGGCGGCCTCCTGGCCGATCAGGAAGCTGACGGGCACCTGCCCGCCGCCGCCCTGCCAGGTGGCCACGGTGCCCGCGGCCAGGGCCAGGGGGGCCGTCTGCGCGGCCACATGGTCCAGGTGCTGGGGCTGCACCACCACGGCGCAGCCTGCCCCGGCCAGCAGCCGCTGCACGGCGGCCAGGCGGCACAGCACGGAAAACTGGCCGATATCCAAAAGGAAGGCCTGGTTCCTGCATTCCGCCCCCAGCAGGGCCTGGGGCGTCAGCGCCGTACAGCCCGCCGGCAGCGCTTCACTGCCGGCGGCGTCCAGCACGCACACGGACAAATTGCCCCTGGCCGCCGCGAAGCGGGCCATGGCCGGCGCAAACTGCGCCAGTTCCTCCCGCACCAGCACGGTGAGGTATGCAATCTCCATCAATGGGAAAACTCCTTTCTTCCGCTTTCTTCCGCTTTCTTGAAAGAAAGCTTGGCAAAGAACTTTATCCGGGCGGGGCTTCCGCGATTCGCGCAGCGCGCTGGCAGCGTGCGCCGCCTTTGGGTCTTGTCCCCGCTGCGGCTGCTTTCTCCGAAGAGAAAGCTTGGCAAAGGGACTTTATCCGGGCGGGCTTCCGCGATTCGCGCAGCGCGCTGGCCGCGTGCGCCGCCTTTGGGTCTTGTCCCCGCTGCGGCTGCTTTCTCCGAAGAGAAAGCTTGGCAAAGGGACTTTATCCGGGCGGGGCTTCCGCGATTCGCGCAGCGCGCTGGCAGCGTGCGCCGCCTCCGG
>CALXBN010000002.1 GCA_944386555.1 uncultured Ruthenibacterium sp. | reverse complement strand
AGGGGCTGCCTGCGGGGCGCGGGCGCCCCGGCGCAGCACCCAGGCCGTCAGGCCGATCATCTTGGTGAGGGCCCACAGCACCAGGAACACCACCGCCATGCTGAACACGCAGACGATGACGCCCTGGCCCAGGGTAATGTGTTCACCGAACATGCAGCCGCCTCCTTTACAGGGGAATGTTGCCGTGCTTTTTGCGCGGCTTGTCCACGTGCTTGCCGGCCAGGGCCTCGAAGGCGCTGATCACATGCCTGCGCGTCTCACTGGGCAGGATCACATCGTCCACATAGCCCCGGGCCGCGGCCACGTAGGGGTTCATCATGGCCTTCTGATATTCGTCGATGCGGGCGCGGCGCTCGGCGGCGGGGTCGGCGGCGGCCTTGATGCCCTTGGCAAAGATGATATTGGCTGCGCCGTCGGCGCCCATCACGGCGATCTCGGCGTCGGGCCAGGCCAGCACCATGTCTGCGCCCAGATGCTTGGAGCACATGCCGATGTAAGCGCCGCCGTAGGCCTTGCGGGTGATCACCGTCACCTTGGGCACCGTGGCCTCGCTGTAGGCGTACAGCATCTTGGCCCCGTGGCGGATGATGCCCCCGTGCTCCTGCTGGCTGCCGGGCAAAAAGCCGGGCACGTCCTCCAGCGTCAGCAGGGGGATGCTGAAGGCGTCGCAGGTGCGGATGAAGCGGCTGGCCTTGTCCGAAGCGTTGATGTCCAAACAGCCGGCCATGGCCCGGGGCTGGCTGGCGATGACGCCCACGCTTTTGCCGTTCAGGCGGATGAAGGCCGTGATGATGTTCCGTGCGTAGTACTGCTGATACTCGAACACGTCGCCGTTGTCGGCGATGGAGCGGATGACGTCCATCATGTCGTAGGCCTTGTTGGGGTTTTCGGGCACCAGGTCGTTCAGGGCCTCGTCGGTGCGGTTCAAGTCGTCCGTGCAGGGATATACCGGGGCGGGGTCCATGTTGTTCTGAGGCAGAAAGCTCAGCAGCCGGCGGATCTGGGCGATGCAGTCGTCCTCGCTGTCGGCGGCAAAGTGTGCGCAGCCGCTGGTGACATTGTGGGCCATGGCGCCGCCCAGAGATTCGGCGGTCACGTCCTCGCCGGTGACGGATTTGATCACCGCCGGGCCGGTGATGTACATCTGGCCCGTGCCCTTCACCATGAAGATAAAGTCCGTCAGGGCGGGGCTGTACACCGCGCCGCCGGCGCAGGGGCCCATGATGACGCTGATCTGTGGGATGACGCCGGAGGCCATGGTGTTGTTGTAGAAGATGCGGCCGTAGCCGGCCAGGGCGTCCACGCCCTCCTGGATGCGCGCGCCGCCGGAATCATTGATGCAGATCATGGGCGCGCCCACTTTCAGGGCGGCCTCCTGGGCGGCGGCGATCTTTGCCGCATGCATCTCGCCCAAAGAGCCGCCGATGACGGTGAAATCCTGGGCGGCGGCATATACCAGCCGGCCGTCCACGGTGCCGTATCCGGTGACGACGCCCTCGCCGGGGGCCTGCTTTTTCTCCATGCCGAAGTTGGTGCACCGGTGTTTCACAAACAGGCCGGTCTCCACAAAGCTGTCGGGGTCAAACAGTTTTTCCAGGCGTTCACGGGCGGTCTGTTTGCCTGCGGCGTGCTGCTTGGCCACGGCTTTTTCGCCGCCGCCGGCACGCAGCTGGGCCTTCAGGCGCAGCAGTTCTTCCTGTTTTGCAGTTGCCAAAGGGGGTTCCTCCTTTTTTGTTCAATTGTGGCCGGGCGCCTCAGCGCCGGGGCAGGGCCGCGGCCCGCCGGGCCAGGGCGGCGTCTGCCTTGCAGGCCGGCTCCAGCGCCAGGCCGTGGGGCACCGGGCGGCCGTCCGGGCCTACGTTTACAAAAGTGATGAAGCCCTCCAGTACCCGGGCCCCGCCTTCCTCCAGGCGGATATGGGCCACCAGGCTGGTGCGCCCGGCCAGCACGGCCTTGCTGGTAAATTTCACCACCGCGCCCAGGTGCACCGGGCGCTCGAAGTCCATGCCGTGGATCTTCACGCACACGATGTTGTCCGCGGGCAGGTACTGGGCGGCGGCCATCAGGCCGGCCTCCACAAACCATTCCGCCGTGCGCCCGGCGAACAGGGTGCCGTGGTGGTTCAAATCTTCGTTTTTGACGAAGTGGTGGGTGATGACGGGTGTAATCTCCAAAGGGCTTCCTTCTTTCACGGCCGGGGCTGCGGGGCCGGGGTTACTGGGCTTTTTTCTTGAAACGGTCGGGCACTTCATACAGCCCGCCGGAGATCCGGGCGATCTCTTCCAGGCTCTTGGCGGCCAGCAGGTCCTTGTCTGCGGCTTCGGGGCTGATGGACAGGTCCTCCGGATAGGCCACTTTGCCCGCAGCGCGCATCTCGTCGATCTGTGCGCGGCTGACCAGGTCCCCGATGGGCGTGCCCTGGGCGATGGCCCCCAGCAGGCGGGCGCGCTCTTCGGCGTTCTGGGCCTGGTACAGGTAGGCGATGCCCTGCTCGGTGACCACGTGGGTCACGTCCTCGCCGTACATCATCACCGGGGCGGCGTCCATGCCGGCCTTCCTGCCGATGTCCACCGCGTCCAGCACGGGCACAAAGCCCGGGCCGAACTTGCTGCGGCTCTTCATCATCTGCACCACCAGCTTGCGGCCGCTGGCCATGCTGCCGTTCAGCGGGGCCATGTCCATCCAGGCCTTGGTGGTGTGGCGCCGCCCGCCGCTGGCGTTGCCCATGTTGGGCGCGCCGCCGTAGCCGCTCAGCCGGCCGTTGGTCACGGTGGAGCTGTTGGCGGCGTAGTCCATCTGCAGCGTGCCGCCCAGGAACAAATCCATGCCGTACAGGCCGGCCACCTGGGCCGCCGCGCGGTTGCTGCGCAGCGAGCCGTCGGCGCCGGTGAAGAAGATATCGGGCCGGGCGGCGGTGTATTTATCCATGCCAAGCTCGCCGCCGAAGGCGCACACCTGCTGCACCCAGCCGTCCTCAATGGCGGGAATCAGCGTGGGATGGGGGTTCAGCACCCAGTGGGTGCAGATCTTGCCCTTCAGCCCCAGCATGTTGCCGAAGGTGGGCAGCAGCAGCTCGATGGCCGCGCCGTTGTAGCCGATGCCGTGGTTCAGGCTTTTCACCTGATGCTTGGCGTAAATGCCCTTGATGACCATCATGCCCATCAGGATGTGGGCGTCCTGGATCTTGGCCGGGTCCCGCGTGAACAGGGGCTCCATGGGATAGGGCTCGCTGGCTTTCACCACATAGTCTACCCAGCCGCCGGGAATATCCACCCGGGGCAGCTCGCTCTCGTCCACAATGCTGTTCACCTGGGCGATGACGATGCCGCTTTTGAAGGCAGCGGCCTCGGTGATCATGGGCGTCTCCTCGGTGTTGTAGCCGGTGTACAGGTTGCCCTTGCGGTCGGCCTTGTCGGCGGCGATCAGGCACACGTTGGGCGTCAGGTCCACATACATGCGGCCGTACAGCTCCAGATAGGTGTGGATGGCGCCGATGTGCAGCTTGTTGTCCGCCAGCATCTGGGCCAGGCGCAGGCTCTGCACCCCGGCGAAGGCGAAGTTCAGCTCGCTGCCGATGCCCTTCTCAAACAGGTCCAGGTGTTCGTCCCGGCTGATGGAGGGGATGATCATGTTCAGGTCGTGCACCTTGGCCGGGTCCACGCCGGCCAGGGCGCCGGCCAGGAAGGCGGCCTGCTTCTGGTTGCAGCCCTCCAGCACCACTTTGTCCCCGGGGCGGATCACGCCCTCCAAAAAGGGGACGATGGATTCCGTGGCAATCACTTTGCCGCCGTCGGTGTATGCTTTTACCGCGTCCATGCGCTCGGCTTTCGAGCGCCGCTGTTTGTCCCAAATCATACAGACAAAACTCCTTTCGTATTTCGGTTTCCTTTCCTGTCCGGCACATCCTGCCGTTCTGCCGGCGCAGCCGCCCACAATTCGGCCGCCCGGCTCGTGCTTTCATCATATCATTGACTTTTGATAACGTCAAATATATAATATGTTACATATAGATAGTATTTCTGTTATAATTTCGCCGGCCAGGCCGCCCGGGCGGGTACCGGGCGGCCCGGAACCGGCCAAAAGGAGCCAGTATGGAGCTGCACACTTTGGAATATTTTGTCTGCGCGGCCCGGCTGCAGCACATCACCCGGGCCGCCGCCCAGCTGCATGTGGCCCAGCCCTCCCTCAGCCGCACCATTGCCGGCCTGGAGGCGGAGCTGGGCGTGCCCCTGTTTGACCGCACGGGCAAGAACATTGTTTTGAACCAGTATGGGCAGGTTGTGCTGCACCATGCGCAGCGCATCCTGCAGGAGGCCCAGGACATCCGGGATGAACTGGCCGACCTGAAAGACGAGGGCCGGCGCACGGTGAGCATCAGCCTGCGGGCGGCTTCGAAGCTGCTGCCCCAGGTGGTGCTGGGCTTCAAGCGGGAATACCCTTCCATCCGCCTGCACATCCTGCAGGACGAAGGCGGCGGCAGCGAGCTGCCCTGCGATCTGACGCTGTACTCCTCGCTGCAGCCCTGCGAGGGCCCCCACCAGGCCATGCTGATCGAGGAAGAGATCCTGCTGGCGCTGCCTGAGACCAACCCCCTGGTGGAGCAGCCCGCCGTGGACCTGCGCCGGGCGGCGGGGGAGGAATTCATCTGCCTGCAGCGGGGCAAAAGCCTGCGCACCATCACCGATTTTTACTGCCGCATGGCCGGGTTTGAACCCACGGTGGTGATGGAGAGCGACAGCCCGGAGACCGTGCGGGAACTGATCGGCGCGGGGGTGGGGATCTCCTTTATCCCCAGTGTCACCTGGGGCGGGCTGGACACCGCCCACATCGCCCTGCGGCCCATCAGCTTCCCGGCCTGCCGGCGGTTCATCAACCTGTCCTGGCGCGAGGGATACCTGTCCCCTGCGGCCATCCTGTTCCGGGATTACGTGCAGCGCTTCTTTGCGGCCCTGCGCCCTGCGCCCCGGCCCGCGGCGGGCAGCCCCGGGTAAAACGCACAAAAACAGGGGGGAAAGTTTGTCGTTTTTGCCCGATTGACAAGAGGCCGGCGGCCCTGTATAGTAAAGATGTCGGACGGATGCGCACAGTGCACGCCGCCGGCGCGCAAAATTGCATCAGCGAAGTATGGAGAATTGAGAATCGCACAAAGCTGGGCCCGGGCCCGGCTTGGGTTTCAATTCTCCTTTTTTGTGCCCGTTTTCCGGCGCGCCGGCGGAAGGCGGCAGGGATGCAGGACGAAGGAGGATGCCATGGAACAGACAACGCTGGATTTTTTGGGCGGCGGGGAAAACCCTTTCCGCGCCGCGCTGCTGATTGCCATGACGGAGAGCATGGAGCAGGAGAACCGGCTGATCGACTATTTTGCCGGCCGGGGCTGCCGGTGCACGGCCACCATGGTGAACGGGACCCACGGCGAGGCGCTGCGCCGGGTGATCGGCAATGTGATCGGCGCGTGCCTGAACGGCGGGCTGATCGAACGCCGCCAGGCCCACATCCACCCGCTGGCCCACGCCGTGCAGGAAGCCGTGCTGGGCACCCGGCTGGACTCCTCCGTGGGCCAGAACTGCCGGCTGAAGGTGGGCATTGCCCGCCGGGGTGACGCCATCGCCGTGGTGATGTACGGGGACCTGGGCTTTCACGAGTGTTCGTCCCACAAAACGGTGGGCGGCGGCTTCCAGATCCTGGGCGCCTGAAGGGGCCGCCTGCCGCGCCGCACGCAATCCGCAATTTCAACTGCTTGGAACGGGAGGGATTTTTTATGCAAGCTGCAACGCGCAGAAAGCTGCTGTACGAGGCCCTGGCCGTGGCCGCGGGGCTGGTGGTGTGCTTTGTGCCCGCGCCGGAGGGCCTGGCGCAGAACGCCATGTGGACCATGGGCCTTTTGGTGTGGGCCATCATCAACTGGGTGACGGGCGCCATCCCGGATTTTGTGTGCATTTTCATCATGTGCAGCGCCTGGGTGCTGCTGGGCATCGTGCCCTTCGAAACGGCCTTCGGCAGTTTCTCGGGCACCACGGTCTGGCTGCTCATCGCCGCCATGGGCATCGGCGCCGCTGTCACCAAAAGCGGCTTGCTGGCCCGGGTGGCACTGGTGATCATGCGCATCTGCCCGCCCACATTCAAGGGCCAGGTGCTGGCGCTGCTGGGCTCGGGGGTGCTGGTGGGGCCGTTTATCCCCTCCACCATCGCCAAGGTATCCATTGTGGGCGCCATGAGCACCGACATCGGCGCCAAGCTGGGCTTTGCCAACCGCTCGGCGGGCATGGCGGGGCTGTGGTCGGCCATGTATGCCGGGTACACCCTGCTCAGCCAGGCGGTGCTCAGCGCGTCGTTCTTCTCCTACATCATCCTGGGGCTGCTGCCTGCGGACGTGCAGGCCCAGATGACCTGGATGTTCTGGCTGCAGGCCATGCTGCCCTGGCTGATTATCTGCACCGTGGCCAGCTACTTTGCCATCGTCCTGCTGTATAAGCCCCAGGACGCCCCCAAGCTGACGCGCGCCGACGTGGACGCCATGCTGAAAAACCTGGGCCCCATGAGCCGGGACGAGAAGATCACCCTGGCGGTGCTGGTGGTGTGCATTGTGTTCTGGGTGCTGGAGCGCACGCTGAACGTGCCCGCGGCCATCACCGCGGTGCTGGGCATGTCGGCCCTGCTGGCTTTGGGCGTCATCAAGCCCGCCGACTACAACCAGCGCATCAACTGGAGCATCATCGCCTTCATGGGCGGCGCCATCAACCTGGCCACGGCCATCACCGCCGTGGGCATCGACACCTGGCTGGGCCAGACTTTCGGCGGCGCTATGGCGGGACTCATCAGCAACCCGTACCTGTTTGTGCCGGTTATCGCTGCGGCGGCGCTGCTGTCCCGCTTTGTCATTGTGGATATGACCACCGACTACACCCTGTTCACGGTGATCCTGATGCCCTTCTGCCTGGCGGCGGGCGTCAGCCCCTGGGTGGCGGCCATGGCCGCCTACTGTGTGGTGTATCCCTATTTCACCAAGTACCAGAACATCAACTTCCTGGCGGCGTTCAATTCCGCCGGCGCCGACGAAAAGCTGGAGCACAAACAGCTGGTGCCTTTCTGCCTGGTGTTCCACATCGTCAGCATTTTGGCCCTGACGGCCAGCGTGCCCTGGTGGCAGATGCTGGGCCTGATCCCCTGAGGCTTCACACGCAGATCCCCGCAAAAAGACCGCCCATCCACCCCACACAGACACCAAACCAACAGAAAAGGAGCGAGCAAGATGTCGATTGAAATGAAAATGAACCCGGACGTGCCCTTTGTGGGCGACACGCTGCCCAAACTGCGGGCCGCCGCCGTACAGACGGCCCCCGTGTTCCTGGACAGGGAAGCCACCATTGACAAGATCGCCGCAAAAGTGCGGGAGGCCAAGGCCGGCGGGGCGGACCTGGTGGTGTTCCCCGAATCCTTCATTCCCACCTTCCCGCTGTGGTGCCTGTTCCTGCCCCCGGTGGACCAGCACCCCTTCTATAAGCGCCTGTTTGAAAACGCCGTGTCCGTGCCGGGGCCCGCGTTTTACCGCCTGCAGCGCATCGCCCGGGAAAACGGCGTGTTCCTGTCGGTGGGCGTGTGCGAAAAGAGCACCCGCAACTTCGGCACCATGTGGAACACCAATTTGCTGTTCGACCGCCAGGGCAACCTGATCGGCCATCACCGCAAGCTGCTGCCTACCTGGGGCGAAAAGCTGGTGTGGAGCTTCGGCGACGGCTCCAGCCTGAATGTGCACGACACCGAGATCGGCCGCATCGGCGCGCTGATCTGCGGCGAAAACTCCAACACCCTGGCCCGGTACGCCCTGGTGGCCCAGGGCGAACAGCTGCACATCTCCATCTATCCGCCCTGCTGGCCCACCGGCCGCGCCAAAACCGATTACTTCGACTGCCTGCGCGTGCGCACCTGCGCCCACGCCTTCGAGGCCAAGGTGTTCAATATCTGCTGCTCGGCCAGCCTGGACGAGGACGCCATCGAGCAGATGAGCTGCGGCGACGCCGAGCTGAACGCCTGGCTGCACGACCAGGGCTGGGCCACCACCATGATCGTGGGCCCCAACGGCGCGCCCATCAGCGAGGTCCTGCGGGATAATGCCGAGGGCATCGTCTACGCCGACATCGACCTTGCGAAGGAGATCACCATGAAGGGCATCCACGACATCGCCGGCGCCTATCAGCGGTTTGACGTGTTCCAGCTGCATGTGAACAAGGCCCACCGCCAGCCGGCCTACTTCCACAACGACGCCCACGGCGAAAATGAGTTCATCCCCTATGAGGAGGAGCAGCCCGCGGAAGAGGGATGAGCGGAGCGCGCCGCCAGGGCAAAAAAGCGCTTTTGCGCTGAGAACGGATGCAAAACGGCCCCGGGGGTTCCCGGGGCCGTTCCTGGCTTCGCCTTTTTGCTGCGGCGGGCACAGGCCCGCCCGGTTGAAAAGGGCTTGCCGCCGCGCAAGAACTATTCGTCCAGCATCTGCACGGCCAGGTCCTGCAGGGCGCGCACATCGCGCACGATATACAGGCTGCCCTCCTTGGCCAGGGTGCCGGCGCGGGTCAGCTCCAGCAGGGTATTGTTCACCGTCACCCGGCTGGTGTTCACCAGGGCCGCCAGCTCAGCGCAGGTAAAGTGCAGGTTGATGCGCACCCCGCCGGCCACGGGCTGGCCGTAGGTCCGCTGCAGGTACACCAGCGTTTTGGCGATGCGCTGCTCGGCCCGGTCGAAGGCCAGCATAGCCGCCTGGGCCATCAGCAGCCGGTTCTTGCGGGCCTGGTACTGCAGCATCAGGTCCGCCACGCGCTCGTCGCTGTGGAACAGCCGCTGGCATTCCTTGGAGGGGATGCGGTAGGCTTTGGTGGCCACAATGGCCGTGGCGGTGGTGACGTGGGGCTTGCTGAGGATGCAGGCCACTTCGCCGAACATGGCCCCCGGGCAGGCGATGTACAGGTGCTTCTGCTGGCCGTCGGGATGGAACATATTCACGCATACGCGCCCGTCGGCCACAATGAAGATGTCCGCAAAATCCTCGCCCTGCAGGTAGAAATTCGTTTTGGCCGGATAGGACACCGGGCTGCGCCCTTCCAGCAGAGGGCCCCAGATGGACAGGTTCGCGCCGATCCACGGGCTCTCCACGTTGCCCCAGTCGTAAGAGGGAATATTCAGCATGATCCTCTCCCCTTTCCGGCGGCCGCAGCCGCCCTTCTGTTTTTATTATACAGGGTTTGCACGGAAAAAGACAGCGGCATTTATGTCGCCAAAAGCGCCGGCCCGTCCGCGCGGCGGGGCAGAATGCACAAAAAAGCAGCCGAATTTTTGACAGGCAGGTATAAAGCGCTTGACAGTTTTTTGGTTTCGTTTCCGTTAAAGTAAAGGTGTAAGGCGGCGGCGCCCCCTGCGCCGGGCGCACCCAAAAAGCCAAACGCGCAGCATTTTACAAAAAAGGAGTATGATCGCAATGAGCAACATCGACTGGCAAAAGTATCGTGAGGAAGAGTTCCCCGTCCTGAGCACCATGACCTTCCTGGACGCCGCATGCGTCAGCTTCGCTCCCCAGCGGGCTGTGCGTGCCGTCAAGGCCTTTGCCGACATGACCGCCCGGCAGGATGAGGCCAACTCCAGCGCCCACCACATCGCCATGGATTCCCTGCGCAACAAGGCCTATGTGGAGGCCCAGAAGCTGTTCAACGCCGATCCCGAGGAGATTGCCCTGATCGAGAGCACCAGCCACGGCCTGAACATCGCGGCGGCCGGCATTGAACTGAATGACGGCGACAGCATCATCACCACCAACCTGGAGTTCATTCAGGTGGCTCTGCCCTGGTGCCTGATGCGCAAAACCAAGAACATCGACATCCGCGTGTGCCGCACCCCCGACAACCGCTTCCGCGCCGCTGATTTTGCCAAGCTGGCCGACAAGACCACCAAGATCCTGGTGATGAGCACCGTGGAGTGGTGCAACGGCTGGGCCAGCGACCTGGCGGAGATCGGCGAGTGGTGCCAGAAGAACGGCATCATGTTCGTGGTGGATGCCGTGCAGCAGATGGGCGTGACCAAGATCGACACCAAGGCCTGCCATATCGACCTGCTGGCGGCCGGCGGCCACAAGTGGATGAACAGCCCCTACGGCACCGGCGTTCTGTATGTGAACAAGAACAGCCTGGATAAGATCAAACAGAGCTACGGCGGCTATCTGAACACCACCGTGCCCGAAGGCGGCTGGGGCGCCTACTGGGAGAAACAGGATTCCCAGGCTGTGTTCGACTGGACCTTCCCCAACACCGCCCGCAAGTATGAGATCGGCGGCACCGCCAACTACGCCGGCGCCATTGCCCTGGGCGAGAGCCTGGGCCTGGTGAACGAGATCGGCATCGAGAACATCCAGGAGCATGTGTGGGAACTGGGCGAGTACTGCATGGATCAGATCGAGTCCATCGGCGGCACCCTGATCACCCATCGCGATCCGGGCCACCGCGCCGGCATCATCATCGCCCGCCTGTACGACGATATTGATGTGGACCGCAAGATCCTGAAAGACATGCACGCGCGGAACATCTTCATTGCCCAGCGCTTCACCGACAACGTGGGCGGCTTCCGCATCAGCTGCAACTGGTTCAACAACAAAGAGGACATCGACAACATGATCGCCGGTATGAAAGAAGTGATCGCCCTGATCGGCCGCAAGCCCGATTACAAAGGCTGATCGACCTGCCCTCGCAATGCATCCATGGGGACCGTGCGTCTCCATGGATTTTTTTGAATACGACGATTTGCTCTGACAGAATTCAGGAGGCGCATTATGACCATTTACGAACAGGTAAAAGCTTATATTGAAGACCACCGCAGCGAAATGCTGGCCATGTGGAAGGACTTTGTGGACACCCCCAGCCAGGCGCGGGACCGCGCCGCCGCCATGAAAATGGCCGACAAGCTGGTGGAAGTGTTCAAGGGCATGGGCATGCGCGTGGCCGAGCACGACGTGGGGCCTGTGAACAGCCGCACGCTGGAGGCATTTTGGAATGAAGACGCCCCCGGCAAGCCTGTGCTGTTCGGCGGCCATTACGACACCGTGAACTGCTCGCCGGTGGAAGGGGCCAAACCCGGGGACGAAAATGAATTCGACGGCACGCCGCACTTCCGTGTGGACGCCCAGGGCAACGCCTACGGCCTGGGCGCGCTGGATATGAAAGGCGGCATCGTGGTGGCCATCTGGGTGGTAAAAGCCCTGCAGGCCGCCGGCTGGGCCGAGCGCCCCATTCGCTTTCTGCTGGCGGGGGACGAGGACAAGGGCCACTTCGGCGCCGACACGCCCGCCCTGCTGACGAAGCTGGCCGCCGGGGCCCTGTGCTGCTTCAATATGGAGACCGGCCGCGTGAACAATGACATCTGCATCGGCCGCAAAGGCGGCGGTGAGGGCGAGATGACCGTCACCGGCAAAGCGGCCCACGCCGGCAACGATTTCGCCAGCGGCCGCAATGCCGTGCTGGAGATGGCCTACAAAGAGATCGCCCTTTCGGAGCTGACGAATCTGGAGCTGGGCACTACGGTGACGCCCACCGTCATCAAGGGGGGCACGGTGCCCAACGGCATCCCCGACCTCTGCCATATCTATTTCGACGTGCGCTACCGCAAGTTCGAGGAGGCAGAGCGGGTGAAGAAGGCCATTGCCGATATCGCCGCCGCCACCCGCATCGAGGGTACCTCCACTACCTATATTTATAAAGAGTACCAGACCCCCTTCGACGAGACGCCGGACGGCATCGCCCTGGCGGAATTTGTGGACAGCGTATCCCAGCGTGAGGGCCTGGGCCGGATGGGCCAGGTGAACCTGGGCGGCGGCTCGGACGCGTGCTACTTCACCGTGGCCGGTGTGCCCACCATCTGCGCCATGGGCGTACAGGGCCAGTTCAACCACTCCAGCAAGGAATACGCCGTTGTGGAAAGCCTGTACACCCGGGCCAAGCTGCTGGCCTGCGCCGTGGCCGACATCGGCCAGTACGCCGGGAAGATCGGCCGGTAAAGGGGGCGCAGGATATGGCCTATCGGATGTATGCCTTCCGCGAGATGGACCTGGATACCCTGTACGAGATGCTGGCCCACCGGTTCGAGGTGTTTGTGCTGGGGCAGAAGTGCATTTATCATGATTTCGATGAATTTGACCGCAACCCTTTGACGCGCCATCTGATCGCCCGGGATGAGGACGGCCGCCTGGTGGGCTATGTGCGCATTGTGCCGGCGGCGCTGCACTACGACGGCTACGACGCCCATTCCTTCGGCCGGCTGAGCGTGAAGGAGGCCGCCCGCTGCCGCGGCGTGGGCGGCGAGCTGGTGCGCAGGGCCTGCGCCTGGCTGTGCAGCCAGCCCGGCGAACACACGGTGCGCATCTCCGCCATGGCCTATCTGGAAAAGTTCTACACCGAACTGGGTTTTGTCCGCGTATCCGAACCCTTTGACAAGGAGGGCGTGGCCCACATTGAGATGGTGTATACGGCGCAGTGAGTGAATTTTCGGGGGCGGCTTGTTCCGGCTTTGGGGTTTGCCTGCTTTTCCTGAGGCATCTTCTGCGCCGGCTGCACGAGCCGCTTGCTGCGCCGTGAAGGGCGGCCGTGCGTCGCTGCGCTGCCCAGCGGAAACTTTTTAAACTTTTCCTAAGAAAGACTTTGGGGCAAAAGGGGCCTTTTTGAAAAAGCCCCCTTTTGGATCCTCGAAAAACTTTTGCTGCGGCCCCTGCTGCGGCCCCGCAGCAGGGGCGAACGCCAAAGGCGGTTTGCCGCTGTGGGGCAATGCGCGGCGTGCACATCCGCCCGATCGAAAGTTCTTTGCCAAGCTTTCTTCGGAGAAAGCGGAAAAGAGAGGAGGAAGCAACCATGAGCCAACAGGAGCAGGTGCGGGCAGAGGAACTGCCCGGCGTCGGCGGGATGCCGGAATGGCAGCGCTACATCTGGCTGACGGTGGGCATGATCGTGGGCGTGGCGGGCTTTCAGGCCTTTACTGTTCCCGTAGGCATTTACAACGGCGGCATTGTAGGCCTGGCCCAGCTGGCCCGCACCCTGCTGGTGGACGGATTCGGCCTGTCCCCCAGCCTGGACCTGTCCGGCCCATTCAACCTGCTGTTCAACGTGCCGCTGATGTTCCTGGCCTGGCGCACCCTCAGCCGGCGGTTTTTCTTCCGCACGCTGTACTGTGTGCTGCTGCAGACACTGATCCTCAGCGTGGTGGTGGTGAAAACGCCGCCCATGGACGACCCCCTGACGGCGGCCATCATCGCCGGTGTGCTGGGGGGCGCGGGCATCGGCATCGTGCTGCGGGCCGGCGGTTCCACCGCCGGGCTGGATATCCTGGGCGTGTGGCTGTCCAAGTACAAGCTGCAGGTGGGTGTGGGCACCATCACCAATACCATGAACGCCTGCATCTATCTGGTGTTCGCCGTTCTGTTTGACCTGCAGACGGCCATCTATTCCATTGTGTTCGCCTTTGTGTGCGCCGTTGTCACCGACAAGGTGCATATCCAGAATATCAACTGCGGGGTGCTGATCGTCACCGAATGCGGCGACCTGGCCCCCCGCATCGCCCGGGCGGTGGCCCGGGGCGCCACCCGCTGGCAGGCCGCCGGCGGCCACACCGGACGGGAGAAATATGTGTATTTCACTGTCGTGAACAAGTACGAGGAGCCCATCCTGCGCCGCGTTGTGGCCCAGGCGGATCCGGAAGCCTTTGTGGCAGTGGGCGAGGGGCTGCAGGTGTACGGCCATTTCATCCGGCGATTGAGCTGAATTGTACGCAAATTGCGGACAAAATTGGCGCTGCAAAAAGTGAATTTCCAGTGGCTTCCAAAAATTTTGTACAATCCGACGATTTTGGCCGTTGAAAATTGCACGTTTTGCCGAAGTTTGGCCTGCAAAGCCAGGATGTAAAATGATTAACAGCCGGTTGTTGTGAAAAACGTTAAAATTTCTTTAGAAAAATTGAGATTTCCGTGCAGGCTGCCAGCCTGCCGGCCAAGGAAAAGGAGGACGCTATGAATCAGGAGATGCGCAACGCCGTATGGGCATACATCGACGCCCATCGGGACGAGATCCTGGCCATGTGGAAGGATTTCGTAGATACCCGCAGCGACGCCACAGACAAGGCGCGCGCTGACGTGATGGCTCATAAACTGGCCGCCGTGCTGGAGGAAATCGGCTGCACCGTCACCCTTACCGATGTGGGCGAGCGCAACGGCCTGGCCCTGGAGGCCGTGCTGGGCGCCGAGCGCCCCGGCAAGCCGGTGCTGTTCACCGGACACTACGATGTAGTGCCCCTGAAGGGCGAACACCCCTTTTCCATCGACGAAGAGGGCAGGGCCCACGGCCTGGGCTGCCTGGATATGAAGGGCGGCGTGGTGATGAGCATCTGGATCGCCAAGGCGCTCACCGCCGCCGGCTGGGCCCAGCGGCCCATCCGCTTCATTTATGTGGGCGACGAGGAAAACGGCCATCAATGGGGCAAAACCAAGGAATTCCTGGTACAGCACGGCGGCGGCGGCGTGTGCGCCTTCAATATGGAGACGGGCCTGGTCAGCGACGCCATCTGCACCGGGCGCAAGGGCACCGGCCAGGCGGAGATCACCGTTCACGGCGTGGCGGCCCACTCCGGCAACGACTTCACCAGCGGCCGCAGCGCCGTCACCGAGCTGGTGAGCAAGATCCCTGCCATTGAGGCCCTGACGAACCTGGACGCCAACACCACTGTGGCCGTCACCACCATCCAGGGGGGCACCGTCACCAACAGCATCCCCCCGGTGGCCAGCTGCATTGTGGACCTGCGCTTCGGCGGCCTGGCCGAGCGCGAGCGGGTGCTGAAGGCCCTGGAGGAGATCTGCGCAAAGCAAACCGTGCCCGATACCACCACCGAGCTGGACATCCGGGAGTTCATGGCCCCCTTCGACAGCACCGGCGGCGTGGCCGAGCTGGCCGCGTTCGTGGCCGAGACCTCCCGGCTGTGCGGCCTGGGCGAAATGGGCGGCACCGTCTTCTTGGGCGGCGGCTCCGACGCCGGGTTCATCCAGCGCGCCGGCACGCCGGTCATCTGCTCCATCGGCGTGCGGGGGCAGTACAACCATTCCGACCGCGAGTACGCCCTGGTGGAGAGCATGTTCCAGCGCGCCAAGCTGCTGGCGTGCGTGGTGCTGCGCATCGACGAGTACGAAGCCCGCTGAGCGCGCTGCGCGCTGCGGGACGGACGCAGTGCAAAGCGGGTTTTGAGGGGTTTTGAATACATTTAACCGCAATCTTGCACAATCATGAAGGAGGATCGAATCTATGTTTACGTCATTGTACTTCTACCTGATGGTGGTCGTCGTGATCTTCGCCGTGGGCGATTTGATCGGCCACTTCACCGGCGGGCGCCTGTCGGGCATGATGATGGTCATGCTGCTGTTCCTGGTGGCCTTCCTGGCCGGCTGGATCCCCGGCGACATCATCGACCAGGCCGGCCTGACGCAGCTGGCCAGCGCCGCCACCGGTATGGTGCTGTTCAACATGGGCACCACCATCAACATCAAGCAGATGATTCGCGAGTGGCGCGTGGTGGCCATGGCCGCCCTGTGCATGCTCGTCAGCTGCGCGGCCATGCTGTGCATCATCCCCATCGTGGGCCGTGAGGCCGTGCTGTGCGGCATGCCCGTTATCAACGGCGCCGCCATGGCCACCAGCCTGATGACCAGCGCCGCCATGGAGCGCGGCATGACCACCGCCGCCGCCCTGTGCGCCGTGATCTACTCGGTGCAGAAATTCGTGGGCGCGCCCATCGCCTCCGCCATGGGCCTGCGCTATGCCAAAAAGCTGATGGTGGAATTCCGCAAGGATCCCGCCAAGCACATGGCCGAGCTGAAAGCCCGCCAGACGGGCCTGTCCAGCGACAAGGTGCCTTTCTATGAGAAACACAAAGAGATCTTCACCGCCAACGTGCTGATCGCCATTGTGTGCGTGGCCAGCTGGGTGGGCCGTGTGCTGGGCGGCATCACCCCCATCAACTACTCCATCTGGTGCCTGCTGCTGGGTTCCGTCTCCGGCCTGGGCGGCTACATCCCTCCCAAGCCCCTGCAGCGCTCCTCCAGCTACGGCCTGATGATGATCGCCGTGTTCGGCTCCATCATCCCGTCCCTGGCCCAGGTGAACCTGAGCGACCTGGCCACCATGGCCTTCCAGACCGTGATGCTGTTCATCGCCGCCGTCATCGGCATCTTCGTCATCGGCTACATCCTGCCCGGCTGGAAGCTGGTGGGCGACCGTGACCTGGCCGTGGGCATCGGCGTGGAACAGTTCCTGGGCTTCCCCACCAACGTGGTCATCTGCCGCGAAGTGGGCCAGGCCGTGGGCAAAACCGACGACGAGAAAGCCTACATCGAGGACACCCTCAGCATCCCCTACGTGCTGGGCGGCATCACCGTGGTCACCATTTTGTCGGTGGCATTGGCGGGCATCGTCATCGAGATCCTGTAACCGGCGCCAGCCGCTTCCGTCAGCCATAATCTGACTCTCCGATATTCCTTCTTGGGGCCGCAGGCCCCGCCCGGGGCGGACGCCCGCCGGCGTCCGGCGGTGTCCGCCCCGTTGGCTTTTTTTTGCAACGATTTTCTGAAACGGACGGTGTTTTCCATGGAACAGCTGAAGGCATTGCGCCGGCGCCTGGCCGGCGCGGGCAAACCGGCCACCCTGGCGCTGCGGGTTCTGACGGCCCTGTGCATGGGCGCGGCCTTTGTGCGCCCGGGCCAGCAGTATATCCTTCCCCTCAGCCTGGCGCTGCTGGCGGCCTGTTTTTTCCTGGTGTGGCTGTGCGGGTTCCGGGTGAACGCTTTCGGCGTCATGTTCGGCGCCGTGCTGGAATACTATAGCTTTGCCGGCACCTTCCAGGCGTGGCTGGTGCCCGCGGGCCTGGCGCTGTTTGCGGTGTTCCTGTTCTTTGCGTCTTTCGGCCCCGCGCCCTTCGGCACCGCCTCCGGGCGGCCCGGCGGTTCACAGGCGCCCCCTGCCCGGACGGACCGGAAAGACTGAACAGAAGGCAAAAAAAGGGGCCCCCGCGGCAGGCAAAGCCGCGGCAGGCCCTTCTTATGCGTTTTTTCAAATGTGCCGCCGCCCGCAAAGCGCAGGCCCCGGCCGCCTTACAGGTAGGCCGGCGGGTTCAGGCTGTAGGCCAGCAGGTTGGCCGCGCTGACGGTGTCGAACACCGGCAGGCCCACGGCCTGGCTTACGTCCCTGGAATAGCTGGCCAGGTTGCTGCACTCCAGAATGATGGCCCGCACCGCCGGCTCCCGGCGCACCAGGGCCCGGGCGGCGTCCACTACGTCGCCGCGCATCCGGTCCACGTCCAGGTCCATGCCGCCGCGGATCACAATCTCGGCAAAGTGGGGCCGGTCCTCCATGCCTTCAATGGCCAGGGGGATCTCCTCCTGCCAGCCCGAGGCCCGCAGGTGGTGCTCCTTCAAAAACGCGCTGTGGCCGGTGATCACGCCAATGGCCCCGGTGCGGCCCACCAGCTGCCAGACCAGGGGGATCTGGCACAGGGAAGAACCCACAAAGGGCAGGCCCGTCTCCCGGGCAACGTCCGCCTGGTACAGGCTCATCAGGCCGCAGTCGGCCACCAGGCCCCGTACGCCGTCGGCCTTCAGGGCGCGGCAGGCCGCCAGCAGCTTTTCCCGGGCTTCGGGGCTGCCGTCCACCAGTTCCATGAAGCTGGTGCCCGTTACCTGGTAGCGCACCGGATAGGTGAAGGTGGCACAGTGGCCCGCGTCCCCCGGCACCCGGGGGCTTTGGGAGGCGTTCACCAGAACGCCGATGGCCTGGCCGTAAAAGGGGTATCCTGTTTCTGCTCGCATGAAAAATCCCTCCGTTTGCAAATTTGCATGCGCATTTTGTACAAAGTGCGCAAAAATTTACTATCTTGTAAACTATTTTACATAGATTTGCCCGCATCCGCGGTATGATTCGGGTAAAGGCCCGGCGCGCGGTGCACGCCGGAAAGATACACGGCTGCTGTTTTTATTATAAGCCCCCTGCGGCGGGGCTGCAGCCAATTGCTTTACAGCCCCTGCAACTTTGCCAGTCGGCGGCCCAAGGGCCGCTGATCCATAAAAAATCAGGAGAACGGGAGGTGAATCAAGAACCTGCGCGCGGCGCCGGCTGCCCGGCCGTACACCGGGCGGAGCGCAGTGTCCCGGGGCCAAGGGCCCCTGCAAATTATCCAATGAAAGTGAGGAGAACCCAAAATGGACGAAAATAAGCAAGAGCGCAAACTGACCTTCTACGGCGGGCGCTACATGGTGTTCGTACCGCTGCTGATGAGCCTGGTGCTCCTGATGTGGGTGGCGCTGAACAACGGCAACGTGCCCGTGTACTGGGGTGCGTTCCTTGTGCCGCTGCTGCTGTGTATTTTCCTGGCCAAGAACAAATATGAGTACTGCGAAACCATCATCCGCGGCTTTATCGACCCCGTGGGCGGCAGCCTGATCGTAGCAATCCTGCTGGCGGGCATTGCCGGCATGTTCATCAGCGAGAGCGGCATGGTGGAAAGCCTGGCCCAGCTGGTGATTGAAGTGGACCTGACGGGCAACCGCTTTGTGGCGGCCACCTTCGTGATCAGCTGCCTGGTCGGCTTCACCACCGGCACCTCGGTGGGCACCATCTTCGTGGTGGGCCCCATTCTGTACCCGGTGGGCTATCTGGTAGGCGGCACGCCCGCTTTGCTGATCGGTGCCATCATCTCCGGCGGCGCTTTCGGCGACGACTTTGCCCCGTTCAGTGAGACGGTCATCGCCTGCTCGTCCACCCAGAAGGTGAACCTGGGCGTGCTGTTCCGCAGCCGCGCGAAGTATGTGGTGCCCGTGGCCGTGATCAGCCTGATCATGTACCTGCTGATCGGCGCCGAGGGCGGCGTGGACGTGGATGCCGCCACCGCCGAGACCGACCCGCGGGCGTTCCTGTTCCTGCTGGTGCCCGTGGTGGTTATTGTGGCCTGCCTGTTCCAGAGGCATCTGGTGGAGAGCTTGAGTTACGGCATATTGGCGGGCATTATCATTGGCGCCGTCACCGGCATCATCCCCCTGTCCCAGATTGTCTCCATCCCTGAGCCCTTCGGCGCAGGCGGCATCATTGTGGACGGCATCAACGACGCCCTGCCCACGGCCGTGGTGGTATTGTTCATGTTCTCCCATATCAAGATCCTGGACGAAGGCGGCGGCACGGATATCATCCTGGGCTTTGCCGAGCGCTTCGTGAAAGGGCCCCGCAGCTGTGAGGCCACCATCAGCGGCATCACCATGCTGCTGAACGCCATCACCGGCCTGAACGCCGCGGCCATCATGGGCTGCGCGCCCATCGCCTATCAGCTGGGCGAGAAGTACGGCGTGGGCGGCTACCGGCGCAGCAATATCATGATCTGTTCGGGCGCCACGCTGAACTATCTGCTGCCCTACATGGTGCCGCTGGTCAGCGGCTGCATGATCAGCAGCACCTATGCGCCCACACCGGACGCCGTGCCGGTGACTCCCTTTGAGGTGATTCCGGCCCAGTTCTACCCCTGGATCACCCTGGCGATGATCGTGTTCGCGATCCTCACCGGCTACGGCCGCACCAAGCTGCCTGACGGCGGCGAGAAGGTGACGGCAAAGGCCGGGGCCGAGGCCAAGTGAGCCTTCGCCCTGTGCGCTGAAGCCGGCGGGCCGGCCCATGCGCGGCGTGCGCCGGCCGCGGACCATACGGTATGCAAAAGCCCTTCCCCGCGGGGAAGGGCTTTTTGGCTGCCGGTGAAACAAAGCGGCGGGCAGGGCTGCGCCGGCCGCCGGTGCGGGGAAGCAGGCCCTCTTGGCCGGGCTGGGAACGGAACAGCCGCCCCGGCGAACGGCCGGGGCGGCCGGAGAAGGTGGGTTACGGCGCCTGCCCGCCGCCCGCCGCGCCGCCGGCGGCGGGCAGGGTGCGGCATTTGGCGTACAGGGCCGAGACATACCATACCGCCAGGCCCGAGGCCAGGGTGATCAGCCCTTCGGCCAGCAGCGGGTTGCTCAGCACACCGCATTGAACCAGGGCTGCGGGCACATTGGCCAGCGCGTGCAGGCCCATGGCTACGAACACGAACCACCTGGGCAGCCGCCCGCTGGCGGCCATCCACACCAGCACGCTCAGGGCCAGATGAAGTGCCAGCGCCACGGCGCGTTCGTATCCGCCCAGCAGGTTCTGCCAGGCGGGCGCGGTGCTCAGGGCCTCCACCTGGCTGCGCAGGGTGTCCGCCATGTCCTGCCCGCCCAGAAGAGCGGCCAGCTGGGCGTCGGTTTTGCCGTTCACCGCCGCCAGGGTGGCCAGGCTGGACACCAGGGGCGCGCCGGCCAGCAGCAGGCTTTCAATGCCGCCGTGGCCCACGCCGTATGCCAGCCCCAGTGCTGCCGAGCCGCCCTGCCGGCGGCACAGCAGCCGCAGGCAGAGGTAGCGGGCCGTCTCCTCAAACAGGCCGGCGGCCAGGCAGCCGTACAGCGTGTAGGGGATAGGCCGCAGGCTGAGGGTGGGGAAGGCCGAAAAGACTACGCTGTGCAGCAGGCTTTCCAGGACCAGCACCGCTATGACGAAGCTCAGCGCCCCCAGGGCCGCCGCGCGCAGCGGGAACGCGGCCCGCCAGCGCACCTTGCCGTATATGGCCAGGACGATGGGCAGCCCGACCGCCAAAGCGGCCGAAATGCCCAGACAGACAAACAATGAGATGGGAATTTCCATGATGATTTCCTCCTTCCGCTTCCTCCCGCTTTCCGGGAAGAAAGCCTGGCAAAGAACTTGGATCGGGCGGCCGCGCGTTAGGCGCATCGCCGCGCAGAACAGGCCGCCCTTGGCGTTTGCCCCTGCTGCGGCCGCGCACGGATGCGGGCCGGGGGCGAAGCGCGGCTTTGCCGTTGCCGCCGCGGTTATCGCCCGCGCCGCTCTCACCGCCCGCGCCCGGGCCGAACGTTTTTCGGGGATCCAAAAGGGGGCTTTTTTCAAAAAGGCCCCTTTTGCCGGCGTCCCCTTCACACCACCTGGAACAGGTAGAATTTCAGGTAGTTTGTTTCGGGCACGCCCCACAGGATGGGGTGATCCGGCGATTGCTGGCGCGCCTCGATCTGCCGCAGCTGTACGCCGGCGTCCCGGGCGGCGGCGCGCAGCATTTTGGTGAACTCGGCCTCGGCGGCGAAATGGCTGCAGCTGCAGGTGGCCAGATACCCGCCCCGGGGCAGCAGCTTCATGGCCCGGTAGTTGATCTCCTTGTACCCCCGCAGGGCGCTGTGCAGGGTTTTGCGGCTTTTGGTGAAGGCCGGCGGGTCCAGGATGATGAAATCGTAGCTGTGGGGCGCAAGGGCGGGCAGCAGCTCGAACACGTCCGCCGCCAGGCACTCCATGCGGCCGGCCACGCCGTTGATGGCCGCATTGTGGCGGGCCATGGCCACGGCGCTCTCGCTCACGTCCACCGCCGTCACCTTTTCCGCGCCGCCCTTGGCCGCATTCAGCGCAAAGCTGCCCGTGTGGGTGAAGCAGTCCAGCACGCGCTTGCCCGCGGCCAGGCGGGCCACCGCGGCGCGGTTGTATTTCTGATCCAGAAAAAAGCCGGTTTTCTGCCCGTTCTCCACATCCACGGTGTAGCGCACGCCGTTTTCCACAATATCCGCCAGGGCGCTGCCCGGCGCGCTGCGCCCGGGCAGCGCAAACCAGCCCTTGTACTGGGGCAGGCCCTCCAGGCCCCGGATGGCCACGTCGTTGCGCTCGAACACGCCGTCGATCTGCTGGCCGTCCGCCTGCAGCACGTCCGCCAGCAGCGGCAGCAGCAGGCCTTTGATCCGCTCCAGCCCGACGCTGAGAACCTGCACGCTCAGCAGCGGGCCGAAGCGGTCCACCGTCAGGCCGGGGAAATGGTCGGCCTCGCCGAAGATCACCCGGCAGCAGGCCAGGTCCTCCGGGCGCAGCACGGTTTTGCGGTAATCCCAGGCGTACTGCAGCCGGCGGCGCCAGAAGGCGGCATCGAACACGTCGTTGGCGTTTTGGGAGAACACCCGCACGCGGATTTTGCTGTGGTAGCTGACAAACCCCGAACCCAGATACCGCCCCTTGGCGGATACCACATCCACGATGGCGCCGTTCTCGGCGCCTTCGCAGCGCAGCACCTCGGTGTCGTACACCCAGGGATGCCCGGCGGCCAGGCTGCGGGCGGCTTTGTCGGTGACGGTACATTTCGGATAGGCGCGTTCCTGCTTCATGATGGTCCCCTCTCGCTTTTCACAAGAAAATACGGTATTATTATACTAGAAACCCCGCAAAAAAGATAGGAGGCATTTTCATGAGCGCAAAACAGCCCTATGAGATCGAGCGCAAATGGCTGATGGACGGCTGGCCCGCCGGCCTTGCCGAGACGGGCCGGGCGCGGATGCGCCAGGGGTACATTGCCACGGCGCCGGCGGTGCGCATACGGGAAATTGAGGAAGGCGGGCGGCGCACCTTCGTGCTGTGCTTCAAAAGCGCCGGCACCCTGGTGCGCCGGGAGATCGAGACGGACATCGGCGAAGAGACCTTCCGGGCCCTGGAGGACTTCATCGGCAAGCCCCTGGTGACCAAGGAACTGCGAACCTACCGCCTGCCCGGCGGCGAAACGCTGGAGGCAAACCGCGTGGACGCGGGCCTGCCCACGGAGTTCTACTACGCCGAGGTGGAGTTCCCCACCGTGGAAGCCGCCCGGGCCTTTGTGCCGCCCGCCGGCGTCGGCCTGGGACAGGAGCAGACCGAGACAGGCTTTTCCATGAGCGCGTACTGGCTGCACACACGGGGCGAACCGGAACAGCCGCCCGCCGGCGGCGGAACGGCCGGTGTGATTTTGCGCGGAAAGGGTTGAGGCAGAATGAACAAAAAGCAGGTTTGCCGTTTCGAACAACTTTACAACGGCACTCCCGGCTCGGCCGGCAGAGCGCCGGAAACGGAAAGGAGCGATGGCAGATGAGCAGAATTGTGATCCTGGAATCTCTGGGTATCCCGCCCGAGGAGCTGGCCGCCTGCAAGCGCCCTTTTGAGGAAGCCGGCCACACCTTTGCGGAATATGAGCGCACCGGCCAGATCCCGGCGCTGATCGAGCGGGCCTGCGGGGCCGACGCCGTGATTCTGGCCAACATGCCCCTGCCGGGCCGGGTGATTGCGGCCTGCGGCAGGCTGCGCTTCATCGACGTGGCCTTTACCGGCGTAGACCATGTGGACCTGGCGGCCGCCCGGGCGGCGGGTATCACCGTCAGCAATGCCTCGGGCTATTCCGACCAGGCGGTGGCCGAGCTGGTGCTGGGCATGGCCTTGTCGCTGGCTCGCAGCCTGCCCGCCGCCGAGGCCCGCTGCCGGGCCGGCGGCACCCGGGACGGCCTGACGGGCTGGCAGCTGCAGGGCAAGACGGTGGGCATTGTGGGCCTGGGACGCATCGGCACCCGCACGGCGCAGCTGTTCCGCGCCTTCGGCTGCACCGTCTTGGCCCACAGCCGTACCCGCCACAGCGGCGCCCCTGCGGGTGTGGAGCAGGTTGGCCTGGAGGAGCTGCTGCGCCGGGCGGATATTGTGACGCTGCACTGCCCGCTGAACGATTCCACCCGGGGGATGATCGATGCCGGCAGGCTGGCGCTGATGAAACCCACGGCCCTGCTGATCAACGCGGCGCGGGGCCCGGTGGTGGTGGCCCGTGACCTGGCCGACGCACTGGAGCGCGGCGTCATTGCCGGGGCCGGGGTGGACGTGTTCGACCGGGAACCGCCCCTGGACGGCAGCGAGCCGCTGCTGCGGGCCAAAAACTGTCTGGTGACCCCCCACGTGGCTTTTGCCACCCGGGAGGCGATGAGCCTGCGCGCGCAGATCGTCTTTGACAACCTGCGCGCCTGGCTGGAGGGCCGCCCCCAGAACCTGGTGTGCTGACCGCGCCCGCAAAAGCAGGGCAAAAAAGCAGGCGCCCCGCCGGCAAAAAGCCGGCGGGGCGCCTGCCATTGATGGAGATATCCGGGCGCTGGCCCGGGGAAGGGCTTACAGCCCCAGTTCGCCGATCCACGCCTGCACGTCCTCGGCGCTGACGGAAGAGGAAAAGCGTGTGCCTTCCAGCCAGTTGCCGGTACCGGCGGCCTGGGCCAGCAGGCTGCCGCTGTCCCCCAGGCCGGAGCTGGCGGAGGTGCAGAAGGGGATCACCGTTTTGCCGGTGAAGTCGTTGGCGGCGACAAAGCTGGAAACCGGCCAGGCCGCAACGCCCCACCAGATGGGATAGCCGATGAACACCGTGTCGTAACTGTCCCACCCTTCGGGAACGGTTTCGGCCAGCGCCGCGTCCCGCAGGGACTCATCCGCGTATTCCCGGCTGACACGGCTGGTTTCATCGCTGTAATTCAGGTCCTCAGCCGTGTAGGGCTGGGCGGGCGTGATGACAAACAGGTCGGCGCCGGTGGCCTGGGCAATGGCCTGGGCCGCGGTTTCGGTGTGGCCGGTGGCCGAGAAATAGGCCACCAGCACGCGCCCGGAGGATTCGCCGTCCTGGACGGCGGAAGCCGAGGGCGCAGAGGATGTCTGCCCGTCGGAGCCCGGCGCTTCCGAGGCGGAACCGGCGGGCGCAGACGCAGGCGCGGCGGAAGATGCGGAGGATGCGGAAGATGCGGAAGATGCGGCCCTGCCGCAGGCCGCCAGGCTCAGCAGAATCAGGGCGCTTACAGCAAGGGAAATGATGCGTTTCATAAACAAGCCCCTTTCAGTTCCGGCGGCCGGCAAACGGCCGCCGGCGCGTGTGCTCACAGGCACGCACACAGAATGTCGTACACTTCGTCGCGGGTCAGGGGGCGGGGGTTTGTGGGAATCAGGCTGCAGCTGTCCGCCACCTTGCGCAGCAGGTCTTTGTCGATCACGGCGGTGCTGCGCAGCTGGCCCAGGCGGGTGGGCAGGCCGCATTCCGCAATAAAGGCGGCCAGCGCGTCCACGGCGGCCTGCGGCGCGGCGCCGGCGGGCAGGCCGAACACCACCTGGCCCAGGCGGGCAAATTTCTCCGGCGCATCCCCCGCAATGCGGCGGTAATAGGCCGGGTGGATCACCGCCAGGCCCTGGCCGTGGTTGCAGTCGGTGTAGGCGCCCAGCTGATGCTCGATCTGATGGGCCTGGAAGTCGGTTTTGCGGCCCGCCTTCAAAATGCCGTTTTCGGCCATGGCCGCATCCCACATCAGGTTGCTGCGGGCCTCCAGGTCGTCCTTGTCTTTCAGCACCCGGCGCATGTTGACAACGGTATTGCGCATGACGGCCAGCGCCACGTCGTCGGAGACATTGTCGGCGTCGCTCCGGCCGAAATAAGTCTCCATGGCATGGCTCAGGGTGTCGAACGCGCCGGACAGCACCTGGGACATGGGCAGCGTCAGGGTGTAGGCGGGATCCAGCACCGCAAAGCGGGGCGCGGCCGCGGCCATGCCGGCCTTGCGCTTTTGGCCCTCGCTGGTGATGACCGCGCCGCCGTTCATTTCGGCGCCGGTGCCGGAGGCGGTGACCACCGCGCCCATGGGGATGACATCGGCGGGCAGGCGGTGGTGGGTAAACTCCATCTCCCACAGGTCCTCGTCGGTTTTGGCCTGGGCCGCCACGATCTTGCAGCAGTCGATGACCGACCCGCCGCCCACCGCCAGGATCAGGTCGATTTTGTGCGCGCGGGCCAGTTTGGCGCCCTCCTGAACTTTCGCATAGGTGGGGTTGGACATGATGCCGCCGAAATCGGTCACCGTCTTGCCGGCGTCCCGCAGCAGCTTGACGATGGCGTCATAGATGCCGTTCCTTTTCACCGAGCCGCCGCCGCAGGCCAGCATCACGCCGGGGCCGTAGCTGGCCAGTTCGGCCTCCAGCGCCTGCCGGGCCGCGCCCTGGCCGAAGTAAACTTTGGTGGGATAGGAATAGACGAAACTTTGCATGGTAAAACCTCCATTTAATGCCGTGGGATAAAAATGCGGGAAGACGGGCGCGGGCCGCGCCTCACGGTGCCCCGGCCGTCACCTCGTCCACGATGTTCATGGCATTCAGGGTGCGGGGGTAGCCGATGTAGGGCAGGCACTGCTCTGCAAAAGCATACAGCCGGGCCTTGCCGTTGCCCACGCCCAGGTTGCCCCGGGCGTGCCCGCGCAGCTGGTTTTCACAGCCGCCCTGGGCCAGCAGGAAACAGAACGTGACCATCTCCCGCTCCCGGTCGTCCAGGCCGGTGCGGGTGTAGCAGTCGCCGAAGCAGTTGGCCGCCAGCCAGCGGTTTATGTTGCGCCGGGCGGCGGGGCCGTCGGCCTGTACCTTGGCCATGCCTTCACCAAACAGTGCCGCCTGCTTGGCAAGCCCCCGGTCAAACCGGGTGGCGGCATCGGTGGTGCCCCGGGCGGGCAGCGGCAGCCGAATGCCGTGCTGCACCATGATTTCATCGGCGGCCAGCAGGAAATCCCGCACCCGGCCGATGCCCAGATAGGCGGTGGCCTGGCAGAGCACCTCCCGGAGGGCCGCCGGCTCCACGCCGCCGTCCAGCGCGGCGGCCAGCGCCCGGCGGAAGGTGCCCATGCCCTGGCAGCCCAGCAGCGCGGCCTCGATGCACAGCCAGCGCTCTCTGGGCGTCAGCGGGCTGGCGGCGGGCACCTCCTGCCCGGCGAAGGCGGTTGTGATGGCCGTCCACTCCGGGTCGGCGGCGGCCAGCGCTATGGCGGTGTGTTCCGAATCCTTTTCCATAACCGATGCCTCCCAATTCGTGCGGGGTGCCCTTGACGGCCGCCCCGCGGATGCGGTATAGTGTAAGCATAAAATGCGGTAGCTGCTACCGGTCAAGGGATTTTGGACGGAAAACGGTGAAGATTTTGTGAATTCCGCCGTGACGCGGGAACAGGGAAGGAGCATAAGCGATGTACACGATGATGCAGGCCTGCCGGGAAACCGGCATGAGCTATGAAAACCTGAAGTTTTACTGCAACCAGGGCCTGGTGCCCAATGTAAAACGGGATAAAAACAACCGCCGGATGTTCGACGACCACGACGTGGCCTGGATCAAGGATCTGACATGCCTGAAAAAGTGCGGCATGAGCATCCAGGAGATGAAGGAATACCTGGCCCTGTGCCTGCAGGGGCCCGGTACCATTCCGCAGCGGCAGGCCATGCTGGCCCAGAAGCAGCAGGCCCTGCAGCTGCAGATTGCCGAGCTGGAGGGCTGCGTTGCGTTCATTGACTGGAAACAGGCCTTTTACCGCGACGTGCTGGCCGGGAACCGGCCCTACATCAGCAACCTGATTCCCGGCCTGCAGGCCGGCGCCGCGGGGCTGCGGGGCTGAGCCGTGCTTTCGCCGGCCTTTGCCGCAAAAAAACACCCCGCACGGGCCGGTACCGGCCTGTACGGGGTGCGGGGCTGCAGCCGTAAAAAACAAAAACGCCCCGCAGGGCGTTTTGCAAGGGGCGGTTTCAGGCCATGGCGCCTGTCACCGCGTACATCAGCACCATCATCACAATGCCGATGGGAATGCTGATGGAGTTCAGCTGGGCGGCCAGGGTGGTGTTGCCGCCGGTGTTGCGGGTGAGCAGCGGGCCCACGCTGCCCACCGGGGCCATCAGCAGCACGCACACCGCCTGGCGGATATCCGCCGGCAGCGGCAGGAGCAGGATGACCGCGGCGGCCAGGGCGACGGCCGTGCCGTACCGCAGCAGGAAGAACCGGACAAAGGCCCCCAGGTCCTCCCGGCGGAAACGGAATTCGAACAGGATGCCGATGCTGATCATGGCCAAAAAGGCGTTGGCATTGGCGGCCACCTGGGCCAGGCGCAGCACCGGGCCCGGCAGCCGCAGGCCCAGCGCCGCCAGGGCCAGCATCACCAGGTAGGCGTCGGTGACGGGGGAGGTAAACAGCTTGGCTGCCAGCAGCTTCAGCGAGAAGCCGCCCTTCCGCCCCCGCAGCCCTTCGGCCAGAGAGCAGCACACGCCGTACAGGCTGATGGCCACGGCGATATCGAACAGGCACAGCGCCACAAAACCGTCATCCGACACCAGCCCCGTCAGAAAGGGGATGGCGAAATTGCCGATATTGAAATTGCTCATGCTGAACAGGTAGGCCAGGCGGTCGCCCAGCGGCGCGCGGCGGCTGGACAGCAGGCCGATGGCGATCAGCACCGCGCAGGCGGCCAGCCCCGCCAGAAAGCACCACAGGAACGATGGCTGCAGCGTCAGCTCCGCCAGGCCGTTCACGGCCACCGCCGGCATGGTGATGTATAAGATGGCCGAACGGATGAAATCCGAATCCTCCACCCGGAACAGCCCCGCCCGTTTGCAGCCGTAGCCTGCCGCCAACAGCGCCAGGTAAACTGCCGCCTGGGTCAGGGCGTTATTCATGTTGCCCATTGGGATCCCCGCTTTCCCGCGCCGCCTGCCCATTGGCCGAAGCCGGCGCAGGGCGCGCCGATTGACATTATATCGGAAAAAGCATCCGGAATCAAGGGGGCAAAAACAGGGTCAGCACCCGGCGGGCGCGGCGGCCAGGCGGGCTTTCAGTGTTTCGTTTTCGGCGCACACGGCCTTCCAGTTGCGGTCGGCAGCCAGGAACAGCTCGTCCCGCCGGGCGATCTCGCTGCGCCAGGGCGCCAGCAATTCGCCCACGGCCACGGCGGCGTCCACCCGGCCGGCGGCGCACAGTTCCATCAGCCGGCGCAGCAGCAGGTCGTCGGGACACAGCCCGGCCTCCAGGCTGTAGGCGGCCACCTGCCGCCAGGCGCGCATCAGCGCGGGGCGGCGGGCGGCGGGCACGGCATCGGTGAAGGCCAGGGGCAGGAAATGGGCGGCCACGTTTTCCAGGTTGTGCCGCAGCAGCGCCGGCGCGCCGGCGCACACGGCAAACAGATGCCGGTACCCCGCCGCCCGGGACAGCATGTAATCGGCGCTGCCCGTGCGCGACAGGCTGCCCGCCCGTGCGCGGAAGCGGTACACCAGGGCGTCGGTATAGGCAAAGCTGCGGGCGGCCGTCAGGTATTTGGCGTAGAACACCGAGTCCTCCATCAGGGTGTCGGCGGGGAAGGTGACGGCGTTTTGGCGGATAAGGTCCATGCGGTAGGCTTTGCACCAGAAGATGCTCTGCACCGCGCACGCGGCCTCCAGCTCTTCGGGCAGGCGCAGCAGCCGGTCGGCCATCTGCCCGCAGCTGGGGCTGCGCTCGTTCAGCGGCGCGCCGGCCTCGTCCACGTCCTGGAAGTAGCCGCCGGCCAAATCGGCCCCCGTGGCCTCCAGGGCTGCCAGCAGGGCGCGGCAGCCGTCGGGGGCAAAGGTGTCGTCGTTGTCCAGGAACATCACATAGGGCGTATCCACCTGCCCCAGCGCCAGGTTCCGGGGGGCGGCAGCGCTGCCGGAGTTGCACGGCGTGCGCAGCACGCGCACATTGGGATACTGCTGCGCCCAGCGCGCCATCAGGGCCGGGCTGCCGTCGGTGGAGCAGTCGTCCACCAGCAGCCAGCACAGGTTCTCGAACCCCAGCGTCTGCGCCTGCAGTGACGCCAGCGCCGCGGGCAGCAGCCCTTCGGCGTTGTAAACGGGGGTGATCACGGTCAATTTGCACTGCATAAAAACACCTCTCCCGCTTTCCTGAAAGAAAGCTTTTTCAATCGGGCGGCTGTACGCGCCGCACATCGCCGCGCCGGGGCCGGCCGCCTTTGGCGCCCGCCCCTGCTGCGGCCTTGCCCCGCCCGGCTGCCCGCGGTTCCCGCCGTGCTGCGCCCGATTGAAAAAAACCTGCCTTTTCTGTTATACTATATTATATAGTCGCAGGCGGGGTTTGTAAACCGCGCCTGCAGTGAGGTGAATCAGATGGAACAGGAAGAACTGGAACGGCTGGTGGCCCAGCTGGAGGCCCAGGCTGCGCCGCTGGCGGATGACGCCCCCGGCCCCGGCGAGCCCATGGCCGCCCCGGCGCCGGCCCCCGGCGCCGAAACGCCCGCCGCGCCCCGGTATACGGGCCGGTTCAACGCCGCCGCCTACGCCGACGAGACCGCCGCCACCACCGCCCTGTGGAACGTGCCCGCCGAGGGCCCCCTGACGGCCGGGGGGCTGAAAGGGCTGGTACAGCGGGTGGTGCGCAAGCTCATCCGCTTTTACAGCGCCCCCAGCCGGGCTGCCCAGAATCGCTTCAACGAGCGCACCGCCGCCGCCCTGAACGAGCTGGGCGCCTTCGTGGAGGATGTGCAGAACACCGACCGCCAGCTGTTTGACAGCGCCCTGCGCCAGGCCCTGTACCAGGCCAACGGCGACGGCGCCAAGGCGGTGCGTTTGCTGCAGGAGGAGTGCGCCGCCCTGCGGGAGGAAAACGAGGCCATGGCCCGGCGGCTGGACGCCGTGGAAAAACACCTGGCGGGAGGTGCGCCATGAGGGTCTTTCAGCTGCTGCCCACCCTGGCGGCAGGGGACGCGGTGAGCAACGACGCCGTGGCCCTGCGCAATTTGCTGGCCGAAAAGGGCGTGTACAGCCAGATTTACGCCGAGCGCTGGAGCGCCGGCCTGGACGCCCAGGGCCTGGTGCGGCCGGTATCTGCCATGCCCACGCCGGTGGCGGGGGATGTACTTTTGTACCATCTCTCCACCGGAAGCGAACTGAACGACCGCCTGGCCGACTACGCCTGCCGCAAGGTGTGCATCTACCACAACATCACCCCGCCGGAATACTTCCTCACATCGAACCCCATGGCCTACCGCCTGACGGCCCAGGGCCGGCGCCAGGCCCGGGCCCTGGCGGGCGTGTTCGACTACGCCCTGGCCGATTCCGCGTACAATTTGGAGGATCTGCGTGCCATGGGCTGGACCTGCCCCATGGACATTCTGCCCATTTTGATCCCCTTTTCCGATTATGATGCCGCACCGGACGAGGGCGTGCAGGCGCTGTACCGGGACGGGAAGGTGAACGTGCTGTTCACCGGGCGCATCGCCCCCAACAAGCGCCAGGAGGACGTGATCGCCGCTTTTGCCCTCTACCAGCGCCGCTTCCAGCCGGACAGCCGGCTGATCCTGCTGGGGGGGCACGGGGGCGCCGGGGATGATTACTACCGGGGCCTGCAGAACGCTGTGGCCGCTGCGGGCGCACAGAATGTGGTGTTCACCGGCCACATCCCCTTTGCCCAGGTGCTGGCGTTTTACCGCATGGCGGATGTGTTTTTGTGCATGAGCGCCCACGAGGGCTTCTGCGTGCCCCTGGCCGAGGCCATGTACTTCGGCGTGCCCATTGTGGCCTGCCCCGGCGGCGCGGTGGCCGAGACCCTGGGCGGCGCGGGGCTGCTGCTGCCCCGGCGGGATGCCGCCCTGGCCGCCGCCGCGGTGCACCGCGCTGCCACCGACAGCGCGCTGCGGGCCCGGGTGCTGGCGGCCCAGGCCCGCCGCCTGGCGGACTTTGCCCCCCGGGCCGTGGGGCAGCGGTTCTGGCAGCTTTTGACAGCCTTCTGCGGAGGGGCCCTGTGACGGCCCCGGCGCGCCGGCGGGTGTGCATCGTCACCCAGCGCTACGGCCCCCGGGTAAACGGCGGCGCCGAAGTGCTGATGCGCCAGCTGGCCCACAAGCTTTCCGCCCGATGCGATGTCACCGTGGCCACCACCCGGGCCGAGGACTACCTGTCCTGGGAGGACGTGTATCCCGCCGGCCAGGCCTGGGACGGCCCGGTGCGGGTACTGCGCTTTTCGGTGGATGTGCCCCGTGACGTGGAGCAGTTCCTGGCGCAGAACGACCGTTTTACCGCCGGAGCCCTGGCCCGGGATGCCGCCGGCCAGGCCCGCTGGGTGTGGGAACAGGGGCCGGTATGCCTGGATCTGATCGGCTGGCTGCAGGCCCATCGGGATGATTTTGACGCTTTTCTGCTGGGGCCGTACCTGTACTTCCTCACGGTGTACGGCCTGCCGGCGGTGGCGGCCAAAAGCATCCTGCTGCCCATGGCCCATGACGAAGGGCCCATCCATATGCCCATTTACGGGGAATTGTTCCGCAAAGCCCGGGCCCTGTGCTACCTCACCCCGGACGAGCAGGCCCTGGTGCGCCGGCTTTTCCCCGATGTGTCCCGGCTGGATATGGTGGGCGGGGCAGGGGTGGAGCTGCCCGGCGCCGGGGCCGTCCGGCCCGGCGCCTTCCGTGAAAAATACGGCATCACCGGGCCCTATGCGGTGTATGTGGGGCGCATCGAGGTGGGCAAGTGCTGCGACGAGATGTTCCGCCAGTGGGCGGCCTACAAAGCCGCCGGCGGGCCGGGCACCCTGGTGCTGATGGGCAAATCCATCATGCCCGTCCCCCGGGACCCTTCGGTGCGGGCCCTGGGCTTTGTCAGCGAGGAGGACAAGTACAGCGGCATCGCCGGGGCGGATTTCCTGTGGCTGCCCAGCCGGTACGAGAGCTTGTCCATCGTGGTGCTGGAGGCGCTGGCCCTGGCGGTGCCCGTGCTGGTGAACGGCGGGTGCCCGGTGCTGGAAAGCCACTGCCGCAAAAGCTGCGCGGGCCTGTGGTATCACAGCGACGGCGGATGCCTGGCCATGCTGGGGCGGCTGTTTTCCGACGGTGCGCTGCGCCGGCAGCTGGGGGACGCCGGCCCCGCCTATGTGGACCGATATTACCGCTGGGACGGGATCCTGGCGCGGCTGGAGAGGCTGATGGACGCGGTGGCCGCCCCGCCCCGGGGCACGGAAGAGGAGGCGCAGGGCCATGTGTGACGAGATAAAAAACCATTGTTCCAAAGGGCGGGAGGCCCCGGATGCGGCCCTTGTGCCCCTGGCCGTCGTGACGCCCTGGTTCAGCCGGGAGGCATGGGCCCTGGCGCGGGCGGGCCGCACAGGCGGCGGCTGGGCACGGGGCCATCTGGCCCGCATGGCGGCTTTGGCCCGGGCCGTGGATGAGGCCCGGGCCGCGGGGCGGCAGGTGGAGATCCTGGCCACCACGGCCCTGCCCGCCGACGCCCCCTGGCCCGGCCCGGCGGGCCCGGGCCCGGCCGCCCTGTGCCCCGGGGCGCCGGCAGATGAAGAACTGCTGCGGGATGTGCCGCCGGAGCGGGCGGGGGAATCGCCGGCCGGCCCGGCGGAACAGGAGGCGCCCGCCTGGCAGCGGGATGCCTTCCCGGAGGATGTGATCCCCCTGGGCCCGGGGCTTACCGTGCGGCGGTTTGCCGCAGCGCCGGGGGACGACGGGCTGTGCGCTTTTCTGGCGGCCCGGGCGGCTGCGGCGCCGCTTTCCGGAACCCAGGCGGCTACCCTGGCGCTGAACAGCCTGCACAGCCCCCGGCTGTACGGCTATCTGCACAGCCGCCCGGGCCTGCAGGTGCAGTGCCTGCCTGCGGATATCCCGCTGGCCCGCTTCGCCCTGGCGGCCCACCGGCGGGGCGGCGGGGCCTGAGGGCCCGCCGCAGCCCCGGGGAGGCCCGCCCTGCCGCCGGAGCGCCTGTACCGGTGCGGCTTTTTGCGGAAAAACCGGCCCGGTGCGCTTGAGAACAGGCGGAGGATGTGCTATAATGTCCTGTGGTTCGCAGGTACTAACAATTCCCCTGCCTGTGCGGCGGGCTGCCGCCGGGCCTGTATGCTGCCCCACAGAAAGTGAGGTTGATGATGACTGCACAAGTCTGGCAAGGCATCCTGATCCCGTTCCTGGGCACGGCCCTGGGGTCCGGATGTGTCCTGTTTCTGAAAAACCGTTTGAACCCGCTGGTGCAGCGGGCCCTGACGGGCTTCGCCGCCGGGGTGATGGTGGCCGCCTCGGTGTGGAGCCTGCTGATCCCCGCCATGGAGCAGGCTGCCGCCATGGGCACCTGGGCCTTTGTGCCCGCTGCGGCGGGCTTTTGGGCCGGCGTGCTGTTCCTGCTGGCGCTGGACCATCTGATCCCCCATCTGCACATGGGCAGCCAGCAGGCCGAGGGCCCGGCCAGCCGCCTGCAGCGCACCACCATGCTGGTGCTGGCGGTGACGCTGCACAACATCCCCGAGGGCATGGCCGTGGGCGTGGTGTACGCGGGCCTTGTCACCGGCGAGGCCGGCATCACTGCGGCGGCGGCGCTGGCGCTCAGCCTGGGTATCGCCATCCAGAATTTCCCCGAGGGCGCCATCATCAGCATGCCGCTGAAAGCAGAGGGCGTATCCAAGGGGCGGGCATTCCTGTACGGGGCGGCCTCCGGCGCGGTGGAACCCCTGGGCGCGCTGCTGACTATCCTGGCCGCGGGGCTGGTGGTGCCCGTTTTGCCCTACCTGCTGGCCTTCGCCGCCGGCGCCATGATCTATGTGGTGGTGGAGGAGCTGATCCCCGAGATGAGCGCGGGCGCCCATTCCAACATCGGCACGCTGCTGTTCGCCGCGGGCTTTACCCTGATGATGACCCTGGACGTGGCCCTGGGCTGAGGCAAGCCGCGCCCGCCGGGAAAGCCCCGCACTGTTTGACCGCATCATTTGAAAGGAGCATTCCATGTACTGCACACGCAAAGTAACCGATTCCGTCACCTGGGTGGGCGCAGAAGACCGCCGCCTGGCCCTGTTTGAAAACCTGTTCCCCATCCCCCGGGGCGTCTCGTACAATTCCTATCTGATCCTGGATGAAAAAACCGCCGTGCTGGACACCGTGGACGCCGCCGTCACCCGTCAGTACCTGGAAAACGTGGCCCACACCCTGGACGGGCGCAGCCTGGATTACCTGGTGGTGAACCACATGGAGCCGGACCACTGCGCCTGCATTGAGCAGCTGGCGGCCCGCTATCCTGCGATGAAGGTGGTGGGCAACGCCAAGACGTTCGCCCTCATCCGCCAGTTCTACGGCGACGATTTCGCCGCCCGCAGGGTGGAAGTGAAGGAGAACGACACCCTGTGCCTGGGCAAGCATACCCTGCACTTCGTGTTCGCGCCCATGGTGCATTGGCCCGAGGTGATGATGGCCTACGAGGACAGCGAAAAGCTGCTGTTCTCCGCCGACGCCTTCGGCACCTTCGGCGCGCTGAACGGCAACCTGTTCGACGATGAGATCACCTTCGATGCCGCCTGGATGGATGATGCCCGCCGGTACTACGGCAATATTGTGGGCAAGTACGGTGCGCCGGTGCAGGCGGCCCTGAAAAAGCTGGCCGGGGTGGACGTGAAAACCATCTGCCCGCTGCACGGGCCGGTGTGGCGCAGCAACATCCCCTGGCTGCTGGAAACCTATGACAAATGGAGCCGCTACGAGCCCGAGGAGCGGGCCGTGGCCGTGCTGTACGCCTCGATGTACGGCAACACCGAAAACGCCGCCAATATCCTGGCCGCGCGCCTGGGCGAGAAGGGCGTGAAGAACATCCGGCTGCACGATGTGTCCGGCACCCATGTGTCGGAACTGATCGGCGAGGTGTTCCGCTGCAGCCACCTGGTGCTGGCCGCGCCCACCTACAACAACGGCCTGTACCCGGCCATGGCCAATTTCCTGCACGACATGCAGGCCCTGGCGCTGAACAGCCGCACCGTGGGCCTGATTGGCAACGGCAGCTGGGCGCCCGTGAGCGCCAAAAAGATGGAGGAGATGCTGGCGGCCATGAAGAACATGACCGTGCTGCAGCCGGTGGTGACGCTGAAAAGCGCCCTGGACGCGGACAACCTGGCCCGTCTGGACGCCCTGGCCGAGGCCCTGGCCGCCGACCTGGCCCGCTGAGCGCTTTTCCCGCCGGGCGGGGCCGCACCCCGCAGGCGCGCAAGGCGCCTGCGGCCGGAACGATTTGAAGATATTCAAAGGGGGCTTTGCAGAAAGCCCCCTTTTGATTTGGCCGCCGCCCCGCCGGGGGCTGCCCATGAAAAAACCGCCGGCCCGGATGGGACGGCGGTTTTGTCTGCATTGCCTTATTTCGCGGCGGCTTTGTGCGCGGCCTTGGCCAGGCGGGCCACCTTGCGGGAAGCGGTGTTCTTGTGCAGAACGCCCTTGCCGGCGGCTTTGTCGATCGTAGAAGCGGCGGCCCGCACCTGTGCGTCCATATCGGCGGCGCCGGCGGAAATGGCGGCGTCAGCCTTCTTGACGACTGTTTTCAGGTTGGACTTGATCGCTTTGTTGTGCGCGGCCTCCTTCTTGGCCTGCACCACACGGTCTTTCTGAGACTTGATGTTAGGCATCGTACCACCTCCTTAATACCCATAACAGTGCAACTTATATTACCACTTTTTTGCCCCCGGCGCAAGCGTTTTTTTCAAAAAAGACGGTTTTTTCCGATTTTTCCGAAAAAACCGTTCCCGTCAGGAGGTGAGGAAGCTCAGCTCGCCCACGGTGAGGGCCGGCTGCAGGGCCTTGTTCACGGCCAGGGCCAGCAGCGTAGCGCCCCGGCGGATGATGGCGTCGATGTCCTTGGGCGTCACCACCAGGGGACGCCGGCTGTGCAGCGCGCCGGCGGCCTCCATCACCGTGGGCACCCCCAGGGCGATCACCGGCGCGCCCAGGGCAGGGGCCGTCAGGGCCTTGGCGCCCCGGGGCCACAGCCCGGCGGTGGAGATCTGCACGCTGCAGCCCAGGCGGCGCACATCGCTGGTGCACAGGCTGTCCACCGCCAGCACGGCCGCCGGCCGCAGCGCCTGCACCAGGCTGGCCAGCAGCTCGGCAGTGGACAGCCCCGTGGCGCCCTCCACGCCGGGGGCGAAAGCTGCCACGGGCCGCAGGGGCACTTCGCCGCCCCCGGCGCCGCGGGCACGGCCGGCGCACAGGCTGCGGGTTACGAACACCCGGTCGGCCGTTTCGGGGCCCAGGGCGTCGGCGGTGACGGCCCGGTTGCCCACCCCGGCCACCAGCACCAGCCCTTCCCGGGGCAGCAGCGCCCGCAGCTGGCTGGCAATGGCCCACACATAGGCTTCATTGCGCTCGTCGATCTGCGCAAAGGCGGGCATGTCCAGGGTGATGTAGCTGCCTTTGGGCCGGCGCAGGCCTGTGCGCCGCACGTCCACCCGCGTCAGGCTGATGCCCGCGGCGCTGGCGGTGTGGGTGGATACCCCCGCGGGCACGCTGCCTTTGCCCGGGGGCCAGATCTCGGCGGCAATGTCGGTATAAACGGCCATGGCAGGCCCTCCTTTCCCACGGCGGCACAGGGCCGCCTGCCCTCAGTTTGGCCCGGAAGGAACCTTCGCAAACCGGGAACGGGCATTTTTGCGCGGGCAATCGGGAAAAGCGGGGCATATCGAAAAAAGGGGCGCTTGAGCGCCCCTTTCGGAAAAGGCCCGGCGGCTGCGCACGGAAAGGCCGGCCGGCTCAGATGGCGCGGAAGCCTTTGCCGATGGTTTCCGACGAGTTTACGATGGTGATGAATGCCTTGGGGTCGGTTTTGCGGATATAATCCCGCAGCAGCACCGACTGATGGCGGTTCAGCACGGTGGTCAGCACCTGCAGCTCCTGCCCGGTGTAAGCGCCGTGGGCGGTGTATACCGTGGCGCTGCGGTTCAGCCGCTCCATGATGAAAGCTTTCACATGCTCGGGGTCGCGGCTGATGATGGTCACTTTCTTGCGCACGTTGATGCCGTCGATGACGCCGTCCACCACGAAGGCCTTGGCCAGCAGCCCCAGCACGCAGTACAGCCCCGTGCGCACGCCGTACAGGCCGCCCGCCACCAGGGCAATGAGGAAATCCGAGACCAGCAGGGCCTTGCCGATCTCCAAACTGGTTTTCTTGGCGAGGATCATGGCCAGGATGTCTGTGCCGCCGCTGGATGCGCCGATGTTGAACAGGATGGCCGAACCCGCGGCAGGCAGGATCACCGCGTAGCACAGCTCCAGGAAGGTGTCGTTTGTGAAGGGGGCGGCCATGGGGAAAGCTGTCTCCAGCGCGGTGATAAAGGCCGACAGCGCAAAAGAGGAATACACTGTGGCGCCCATGGTTCGCGTGCCCAGGAACGCAAGGCCCAGCACCACCAGCGCGCCGTTGATGAGGAACATGGCCGGGCCAACGTCCAGCCCCGGCAGCAGGGTGGACAGGATGATGGAAATGCCTGAGGTGCCGCCCATGGCGAAGTGGTTGGGGCTTTTGAAAAAGTGCACGCCCGCTGCCGTCAGCGCCAGGCCCAGGTTCAAAAACAGGAAATAACGGATGTTCGCGCCCGTGAGCAGGGCGGCGCGGGGGCTGTGGTGCATGTCTGATACCTCCTAAAGGCGGGGCACGCGCCGGGCATCTTGTGCGCCCGGACACGGTATGTTATACTATAAGCGGGCCGCGCCCTTCCTGCAGGCCGCCGCAGGCGGCGCGCAGCAGTGGGCGCGATACCGATTGTATCACAGTTTGCCGCAAATGCAAGCCGTTTTGTGTGAAATTGCGCAGGCGGCCGTTTTGCCGCGCCCCGGGCGCGCAGGCACACGGATAAAGGAATGAATTCATTGACCTTTCAAGAACTGAACCTGGCCGCCCCGCTGCTGCGGGCCGTGGCCGAGGCCGGCTATACCCGGCCCAGCCCCATTCAGGAGAAGGCCATCCCCCCGGTGCTGGCCGGACGGGACCTGCTGGGATGCGCCCAGACGGGCACCGGCAAGACGGCGGCCTTTGCGCTGCCCATCCTCCAGCGGCTGTCCGCCGCAGCCCCGGCGGGCCGCCCGGTGCGGGCGCTGGTGCTCACGCCCACCCGGGACCTGGCGCTGCAGATCCATGACAGCTTCATCGCCTACGGCAGGCATCTGCCCCTGCGCAGCGCCGTCATCTTCGGCGGCGTGGGCCAGGCGCCCCAGGTGGCCGCGCTGGCTGCCGGGGTGGATGTGCTGACCGCCACGCCCGGCCGCCTGAACGACCTGATCGGACAGGGCTATGTGGACCTGTCACGCCTGGAAGTGTTCGTGCTGGACGAAGCCGACCGCATGCTGGACATGGGCTTTATCCACGACGTGCGCCGGGTACTGGCGCATCTGCCCCAAAAGCGCCAGACGCTGCTGTTCAGCGCCACCATGCCGCCCGAGATCGAAGCGCTGGCGGGCAGCATCCTGCACCGGCCGGTGAAGGTGATGGTGACGCCGCCCGCCACCACGGTGGAGCGCATCCGCCAGAGCGTGTGCCTGGTGGACAAGGCCGACAAAAAACACCTGCTGGCCTATCTGCTGAAGGCCATGAATGTGGAGAGTGCCCTGGTGTTTACCCGCACCAAGCACGGGGCCGACCGCGTGGTGCGCGAGCTGGCCCGTGCGGGCATCACGGCCATGGCCATCCACGGCAACAAAAGCCAGACGGCCCGCCAGCGCGCCCTGGGCGCGTTCCGGGACGGGCGGCTGAAGGTGCTGGTGGCCACGGATATCGCCGCCCGGGGCATTGATGTGGACGGCCTGTCCCACGTATTCAATTACGACCTGCCCAACGTGCCCGAGACCTATGTGCACCGCATCGGGCGCACGGGCCGTGCCGGGCGGGACGGCGTGGCCGTCAGTTTTTGCTGTGCCGATGAACAGGCGTATTTGCGGGATATTGAAAAGCTGACCCGGCAGGCGATTCCGCTGCGCAGCCACCCCTGGGCGCCCGGCGCCCCCGCTGTGCCCGATGCCGGGCCTTCCACCCAGCAACCCAAGGAGACGATGACCATGGAACAGACAAAACAAGCCCCCGCCCCCGCCGCTTCCGGCGGCGAGGCCCAGGGGCAGGGCCGCAAGCGCCGCCGCCACCGGGGCGGCGCCGGCCGGCGCGGCACCCGCAGGCAGGAAGCCGCCCTTGCCGCACAGGCCCCGGCGCAGCAGGACGCGGCGCCGGCCCGCCAGCCCGCCCGCGCCCCCAAGGCGCCCAAGCCTGCCCGCCAGGAGGCGCCCCGCCCCGAGGCCCGGCCCGCCCGGGCACGCGGCCAGGAAAAAGCCTCCCAGCGCGCCGCCAGGCCCGAGCAGCCCGCCAAGGCCGCCCGCCCCGCACGGGAGCCGGGCCTGCCCCGGCCGGACCGCCTGCAGGCCCGGCGGGATTCCATCCGCGCGGAGTTCAGCGCCGAGGACAATTCCATCCAGCTGATCACCCGCCGCCCGCCGGCGGCCAAGTTCTCCAGCTTTGAGGAGTACATGAAGGCCCACGGCCTGTCCGGCGGCGAAGAAGGCGCCGGCGCCAAAGACGGCAAAACAGAATAACCTGCTGCACGTATCCCCCGGCCGGGCGCTTCCCGGCCGGGGGCCTTTTTCTGCCCGGAGACAGAAAAATTTATGGAAAAATCATGAATTTTTCAAAAGGGGGCTTGACAATGGGAAAATATGATGTAGAATGAATTTAGCACTCAAGGAGTGAGAGTGCTAACAAAATGAAAACCAGACCGGATAGCAGAGGAAAGGGTGAGCGCAATGAGCATTGACGACCGCAAGCAGCGGGTTCTGCGGGCCATTGTGCGGCTGTACAGCGTGGGAGGCGAGCCGGTGGGCTCGGGCCTGCTGGCCGAGGATTTTGGCCGTGCGGTGTCCAGCGCCACCCTGCGCAACGAGATGAAGGCCCTGGAAAAGCTGGGGCTGCTGGAACAGCCCCACACCAGCGCCGGGCGCGTGCCCAGCGCCAAAGGCTACCGGTATTACCTGGATCATCTGCTGGCGGTTCCCGGCCAGCTGCCCGCGCGGGAGCGGGCAGCCGTGGACGAGGCCTTCCGGGAGATGGACCACGACCCCGAGCGCCTGGCCCAGAGCGCAGCCCGGGCGCTGTCGGAGTGGACCGGTTACACCACGGTGGCCACCACCCCCTACAGCCGGGACCTGTGCATCGCCCATTATGAGGTGATGCAGGTGGGCCGGTGTACCGCGGCGGTGCTGGCCGTCACCAACGCCGGCGGTGTGCACACCCGCACGGCCAAGCTGGACGTGGCCCTCAGCGCCGGAGATGTGGCCGTGCTCAAACAGGTGCTCAACGAGACCATGACCTTCCGCAGCGCGGCAGACATGGGCGCTACCCAGCTGAAAGAGGCCGCCCAGGCGCTGGGCAGCCAGGGCGGGGTGCTGTATCCGGTGATCTCGGCTGCTTACAAACTGCTGCAGGAGGCCGGCAAGGCGCGGGTGTTCCTGGAGGGCGAGGAAAATTTCCTGCGCTTCACCGTGCCCGGCGCCGAACGCAGCTTCCGCACGCTGATGGAGTTCTTTGCCAACCCCGAGGCCGTGCGCCGCACCATCAGCCCCCGGACGGACCGCACCGCCATCCTGCTGGGGGACGAACTGGAAGATTACCCCCTGCCGGGGTTCTGCATTATGAGCAAGCGGTATGTGGCCGGCGGCGGCCTGACGGGCGCGATTGCCCTGGTAGGCCCCGTGCGTATGCCCTACGGCGAAATGATCCCCCGGCTTGAATATTTTGCGCTGCTGCTGGGACAGTGTATGTCCGGCAGCCAGCGGTGAAAAGGAGAGATACCATGGCACAGCAAGAGAAAACCGCCGCGGGCCCCGGCGCCGCGGAAACCGGCCGGCCGGCCGGCGAACAGCCTGCCGCCCAGGCGGCCCCGGAGGCGGGCGCCGAGAGCGGCCGGGCGGTACAGGATACGGAGGCTGCGGACGCCCCGGTGGCGCAGGATGCGGCGGATGCAGGGCAGGACGTCCCGGCGGACACAGCCGCCCAGCTGGCGGCGGCCCGGCAGAAGGCCGACGAGCTGCAGGTCCAGCTGGACCAGGCCCGGGACCGGCTGCTGCGCACGGCGGCGGAATTTGACAACTTCCGCAAGCGCAGCCAGCGGGAGAAAGATGCCGCCTTCGGCGACGGGCTGGCCCACGCGGTGGCTGCCCTGCTGCCGGTGCTGGACACCCTGGAGATGGCCGCCGCAGCCCAAACCGCCGACGACAACTACAAAAAGGGTGTGCAGATGACGCTGCAGAAGGCCGGCGAGGTATTCAAAAAGCTGGATGTGGCCGAGATTGAGGCCCTGGGCAAGGAGTTTGACCCCGGTGTGATGAATGCCGTGATGCAGCAGCCCGCCCCGGAAGGCACCGGGGCCGGCGTGGTGCTGCAGGTGCTGCAGAAGGGCTACACCCACGCCGGCAAGGTGATCCGCCACGCGTCCGTGGCGGTGAGCCAGTAGGCCCCGGCCGTGCCGGGGGCGGCACAAACAAGCCAAGCCATTCCATTTATATAGATAGAACGCAAACCGAAAACGAAACTGGTAATAGAGGAGTGTATTGATTATGAGCAAGATCATCGGCATCGACCTTGGTACAACCAACAGCTGCGTGGCCGTGATGGAGGGCGGCGAGCCCGTCGTCATCGCCAACGCCGAAGGCGCGCGCACCACGCCCTCCGTGGTGGGCTTCGCCAAAAACGGCGAGCGCCTTATCGGCCAGGTGGCCAAACGCCAGGCCATCACCAACCCCGACCGCACCATTTCTTCCATCAAGCGCCACATGGGCACCGATTACAAGGTGGACATCGACGGCAAGAAGTATACCCCCCAGGAGATCAGCGCCATGATCCTGCAGAAACTGAAGGCCGACGCTGAGGCATACCTGGGCGAAAAGGTCACCGAGGCGGTCATCACCGTGCCCGCCTACTTCAACGACAGCCAGCGCCAGGCCACCAAGGACGCCGGCGCCATCGCGGGCCTGGATGTGAAGCGCATCATCAACGAGCCCACCGCCGCGGCCCTGGCCTACGGCATCGACAAGGAAGAGGACCAGAAGATCATGGTGTACGACCTGGGCGGCGGCACCTTCGATGTGTCCATCATTGAGATGGGCGACGGCGTCACCGAGGTGCTGAGCACCGCCGGCGACACCCACCTGGGCGGCGACGATTTCGACAACCGCATCATCAACTGGATGGCCGACGAGTTCAAAAAGGAGAACGGCGTGGACCTGCGCAGCGACAAAATGGCTGCCCAGCGCCTGAAAGAGGCCGCCGAAAAGGCCAAGATCGAGCTGAGCGGCGTGGCGTCCACCCAGATCAACCTGCCCTTCATCACCGCCGACGCCAACGGCCCCAAGCACCTGGATATGACCCTGACCCGGGCCAAATTCAACGAGCTGACCGCCGACCTGGTGGAAAAGACCATGGGCCCCGTGCGCCAGGCGCTGAACGACGCCGGCCTGCAGCCTGCAGACCTGAACAAGGTGCTGCTGGTGGGCGGCTCCACCCGTATCCCCGCGGTGCAGGACGCCGTGAAGGACTATATGAAGAAAGACCCCAGCAAGGGCATCAACCCCGACGAGTGCGTGGCCATCGGCGCCGCCATCCAGGGCGGCGTGCTGGGCGGCGACGTGAAAGGCATGCTGCTGCTGGACGTGACGCCGCTGAGCCTGGGCATCGAGACCATGGGCGGCGTGATGACCCGCCTCATCGAGCGCAACACCACCATCCCCACCAAGAAAAGCCAGATCTTCTCCACCGCAGCCGACAACCAGCCCAGCGGGGAAGCGAACGTGCTGCCGGGCGAGCGCGAGTTTGCCCGGGACAACAAGAGCCTGGGCGTGTTCAAGCTGGACGGCATTGCCCCCGCGCCCCGCGGCGTGCCCCAGATTGAAGTGACCTTCGACATCGACGCCAACGGCATCGTGAACGTCACCGCCAAGGACCTGGGCACCGGCAAGGAGCAGCACATCACCATCACCTCCTCCACCAACATGAGCAAGGACGATGTGGAAAAAGCCGTGCGCGAGGCCGAGCAGTACGCCGCCGAGGACAAGAAGCGCCGGGAAGAAGTGGATGTGAAGAACAGCGCCGACCAGCTGGTGTTCCAGACCGAGAAGGCTTTGGGCGAGCTGGGCGACAAGATCAGCGCCGGCGAGAAAAGCGACATTGAGGCCAAGCTGAACGACCTGAAAGAGGCGGCCAAGGGCAGCAATGTGGAGGATATCAAGGCCAAGCAGGACGCCCTGCAGAAGGCATTCTACGCCGTGAGCGAGCGCGTGTACCAGCAGGCTGCCCAGGCCCAGCAGGCCCAGGGTACCCAGGACGCCGGCAGCGCCGGCACGGGCCGTACCGGCAACGGCGGCGACAACGTGGTGGACGCCGACTACAAAGAAGTGTAAACCATTTGGGGCGCGGCCCCGGGCCGCGGCTGCCTCCCCTCCACGCGGAGGGGAGGCATTTCCCGGTTTGTCCGCCTTCTGCGGCAGGCCATCATTCCTTTCGAGGTGAACATACATGGCAGAAAAACGCGATTATTACGAGGTACTGGGCGTGCCCCGCACCGCGTCGGAGGACGAGATCAAAAAGGCCTACCGCAAACTGGCCAAGAAATACCATCCGGACATGAACCCCGGCGACAAGACCGCCGAGGAGAAGTTCAAAGAGGTGAACGAGGCCTACGAGGTGCTGAGCGACGCCGAGAAGAAGGCCCGGTACGACCAGTTCGGCCACGCCGGGGTGGACCCCAACTACGGCGCGGGCGCCGGGGCGGGCGGCTTTTCCGGCGGCTTCGGCGGGGTGGACCTGAACGACCTGTTCGGGGACTTCTTCGGCGGCTTCGGCGGCTTCGGCGGGTCCTCCCGGCGGGCCAATACAGCGAACGCCCCCCGCAAGGGCGCGGACATCCGCGTCAGCCTGGCCCTCAGCTTCATGGAGGCCGTGCACGGCTGCACCAAAACCGTGTCCATCAGCCGGCAGGACGCCTGCCCGGCCTGCGGGGGCACCGGCGCGGCCGCGGGCACCAGCCCCGAAACCTGCCCGGACTGCCACGGCACCGGCCAGGTGGTGGTGCAGCAGCGCACCCCCTTCGGGGTGATGCAGTCCGCCCGGCCGTGCACTCGCTGCGGCGGCAAGGGCAAGATCATCAAAACCCCCTGTGCCAAGTGCCACGGCACAGGCAAGGTGTCCAGCCCCAAGAAGATTGAGGTAAAGGTGCCCGCAGGCATTGACGACGACCAGAGCCTGCGCCTGCAGGGCCTGGGGGACGCCGGCGCCAACGGCGGCCCCGCAGGGGACCTGATCGTCATCATCACCGTGCGGCCCGACCCCATGTTCGAGCGGGATCGCTACGATGTGCACGTCACCGTGCCCATCACCTACAGCCAGGCCGTGCTGGGCGCCGATGTGGTGGTGCCCACCATCGACGGCAAGGTGCAGTACACCGTGCCCGACGGCACCCAGAGCGGCACCACCTTCCGCCTGCGGGGCAAGGGCATCCAGTATGTGAACGGCCGCGGCCGGGGCGATCAGTACGTCCACGTGATGGTGGAGATCCCCAAAAAGCTGAACAAGGCCCAGCGGGAAGCGCTGAAGAAATTTGAGGACTCGCTGAAAGAGGACAATTACGAACAGCGCAAGGGCTTTTTCAAAAGCCTGCGGGATAAGTTCGAGGGAAAGTGAGCCCCGTCCCCGATGCACAGCAAAGGCCCCGGAGAGAGCAATCCCTCCGGGGCCTTTTTGGCTGCAAAAGACAGGCAAGGGCGCCCCGGCGGAAGGAGAAAGTAGCAGTGGCGGCGATTTGCTCTGCCACAGGCGCAAAGCGTGGGGCGACCGCCAGGGGCTCCCCACGCGCCCAACCGCTGTTGCCAAAGGCTCCCTTGTGTAAAGGGAGCTGTCACGCGAAGCGGACTGAGGGATTGAAAGCCCAAAAGTCAGCCGCGCCTTGCCCTTTGCGCCCGTTCGCCCCTTCTCAGGCACAAAGCGGGATAGTGACTGCCAAAGGCTCCCTTGTGTAAAGGGAGCTGGCGCGCGCAGCGCGACTGAGGGATTGAAAGCCTGAAAGTCAGTCGCGCCTTTGGCGTTTGTGGATTTGAGGTTGGACGGCGCTCTGACTTTTGGGCTTGCTTGCTTTTGGGGTAGCGTGTTCGGACCGTGGCGTTCTTTTCGTGCCGAAAAGAACCAAAAGGCGCAGGGGGACTTCCGCTTAAGGTCCCCCTGCACCCCCCCTGCGGTTTAGAGGAAGTGTTGATTCTGAAATGGGGGGAATGCAATTCCCCCCAAGCCCCCACCTACCGGCCTAGCGGCCGACAGGGGGGCGCGTGCCGCGCGGGGCCCCGCACAGCGGGGCGTGGAATATGTTTGATAACGAAGACCACAACGCCGAAACAAAGCGCAAAGCGGGATAGCAACCGCCAGGGGCTCCCTTGTGTAAAGGGAGCTGGCGCGCGCAGCGCGACTGAGGGATTGAAAGCCCGAAAGTCAGGCGCGCCTTGGCGTTTGTGACTGCCCATCCCGCGCCCCGGCGTTTGCGCCCGCCCGCCTCGCACCCGCCTTTGCGTCCGCGTCAATTCCGCCCATCATTCAGCGCAAGCAAAAACGCGAACGCCTTGCCGGACCTCAACGCCTTCAACCCCTCAGTCACCTACGGTGACAGCTCCCCAACCACAGGGGAGCCCCTGGCGACAGCGGCGGGAGGGGGCGCAGAGCCCTGGCGTCCGCCCACCCCACCCCAGGCGCAAAAGCCGGGGCTAGACTGCCGGCTGCGGCGGGCGGTGCGTACAACTGCCCGGTTGAAAATGTAAAAAATCACATTTTTCTCACAAATGGCTTCCGGGCTCTTGCCAAACGGGCCGTTTCCTGTTATGCTGGAATCATCTTAGTGCGCCCGGCGCTGCCCGGCGCCGTTCGAATAGGAGGAACTTGGCAATGAAGATGAAACGCTTCATCTCGCTGCTCGTCACCCTGGCACTGGCCAGCGGAATGGTGAGCGCCCTGGCCGGGGAGATCACCCTGCAGGACATCACCGGCCCGGCCGGCGTCAGCGAGCCCGCCGTCCCGGCCCAGAAGCCGGAGACCCCCGCCCAGGAGCCGGAGACCCCGGCCCAGGAACCGGAAGCCCCGGCCCAGGAGCCGGAGACCCCCGCCCAGGAGCCGGAGGACCCCGCCGGCGCCGAACCCGGCGCGCCGGATGCGGACGCCCCCGTGGTGGACATCACCCCGGCGGACCCGGCCGACGGCGCCCAGGACCTGGCGGGCGCGCCGGTGGAAG
>CALXBN010000001.1 GCA_944386555.1 uncultured Ruthenibacterium sp. | reverse complement strand
ATTTCCTGTTCCAATGCCTGTATATGTGTGTATTTCCTTCGTGACATACGAACACCCCCTGTATAGGTTTATTGTCCTACACAGGGGGCGTTTTGTCTATTGTCCGTTTTTACTGGTTCGGTTCAGTGAGGCTGGAGGGCTTTTTGGCTGGGCGAGGCGGGCTGTATCGGCCGGCGTGCCGCGACAAGGGAAGGCGCCCGATGCGGGGTAAGCATCGGGCGCCTTGTAGGGGTATCTCTCTTGGTGTGAGGAGGAATCATGTACAGAGGATCGGATTGCGGCTTCCGCCCCTCTGCAGTTTTTATTATAGGGATCAATTGCGTACAATCTATGATGTGCCTGTGAACAAACTGTAAAGATTTGCCTTTTCCCCCGTTCAGCCGCCGGGGTGCGTCAGCCGTCCCGGCGGGCGGATGCCGGGGCCAGATTGGCCTCCAGCGCTGCGGCGGCCTTGGCAATATCCACCTTGCGGTCCTGATGGTATTTGTCTTTATCCAGCAGGTCACGGAAAGTTTTCACCGTGTAATGGCCGGTATCCCGGGGCAGCACCAGCTGGGCATTTTTGTTGGTGAACACGCACACCGTCTCCACAGGGACGCTTTTCAGGCCGGCGGAGAACAGGGCGTCCCGCACCAGGCGCGTATCGCGGCCCGCCTGCACCAGGGGGTTGTCAAAGCTGACGCGCTCCTGGGCGTCTTCCTTGCCGCGCACCTGCAGCCATTTGGCGTCACCGGCGCTGCCGTAAATCTCGCCGTCCAGACCCAGGCACTTGACGCACAGCACGCCAAAGGTGCCCACCAGGATAAAATCCAGATCCGCATAGGCGCCGGCGCGGGCCAGCGTGGCGGGCGCGATGAGCTTCGCGCCCTCGTTGGCGCAGAAGCGCCGGGCCACCGCCAGCGCCCGGGCCGAACGGGCCGTACCCTTCAGCTCCTTGCCGGCGCGGGCTTTTTTTCCGTTGGTGGTGGCGTAGGCGAAGTAGAAAGCCACGCTCAGCAGCGCAACGCTTGCCACAACGATCAAAATGTCAAACACGTTTTCCAAAGGGTGCCGCCTCCATAAACAGTCTGCATTTAGTATATCAAATCCGACGCAAAAAGACAATTCCCCGGACAAGTCAAAATCAAGTTTTCTTTTTTGTGCGGGCAAAAAAAATTTGCCCCTGCCGCTTGACAAACTACCGGGGACGTGGTATAGTATTAAACGCACCGCGAGCCGGAAGGCTGCGCGGGGCGAATGTGCGCCAGTAGCTCAGTTGGATAGAGTGTTTGGCTACGAACCAAAAGGTCAGGGGTTCGAATCCCTTCTGGCGCACCAACATCCATCAAGGCGCCGCGGTTTTCCCAGCCGCGGCGCCTTTCTTTGTGCGGTGCACAGGCGCCGCCTGTCCCGCGCCGGGCCGCCGCCCGGCGCTTTTTTGCGCCCGGGCGCCGCCGGCTGCACAATTGGGACACAGCATGCAAATTTGGGAGCTTTTCTGCCCGCCGGGGCGGTTGACATCCGTCCCGGGGGCTGTTACTCTTTTCATAGAGAGCGATCCTATGCGCGGGCCCGGCGGCGCGCCGTGGCCGGAAAGGGAGTGCAGGTCCATGAAACAAGTGCATTTGAAGGCACTGGCCATCCTGCTGGCTGCGGTGATTCTGGCACTGCTGGTGCCTCTGGTGCGCATGTACACCGTGAACGCAGCCGCGCCGGCCTATCCGCTGCTGTCCCTTTCGGATGACAGCCTGAAGCAGTGGACGGTTTTCACAGACGAGGCCGGCCGGCGCACCCTGCTGGAGCCCACCGGCCGCGGCAGCTACACGGGCCTGACGGAGCCGGGGCAGACCTTTTATTACGCGTGCACGCTGGATACCGCCCTGGACGGCGCCATGCTGGAGCTGAACGCAGCCAGCCAGAGCATTGCGGTGTTTTTGGACGGCGCGCTGCTGTACACCGACTGCCCCGACGCGGACAACCGCATCGGCTACGTGCAGCTGCCCGCGCGCCGGCACAGCCGCGGTGAGCCGGTGCGCATCTCCCTGCCGGAGGATTATCCGGGCCGGACGCTGACCATCGCCCAGGGTGCCGGCACGGGCGAGCAGGCGGACGGCTCCGGCGAAGCAGTGCCCTGTACCGTCTCTCTGTACGCGCAGGACCCCGCCGAGGGGCAGGCCGTTGCCACCTCGTTTTCCTTTGCCTACAGCCTGCTGGCGCTGGGCAGCGTGTGCGTGCTGGGCGCCGGGCTTATGGTTTACCAGGCCTTCCGGGGCCGCTTTGATGCGGGGCTGCTGTTCCTGGCGCTGTTCGCACTGCTGTGGACTTATGACGTGGTGATTCGCTTTCCACGCTTTGAGCAGTACCCGCAGTTCGCGGTGCTTGGCCAGCTCAGCGCCTACCTCAGCCCACATCTGAGCATCCTGTCCCTGCTGCTGTTCCTTCTGACACGCATGGACCGCTGGCGCAGGCCCTTCCTGGCTGTGGTGGCGCTGATGGTGCTGAGCACCTTTGCCGCCTGGCTGGCCGGCGCAGGAGTACTGCCGCCTGCCGCCAGCAATGCGGCGGCCGTGTGCCGTGCGGCGGTTCTGATGGCTTCGCTGGTGTTCGCCGTGCTGGAAGCCCGCAGCGGCTCCTTCTTTTTCCGGGTGATGGCTCCCATTGCAGCCGGCCTTCTGGCACTGTTCGCACTGATGGCTTCGCTGACGGCGCTCAGCGGCGGGCTGTGGGGGTCAGGCAGCACCAACCCGCTGCGCTCAGTGATCCGTACGGCCATCCGGCAGCATTCGCCCTACGCTGTGCTGATTCTGTCGCGGGCAACGCTGCTGACCAGCAGCACCCTGGCTGTGGTGGCAACCACCGTGCGGGACATTGTGCGCCGCGGCGCGGAAATGAGCGCCCTGGACCTGAAATACCGCCTGACCCAGCAGAGCTACCAGGACCTGCGCGCCCGCAACGACCAAGTGATGATGCTGCGCCACGACATGCGCCACCATCTGACGGCCCTATCGGCCATGCTGAGCGCCGGGCAAACCGAAAAAGCCGCCGCGTATGTGCGCGCGCTCACCGGACGGGAGGACAGCATTCCCACATATGTGAATACGGGCAACGATATGATCGACGTGATCGTCAACAGCCGCCTGGCGGACGCCGCCCGGGCCGGCGTGCAGATCAAAGTGCTGCAGGCATCCGCACCGGCCCGGCTGCCTGTCAGCGACCAGGATCTGTGCAGCCTGCTGATGAACGCGCTGGACAACGCCTGCCATGCATCGGCCCGGGCGCACCAGCCCCGGCTGACACTGGACATTCATATCAAAAGCGGATTTTTCTTTTTCTGGCTGGAGAATACCTGCCCGGAGCCCGAAGTACAGCCGGCTGCCCCCGCCGCAGCCGCCGGGCCCCAGGCCCTGCCGGAGCACGGCTACGGGCTGCGGTCCATTGAATCGGTGGCGGAGCGGTGCGGCGGCGTGCTGGACATCCGCCGTGAGGGCACGCGCTTCACCCTGCGCCTGGCACTGCCGCTGGGCGCCGCGGCCGGTACATAAAGCACGCCGGCACCCAGCGGTTCCGGCACCTGCCGTACCGCCTGTACGGGCGGCACGGCAAAGGGCGCGGCAGCCCCTCAGGGAAACTGCCGCGCCCTTTGTTTTGCATCTGTTCCCAACGGGCCGCGTCCGCTCACTGGCCGTTCTGCAGATAATCCAGCAGGCGCAGGCGGGTGGCGTCATAGCGCTGCTTGCTGATGGGGACCTCGGCGCCGCCCCGCAGTGCGGCGGTATAGCGCCGCACGCTGACCAGGCGGGACAGGTTCACCAGAAAGCTCTGGTGGCAGCGCACAAAACCTGCCAGCACAGGCCGCCCCTCCAGCTCGGATATCTTCATGCGGGTAAGCAGGGTGCCGGCGTCCGTTACAAAAGCAGTGCCCCTGCCCTGCACTTCAATGTACTGGATCTCGTCCACGGCAATCTTGTAATAGCCGGCGCCGGCCTGCACCAAGATCTCTTTTTTGCGGCTGTTCTGGCTGTAGCAGTACAGCAGCGCCTCCCGCAGCTGCCGGATGTCCAGCGGCTTGGTCAGGTAGCGCACGGCCTGTACTTCATAGCCTCGGGGCGCCAGCTCCACATTCTGGGTGACAAAGATGATGCGTGTGTGCACGTCCTCCCTGCGCAGGATGCGGGCCAGCTCCATGCCGTTCAGGCCCTCCATCATAATATCCAGCATCAGCAGCTGGAACCGGGCCGGCCGGGCGCGCAGCTCCTCCAGCAGGGCCTTGGCCCGGGTGAAGCGCTGCAGCGCGCAGGGTATGCCGGCCTGTTCGAAAACGGTTCGGGTATCTGCCTCCAGGCGGGCAAGGTCCTGCGGGTCGTCATCGCACAGGGCAACGGTATAAGCACTTTCTTCTCTCATGGCGTACTCCTCGGGGCGGCAGGCCCCGCTGCATAGATTTTTTGTCAAAAATCCTGTATAATAAAAACGTCCCGTACGCCGGGGCAAATTCGGATGCAGCACGGAAAGCCGCGCAGGTGCGGCACACTTTCCGGCCGGGCAGCCCTGCACAAAGCGGCTGCGTATGGTTTCAATGATATTATAATACAAAACAGGGGGGTTGGCAAATGGAACGGCAGGATGCCCTGTGCGCGGCGCTGGAGCAGGCCGCCGCGCTGTGCCGCGCCTACGGCCTGCCCGACGGCACGCTGGCCGAGGACGCACGCCAGATGGCCGATTACCGTGTGCCTGTGGCGGTGCTGGGGGCCTTCAACACCGGCAAAAGCGCGCTGGTGAACCGCCTGCTGGGCACACAGCTGATGCAGGTATCCCTGACGGAAGAGACCGCCGCGCCCGCCGAGGTGTTCTGGGGGCGCCAGGGTGTGCAGCTGCTGCGGGAGGAGCGGTGGATCCCCGCCGATGCCGCGGCCCTGCGCGCCGGCGGCCCCGGGCTGGCCGGCATCCAAATGGCCCGGGCGGGCCTGCCCCTGCCGGCCCTGGAAGGGCTGGAGGGGCTGAGCGTTGCCGACACCCCGGGCATCGGCACGCCCCAGGCCGCCCGGGGCGGCGCCCTGCTGGCACTGGCCCGCCGGGCGGGGGCATACATCCTGGTGTTTGGCGCCGACGCCCCGGTGGTGACCGAAAGCCTGGCGGCTTTCCTTTCCTGCCTGCCCCTGGACAGCCGGCCCGTGCTGTGCGTGCTGACCAAGTGCGACCAGTTCCCCCAGGAGGACGTGCGGCAGATCGCCGCCTATCTGGAGGAGAGCCTGGCCCGCCAGCTGGGCCTGCATGCACAGCTGCATCCGGCGCCGGGCGATGAAGCCGACAGCGCCGTGCGGGATTTTTTGCGGGAACTGCAGGTGCGGGCGGGAGCCCTGCGCCGCGCCGAGGGCCGGCGCAGGTTGGCCGCCGGCAGCGCGCCTTTGGCCCAGTACCTGACCCAGCGCATCCAGAACAGCCGCCTGCTGGAGCCGGAGCTGGCCCGCAAGGCCCAGCTGCTGGACCGGCGCCTGGAAACCCTGGACAAGGCGGTGGACGCCATGAACCGCCGGGCCCGCCAGCTGCTGGAAGATGCTGCCGGCCAGGCCGCCCGCCACAGCCGGGAGACCCTGGCGCCCCTGGCCGAGCCCCTGGCGGAGATGCTGGCCGCCGGGCAGGACCCATGCCCCTGTGCCGACGGCGCGGTGCTGGGTGTACTGCGGGCGGAAGCGCGCAGCCGGCTGCTGCCCATTCTGGACGCCTACGAAAAAGGCATGCACCGCCTGGCCGGCCTGTATGGCCTGCCCCTGCCCGCCGCCGCGGGCGACCCGCTGGCCGACACGGTGGACGGCGTTTTCTCCGGCACGGCCGCGGCTTTTTCCGGCGCCGGGCGCGACGCCCAAAGCCTCTCTGCGGCGCTGCAGGAGCTGACCGGCCGCTGCCTGTCCCAGGGCGGGCTGCAGGCCTTTGAACGGCTGTGCCAGGCTCTGACGCAGCCGCTGTACGGGCAGCTGGCCTCCCTGCACAAGGCGCTGGAGGACACCCGCCTGCAGCAGCAGGCCCGGGCCGAGGCCACCCGCCAGAGCCTGGACGCACTGCAGCGGGATCTGGGCCTGCTGCGGGAATTGACGGGAGAGGAGGCGCAGACAGATGCAGTTTGACCGCACCCGGCAGGCCCTGGAACGGGCCCGGCGCTTCGGTGCCGAACTGGATGAACTGTGCCGGCGGGCCGCCCCCTGGCCCGGGGAAGCCGCCGCCCTGGGTGAGCTGCGGGACGCCTATGCACGCCGTATGGCGGCCTTTTTCCATGAAGGCCACCGGTTCAGCCTGGCGGTGATCGGCCAGGTGAAAGCGGGCAAGTCCACCTTTCTGAACACGCTGCTGTTCGGCGGGCACCCCCTGCTGCCCCAGGCTGCCAGCCCCAAAACGGCGGTGCTGACCCGTTTGGAATATGCCCCCCAGCCCTGCCTGACGGTGGAATATTACACCGATGAGGACTGGGCCCTGCTGGAACAGGCTGCCGCCGTGCCCCTGGAGAGCCCGGCGGCCCGGGGGGCGCGGGACATCCTGCAGGCGGCCCGGGATCCGCAGCGGCGGCGCGCCTGTGCCCGGCTGGGGGCAGCGCACTTCCCCTGCCCGGATGAACAGGCCCTGCGCACCCTGCTGGAGGACACCGCCGGCGGCCGGGGGCCCGACGCACCCTATGTGAAGTGCGTTACCCTGGCGCTGTGCCGCGAAGAGCTGCAGGGCCTGTCGGTGGCGGATACGCCGGGCCTGAACGACCCGGTGGCTTCCCGCAGCCAGCGCACCCGGGAATTCCTGGAAGAGTGCGATGCGGCCTTCTTTTTGAGCCACAGCGGCTATTTTCTGGACGAAACGGACCTGGCCCTGCTGAGCGCCCAGCTGCCCTTGCGGGGCGTGCGCGGCCTGTGCCTGGTGGGCAGCCGGTTCGACGGCGCTTTGGCTGCCGCCGGCCCCGGCGCCGACCCGCAAACCGTGGCCCAGGCACTGACCCTGCGCGCCCGGCAGAAAACCGAACAGGTGCTGCGCACCCTGGAGCGTGCCGGCACGCCTGCCCCGGTGCTGGAGGTGGTGGACGCCTGCCGCCGGCCCATCTTCGTCTCTGCGGTGGCCCACGCCATGGCCGGTATACCGCCGGAAGATTACACCCCCCTTCAGCAGGCTGTCGCGCGCAGCCTGTTCGCCGGCGCCCCGCCCGAACCCGCGGCTCTGGCGCGTATCGGCGGCATGGCGGCCGTAGAGGAACGCTTTGCCCAATTTGCCCGCAGCCGGGACGTCCTGCTGGCCCGCAAGGCCGACGGCTTTGCGGCGGTAGCCCAGGCCCAGCTGCAGGAGCTGACCGGCCGCCTGTGCCAGGCGCGCCGGGACAGAGCCGGAGAGCTGGCCGCACAGGAAACGCAGCTGCTGGCTGCCAGCGCCCGCCTGGCCGAGGACATCCGGCGCATTACCGCCCGGGTGGATGCGCTGTTTGCGGAATACAGCCGGCCCCTGGAAACGCTGGTGCAAAATGCCCGGCAGACCCTGGCGCAGATGGCCGGGCAGGCCCCCGCGCCGGCGGCGCGCACCGAAGTGACCCTGCACAGCCAGGCTACCACCGTGTCTGACGCGCGGCTGTGGAAGCCGTGGACCTGGGGGCGCAGCCACCGGGAGTACGCCGTGCACCAAACGGACCGTCCCTACTGGGAAGCGGCAGATACGGTAGGCTTTCTGCAGGAATTCCCCCGCGAATTCCGGCTGCTGTGGGACGGCGTATATGCGCCCATGCTGGACACCGCTGCTTTGCAGAACCAGCTGGTGCTGTATGCCCGGCAGACCCTGCTGGACCTGGGCTGCCCCGCCGACGGGCAGGCCGTGCTGGCCATGGCCCGGCGGGCACTGGCCCACATTGCCGCGCCCCGCTTCACCTTTGGCACCGAAGCCCTGCAGGCGGAGCTGCGGCGGCAGTTTCCCGCCCGGGCCGCCGACGGCCCCGGGCGCGCCGCGCTGGAGGAAGGCTGCCGCCTGGCGGTGCAGCAGGCCGCCCGTCAGGCGGGCGAAGCCCTGGACGAGGGGGCGCGGCGCTTTGCACGCACGGTGCACGGCGCCCAGGAGGATTTCACCGCCCGCCTGCTGGAGCCGGTGTCCGCCCGCCGCCGTTCCCTGGAACAGCAGTTGGCCGATTTGCGCCGCCAGCGGGCCGAATGCCAGGAAGCAGCCGAAGTGCTGCGCCGGTGAGCACAGCGATATGCCGCACGGGCCTGTTCGGCGCACTGCCGGCCAAAAAGCCGCGGCGCCCTTTCCCAATGGGGAAGGGCGCCGCGGCTTTTTGGTGGACGGCCCGGCCTTTCAGCCCTGCATCAGGCCGGCATACTCGGCAAAATCCTGGGGCAGCATGGGCTTGCCCATCTTCAGGTTTTCGTCCCGCACGCTGGCCAGGATATGGCCCATGGTGACGGGCCCGCTGCCGGCCGCCGCCAGGAACACGGCATTCAGGGCGATGTTTTTGATGCTGCCGCCGGACAGCTCAAACTGGCGGGCCAAGTAGGCAAAATCCACGTCCTGCAGGGGCACCTGGGGGGCAAAGCTGGCGCGCCAGATCTCCTCGCGCAGCGCCCGGGAAGGCATCTGGAACTCCACCAGATAGCGCATGCGGCGCATGAACGCTTCATCGATATTGCGCTTGTAATTGGTGGCCAGGATGACGATGCCCTCGTACTGCTCGATGCGCTGGAGGATATAGCTGACTTCGGTGTTTGCGTATTTGTCTTTGGCGTCGTTCACCTCGCTGCGCTTGCCGAAGATGGAGTCGGCCTCGTCGAAGAAGAGGATCACATTGCTGCGTTCGGCGGCATCGAAAATAGCCTCCAGGCGCTTTTCCGTCTCGCCGATGTACTTGTCCACCACCTGGGACAGGTCAATGCGGTACAGCGGCAGCTGCAGCATATCCGCCAGCACGTGGACGGCCATGGTTTTTCCGGTGCCCGGCGGGCCCACAAACAGGGCCGATACGTTGCGGCCGTAAGAAAAACGGCTTTCCATGTTCCAGCTGTCGTACACCTTATGGCGGTACAGTACGTGGCCGGCGATATTCCGCAGCTTCTGCTTCTGCTCTTCGGGCAGCTTCAGATCCTCCAGCCTGGCGCCGGTGCGGATGGGCCGCACGCCGCCTTCGGGCGGGGGCAGCACCTGGGCGCAGGCCCGTGCGATATCGCCCTGGCCCGGCGCGGTGCCCAGCAGGGAAAGCTGCCGCACGGCGGCGCTGATTTGGCCGGGGGTTAGCTTATACTTGGAACCGCACTGCACACTGTCCAGCACCACGCCGCTTTGCTCGGCAAAGCCCTGCCACAAGGCGATCTGCTGGGCGCGGGTACATCCGGGCAATTCCACCACACGCACAGCGCGTGCCACATAAGGCGTAAAGGCGGCAGGGCTGTCGGTGCACACACACACCGGCACCTGTGCGTCCAGCAGGGGCTGCACGCACAGGCGCCAGAAGCGCTGCTCCCAGGCTCCGGCGGCCTCCGGCCGGTCCCGGCCCGCGAAAGCGTCCGCCCGGCGCAGGCACACGGCCCCGGCATAAAACAAAGCCTCCCGCCGCACCGCATCCACCGCATGCTGCACAGCCTCCTCGGAACCGTCCGCCAGCAGCCGGCAGTCCACCCCCAGAAGGGGCAGCGGAAGAGATACGGCGGCGCCGCACAGCTCGAACCATTTGCCAATGCCGGCGGGGCCCGTCAGATGAAGCACATCGCCGGTGATTTCCATGGCCCGCAAATGGGCCGCCAGCCGGGGCTGCACTTCGGGGCGGATCAGGGACGGCACAGGCTCCTTTTCGCCCCAGCCAGCCAGTTGGCGCAGCTGCGGCACCAAGGTGTCGCCGCCGGCCAAATAGGCCAGCAGGCGGCCATCCATACGCAGCTCGGCGTCCAGGCCGGCGGTTTCCTCGGCCGGCATCAGCCACCGCAGGCGGCGGTAAGTCTCGGCTGCATCATCCGGGCGGGCCCACGGGCTTTCGCCATAGGCCAGCTGCCAGGCCAGGGGCAGGTTCAGCGGCGCGCCGGCAGCCCGGCGCAGCGCCTTTTCCACCGCCGGGTTCAGCGCGCAGGCCAGTGCCAGGCCCAGCGCCAAGGCCGCGGCCTGCTGCCCCGGGCCGTCCAGGTAGCCCTGCGCCAGCAGCGCAAAGCGCAGGGCGGGCACACTCTGTTCCAGCCGGGCCCGCTCGTCATCCTCCAGGGCGGCGCAGGCCTCCAGCAGCACCGTCACCTCTTCCTCCGGGGCGCCGGCAAACAGCAGCGGGCTGGCCTCCATGGACCGTCCCGCCAGATAGTACAGTGGGTTCATCGCAGTTCCTTTCCCCGGCTCTTCCGGCCAGCCGCCCCTTCTGCGCTCCGGTTCGCGCGGATGATTCTCGGGGCTGCCGCCCCTTGTGCGGCCCGGCTGTCATCCGGTGCGGCGCATGCCCGGGCGGCCCAATCCGGTTCGAGGCGCTTCTCCGTCAGCGGAGCACGCGCCCCGGCGCAGACACCCCGTATCTTTCTTTTATACAGGGCCTTTCCAGTTGGCCGCGTCGTCGGCGATGATAATGACCTCATCGAACAGATGGTCGATCACTTCCACCACAGCGGTCATGGCCGTGACGGCCTGGGCCGCCCAGCCGGAAGAAGCGTCCAGCGCCAGAGAATACTTGTGATACATCTGCTTTTGCGGGGTATACAGGTGGAACGCTCCCACCGGGCAGCGCAGATTCACCTGATTGAGGGCCGCCAGGGCCGGGGCCGTGTTGCTTTCGTCCAGGCCGGCGGCAACGGTGGTGAAAAACTGCAGCAGCTTGCGGGTGCTTCCTTCGGGGTTTTGCCCCATGGGCAGCATACAGATCTCCATCAGGGCCGTGCCCTCGGCATGGCCCAGGTCGTCCAGGCGCACTTTGAGCATTTCCAGCCCGCCGGCGTCCTGACGCTGATAGGCCAGACCGTATTCATCCAGGGTCTGCTCCAGGGCGGCGAAAATGGCTTCGTTTGTCTGGTTATCCATCTTGTTTCCTCCTTTTATGGCTGGGCCGCGGCTGCCTGGCGCTTACTCGCCCGTATCTGGCCCTGCTGTGCGGCTGCCAGGGCAATGGACGGGAGCTGCTTGGCCCAATCGGGGTCGGTGCCGCGGGTTGCCTGCTGCCCGAGGGCAAGCTTATCCAGCCGCTTGCTTTTGCGCAGGGCGGCAGCACGCTCCGCGATGCGAGCAGTACGCGCCTCTTCCTTGCTCTTGCGCTCGTCGGCTTTTTCGTCGTGCATGGCGTCGCGCCATTTTTTGCCGCTGAAGCCGATCTTTTCCGCCAGCTGCTGCACGGTGATCTGCGGGTATTTCAGCTGGTCCGTGAAGCCCAGGGTGCTCAGGGCCTTCACCACCTCCGGGTTCTGGGGGGCGGTGGGGCTGATCATGGCGTGCAGGCGGATGGCCTGGCGCACCATCATCTTGTCCTGCAGCTCGCTGCGGCCGGCGGCGCCGGCCGTCTTGCCCAGGATCTCCTCCTGCTTTTTCTTGTCCAGCAGGCCGATGCCCTTCACGGCTTTTGTCTTTTCCGCCACGTCCTTGCTGTGGCGCACGGCCCGCAGGGTGGAGTTCAGATGGCTGGCCTCCTGCACCTTGCCGGTGACGAATTTGGCCACTTTGACGCCCACGCTGATCACGGTGAGAGCGGTGCCGATGGTGGCGCCGCCGGCCAGGCTGACCGCGCTGGCCACGGCGTCCAGCGTGCCGGTGGCGATGTCGAAGCCGGCGGCCACGGCCCGGCGCTTGGCGGCCTTGCGGGACAAAGAGTAGAGCTCGTAGTTCTCCACGTCCTCCTCCTTGTCGCTGTCATAGCCCTTCTGGTACTTCTCCATCTCATCGGCGATGTTGCTGATATCCCCCAGGGCATTCCCCAGGCCCACCGCGCCGCTCAGTGCCTTGGCCACACCGCTGATCACGCCCAGGCCGTAGGCGGCGTCCACGGCCACCAGGTTGGCTTTGCCGAAGGCTTTGGCCACGGCGGCGCCGGCGGACACGGCGTTGGACAGACTGTCCAGGCCCTGCTGCCAGGCGGTGTAGCTGTCGCCGGCCTGGCCGCTCTCCACGGCCCGGGCCGCGGCGGCCACGGCGCTGGTGGCGCTGCCGGCCACGCCCAAAACGCCGCCGGCCCCCCGGCCGATCTCGCCGCCCAGGCCTTCGCTGAAGGCCTGCACATCCTGGGACAGGCCGGAGGAGAGCGTGTTCATGATGGTGGCCGGCATGCCGGTGTGGTCCATCCCCGTGCCGAAGTCGGCGCCGGTGATGCCCACGGTGCCCACGGTGCCGATGATGAGGCCCGCCAGGGAGGCGTTGTTCTCGTCCCGGGCAATGGAGGCCTCGCCCCCTTCGCCGGGCTGTTTGAACGAACGGGTGGCCTCGTCGTATTCCTCGCCGTCATGGTCGGTGATGCGCTTGACGAAATTCGTTTCCCGGTAGGCCTGCTTCAGGTCGTGGCGGGCGTTGCGCCGGCGGGCGTCTTCAATCTTGCGGCGCATGCGCCGCCGCTCGAAATAGCCCAGGTCCTCCGGGCGCTTGCCCATGCGGCGCAGCACCTCGTTCATCATAAAGTCGGTTTTGAATTCCTCGCTCTTTTCGGCGCTTTTGAATCCCATCGTCTGGGCCACGCGCTCGGCGCGCGCGTCCATGTCGTTTTCCCGCACCATGGAGCGCCAGGCGGCCCGCTCCTGTTTCCGGGCCAGGCGTTCCTGGTCTTTTTTGAATTTGTGCCGCCCCCAGAAGGAGAGGCTCTTTTTGTATTCTTCTTCGCTGACGCCGCGCAGCAGGCTGTTGTAGTCCGGCACATGCTTGAAGGCAGCCGTTTTCGCCTCGGAGCGTTTGCTCTTCAGGTAGGCGTTGTCCTGCTGCAAAGGCTTTTTCTTCAGGAAATCAAACATCGGCTTCCTCCTGTCTTTCCGGCAGCCGCAGCCGCCTTCCCGGGCACGGTTCCATTGTACCGCGCCCGGCGTGATTTGTCGAGGCCCGGGGCCGTCAGCCCACGGTAAAGTAACCGCCCAGGGTCACGCCGTCCACGGCAGCCATTTCCGGCGTGGAAAGCCGGCTGTTGACCCCCAGATAGCAGTGGGAATCGGTGTAGCTGCACGCGCGCAGGAACACCAGCTTGTGGCGGGCGCCCAGCATGGTGTAGGCGTCAATCAGGCGGTCCAGCTGGGCTTCGCTGACGGGCAGCGGGCCGGCGTGGGCGGTAAGGTCCAAAATTACACAGAAGGTGCCGGCATCATCGCCGTACAGCCTTCCGTACAGCCGGCGGATGGCGGCGGGCATGGGCAGGCTGCTCCACTGGAAGTGCTCCACAATCCGCGGGCGCACGCCGCAGGCCAGCTCCACCACGCTCTCCAAAGCGGCGCGTGTTCCCTTGCCCCCCTGATACAGGCGGCTGTTGCGGATGAGTTCCCGCAGCTGATCTGGGCCGAACAGGCCGCCGGCGGTGTCAATGCCCAGCCAGGAGGCCAGTTCTTCCAGGCCCTCTTCGTCGGCGCTCTCGTAGTCCAGCATCCGCGGTACCCGGTCCACCTGTTTTTCCAGATCCAGGTACAGGGACTGAAAAACCGCTATATACCGGCGGAAGAAATCATCCTGCTGGTAGATCTCGGGGAAATAGCGGGTGAAGCTGTAGCGGGGGAATTCCAGCCGCAGCCCCCGCAGGGTGCAGGGTTTCTGCCGGCCGGGGGCCTGCTGCGGCACGGCCCACACGCACAGGAATACCCACCGCCCCTGCAGGCTGTGCAGCAGGATGTCCTGCCGGTTTACCGCCCGCACATGGGGCAGCGCCGTCAGGGCGGCCAGCTTCTCGGCCGCCGGCGCACCGGAGGCCAGCCAGGCCGACAGCCCTTCCCGGCCTGGGGCGGCGTCCGCCGGGGACACCGCCGCCAGCACTTCCAGCTTGGCGCCGGCAAAATCGCCGTCCACCACCAGGCGGTTGTAGGTGCCCTCTTCGTCGCCGGTGTCGAAGGCGGCGAACCAGGCGCCGCCTTCGGGGCCCGAAAGATGCAGGGCCAGCTGTTCGTCCGGCGCAAACCCCTGGGCACAGCCGGCCATCAGGGCCCGCTTGTAGAAATGGACGCTTCGCAGCGGCTGTTTCACGGTGCATGGCCTCCTTTCTCAAATGTACTCGATGCCGACCTCCCGCAGGTAGGTCAGGCAGTCGGGGCCGGCGGTGATGTCCCCATGTTCGTTCTTCCCGCCGCCCCGGCCGATGTATTCCAGGCTCAGCTGCTCCACATTCTGGACGCATGGTTCCAGTTCCAGGGCGGAAAACAGGCGCCCGTAATCCACCCCGCGGCCGTAAATGCCGCTGGAAAGGGTCTCCACCGCCTGGCGCAGCACCTGCTGCACCCGGCTGCGGCCGTCGATGCTGCCCGGGCGCAGGCGCAGCCGGCCGTACACACTGACGCCCACATACCGGGCGCCCACCACGCGGATATGGGTTGTAAGGATGCGGGCCGATTCCAGCTGGGCCTGCAGTACCCGGCGGTACGCCTCGCTGAGGGCGGGCAGCCGCCGGGCCGAACGCGGCTTGGCCGCCACCACCACACAGCCCGGCTCATCGGCCAGGCCGTAGGCGGCGGCGTACGCTTTCATGGGGATCACCGCCACGCTGTCCAGCATCAGCCCCGGCGTGGCCAGGGCAATGGCCCGGTAATCTTCTTCCGTAACCGCCCGGGTGGGGGCGGCCATCCACGTCTCCAGTTCCTGCTGCAGCTGGGCGGCGGTTTTGCGCCGGCATCCGCCGGCTGCGGGGGCCGGGTTGTATACATCCGTCAGATGGGGGTACTCACTCTGCGTCCGGCCGATGCTGTGGGCCATCACGTTCCCGCCCTCAAACAGGGAGGTGCGCAGTTCCACCGCCACCACCTGCCAGCCTGCCTCGGGCTGGCGGCCGTGCAGGCTGTCGCCGAACACCACCTGGCGGTTTTCCTCATCCAGCCAGAACACACAGTCGTCCCAGCCGGCCTCCAGAAGGTCATCGCAGCGGGTCCACAGCTGGCAGCGGACGGTGCCGTCGGGCCCGGGGCGCATCAGCGCCAGGGTGACGGCACACAGGTTTTCGGCGTCGATGTCCAGCCGCAGGCCGGCGCAGCCGTCGGTGACGCCCAGCAGGGCCATATCGGCCGCCTGGGGCGAGAGAGCCATGGCCAGCACCCGGCTGCCCGGGGCCGGCGGCGTGCCGAAGCAGACGCGCAGCGGGCCGGGGCCCGCGGGCAGTTCCACCCGGGCCCTGTCCCCCTCCGCAGGCACAAAGCCCCGCCACAGGGTGTACTCTTCGGCGCCGGGCTGCCGCACCGCCACGGCGGCCAGGGTATCGGGGCCTGCACACCAGCCGGGGGCCAGGGTGTCCTCGCCCCGGCTCTCCAGCACCTGGGCCCAGGCCCAGGTGTGCTGCTGCACCGCCCGCACGCAGCAGGGCAGAACCCGGCCCAGGGCGGGGGGCGCATCGTAATGGTTCTCCAGCAGGGTACAGCGCAGCCAGGCACCCTGGGGCAGGCCATCCGGCGCGGCACACACCGCGCCGGCGCCGGGCAGCTCCAGGGACAAAAAGCCGCTGCGCAGCAGCCCGCAGGTCTCGTCCGCCGTCACCCGGGCAGGCTGCCAGGCGGTGCCGTCAAAAGCTTCCCACGCCAGCTGCGCCAGGGAAAAGCGTTCGTCGAACGGGGTACGCGGCTGGGGCTGGAGCTCCAGATACAGGCGCACCGCGCCCCGCAGCGGCCCGGCAAAGCCCAGCAGCAGCTGCTGGCCGGGTGCGCTCTCCGGGGTGAACAGGGGTGCGAAGGCGCCGTCCACCCCCGCACGGGCGGTGCAGTCCTCCAGGCGGCCATCCCGATGCAGGAACACGCCCGTCAGCCGGTTGGCCGGGCCGCGGAAGGGCTCGGCGGCTTCAAAGGGCACCTGGCCCGCATATACCCGCATCCCCGCGGGGATATCCAGGTCTCCGTCGCCTTCCAAAGCCAGCACACAGGCCGCGCAGGCCTGGCGGGATGTGATGCCCAGCAGCTTGAAATACTTCAGCCGGTGCACTTCGCCGGCGGCGCTCATATAGTAGTGCAGCGTATCGTGCAGCCAGGCAAAAGCCTGCAGCGTGGTGATGCCCGGGTCCGCGTCGTTGAAATTGGTCCACTCCTGGGTAAGGGTGGGAATACGGGCCTTGGCACGGGCAAAGATGGATTCATAATCGTCGCCGTCCAGGCGCGGCACTTGCAGCATAAGGCACCTCCAAGGCTAGAATACGCCGGCGCAAAGCCGCCGGCCGGGGCCGTCAGCCCAGTTCCACATACACGGTGTGGGGGCCGTTCACGGCCATTACAAAGGGGTCGGCCTCATTCATGGGGCGGGAGAGGAAGTCGTCGTCTACGGCCCATTCCCGCCCTCCGGCCCGGGCCACCAGGGCCATGCGTTCCACCTGCAGCCCTGCATCCTTCATCTTCAGATAGGCCAGCAGGCCCGGGGCGGTGGGCAGCTGCCCGATGGCCCAGCCGCGGCCGTCGAAGCCGCCGTGCAGCGGGTCCAGAAAGCGGCGGATGGTCTCTTCGGTGCGCTGCTGCACCTGATAAACGCTTTCCATGGCCGGGCAGCGCAGCCAGATACGCACGGAGTAGCGCACGAACCGGGGCTGGCACAGCACCAGCGTTTTGCCCAGGGGCACCATGCCGCCGGCCCCGGCGAGGGCCGCGCGCACGCGCTCCTTCACGGCGGAAAAGATGTGGCTGCCCTTCTCATATTCTTCAATCAGCAGCGCCACGGTAATGGTATCCGGCGCCGGGCGGCCCTGGCGATCCACACCTCTGCAGCATTTGATCTGCCGCACGCCGCAGCCCAGGCGGGTAATGATGTCGAAATAATCCCGCTCGCTGACGGCGCGCCCGCGGGTGCGCAGCAGCGTGGCCACCTGCCGGGCCGCCCCCTCTTCGCCGCCGCCGTCGGTACCGCCGTAAGCGGCCATGGGGTTGGTGACGGAGGCAATGTAGCGGATGGGCTGGGCCATGGTGTTGATGGCGCCGGCAGGCACGTTGCCCCGGGTACCCCGGTAGCTTTGGTACACAACCCGCACAGCGGCGGCCCCTGCGGGGGGCACATACACCGAGAAGGTATGCCCGCTGAACAGCACCGCACCGGCGGCGGCATCCAGCTCGTAAAAGCGCCCCTGCTGGGCCGCATGGGTGCGCCGCGCCCATTCCACCCAGTGGTCGGCGCCGGAGCCGGCGCCCGCTGCTTCGTTTACATACACGCGCGCCTGCAGGATGTCCCGCCGGGCCAGCTGGAAGCGGGCCGGCGCCTCGGGGTCATCCACATAAAACTCTTCGATGCGGGTGCTGCGGTTTTCCACCGGCGCCATGTTGACGCGGATGCCACGCACTGTGGGCAGCCCCGGGCGGGCGGCCAGGTCCGCCGCGCACACCAGGCGCAGCCACCAAAGGTTTTTGCCGTACAGGCTGGCCTGGGCGGCGTCGGCGGGCACCAGTGCCAGCAGAGCGCCGGAATACAGCAGCCCTTCGGTGCCATCCTGCACCTGTACCGGAGCAAAACCACCGGGCCCCAAGTACTCCACGGCATAGTCCAGCGGCAGATCCTCATTGTTTTCCACATCAAAATACAGGCTCAGCGGGCTGCCCTGGGGCGAGGCGTCAAAACCCAGGTACAGGCAGGCGCCCCGGCGTTCGGCGCTGGTAAAGGGCGCGGCGCTGCGGCCGGCAGCCCACAGCGGCACCAGGTCCCGCCGCTGGAAATTGTTGTCGGCGTCCGCCCGCACCGGCGCCAGGGGGGCGGCTTCATAGCTGAAAGCGAAGCACAGGCCCTCCACCACGGGAATGTGCTGGCGCAGGGGCAGCTGGTACAGGCCGTCGGCCCGCAGCAGCCGCAGGCGCAGGCGGCATTCGCCATCGGCCTGGCCGGCGGGCACCAGGTCTTCGGGGCAGCGGAAGGCGATGGACACCGCCCCCTGGGCCGAGCCGTTGAACAGCAGCGCCGCATGCTCGTCGGGCACCAGGCGCCGCCAGCCCCGGGTGCTGCGGTATTCCACCAGCACATAGTCGGGCCGCACGTTGCGCATCTCCGGCTGGGGCGCGGGGGCCGATTTTTTCATGATCACCCGATAGTCCACCTGGCTCTCGGCCTGGGGCAGGGTCTGCTCCAGGGTCTCGAAGGACAGGTTGAAGGAGAGGGTGACGTCGGCACCGGGGCGGTCCAAGGCGGCAGGGCACTCGATGCCGCACTCGGCATACACTTCCAGCGGGCTGCCGAAGGGATAAAACCTGCCCGGCGCCTGGGTGATGCCGCCGCAGCGCACCTCGGCGGGAGGCAGCTGGGCCCGGGAAAATACCAGCTGCGCGCCCGACAGGGTAAGCCCCATGGGCCCGGCGGCCCGCAGGCGCAGCACGGTTTGGGCCGGCATCGCCCCGGCGCGGCGGGGGTCCTGCGGGGCGGGGGGCTGCCAGCTGAACCACAGCGTATCCTCCTCGGCCCGGGGGCTTTCCAGCGCCAGCGGGCCCTCGGGGCCCTCCAGCTCGAAAGAAACGCCCTCCCCGGCCAGGCGGGCCGCCGCCGCACAGGCGTCGGCCGGGTCTGCCGTGGACAGCCGCAGCCCCAGGGGCCCGGCCGGCAGGTCCTGCAGGGTACAGGGGAATGTCAGTGTCAGCAGGTGGTGGGCCTCGCTGGGCGGCTCGGGGTCAAACACCGTAAAAGTGCAGCCGGCGGCGCCGCCGCCGTCCAGCAGGGTGACGATGCGGTCCTCCCGCTGCTGCACAGCCACAATGGCGTCCAGGGAGGCAGCGCTGGCCGTGATGCCCTCGGTGGTTTCGAACTCCAGCGCGGGGCCGGCGTCCTCGCCGTCGGCCAGCAGGGTGGTACCCCGCGGCACATACACGGCCTGTCCGGCGCCTGGCACAGGGGTGAATTGCACGTAGCTGCGGGCGGCCTGCACGGGGGTGGTGTACAGCCTGTCAAACAGGTTCAAATAGCGGATCTTATGGGTGCGCAGCACTTGCGAAAAGCGTTTTTCGCTGTCGGCCTGCATCTCCTCCAGCAGCAGCGCGGCCGCGCTGCCCACGTCCGGGTCCTTCGGGTCAAAGCGCCAATCGGGCACATAGGCCTGTGCCAGCGCTTCCAGGCGGGCCCGCAGGTCGTTATGATGCTGTTCCATCTGCGTCGCCTCCCTTCCACAATGCGCTTACAGCTCGTCGCCGACGCCTTCGTACAAATAATAGGGGAACACCAGGTTGTCCGGGCGGTTTGTATCCCGCACGGTGTAGCCCACATCCAGAATCAGTTTGCCTGTGTGGATCTCGTCCAGGCGCACATCCACGGCGATATCCACAATGCGCGGCTCCCAGCGGGTGAGGGCGTCGATCACCTCGCTGCGCACCAGCGTCACAGCGGCCAGGTCCGGCAGTTCGAATACATAATCGTGCAGGTTGCAGCCGAACTGGGGCAGCATGGCGCGCTCGCCTCGGCGGGTGGACAGGATGATGTACACCGATTGGCGGATATTCTCTTCCTCGCTGCTGGTGACAAAACGGCCGGTGGCGCCGTCCGCCCGGGGCGGAAAACTCCAGCCTGTGCCCAGGAAATCACGCGTGCCTGCCATGTGCGGCTCCTTTCTGCGGCCAGCCGGCCGCGGGCTTTTGGTCAGTTGATCTTCACCATGCTGCCGGACAGCTGGGCCATGGCGCTGGATTTCAGCGTCAGGCCGGCGGTGCCTTCCAGCTTGGCGCTGGCGCTGCTGGTCAGGCTGAGGCCCGCCTTGCCCTCGGCGGTAAACTGCTGCTTGGCGCTGACGGCCACGGTATTGCCTTCCAGCTGGATCTTCCCGCTTTGGCCGTCCATTGTCAGCGTACAGCTGCCGGTTTTCAGGGTGATTTTGGCGTTGGCTGTCAGGCTGGCCTGGCCGTTCTTGCAATCCAACTTCAGCAGGTTTTTACCGTTTTTGTCTGTCACCGTCACGGCCTGGGCGCCGTCGTCCAGGTCCACCTGCAGGCCGCCGGGGGTGGCCACGGTGACCTTCTCCTTGTTTTGCTCGTCACTAAAGGTCACTTCACATCCGCCCTTGGTGCGGAAGGATTTGGTAAAGTTCTTCTCGGTAAACTGCTGGCCGGGATACTTGGCGCCGGCGGGATACAGCACACCCATCACAAAGGGGCGGCGCATCTCGGAACCCAGAAAGCCCACCAGCACGATGTCGCCCACTTCGGGCACGGCGTACAGCCCGTAGCCCGCGCCGGCGTAGGGGCGCAGCAGCGGCATCCACTGGCAGATGTTGCTGCCGCTCTTCCAGGACAGGAACTCCACCTTCACCATGCCGGCGTTCTGCTTATCTGCGTTGTCGGTAACCTTCCCCTGCACAAACTGAGGCGGCTGGCGCAGCGCCGGGTCCTGCCCGAACTGGCCGTTGACATCAAACAACTGGCTGATCTCGCTCATAAGCTGGTGATCCTCGCTTCAAAAGTGGTTTCGAAGCCGCCTTCGTGCAGCACATGGCGGACATCGGTGATGTAAAAGCTGCGGTTGGCCTCGTCCTGGAAACCCTGCACTTTCAGCCAGCGGCCGGGCACCAGCTCCGGCAGGCCGCGGCACTGGCATTCCAGCACGCCAAACTGCTGCTGGATGCCCTCCATCAGCACCTGGGCGCGGTCCGCCGCCAGCTTGGCGCTGGTGGCGCGGGGGTCGAAATACGTGCGCTCGGTACCGGACAGCATGCGGGAAGGGCCCGCGCCCTTGCCGAAGGAGCCCGTGGCCGCCGCGCTGGCCCGAACCGGGTTGTCGCTGGAAGGGTCCACCCCGGCCACGGTGACTTTTTTCACAAGCGGCGCGCCCCGCAGTGAAAACCCGGCCCGGTACACGCCCATGGAGGGCTCCAGTGTCAGGGCCGGCGCCGCGGCCCGGGGAGGCTGGCGGAAATAGGCCCGCCCGGCAAAGATGAAAAATTCGCTGCCCGTATACTGCGCCTGTCGCACCAGAAAGTCGTAGTCGCTGTCCATATTCATCTGCAGCGGTTCTGCGGCGGCCTCGGCCAGCTGCACGGTGCGGCCCGACAGGTAGCTGCTGACAGGCTGCTGGCCCAGCAGGGCGTTCACCACGGCAGCGATTTTTTTCTCGCTGCGGATCTCCAGGCGCTGCATCTTCATCAGCAGGCACTTGGCGTCCATGCACTCCACGTGGATCACCGGCTCCTCCTCGGCGTCAAAGCGGTACTCCACCTCCGCCACCAGGCCTGAAAAGACGGTTTCGGTCTCGATGTAGCCCAGCTGCAGCTCCACCTTGGCGCCCAGCTGCAGCAATTTGGCGCAGCCCTTGGCGGAAAAGCTGCTTTCGGCATGCCGGTACTCGCCGGCCACGTCGAAGCTGGCGCCCGAGGCCGTGTACCCGCAGGACAAATCTGCCGTGACGGCAGACAGCTGGGCACCCATCTGGCGCACAATGTCCACGCCGTCCACCAGCACCCGGGCGGTGGGGGCCTCAAAATTGCGGTACTTCAGCTTCAGCTGGCTGTAAGCGGATACGGCGGTCATCAGGTCCACGGCGGCCCCTCCTTTCCGGCGGGCGGCGGCCCGCGTTATTTGATGCTGGGCACCTTCAGCGACGCCGCGCGTTCCAGCGTGCGTGGATTCAGGATGCCATTGGCCTGGGCGATCAGCTTCCACTTGCCGGGGTCGGCATATTCCTGCCCGGCAATCATCCACAGCTGGTCGCCCTGGGCCAGGGTGCGCTCCTTGGTGCGGTCCGGCGATTCAGGGGGCTTTTGGGCGATGGCCTGCCGGGTGATCTGCTCTTCGCCCTGCAGCGTCAGGTTCACCCTGGCACGCACGGGCGTGCCCGCAGGGCTGAACATAGTGTACTGGATGGTGGCGGATACCACCTTGCCCAGGAAATCGAACCGGCCCCACACAAAGCGCACCTGGGGCGGCTGGTGGCGGGTATTGACATATTTGACCAGGCGGGTCAGCTCTTCGGCCACAAAGGCCGGGTTGTCGTTGGACGCCCGCCAGAACTGATCCACCGCCAGGGTCTTGGCCGTCTGGGCCAGGCCGTTCTGGTCCAGGCTGTTCTTCAGGCCGCTCAGGCTCTGGCTGTGCAGGTCGGTGATGGTATCGAAATACAGCGACAGGGACAGCGTGGCCGGCTCGGAAGCGGTGGCGGAGGGCTCCGCGGGCTTCTGGTCTTCCCCGATCTTCCTCCGGCGGGACAAATGCACCCGGCGTTCCAGCACATATTCGGCAGGGTTGAACTGAACGGTGAAGGTGGTGGCTTTTTCCGGCCCCATACCGCTTTCGCTGTACAGGGCAATGATCTTCGCCTTTTCCAGCTTGGCAGGCGTCAGCAGGCCGGTCACTTTATTTTTAACGGTATCCAGCAAGGCCATCTTACAGCCCCCTTCTCATTTTTTCACTGCGCAGGCGCGCTTCGATTTGACGGTACACACGGTCGGCCAGGTTCCGCACCTGCTCGGCGGAAAATTCTGCCTCCTGCGCCTCCCGGGTGATCTGTACGGGGCGGCCTGCCGCCGGCTGCAGGGCGGTGTGCTCTGCCGGGGCGGGCCGCTCGGGCCGGCGCACCGTGCGCCGGATCGTCTGGATGTCGGGCACCTCTGCCTCCCCCGGCCTGTCGGTGCCGGGGGCGCCGGCCGCCGGCATACGGCGCAGTTCCATAGGGGCC